>DASZHD010000042.1:0-4203 GCA_035938175.1 Vulcanimicrobiaceae bacterium
CGCTCAATTCAGTAGGCCAGCGTTTCGCACGGATGCGAAACGTCGGGCGCGGTTGCGAGGGGAGAGGTGCCCTTCGATGCCTCAGGGTCCTACAGCGCAAGGCCCTTCGATGCCTCAGGGTCCTTCGATGCCTCAGGATGACAAGCGATGCCTCAGCATGACGAAGGGGATCAGTGAATGATCGTGCCCGTCTTTACGACTTCGAATTCCGACGCCGGCACCGATTTGAGCTGGTTCAAATCGTTGTCGTTCCAGCGCGTGTCGGTCGATCCGCTGATGAACCAGTCCGAGCCGTTGTCGGCGACGAACATGCCGTACGTCTTGAGCGCCTGCAGTATCGTGTAAGCGTTACCGGTGAAGTGCGAAATGTCGTACGACGCCTTCAGCCGCACGCGCAGCCCCATCGGCGGCAATGACGGGTCCGTGCTCGTGCTGGCAAAATGCGTTGCCGGATGAATAAACCCGCGCTGCGTCTCGTGAACCGTAAATCGCAGCGCGTGCGTTATCGCGCCCGTTTGCGTTTCATCCCAACGCACCAGACCGGGAAGAATCGGCAAACCGGCCGCATCGGCGGAAGTCCAGTAATTGGGACGCAGCTTGTTTGAATTCAGATGAAAGATCGCTCCGGATCCGGCGTGCCAGCCCGGACCGACGTACTTTGCGTGCCACATCTCGTACAGCTCGCAGTTGCCGCTGTCGAGCACGAGGACGTGATGATCGCCGCCCGCTTCGATCGGCGCATTGCTGGGGATCGGATACGGACCGGGATCGCTTTGATCTTTGATGACGAATGAAACCGGCACAAACGGCTGCGATTTCGGAACGATCGCATATGGAATGCCGTACGTGGGATTGTGGCCGAAATCGGGATGCAAATTCGTCGTTGCAGCGTTCATCGCTTTGAGATAGTTGCCGGAGTTCGGATCCACCGGGTATTGGGAGATATCGGTGTTCCACCAGTTGTCCGCCGGAAATACTTGACAGCCGCCAATCACCGGCGGCGCTGCGGCCACGCGCTCGAGCGCCGGCCCCGAGCCGGCCGGCGAAAAGGGCTGCGTCGACGGCGCGGCTTGGCTGCAAGCGGCAAGCGCGGCACATAATCCCAGTACACTCCAGAATCCGAAAGCAGTGCGTTTTTGCATGCCGCCATCCTAGCACATCTGCATCCGCCGGCGCCTCTCGGTGCGAGGAGGCATACGCGCGGTTGCAACAAAGAGCCGCTCCATGTATCTTGCGCTCAAGGTCGTGCACGTGGCGGGCGTTATTCTGTTCCTCGGTAACATTACCATCGGCGTGTTTTGGAAGCAGTTCGCCGATCGTACGCGCAACGCGGCGATCATGGCGTACACGGTCGACGGAATTATCCGCGCCGACCGCATCTTCACGATTCCGGGAATTCTGATTCTGTTAGCCGGCGGCATCGGCGCGGCGCTCGTCGCGGGCTATCCAATCTTAGGTACCGGATGGATTTTGTGGGCGCTCATTGCTTTCGCTTTATCGGGCGTCGCATTCGGGCCGCTTTCTCGAACGCAGCGCAGCCTTTCCACGGCTGCGCACGCGGGCGATTTGGAAACCTACGATCGCCTTTCACAAAGATGGAATATCTTCGGCGCAATCGCCTTGATACTGCCGGTGCTCGCGTTCGTTATCATGATTGTGAAGCCCGCATTGCCGGCGTTCTAAGGAATTAGCAGTACCTTACCGATTGCCGCCCGGCTTTCGAGATATTCGTGTGCCGTTGCACCAAGGGAAAGCGCATACCGGCCGGCGATGGGCACGCGAATCGCACCGCTGCGAACCAGGTCAAATAACTCCTCGGCTCGCCGCACGCGTTCGTCGCGCGAGGTGAGAACGTTCCACAAATCGCCGCCCGTTAGTGTTTTGGAGCCATCCATCAGCACGCGCGGATCCACAGGGTTCGGATCGCCGCCCGCCATTCCGTAGAAGACGACAGTTCCGCGCGCCGCAACGGCCGCGATCGACTCGTCCAACGTCGTTCCGACGGAGTCGTAGATGACGCCGGCATTTTGGGCGCGCCCCGGCCATTCGGTGTATGTATACGCTTCATCTGCACCGTACGCGAGCGCGGCGCGGCACTTCTCGGCTGTCGATGCAAATGCGATAACGTAGGCGCCGGCGTGTTTGCTCATCTGCAAAAGCAACAGACCGACACCGCCCGCCGCGGCGTGCACGACGGCGACGTCGCCGGACGTTATGCGATAACTGTCGCGCGTAAGGTATTGCGCGGTTAAACCTTGCAGCAGAACGGCGGCGGCGGTTTCATCGGAGACGTCGTCCGGAAGCGGAATGAGCTTGTCGTACGGAACCGCCACGAGCTCGGCATTCGCAAACGGGCTGTCCGCAAACGCGACGCGGCGGCCTTCGTGCAGCCATGCCGGGGGATAACCGCCGCCGTCGACCACGATGCCGGCTGCCTCATATCCCGCAATGTACGGCGGGGTACCGGCCAAGTGGTACCGCCCTTGGCGCCGGTACACGTCGGCAAAGTTGAGACCGATCGCGGTCGTTCGCACAACGGCAGTATCGTCGCCTGACGCCGGATCCGGCAAATCTCCGTACTGAAGAACCTGCGGTCCGCCGAATCGTTCGAAATAGAGCGCTTTCACAATGCCTACTGAAAATTGCGCGAGCGTACTGCGCCGGTGACGTCGTGCGCGTCAAATTCCCAAACGCGGCGCGCAAGAACGTCGATGCAGCCGCTCTCCTTCTGCAATTGGCCCTCCACGATGACGGTCGTCGCTTGCCGTATCGTCCGGCGATAGCTTTCGTAGACATCCGGCCGCACGATCACGTTCACGAGTCCCGTTTCGTCTTCGAGCGTCAAAAACACGAACCCCTTGGCGGTCCCCGGCCGCTGACGCGTGATGACCAAGCCGCCGACTTTGCAGATTAGGTTGCGCGGCATCTCCGCGAGTTTGGACGCCGGAATGACGCCGAGCCGTTCGAATTCTTCGCGCAAATGGGCAACGGGCTGCACCTTCGGGGTGACGCCGGTGGACCACAGGTCGAACGAGGTTTCCTGGCGCTCGGAGATTGGTTTGAACGAGGCGTCCGGTTCTTCGACGTCCATCATCTTGCCGAGCTCTCCGCGCGTCTCACGCTCGTCCAGTCCGCGCAACGCCCACATCGCCTCGCGCCGCGAGCGGTACCACGGCGCAAACGCGCCGGCTACCGCCAAATTTTCCAGCGCTTCTTTTTCGAGCTGCGTACGCTGCGCAAAATCGAGCAGATTTTCGAACGGTCCACGCTCGATCGCTCTCTGTAGCCGGTCGCGCTGCGCTTCGCCCAGACCGCGGATCAGGTGAAAGCCCAAACGCAGCGATCCGTTTTTGCCGTTGTCTTCGCCGGCTTCGGCAAAGCTCCAATACTCGCTTGCGTTCACGGTGATCGGCTTTACCGCGACGCCGTGGCGGCGAGCGTCGTTGACCAGCACTTCGGTCGAGTAGAATCCCATCGGCTGCACGTTCAGAATTGCGGCCGCAAAAACGGCCGGATAATGACACTTGACGTACGCCGACTCGTACGCGAGCAATGCGAAGCTTGCGGCATGAGACTCGGGAAACCCGTAGTCGGCAAAGCCTTCGAGCATGTGAAAGAGCTGCTCCGCCGCGCTGCGTTCGATCCCGTTTTCGACCATGCCCTCGACGAGTTTGGGATAAATCTCCAGCATACGTTCGTGCGAGCGCTTGTGTCCCATCGCGCGGCGCAATTTGTCGGCTTCCGCCGGCGAAAAACCCGCCGCTTCGATTGCCATGCGCATCCCCTGCTCTTGAAAGAGCGGCACACCGAGGGTACGTTCCAGAACGGGTTTGAGCTTGGGATGCGGGTACGTTACCGGTTCCATTCCCGATCGCCGGCGCAGAAACGGATGGATCATCTGTCCTTGGATCGGACCCGGCCGGATGATCGCTACCTGCATCACGATGTCGTAGAAACATTTCGGCTTCATACGCGGAAGCATGGACTGCTGCGCGCGCGATTCGATTTGAAAGACGCCGATCGTATCGGCTTTCTGGATCATTTCGTACGTCGGTGTATCGTCTGCGGGAATGGTATGGAGCTGCAAGCGGCGTTTTTCGTCATGCCCGTTCAAATACGCCCGCTCGTGTAAAGTAAACGCCTCCCGCAACAGCGAGAGCATGCCTAAGCCGAGCAAATCGATCTTGATTAGCCCCAAATCCT
>DASZHD010000043.1:0-12620 GCA_035938175.1 Vulcanimicrobiaceae bacterium
CCGACGCTTGGAGAATGGACTACAACGAAGTGCGGCCGCATTCGGCCTTGGGTTATCGCACGCCCAGGGAATACGCCGCATCGCTCAAAATCAACCCACCCTCACAGTTTTCCGCAGATTGAAAACCGCCCTCAGGTCAACCCGAGCAGTTCGAGCGCGAACCGTAAAGTCCGAACGGCAATCCTTATCCGAACAGCGATAGACGCCCGGCTTCTCCGTCGTGTAGGGCTTCTCGACGCTACCGCATTTGGGGCAGACCGAGCCGTTGGGCCAGCGGATCACCTCCAGGTATTTGCGTGCGGCTTCTTCGTCGGTAAAGTGCGGGGCTTGGATAGCGGCCACGGTGCGCTGCCTCCTATTCCAAAGCACACTCTTTTAGTTTTGTGGTGTCATGTATACCATCGCCTATAGTCGGTGATTATTCCCTCGACGCACAAGGTGGGAGTCACGGGGCGTGCCCAACCCTGGGGTTGACCCGAAGCCCGGAAGGCGGCGCGGCTACTTCGGTGGGCCCCGATAGAACCTTCTTAGGATTGTCCCTGGGGACTCAAGGGCACGCGGTACTTTACGGTTAATATCATGCCATAATGCAATAGAAGTACGTCGGTACTTCCATTGCATGAAAAAGAAACGGACCCGCTATCCGGGAGACACCGTATCGCAAGGTCCGATTCGGAGGGATGGCCGGGATTCGAACCCGGGGGCCCCGAGGGGTCGGCCGCTTTTAAGGCGGATGCATTCAACCACTCTGCCACCATCCCGAAAACTGAAACGGCCCGGCTGGCCCGCCGTACCTGGAACGTACGATAGGGCTTCGCCGGAACCGAGACCGCATCAGCAGCTCTCGAATGGAACACGCGGGCTGCTTTTGCTTTCCACCTGGAGAGTTCTCGGGTGCCACCTGCCCGAACCTTTGAGCTCGTCCGCGAGCACCACGGCGAGCAGGATGCCAACGAGTGATCACGGGCGTGGTATAACCTAAATCCACGGCAGCCCGAACCTGCCGGCTTGTCGGAGACCCAGCTCAGCCTGCTCCGCACCGGAAAAGTGCGGGGCATGCGATTCGATACGTTATCGAAACTCTGCCACGTGCTGCAATGCGCGCCGGGCGACATTCTGCAATACGAACGCGACGATGCCGACCTGCGTTAGAACGGCCGCTAGGGCGTTGCGTTCTGCGGCTCGTCCAGCGCGCGATCCACTGCCGTGCGTAACTCGTCCCACGATAGTCCGCCCAGAGACACGTACGTAACCGCGCCGCCCGCGTCCAGCACAACCGTATCGGGCACTTCGTTCAGCGAATACGCGGCGTAGATCTTACTCTGCGGGTCTTCGATCACGGGCAAGTCCAAGCCGTGCGCTTTCAGGTAGGCGCGAGCGACGCCGGGCTGCTCGTTCCAATCGATCGTCACGAGCCGCACGCGATCGCCGTACTCATTTTGCAAACGCGCAAAATACGGAAGTTCGTCGGTGCACGGCGGACACCAGGACGCCCAGAAGTTGATGACGATCGGCTTTCCGCGCAGCGCGGAGAGCGTTGCATTGCCCGCGGGCGTCGGCACGGTAAAATCGGGCGGCGGCGCGCCGTAGTGTACGGTCGCCAAACCCGTTCCTGTTGCGGCCGCCAGCAGCAGCGCGGCGAAGAACTTCACGCCCACTTTTTCGGCAGGCATGCGCCGATTCTCCCGGTAAAACGCCACCATGGATACCGCCGAATCGATCGAGGCGCTCTCTCAAGAGAGCCGGCGCTTTGCGCCTCCTGCCGATTTTGCCGCGCGCGCGAACGCGCAGCCCGGAATTTACGAGGAAGCCGAACGCGACTACCAGGCGTATTGGGCTTCGTGGGCGCGACGCCTAGAGTGGATAAAACCGTTCGATACCGTTCTCGATTGGAACGAGCCGTTTGCGCGCTGGTTTGCCGACGGCCGGCTCAATGCGTCGGCTAATTGCTTGGACCGTCACGTTCGCGCCGGCCTTGGAAATAGGGTCGCGTACTATTACGAAGGCGAGCCCGGCGATCGCCGGTCGATTACGTATTCGCAGCTTCTCGAAGACGTTTGCAAATTTGCGAACGGTCTGCGCAAACTCGGCATCAAAAAAGGCGATCGCGTCGCGATCTACATGCCGATGATACCGGAGTTGCCGGTTGCGATGCTGGCGTGCGCGCGTATCGGCGCGGCGCATTCGGTGATATTCGGCGGCTTCTCTCCGGATTCGATTGTGGATCGTGTAAACGACGCGCAATGCGTGGCACTGATCACCGCGGATCAAGGGTGGCGGCGCGGCAACAAAGTCCATCTGAAGCGCAATTGCGACGTGGCGATGGAGCAAACGCCGTCCATTAAGCACTGCGTCGTGGCAAAGCGCATCGGCGATCCGGTCTTCATGCACGAACACCGCGATCTCTGGTGGGATGAAGTTATCGAAGGCCAGTCCGCCGAGTGCGAACCGGAAACGATGGACGCCGAGGATTTGCTGTTCTTGCTGTACACCAGCGGCACGACTGCAAAGCCGAAAGGCATTAAGCACACGACGGCGGGATATCTCACGCACGTAACGGCGACGCACAAACTCGTCTTCGATTTGAAAGAGAACGAAGACGTCTATTGGTGCGCGGCGGATATCGGCTGGGTCACGGGGCATTCGTACATCGTGTACGGTCCGCTGGCGAACGCTGCCACAAGCGTCATCTACGAAGGCACGCCGGATTACCCCGACAAGGATCGGCTGTGGGACATCGTCGAGCGCTATAAAGTCACGATTTTGTACACTGCTCCCACGGCGATTCGCACGTTCATGAAATGGGGCGAGGAGTATCCGCAAAAGCACGATCTGCGTTCGCTTCGACTTTTGGGCTCCGTCGGCGAACCGATCAATCCGGAAGCGTGGATGTGGTACCGCGAGCACATCGGCGGAAACCGTTGTCCCGTCGTCGACACGTGGTGGCAAACCGAAACCGGCGGCATTATGATCTCGCCGCTTCCCGGCATTACGTCGACGCCGCCGGGGAGCGCAACGCAGCCGCTGCCCGGAATAGGTGCGGACATCGTCAACGACCGCGGGGAAACAGTGCCGCTCGGCGGAGGCGGTTACGTCGTGCTGACGCGTCCGTGGCCCGGTATGCTGCGCGGCATCTACGGCGACGACGAACGGTACAAGCAAACATACTGGTCGAAGTTCGAACACCGGTATCTCGCGGGCGACGGATGCCGCCGCGACACGGACGGTAACTACTGGTTCATGGGACGCATCGACGACGTCATGAACGTCAGCGGCCACCGCATCTCGACGACCGAAATCGAAAGCGCGCTCGTCGATCATCCCCAAGTCGCCGAAGCGGCCGTTTGCGGAAAGCTCGATGACGTCACCGGGCAAGCGATCTATGCGTTCGTTTCGCTGCGCGGCGGCGCGAAGGGCAGTCCGCAGCTGGCAGACGAATTGCGCGACCACGTCGCGGACAAACTCGGAAAATTCACGCGTCCCAAGTACGTGACGTTCACGCAAGAGTTGCCGAAAACACGAAGCGGAAAAATCATGCGCCGCTTACTGCGCGACGTCGCGGAAGGGCGTCAGCTCGGCGATACGACGACGCTTGCCGATTCCAGCGTCGTGGAAGAACTGAAGGAACGCGCGAAGATCGAGGTCTCCAGCGACGACGAGTAACGCCAGCCCCAGTGCATGACGGCTGAAAGCCCAGGTCTTACGGCGCGGCTCTCGTTTGCATGGGTTGCGTTCACGATTGAGTGCGATAACGAAGCCGAGGCGCGTATGCAGCGCACCGGCCGGCCGTGGCTCACGTCTATGGCAATGTGGTGGAACTGCATGCGCTACGTCGACGGCCGTGGTATTGCACTTGCCGAGCTTGCGCCGCTCGCGCGCACGAAAACCAACATGCACGGCATGCAGCGATGGGGTTACGTAACCCTACGCGACGGCGTCGTACGCGCGACGAGCAAGGGTTTGATCGCGAAAGAAGCGTGGGCGGAGATGCCGGCGTTCGTCGAGCGGCGCTGGCGCGACCGTTTCGGGAACGCGACGATCGACGCGTTTGTTTCCGCGCTTCGCCGCGCCAACGACGCGATCGGCCTCGATCTTCCGGATACGCTGCCGATTCTCGGCCCGGGCTTGTTTACGCGCGCGGTTCCCCAAAAACGCGAAGCGCCGCAGGACGATCCATTGCCCGCAGCAATGGCCAAACTGCTCACCGCGATTGCGCTTGCGTACGAGCGCGACCAACCGGTTTCGCTCGCGATCGCTGCGAACGTGCTGCGCGTCACCGGTGACGACGGCACCGAACTGCGCGAGATGCCGGCGCGTGCCGGCATCTCGAAGGCCGCCGTCGCAATGGCAGCGAGCTTTTTGCAGCGTTCCGGCTACGCGCGCAACGAGCGCACCGCCGCGAGCAGATTTCGCGCGCTGCATTTGACGGCGAGCGGAAAGCGCGAGAAACGTTCCGGGATAACACGTTTACTCGCCACCGAGGAGAAACTCGCGCAGCGCATCGGCACGAGCACGTTGGCCGATCTCGCGTTAGTGCTCGACCGCATTGCCGCAGACGGAAGTGTAGAGCGTTCGCCGTTGTTTGCCGGACTACGACCCCCGCAAGGTACGTGGCGTGCGTCGCTTGCTACGCCGAAACAGCTCCCGTACTTTCCCATGGTGCTGCATCGCGGAGGCTTCCCCGACGGCAGCTAACCGTCGTAACAACTGTTATTAGAACGGTACGATTTACATTAAAAACCCTAATCCGCCGCCGCAAACGTGAGACAATATCCCGTCTAGGGGGGCTGAAAGATGCGCAACGCATACGCCGTCTCTTTGTGCGGGTCGCTGATAGTTCTTACGCTTGCCGCCGGATGCAACCGAGGAGATGCGCTTGTCACGTCCAGCACGCCCAGCGCCGTACGGCATTTCGCCTCAACGTTGGCGGTTACAAAATATCCTCTCGCGTCGGTCAAATCGCTGTGCTTCAACGGACGATCGTGGGTCGTCTGTTACCTCACGGCCGCCCCGCACGGGATAACCGTCGGCAAGGACGGCGCGCTATGGTTCGCACAAGAACGCTACAGTTGTAATACGACGTTCCGGCCTCCGCAGTGCACTGGTGCCATCGGCCGCATAACCACCGGCGGCACATTGACGGAGTACGCGCTGAACAAAACCGGCGCGTGGGGAATTACCGCAGGCCCGGATGGCTCTTTGTGGTTCACGGAAGATGTGGGCAAGATTGGACGCATTACGCTCGCCGGAACGATTACCGAGTATGCGACGCCGAGCCTTAACAGTTCTCCCACGGGAATCACTGCCGGTCCCGACGGCGCGTTGTGGTTTTTGGAAAGCGGCGCGACGCCTCGCGTTGGGCGCAGTACGACGGCGGGCCAGATAACCGAATATCCGATAACGACGGCTAATTCGAATCCGTTTACGATCGCTTCAGGATCGCGCGCGTTGTGGTTTGGCGAATACGGCGCGAGTAAGGTCGGACGCATTACCACGTCCGGGAAGATTTCGGATTTTTCGACGCCGTCACATGTCAGCGGACCCTACGGCATCGCGCGCGGGGCCGACGGAGCGATGTGGTTTACCGAGCTGTTCGTCAATAAAATCGGACGCATCACCTCGGGCGGGGCGATTACCGAGTTTCCCGCGGGCTCCGGGCCTTCTCAAATTACGCCCGGTCCCGATTCGCAGCTGTGGTTCTCCGAGGGGTCGACGACAAGCATCGGAAGCATCTCGACGCTCGGGGCCGTCACTGAGTACTCGTTAGCCTCCGGACTGTACGTAACCGGGATCGTCAATGGCCCCGACGGAGCTCTGTGGATCTCGGATGACGACCCTGCCGGCAACGCGATTGCGCGCGTGCAGCCGTAATGCGTTCGAAAAAAGAATCGCCGGCGCGATGAACGCCGGCGATTTGACTCTGTGCGGATTGACGGAAACGCGATCGAAACCGCGCCGTTAGTGCGATCCGCTCATCATCATGCTGGAGCTGGCCTTTTTGTAGCCTTTCGCATGAGCGGTGGCTTCGCACATCCACTTTCCGCCCTTCGTGTTTCCGTAGCCCGACATGCCTTTGGTCATGTAGACCATTTTGTCGGGCATCGCGTAGACCGTTGCGCCTTTGCACTTGGGCATGTGGCTTCCGGCCATCGCCGGTGAGGTAAGGAGCGTCGCGGCCGCGATTGCGGCAGCCAGAATTGAGGAGATCTTCTTCATTAACAACCTCCGTAGATAAAAACGCTGCCGAAAGACTTCGCAGTACCGATGGGCGATTCCGGCTTTTTACCTACGGCGTGGGCGTCGGCCCCGGCGTCATGTGGCCGCTCATCATATGGCCGCTCTTCGCGTGGCTCTTCATCATGGAATGGCTTTTCATCATGGAATGGCCCTTCATCATGGAATGGCCCTTCATCATCGAGTGGCCTTTCATCGGATGAGACGTCATCATCGAATGGCCTGACATCATATGACCGGGCGTCGGGCTCGGCGTCGCCATTGCGGCCGCCAAAATCAGTGCAATCACGTGCATGCAATACTCCTAAAAAAACGGGTTGTCGCTAAGGAGTACGCCGCCGCGATGATTCCGGATTAATCGCCGGCGTGTGGCGGCCATGCGGCGCGGCCGCTGAGGACGTCGGGCACCCGGACTTCGGGATAGCCCACGGATGCGAACGCGCTGTCTTGCCACGCCCAGACCGTAAGATCGCGCAGTGCCATAACGCCGGCTGCGAGGCGGCCGGCCGCAAATGCTACGGCATCCGGCGATCCGCCGGCAAATCCGCCGCGCTTTTCTATTCGATAGAGCTGCGGCACCGCCGCGCGCGAGTCTTCCAAATACTTCACGATTGCCGCCATCACGTCGCTTTGCGGCGAGAGCGCAGTGGGCGCAGGCATCGTGGAGTTTTTTACCAGTTGGGCTACTTGCGATTCGCTGACGTAGCGGTTGACGAATTCACTTTCGAACGCGGAGTGCGTTTCGTGCGATTGCGTGAAGTTTTCGGGATTCGGAAAATTCCCCCAGCCGTTGAAGTGAACCGAAACGTGCAGCGGCTGGCTGCCGTCGCCGACGAAGTGACTCCAAACGCCCAGATCCTGCAGCACCACGCGCTGCATTATTGCCCGATCGCGTTCGGCTTCGGATCGTTGTACCGGCGTGGCATCGTGCCCCGCGGCATAATCGTCGACACGCCAATACGCAAAATCTTCGCGCAGTTGTTCCCAGCCGTCCAGGATCTCGTACGGCAAATAGCCCTGCCGGTATTGGTCGGTTTGCACGCCGCGCAACGCCGTGTCGTACGCTTCGCGATCGGCCGGCATCGAAGCCGCAGACACGACCCCGGCTATCGTGCCGTCATCCCGGAAGTCGACGTAATGCCCCGGATCGTAATCGCCGTCCCACGACTGTCCGGCACCCTTGATGCGATCCATTTCCGGGCCGAGGTACGCGATTTCATATGCACCGTCGGATGACGTGACGAACGCGGGCAAGACGCCGGCGAGGTCGCGCGCCGCAAGGCGGCTGATGATCGTGTGACCTTTTGCGCCCCATGCAAACGCCGGTGCGGGCAAGCACCACGCAAACAGCGTCACGGCGGCAAAAATGCGAGCAATGTTCATGATGCCGTCCCAAAGAATCCGGTGAGTTCGTCGAGGTGTGTTAGGCGCCTCGCGGGGGGTAATGCGCGCAAAATCGTGTGTCCGTAGCGCGAGGAGGCCGCGCGTCCATCCAGCAACGCGACCAATCCGCGGTCTTGTTTGCTGCGGATAAGTCTGCCGAAGCCTTGCTTCAGGCGCACGATAGCCGATGGAATCATGTATGCATCGAAGCCGTTTTCACCAGATGCTTCGAGCGCTTCGATGCGCGCCTGCACGAGCGGATCGGCGGGCGAGGGGAACGGCAGCCGATCGATGATCACGCAGGAGAGCTGCTCCCCGACGACGTCGATGCCTTCCCAAAACGTGCCGGTTGCAAAGAGAACCGCGTTCGGCGTCGATCGGAACCAGTCGAGCAGATGCGTGCGCGGGAGTTCGCCCTGAAGCCGGATTGGAAACGGAATCCGTTCGCGCACCAGCGCATACACTTCGCGTAAACGCGCGTACGACGTGAACAGGACGAATGCGCGCCCTCGGCTGCGATCCAGACATTCTTCAACCAGCGGCGCAGCGCGGCGCGCAAAGTCCGGAGCCTTCGGATTCAGCTGCGGCGGAGCCACGTACAAACGAGCCTGACGCGGATAGTCGAACGGCGAGGGTGCAATTAGTTCCTGTGCTTCCGGAACGCCCAGCGAACGCTTCAGAAAATCGAATGCGCCGCCCTGTTCGGCGGCGGCATTCGCAATCGTGGCACTCGTCAGCACGACGCTGGGCGTACGTGCAAAGAGGGCTGCCTGCAAGAAATCCGCGACGTCGAACGGCGCGCTGTTAATCTCGTACCGGGAATCGTTCTCGCCGCGCTCTACCCACGCGATCGCGGTTTCCGGCGGTTGCTGTGCGCGCTCGATCGTCGCTTCATGTGCCAAAATCGATCGCATCGAAAGGTCGCGCCGGCGCTCGGCCTCGGCATCGTTTTGCGGACGGCGCTTCAGTGCATCGTGCCAGTTGGCGTACAGCCAGTTCTCGAGCTTGAAGAGCGAATTGCGGAGCGAATCGAGGGCGGGCGAGGCCTCTTCATTCGCGTGCAGCGGATAGCGATCGCCCGGAACGCGCGCCAGCGCGGATTCCAAACCCCGCACTCCCGATTCAAATTCCGAATCGAAGTGCCCGGGCAGCGAATAGGTTCTATGCAGTTTTCGCAGCATGCGGCCGATCGTGGAGCGCGAGAGCGTGGCGGTAAGTGCCGCGGTCGCCCAGCGCTCGCATTGATGCGCCTCGTCGAGCACGGCGTAATCGTACGGCGGCAGCAATCCGCCGCCCATCGCCAGATCCAGGAAGAACAGCGCGTGATTCACGACGACGACGTCGGCAAACTTGGCTTCGTCGCGCTTCTTGAAGAAAAAGCAGTCGCGAAAATGATCGCAGAATTCGCCCACGCAGTCATCGGCATCGGCGTCGAGCTGTTCCCATTCGTCGGACGGCGGCGAAAACGGCAATTCCGCGCGGTCGCCGGTTTGCGTGCGCGCACCCCATTCCCACAGCTGCTGCATGGAACGCGACGACGCCAGAAGACGCTCCGTCTGCAGCCGCTCCAGTTTTTGCTTGCACAAATAGTGGTTTCGGCCTTTGAGCAACGTCACGCGCGCGGGTACGCCGAGCGCTTGGGTTACGAGCGGGATGTCTTTGTAAAACAGCTGTTCTTGCAGCGCTATCGTCCCGGTCGATAGAACGACTTTCTTCCCGCTTCGCAGCACGGGCACGAGATACGCAAGCGATTTGCCGACGCCGGTTCCGGCTTCCACAATCGTGTGCATTCCTTCCAGAAAACCGCGCTCGATGAGCTGTGCCATCTGCACCTGTCCGGGACGCGGCTCGAACCCTTGCAGCGCGCACTCGATCGGACCGCCGGGCGCGAAGACGTCGTCAATAGCGATCATCAGGCGTTTCGAGTTCGGATTGATACTCCACGCCGCTGCCGCGATCCACGACGCTGGCGTAGACGGGCTTGGGCGGCCAAAACATCAGATACGTGGCAAGAAATCCGACGATCAACCCGCCGACGTGCGCTTGCCATGAAATACCGGGGACGGCAAAACTAAAAGCCAGATTCAGCACGAGAATGCCGATGTTCGAGCGCACTAAGTCGGTGCCGCGGGGGCCGAGTTTCAGGCCGATTGCGAACAACGCGCCGAACAGACCGAAGATCGCACCGCTCGCGCCGAGCGTTGCCGCGTACGGAGGAGAAAAGAGCACGACGCTGACGCCGCTTGCGATGATTGCGATCACGTATACCGCCAGCATGCGCACCGGACCCAGCGCGACCTCGATAAAGCGCCCCAGCCAGTACAGCGAGAGCATATTCAGGCCGATGTGGAAGACGCTGCCGTGCAGAAACGCCGCGGTGAAGATTCGGTAATACTGATGCTGCTGCAGCACGTATGCCGGAACCAGCAGCCCGTTGTCGATTGCGGTACCGCTGGGAATATTTCCGCTGATAACGCCCGGACCGCCCACGCGAATTTCCCATAAGAATGCGAGGACGTTGAGCGCGATGAGGATGCGCGTTATCACTCGCTAACCAAAACCATTCGCGCAAGTTCGAGCGAAATCGCGTGCCGTTGCTTCTGCACTTCTACCGTGAGAGGGCCGCCCAGCGGTGCCTTTGCATGCACGTGCACGTGCGCACCGGGGCGCAAACCCACTTCACCCAGATAGCGCAGCATTTCCGGAACTTCTTGCGTTACGCCGCGTACCGTTGCCGAACTGCCGATAGCGATTTGCGCCAGCGGCACGCCGTCGCGCTGCGGTTCGCTGAGATCTTTGGGCGGAATCGGCAGACCGTGCGGACATTCTTTGGGGTTGCCCAGAATTTCAATCAAGCGCTGCTCGACGTTTTCTGAAATCGCGTGTTCCAGCATGCACGCCTCTTGCTGCACTTCGTCCCACGGCATACCGAGCACGTCGGTGAGCAAACGTTCGGCCAAACGGTGACGGCGCACGACGCGTACGCCGACTTCCAGGCCTTTTTGCGTCAGCTTCACTTCGCCCCGCGCGACGTGTTCCAAATATCCCTCGGCCGCAAGTTTTTTCAGCATACCGGAAACGGACGCCGGCGCGACGCCGAGTTCCGAAGCCAGGCCCGAGGTCGTAACCCCCGGACCCTCACGCTCGAGGCGATAAACCGCCTCCAGATATTCCTCGGTCGACTCGGCAAAGTGACTATGACCCGACATACTGACTAAGACGTTCGACGCGCAGCGTTCGGTTCCAGGTTTGCCGCTTCCAGCGCCAGGCGCAGTTCGGTTTTCCGCGCCGATGGCGCGAAACTGGCATCGACGGCGTTGCGCACAAAGCGCAGAAGCGTGTCCGGGCCTGCGAGTTTTACGACATACGCGTATTCGTCGGTAATGCTCGTTCGGAAAAGCGCCGGATCGTCGGAATCGATCGTCACGATGCATCCCGCGGCATCCAGGGCCAGCAGCGGGTGCGCACGATCGCGCTTGGCGACGCCCGTGAGAAAATTCGACGTGGGGCAGACTTCGAGCGGCACGCCTCTCGATGCGAGCAGTTGCACCGTTTTCTCGTCCTCGAGCGCTCGCACGCCGTGACCGATTCGCTCCGCGCCGAGCACTTCTATCGCCGCCTGCACGCTTTCCGGTCCCGCACCTTCGCCGGCGTGCGCGACGCAATGCAGTCCCTTCGATCGCGCAAACTCGAACGCATCTGCAAAGAGATCGGGTGGATACCGCGATTCATCACCGCCGAGGCCGATGCCGATTACCCCTAAATCCTGCAGATCGACTGCGAGCTGCGCGGCGCGCATTGCGCGCTCTGCGCCGAAGTTGCGCGTGAGATCGACGATGAACGCCACTTCGATTTGCGACTTGTACGCATCGCACGACTGCCGGATTGCCGATAGGCACGCGCGCACGTCGATGTCCGGATTGAAAAACTGCCACACCGACGGCGATATGAAGAGCTCCGCACGAACGACGTTTTGGTCGACGGCGTCGGCCACGTACTCGGCAGCGAGCAAGCCGTAGTCTTCGGGCTCGGCCAAGGACCGGCTCACAGCGGCAAACGTCATCAAGAACGCTTGAAAGTCGGTAAAGTCGTAGACCCGGTCGGGATCGGTCGCTTCTAACGCCTTTACCGGCAGGGCGTTCTCGCTTGCGCCGTAGGTGAGCGCAACCCCGTGGCGGCGCGCGAGGTTCAGGAACGTGGACGCGCGCAGCGTCCCCTCGAGATGGCAGTGCAGCTGCACCTTGGGGAGGCGGCGCAGGAATTCAACGTCGGGTATCACGTATTACAGGGTTCGCGGTGCACCAGGCCGGTGCTAGCGTGTCGACGCGGGGTGGAGCAGTCCGGTAGCTCGTCGGGCTCATAACCCGAAGGTCGCAAGTTCAAATCTTGCCCCCGCAACCAAGGCCGGAAAAGCCTCTTCTGAACGTAAGTTTATGAGGGGCTTTTTCATTTGGCATCCGCTTCCGATCAAGCAAGCTCACTGCAAGCCAATTCTGTGTCCCGCCATGGTTATGATCGCCGTCAGGAGCTCGACTAATCAGGTCGTCTGCCATCACTCAATACTTGGACCAATGCACAAGGTGGAAGTTAATGGGGATGAACCACAATATCGCCAAGAGGCCAAAGCCAATAAAGAAGCGCCCGACGAGGATGTAAGAACTTCGCGCCCAGTTCTCATCTAGGCCCCACCAGTCCTCATTCCACTTGTAGAACCAACTTCGTCGATACCACGACGCAAAGCGGGCGGCGTTATAGACTCAAATCACGCCGATCGCGATCGCGAATAAACCGCCGAAGACCAAATCGAATTCGACCACCGCAGTGCCCTCCTGACTTATTGCCCGTAGAACCATCGTGGTTCCGTTGACCTGAGGGCGGTTTTCAATCTGCGGAAAACTGTGAGGGTGGGTTGATTTTGAGCGATGCGGCGTATTCCCTGGGCGTGCGATAACCCAAGGCCGAATGCGGCCGCACTTCGTTGTAGTCCATTCTCCAAGCGTCGG
>DASZHD010000044.1:0-9258 GCA_035938175.1 Vulcanimicrobiaceae bacterium
CAAGCGATCAGCACGCGCGTCGGCGCCGTCACAAAATGCGGCTTGGAAGATTTGGTGCGCCGTCGCTACGGCAAGATTGCCGCGCTTTTCGTGTTGTTTTCGGTCGTGCTGGTCAACGTACTCACGTTCGCCGCCGACCTCGAGGGCGGCGGAGCAGCGCTCAAACTGCTTTCCGGTGTTGACTATCGCTTGTGGGTCGTTCCGCTCGCGGCGCTGAGCCTAATGCTGCTGATACTCAATTCATTCCGGAAGCTGGAACGCATTCTCATCTACATTCCCCTGGCTTTCTTGAGTTACATCATCGCGGCGGTTTTAGCGCGGCCCGATTGGGGAGCCGTGCTGCGAGATTCGCTGCTGCCGCACTTTCATAGTGGAAGCGCGTACTCCGCCGGCGCAATAGCGCTCCTTGGAACCACGCTCACGGCGTACGCGTACGTCTGGCAAGAACTCGAAACCTCCGAGGATGCGCCGCCGCTGCGCCGGCTCGGGCTCGTGCAAGTCGACGCCACCATCGGCGCGGTCTGCGCCGGAATCACGTTCTGGTTCATCACCATTGCGACGGGCGCGACGCTCGGCGTTCACCACCGCACGGTCGAAACCGCCGATCAAGCCGCACAAGCGCTGGCGCCGCTTGCCGGGCACTTCGCCTCGACGCTTTTCGGCGTCGGCCTTTTGGGATCGGCGCTGCTCGCTCTTCCGGTGCTGCTGGCGACGTCGGCGTATATCGTCACGGAAATGTTCGGCTGGCGCGGCAAACTCGACGCCAAGTTTTTTCAAGCCCGCCGCTTCTACTGGATCATGATCGTTATTTGCATTATCGGGTGCGCAATCGCGCTGGCGGGAGTTCAACCGATCCGCCTGCTGTTCATCAGCTCGATTGCCGGCGGCATCGCGACGCCGATTTCGTTAGTCTATCTTCTGCTTACCGCATGTGACGAACGCGTGGTAAAGGAATACGGGCTTCCGCTGTGGCTGCGTATCGGCGGGTGGGCGACGACGGCGATCGTCACGATCGCCGCGGCAATTTTCTTGTACCAGACTTTCGTTTAGTCATGCTGCCGCGTTGTCATGCTGAGGTATCGAAGCACCCTGAGGCATCGAGGGGTTTACAACCATCGTCATGCTGAGGAATCGAAGCACCCTGAGGCATCGAAGGGTTTACAACCATCGTCATGCTGAGGAATCGAAGCACCCTGAGGAATCGAGGGGCTTACCATTGTCATGCTGAGGTATCGAAGCACCCTGAGGAATCGAAGGGTCTACGCCGAGGGGCTTTAGAAAGGCTTCTGCGTGAAACGAAACCTCGTTCTGCAGGTAACGTCGCTGCTCTCGATCCTTCTTGCATCATTTCACTTTGTGGATGACGTCGTTTATGGATCGGATAAAGGCGTCGTATTAAGTCTAATTATGGTAGCGATTCTTTCTGTCTGGCTGTACGGGACGCTGCTGCTTCCCGAACGCCCGGCCGGGCATGTCATCATGCTGCTGGGATCGCTATTTGGGCTGACCATTTTTCTGACCCACCTAACCGGCGGCGCGGGCCTCCCAGGCCACGAGATCGGCAAATTGAGCGGAGCCTTCTTCTTTGTCTGGACGCTCCTTGCTCTTGCCGTTTTCTCTCTCGTGTCGCTTGCAGTCTCAGCCCAGGGCCTATGGAGCCTGCTGCGCTCAAAGGCTCCGCAGTAACGTTGAACAACGCAGCGTTCGTTTAATTATCAGCGGGCACTATGCGGCGGACCCGGAGAATTTGCTGGGCTACGCTATGGCCTCGGCCCCAACATTGAAATTGAACCCGGTTGCAAGCGATATCTCGGTGCTAAAGCCCCTAGACGGGAGTGTAGCGTAAGGGGTACCTTGTTCGTATGACCGCGTGGCGTAAGCGTATCGCCGTCATCGCGCTTGTAACGGGCGCGTTTTTCGCTGCGCTTACCGTCGCGGCCATCGCGCAGTTTTCTATTCCCGGCCTACTCAACGGCGCCAAGGACGCGGCCGTGCGTCAGGCGCTCTCGCAGTTCGGTGCATCGATCGGCGACCAGCTGCCGATCGTCGTCCGTTCGTCCGACGCATATCCGACGACGAGTCTACCGGGGGCACCCTTCTCACCCGGACCGCTGCCCAGAAATATCGCCGCCGCTGCGCTTCGGGCTTCACGTGACGGAACGATCGAGCTTCCGCCGGGCGATTACGAGTTCACCGTCGGTGTATTTTGCATGCGGTCGTACGCGCATAGTCCGTCGGGACACCGGTATCTCGTTGCGCCGCTGCACGGCGCCGCAGCAGATGTTTTTACGGCGTTGAACTCCCGTTTGCCCTCATTCAATTTGGATCACCACTCGGTTCAAATTCTTTCGTGGAACATGCAAGCCGGCTTGCCGTACGACGAAATGCAGCCCGCGCAGCGCGCGATCGTGGATCGCGTCATTCCCGATTACAAGGGCCGCCTGACCGGCGATGTCTATCAGCGCATTCAGGATCAATATCAGCAGATCGTGGGCCGCGTTCCGGGGATGCCGTCCTTCGAAGATGCGCTTGGGCGGCTCGGCACGACCGGGCAGGCAGTCCTCCAACTCCAACGTTTGCGCGAACAAATGAAAAAGCCGCCTCAATCGTACGATCAACTCGCCCGCGAACTCGTGCCGTTCGCTTCGCTCATTCCCACGGAAGCGGGCGGAAGCGGCGCAACGCCCTGGAGCCGCTACTCGGATCGCGTGCTCGTGCGTTTTGTAACGAGCGGTAACTACGCGACGCCGGGAACGTATCAGGTACGCGTATTGCAGCCGAACGGACCGGATCCGCCCGCGGACGTGCCGTTTTCGAACATTGTAAACAATCCGGGCGTCGACAACGTGCAGCCGCTGACACAGAGCCCGCAAGGCGGTCCGCAGCCGCAACCACAGCCGACGTCCACGCCGCCGGTTTCCATCACATCGGAGACCGTCGCAACGATTCCCGCGGACCGCACGCGTACGACGGTCGGCGTCGCGGAGCAAGTTGTCCTTACGTTCTCCGGTGCCGACGCTCACTGGTCGGTCAGCGGTGGCGCCGGCACGGTCGATCCAAGTGGAAAGCAGGTCACGTATCGAGCGAGTATTACGCCGGCCACGGAAACGATAACCGCGACCGACACCAGTTCGGGCCAAACGGCAACGATCGTGTTCCAGGTTATCGCGCCAACGGAAATAACCGACGAATACATCGACGGAACGATCGAACATACGCAAGGTCATCCCGACATCGGCATGTCGGTCTTCACGTATTTCAAGCCCGACACCGTCTCGTTCCAGTTCATCGTGGTGAAGGAACTAGAAGCCCCTGCTGTTGCGGACGGAGTGTACGCGCCGGAAAACGGCATGGGTCACAAGCCGAACAAACTTCCGATGCCGATTGTCGCCGTCGTTCCCGGAAAGGGCTCGAAATGGGCGGGCAGCGATGAGGTGACGTCCGGCGATCCGGGTACGAATGCGCCCTTCGGCCCGGGTACGATTACGACGATGATCCCGTACGTCTATGCGGCGGCGAACGCAAGTGCGGGACCATTCTATCCTATGGGGACGGCCCAGCAGAAGTGCATGCTTTACGACGTCGAAACGCTGCGCGCCAGCAAGGCCGGCGCAAACGCCTATTCGAAGGTTTCAAATCCGGACAACACATGATTCGAAGTCTTAGCCGTTTCTTTCCGTTGTGGGTCCTTTGTATGGCGTGCATCTGCGCAAACGGCTCCGCGCAGACAGCGGGTGCCGCGATGCAGATTCAACAAGCCCAATCCTCGATCGGCCAGTTCAATCAAACGCACGCGGAGAGCCGGCTGGATGCAGCGATTGCTTCGCTCGAGGCGGCGGGCGCCATGCGCTTACGCGAGAACCAGCGGCATGGTTTGGCAGCCGCCTATATCGCGCTCTTTGCCGCCGTCGATCGCGCGTTGCCCAATTTGCCGCCGGGAAAGCTGCCGCTAGTCAACGTCGTACCGCCGCGCGCGCATGGTGTGAGCTATCCCGCGGGCGTCGATCCCTCGGCGATTCGCGATCCCGCCGTTCGCCCCCGGTACGAGCAAGAGATTCGCGACAACGAAACGTTCACGCAGCGCTTCCTGTTGGCATCGTCGCTGCGCCGCATCGACGACCGTGCCGTCCTGCTTTTTTCCGGATTTTCCCGCGACGCATTCAAGAGTGCTGCCGACCGCCGTGCATTACGCGCGCAGATCCAACAAAGCGCGCTGAACCGCGCCAGACGCTCGCGTCTACTCGCGGCAGTG
The DNA here is from genome assembly GCA_035938175.1 of Vulcanimicrobiaceae bacterium. GTDB lineage: Bacteria > Vulcanimicrobiota > Vulcanimicrobiia > Vulcanimicrobiales > Vulcanimicrobiaceae > DASRDE01. The sequence goes on from DASZHD010000044.1 coordinate 4,253, forward strand.
CCCATTTAATCCGGGCCGCTTACGTCGTACGTGTTCTTCGGAACAATTGAGACGGTGTGCACCGTGATCGCTCATTAATCCTAGCCGGCGTACCGTTTAGCTCGAAGAGTTAAGCGTTTGGCGGCACCGTGATCGCAATCGCGTCGCGGCTGTCATCAAGCCAAGCGGCTTGCGAGACGATCGGGTTGGTCAGATATTCGAACGCCAATCGAACCTCGTCGCGCGTAACGCCCTGGCGCGAACCCTGCTGTGCGAGCGCTTCATCAACTAGCGCCATCGCGGCGTCCAGCGTCAAGCGCGTCGCATTCGTCGGGCCGCCCTGGCGAGCGGCGATACCTTGCAAGTTCCAGCCGGCCGTGCGGATCAAGTCTGCCGCGATGCGAACGCGTTTTGACTCACCGTGCGCGCGGTTCCACACAAGATCTTCCAGCGCGTCCGATGCGTAGCCCGGCTCGCACATCGCTCTCACTTCTTGTGGATTTGCCGTGATTGAAAGGCACGTCTGAAGGTCCGCCACGGTCCATGCGCTCACGCCGTGCGTGTGCAGTTCGCTGGTTAACTCGACTTCGTTGGGAAACGCGGGTCCGATGAGCGTGCAGTATTGCGCGCCATATTGGTCGCGGTATTTTGCCGCCTCCGCGGCATCGGGCTGCGACACGCAGCCTTTTGCCGTTTTACATTCAATCATCACGCGGTAGCCCAGCGAGCCGAGTTGTGCGTCGGCAAAACCATCGGGGGCCTTTTCCCCACCGACGTGCGTCGACGCAAATCCCAGATGCGCGAAAGCGTCGCACACCGCAAGTTCGAACGCCGCCGGATCGCTGCCCGTGGCCGCCGAAGCAAGACGATCGATCAGTGCCTGCGTTTGGGCGTCGGGCGGTTGCGTGGGAGTTTCCACGCTCGGCCAGTCGTCCGGCGGTTCGTTCACCCGAAAACTGCGATCGGCATCTTGCACGATGTACGGTTTGCGGCCGCCGCCGCGAGTTCGGCTGATGTATTCGATCAGCGCCGTGTAGACGAGTTTCTTATCAAACGAAGGCGGCAAAAGACCACACGACACTGCCTCGTCGCGGATTTGCTCGGCGCTGCGTGCTTTGCCATCCTGTAAGATGTGAATCGCCGCGGCGATAACGTGCCCGTGAGAGGCGCCGGTCGAACCCGAAACGGGCATTATTGCGCTTCTTAAATCCGCCGAACGAGCAACGGCGGCGAAGCCTTGGCGTCCGATTCGATCTCGTTCAATCGCGAACACATCACCTACATCGGCAATGCGCTCGCTTAGCGTGTCGATGGTTGTCGCACCGTTCTCAATGCTCCCGAGCTCATTCCAAAATATCGGCAGGCTGACGGGCAACCTCGCACCGCCGCGAGCGCTGTACGGAATGATGCTAAAGGCTCCGGGCGAGTTCTTTGCAACGTGCAGATGTACCAAACCCGCGCCGCGCGTATTTGGTTCGGTTGTCAGCAGGTCGGAATGCGCGAGCGCGAGTTTCGATGCGAAAACATGCAGCCACGACCGCACCGCGTCATAGTCCGGCGCGTCGTCGAACGGTATCCACAGGGCGATCCCGTCGCCTCCGTCGAGCAGTGTGATTGCATCCAGGTTTAGAGCATTCAGCTCCGCTCGCACGGCGTTCGCTGCATCGTGCAGCCGTTGCTTCGCCACATCGTTTTGCGCCGGCTCAAGCAAGATCCGCGCAAAAGCAAGGCGTTGCGGATCGTCCGCGCGCGGTGACCATGAGTAAAACTCAACCGCCCCGAGTGCATGCGCCGCCCATTCGAGCGTTTTGTCATGCAACGCTACGTACGTTCGCGTGCCGGAGGCCGTCGTTGCTCGCACTGTCGCGACGGCATGCGGAGGATGCGGAAGCGACAGATGCCACTGCGCCGGTGACTCAAAGCCGCCGGGATACGATGCGGTCACGACGGGAATTCGTCCAAGCGTTGCTTCCAGGAGCGGCCCTACTCGTGCGTAGTGGGCAGCCAGGCGGGGAGCTAAGGAGGATAGTGCAGCTTCATTAGACTGCAATTGCGTCGCGATAGTCACTCACGCGGTTTGGCAGCCGAGCGCTAGAAAACCCTACGGCCCTTTAGCAATCTTTGCACTGCTTGTCACGAAACTTACAGCTGCCGAGAAAAGCTTGAGCGGCCAACTCTGCGGCGCGATGCGGCAAGAACGACGGCTCCTACAACTTCTCCGCGCTTGATCTTCGAATCGTGCGGTGGAGCTTGTAGTCGTACAAAACGGTTGGAATGCGCCCAGAGCGACTCTCCAAAGCATAAAATCGCAGCACCGTAACGGCAAAGCCGGCCGCAGTATAGCCCTTATTGAGATCTCATTCCAGTTGGCGACCTGAACCGGCTAACGAACGCGGCGCATCGCGTCCGGACCACTGTAATCCGAAATGCGAATTGAAACTTAGTTTTTCTAATTCGTAATCGTAACGTGCACGGTATTACTCGGATGCCTGTTTGCAGAATACGCGTTGTCACCTACGCGAAAGACCACATCCCTTGGAATAGCGGTAATCTGGTATTCCCCGGGGGCCAAGTTTTCGTATCCCCAGAACGAGATTGGATAGGAAGTCAGAAGCCGAGGGGAGCGATTGACGTCTGCCCACGAGTAAGCATAAGATTCGCCGCCCATGACCTTTACTGGGGCCGAGAATCGCCACTTGAAGCCGTTTGGCCCGTGCACCGTTGAGATGAGCGCCAGCGTCGGCAACCTTTCTATTCTCAAGTCGACAGCGTCCCAAGGCGCATATGCCTCTACTCTCATTGTCTCGGCGGAATTATTTTTTAGGCGAATCGAAATGACGATCGGCTCGCCCACATGGTACGAGGTGCGCTCGCAAGCTAGAGTTAGCGCGACGTTTTGCGATTCGTCAACTATCGATTGGGCAGCGGTAGACTCCATAGTAGCAAACACTAACAGGCCAGCAATCGCGCACCCGGTAACAAAATTCATGTGCTTTGTCATCGCTTTTCGCCCCTATGCAGTCGGAGGACAGGTTCCTGATGGTGCAGGGAAAACGCTATTCCAACTCGGGAAGTTTCCCGGCTTCGTAAAGATCACCGGCTCAGGGCTGGACGTTGTTGAGTAGGTGCCAGCCGCCGGGTACTGAGTCGGGGCTGGACTCGGCGATGCCCACGCATAAACCCCAGAATTTTCGACCGCTGTCCCGTCAAAATACCAAGCGTAAGACTCTAGAGGCACCCAGATGCTGTCGGTAATGGCTCCATTGGGCCCTCCTGTCGCCTTAAACATCAACGTGTCGATGAAGGCGTCGTGCTCCCGTTCGCTCTGGATCGGATCGAAGAGGCGACCAGAGTTCGGGGCGTCGACGGTTGCGAACGTTGCCGCGGTACCAGACGAGGCGGTTGGCACGGGCGCTTGTTCAATGTCAGGTGGCGTTTCTGCGGCATCCCAATATGTTGTATAGATGGGGCATCCATCTAGTTCGTAAGCTCCGTTCGTGTTGCCGGGCGTTGGTGAGGGCTGAGGAACAACTGTCGTCGTGTAATTAAGAAGCTGATTTGCACCAAAGTATCCGCTGTAACCGGTCGGTGGAGTCACCTTATATGTGGTCTGCAGACCAAAGCTCGATGGCATGTTCAGTTCATTTCCAAAACTGATCATTATGTCTGAAGTGGTAGAAATGTATCGGCCCAAGTAAATTGACCCAAAGTTCGCGGTTATTGTGCGGCCGGGCGTGACGACGTTTGCATTCAGCACGGCGCTGAGCTGCATGGGTGAAACGGGGCCACCGTCGGTCTGGCCGCCCGAATTACTTACTGTACACGTCAGACTCATCTGTTGAGCTGTAAAGGCCTTCGTCCAATAGAGTTTAAAGCCAGAAGCGTTCGTTAGTGAGGGCACTGGCGATGGCGCAGCCAACGACGTTGGAACGTTCGCATACGATCCGTAGGACCCGACTGCGTCCGAGACATTCGGAACAGTCCAATTACAGTTGCTTAGTGAATCAAACGCCCCCGGCTGGCCCGCATATAGGCTAGCGGCTTGTCCAACGATCCTCGGCCAGCTCGTATTTTGTATGTCCTGGTTGTTCGCCTCAAAATCTACGATTCGCAATCCAGGGTGCAGATTCAAGATGGCCAGGCCTGTACTTTCGGCCTGGCAGATATTGCTTGGATTGCATGCCTGAAAATATTCCACGACTTTGTACTGTGCGTTTGCTTCGCCGGTTGGAATGGGGCTCGGAAAAGTGAAAGACACGCTTGTAGAATCGCTCTTATTGCAAGGACCTTGCGCGCTTTGAGCCGGGCTGAACGAGGCCGTCGGAGTAGGGAACGATCCCTGGCTATACACTAGTGAATACGTTCCTGCTTTACACGTCCAACTGGGCTGCATCGGGTACGGCTCTCCGATTGCGGTCAGAGGTGTTGATGGAGACGAGTTGGCCTGCACGAAGCAAGCGAATTGGGAAGCACTTGCAATGCCATCGCCGGCGAAAGTCTCCTGGCAAGCTGTTGTTGGATTGACGGACGAGTACTTCGTAACGCCGTGTAAACCGCCTTGCGCCACGTTTACCGCGGGCGTCGAAGGGCCACCACCGTGACAGCCAGCGATAATGCCACCTGCTGCGATCAACAGCCACCAGACGCTGACGATATGTTTTGGAAAACGCAACATCAATAAACACCCTCATTACTTACGGTCGCCCGCAACAAGATGTGCTATCTGACGATTCTTTCAACGGTTATAAGCGACACCCTTTAAATACTTGCCTTTAGGACCTCTGTGTCGTCGACGCCGCAGATTTCTACACCTGGTTCAAAAACCTTGATGGACACGTGATCCGTGATTACCACTTTTTTGAACACGGCCTGTCAGTCAAACATCAAACCTTCGCTCTCGTTGGCAGAAACAGCAACACCAGTGGCGCGCTACAGGTTAGCAGCAGAGTAGCACAGCGTGTTGTCAGCAATTCGATCATCGACTTCCAGACGTTTCAAGCCTTTCCATAGCGCGTTCCTAGCCAGAC
>DASZHD010000045.1:0-50609 GCA_035938175.1 Vulcanimicrobiaceae bacterium
CAGGACCGGACACGCCGCCGGGCGTGCCGGCCATAAGGAAACTGAAGGTTCATTCGACCTTGTTTCATTTGAGGGCTTCGCGGCCGTGCGGTGCCGTAAAATCGATGTCGGGACCGATCGGAACGATGCGCGTCGGATTGATGTCGTCGTGCGTAAAGTAATAGTGGCGTTTGATGTGATCGATGTTGACCGTTTCCGCCACACCGTCATACTGGTACAGATCGCGCACGTATCCCCAAAGGTTGGGGTAATCGACGATACGGCGCAGATTGCATTTGAAGTGGCCGTAATATACGGCATCAAAGCGCACCAGCGTTACGAACGCGCGCCAGTCCGTTTCCACCGGATGATCGTCGATAAGAAAGCGGCGCGAGGAGAGCCTCTGCTCCAACCGGTCGAGCGTGTCGAACACGGCGTATGCCGCTTGTTCGTAGGCCTGCTGCGAAGTAGCAAAACCCGCCTTGTAAACGCCGTTGTTGAACGTTTCGTAGATCCATTCGTTGAGTGTTTCGATTTCTTCCCGATGGGTTTCCGGAAACAAATCGAGCCGCGACGTCGAAGCACTCCCGGTAATCGCCGTGAATTCGGTCTCCAACATGCGCATGATATCGTCGTCCGAGTTGCTGACGATCTGCCGCGTCTGCGTGTCCCACAAAACGGGAACGGTGACGCGTCCGCGATACTGCGGATCCGTTGCAAGATACGCTTCGCGCAGATACTGAAAGCCGTTGATCGGATCGCTCGAAGCGCCGGGTACCTCGCGGAACGCCCAGCCGTGTTCGTCATCTCGAACCGGATCGACGACCGTCATACCGATCGCGCTTTCGAGTCCCAATAATTTCCGCACGACGATCGTGCGATGGGCCCACGGACACGCGAGCGACACGTACAAGTGGTACCGTCCCGCCACCGCGGGAAACTCGCTGCTCGCGTCCGCGCGGACCCACCGCCGGAAAGCATCCTGCTGCCGAACGAATTGACCGTCCGCCGACTGCTCGGCGGGAAATTGCGCTTTGACCTGCGTGGTGCTCATAGGGCCTCCATAACAGCCCTACGATGCTACGAGATGCGCGCTGCCGATTCCGTGCTGATTTCGCCCTGGTGCGAACGTCCGTCGCCGTTGCCGCCCGGCGTCCCCACGAGGCGCTGCGCCTCCTCGAGCGTGAGTTCTTTCAAATAGCGATCGGTATTGGGCTCTTGCTTTTTGCCTTCGTTGAGCGGGCCCACGTCAAAAGGAACGAATCCGGCGTCTTCTATGAGTTGCGCGACCTCGTTCTGTTTGACTAGCGGGTGGTTTCCCGCAAAAAAGATCACTAGGCCTTGACCGGAGCGCGTTGCGAGCGTTTGCGCGCGCAGTGTGTTGAACGCTTTGATGACTTTTGCGCCGGGCAATTTGCGTTCGATGTGCTCGCTGGACGAATCGCTCTCGCCGAACGTCTGAACGTTCATTCGATCGTCGACGTACGGATTGGTCGTATCGATCACGATCTGGCCCTCGAAGCGGCCCATCTGTTTGATGGCCTCGTCTTGCTCGGTCCACGGGACGGAAAAGAGCAGCACGTCGGAGCAGCGCACCGCGTCGTACGGCGCAACCGCTTTCGAGTCGTTTCCCGCTTCCGCGGCGAGCTGCTCGAGCTTTGCGTTATCGTGCGAGAAGCTGTAATAGATACGGTGTCCGGCCTTCGCCCAGAGGCGTCCGAGCGTCGCGCCGATGTTTCCAGAACCAACGATTCCGATGTTCATAGCCCACTGGTTTTACCCCTGATACAGGTCTAATATCAGTTCGGTCGCCATGGCTATGAAGAAGCCGCAAGCGAGCGCCGACGTCATGGCCGCCGTTAGGCCCGGAGAGCGCCGAAGCACGCTCCACAATTCGCCGATGACGAAAATCAGCGCGCCGGTAGCAGTTGCTAAGAACAACACGGACAACAGCGGCGATTGGAACGCATAGCCGACGATCGTTCCGAAAAACGTAGGACCGCCCGCGACGATTCCCGCGAGCAGCAGCAAGCGCTTCTGCGGAACGACGCGCCCTGCCAGCGGCGCGGCGATGCCGAAGCCTTCGGTGGCGTTGTGCAGCCCGAAGCCGATGATCAAGCCGACCGCAATCGCGGTCGCGCCCGACGCCGCGGATGCGCCGATTGCCAAACCTTCGGCGAAGTTGTGCGCTCCGATCCCGATGGCGATAATGGCGGCGAGCATGTAGGGATCGTGCGTTTCGGACGCGGCGCGTTTGGCAACGCGGTGCGCGAGTGCGCCCAATCCGACCAGGCCCAAAAAGAATCCGCCGACATACGCAACGGCCAGCCACGCGACGTCCGCGGCGGATCCGCCGCCTCCGTGCAACTGCTGCAGCGCGCTGCCGAGCGGCGCGGTTGCGTTCCCGGCGATCTCGACGACCAGATATACCAGAATCCCGATCGCGACGGCGTTGAGCGCGCCGATCGTATTCGCCGAAACGTTGCGCATGCGCGCAATCGGCAAGCCCAAGAAGATCGTCAATCCTGCAATTGCGCCCAGCAGAACGGTCATCCCAAACGAAAGCGCACGCACCGGATGGCCGAAGCTCGGCATGCGCGCGCGCATGACGGCGTTCATCGCGGCAGCGTCGTGCGGCGCGCCCTCGTAATGAATCGTCGTCACCAAGCCGTCGGGCATGCCCATGTCGTCCTCGGTGTGATCGAGCACGTGACAATGCACCAGCCAGTTTCCGGGCGCCTGATCTGCGACGATCGACACGTCTGCCCGCTGACCCGGTCCCAGCATGACGGTGTCTTCGACGTCCCGATACGCGAGCGGCTGGGCGTCGCGCGCGAGCACCAGCTGGTAGTGTCCGTGCGTATGCATCGTGTGAAAGTTCTCGCCGGACATGTTGATCCAGCGAACGCGCACCCGCTGGCCCTTGCGCACGTTGATGGGATAGGTCGCCGGATACTCCTTACCGTTGAGCGTAAAATGGTTTTCGCTGAGCGACTGAATGGTCCACGACGAAATCATCTCTACATAGTCGCGATCGGACCGTTCGGCGGGCGCCGGATGCGCCGGCAGCACGACGATTGCGCCGTACAGCCCGCTGTTCACCATCTCTTCGTTGTCGTGCGAATGGTAGATGAACGTCCCCGGCTGATCGGCGGTAAATTCGTAGCGGTACGCGCCGCCGTTGTTAACGAGCGGCTGCGAAATTCCGGCGACGCCGTCCATCGATATGGGAATGCCGTGAATTCCGTGCAGGTGAATGGTATCGGGCACGCTTTGCGCGTTGCGGTAGTCGATGACCACACGATCGCCCTGATGAACGACGAGCGTCGGGCCGGGAACGACGCCGTTGTAGGTTTTCGCCATCACGCTCAACCCGGGTTGAAGCGTCCATGGCGCGTCGCGCTCTGCCAAGTGAAATACGACGGTACCGTTGCGCGATTCCGGAACGGCGGCAAACGTTCCGTCTTCGCGCTTCGTGAGGCGCGATTCAAACGGCAGCGGCGTTGCGGCGGGAAGTGGCCCGGTAATCGGCTGGAGGCCGACCGACGCGGGATTGACGCCCCGCGTCGTTTCGTCCGTGTCTGCAATCGCGCCGCGGGGCACGACGAACAGCAGCGCAGCCCCGACGAGGATGTAGGCTAAGCGAACGACCCGATTTGGCACGCCTAATAGTTGGCGCCCCGACGGCTTTGCCCTACGTGCAAGGTAAAGACTTGTCGCACCCGATCTTAAGCCGGCTCCTGGGCGATAAGCGCCGTTTGCAGTCGACTGCCGGCGCGTTTGGGTACAAATTCCTGGGGGTAGGAAGCGAGAAATGGAGCCGGACCACGCAGAGCGGCCGCTGCGCGACCGCATTTTCAACTTGGGAAACGATCTCCGGGGCTTATCGCGGGCGATTCGCAAACAGCTCGAAGACAACGAGCGTTCGGGACACCTCGTCGAGTTCGATGAAGACCGCCGGGAATCGTAGCATTCCCCGGCGGGAAATGCCGCTTGGCCGGGCTCTGACGCGGGCAGGCGTCTTAATTCCCAAACGCGCCCAAGATGCTACGATTGTCGGCGAGGTCGACGTTACAGACGCTTCGCCGGGAAGAGCGAGCGCTCTGCCCATTTGTAACGCCGCCCTCACTTTTTTTTGCGCCGGCCTCGCGCGCAAAGTGAAGGATTGATCCGGCGCGAGTCCCCAGTATCGGTCGGATGGCCGTCGCAACTGCTACCACCACCCATCGCGAAACGAATGTCGCCCTCATCACGATCACCGTGATGCTGGGGCTGATTATGGCCATCATCGACGCGACGATCGTGAACGTGGCGCTGGACACGATCGCCGGCAACTTGGGCGCATCGATCGACGAAGTCTCATGGGTCGCCACCGGATACATTTTGGCAAGCGTGATCACGATGCCGTTGAACGGCTGGCTGACCGCGTATTTCGGACGCAAGAATTTTTATGCTGCGTGTTTGGCGATATTTACGGTCGCGTCATTCTTGTGCGGCACGGCAACGAGTATCTGGCAGCTGGTGTTCTATCGCGTCTTGCAAGGGTTCGGCGGCGGCGCGCTGCAGCCGACGGCACAAGCGATTCTGTTCGAAACGTATCCGCCCGCGAAGCGCGGAGCGGCTATGGCAATCTTCGGCCTCGGCGCGATGGTAGGGCCTGCCGTCGGTCCGACGCTGGGCGGGTACATCGTCGACAACTACTCGTGGCCGCTCATCTTCTTCATCAACTTGCCGATCGGCATCGTCGCGTTCGTTATGACGCTATGGTTCATTCCGAATCCGCATTATCTGCAGAAGCCCAAAGGCGGCGTAGACTGGTGGGGCTTGAGTCTGCTTGCGGCCGGCTTGGCGTCGCTGCAGTACGTGCTGGAGCGCGGTCAGCACGACGATTGGTATCAGTCCGACGCCATTTGGATTTTAACGATCGTGAGCGTCGTGGGCATAACGTGGTTCACGATCAAAGCGCTGCGCGACCGGCATCCGCTCGTCGATCTGAACGTCTTCCGCTTCCGCACGTTCACAATCGGGAACATCATCGGATTCATCGCCGGTTTCGGTTTATTCGGCACGAGTCTGGTGCTGCCGCTGTTTTTTCAAACGGTTCTGGGATTCACTGCCTTCGAAACCGGAATGGCACTGCTCCCGGGCGCCATTGCCACGGCAATAAGCATGGTCGTCTGCGGACGAATTCTCGGCAAGCTCGACCCGCGGTTGCTGGTCGGCGTCGGGATGGTGATATTCGGCATCTCCACGTGGTGGATGGGCGGGCTCAACGAAAACGCGGGCTACTGGGACGTCTTTTGGCCTCGCGTAGTTCAAGGCTTGGCGCTGGGATTTTTGTTCGTTCCGCTATCCACCGTTACGCTGGGCGCCGTGCCGAAAGAAGAACTCGCCGGGGCGACCGGCGTGAACACGCTCCTGCGGCAACTCGGAGGAAGTTTCGGAATTGCGATTCTCACGACGCTTTTGGCGCGCGAGAGCGCGATAGCTCAGAATGCGCTGGCTTCGGGCGTGACGCAGACGCACGGCTACCCGCTCGCGACCCTCGGCCAACTGGTCGGCGTCGCGTCGCAGGTGATTAGTTATGACTACTTGTTCCGGATCTCCGCGATCGTGTTCTTCGTGGCGACGCCGCTGGTGATTTTCATGCGGCCGTCACGGCGCAGCGGCGCTGCGATACCCGCCGCCGAGTAGCGCGTTACTATGCGTTTTCTTGGCCGGCACGGTCGCGGTGGTTCGCGATGAGGTTGCGGATCGCCGCATAGCATTCGCATGCATGCGATTCCAAAAGCGCGCGATTCCGCACGATTAAGCGGCGGCGCTCGACGCCGATCGCACCTTCGGCCGCAAGCGCCTGCAGCGCGTACGTTACGGAAGGACGGTGAACGCCGAGAAATTCTGCGAGGCTATCGTGCGTCGTTTGGACTGATCCGGCGCCGTTGCTGTGGTCTTCGAGCGAAAGAATGCAGCGGCTCAACCGCTGTTCGATCCGATGCAGGCAATGGCAGGCCGCTAATTGCGCGATCACGTGCATTTGAACGTTCGCATACGCGAGAAGGGCATCGAAAAGTGCGCTTCGCTGCGCGCGCACGTGCTCGTTGAAGTCGGATACCGAAATGGCGGCGGCCGAACCGCCGGCCTGTACGCGTCCGAGGCCGATGGGAGCAGATCCGCCAAGCGCGATCGATAGACCCACGGCGCCCTCGGAACCGATGAAGCCGACCTCGACGGTTTCGCCGGACTGTATCTGTGCCAACCGCGCGACCGATCCGCTGAGTACGAAATACAAGTGCGGCAGGGGCTGGTTCACACCGATGATTTGCTGGCCGGGCGTGAGCGGTACGACACGTAAAATTGTCCGCAGACGAACAAGTTCGTCGGCCGGCAACGACGCCAGCAACGCATTTCTGCGCAGCTCCGGTGCGAAGCCGGCGTTCAACGCAAACACCCAAGCATACGCCCAAAATCTTAAGGTGCATTAAGCAGAGGGCACAGTAACCTGCCGTACAAAAGCGTGAAAAATCACGCCGCGAGCGATCGAATCTGTTCCAGTGTCGCTTCGGTCCTCCGCCGTATCGCGCTGTGGCACTCGCACGCCTCACGTTCCAGGGCCGGCAGATCGACAATGCGGATCGCGCCGCGCCGCGGTTCGAGCACTCCGCGGTCTTCGAACGCCTTGAGTGCATTCGTCACCGACGGCCGGTACGCGCCGACCATGAGTCCCAAGAACTCGTGCGTTACCGGGAGCACGTCGTGCTGCGTGCGATCCTGCATGTCCAACAGCCACCGCGCCAACCGTTGCTCGATGCGGTGAAGGCGGTTACACGCCGCGGTCTGGGCAATATTCGACGCGTATAAGTTGACGTATTTGAGCAAGCCGCTGCAAAACACGTGCCCGGGTGCAAGCACGACGTCGACGAACGGCTGACGGGCAATACGCGTAGCCGATCCGCCGACTTGCGCGATCGCGTGGAACGAGTTGCTGGTGCATCCGAGCACGAGCGGGATACCCACCATGCCCTCGCGGCCGACCAGCCCGATCTCCACCGCTTCTCCGTTGTCCGTGTGAACGAGCACCGAAATTACCGCAGTGTTCGGAAACCACACGCTCGGTATCGTCGTGTCGGGCTCGTAGAGCGTGCTGCGCTGTTCGAGCTGCACATCTTCGCAATGCGGCGCAATTCGGCGCCGCTCGTGTTCCGGAAGCACGTCCAACAGGAGGTTCTGCAGCATAGGGGCTTGCCTGTTCTTACCCAAACTACCGCAGCGAATGCGCACTTTTGCAAGCGACAATACGGCGCCCGCCGCGCCCGATATTCTGCAAGCGGTCGCCGAGGCGAATACCGGCGACGCGGTTTCGTACGGTGACGACCCCTTCACCGAGCGTGCCCACGAGCGCTTTCGCGACATCTTCGGTGAGGACACCGGCATCTATTTTGCGTTCAACGGCACGGGTGCCAATGTCGTTGCCCTGAGCTGCTTGCTGCGGCCCTGGGAAGCGGTCATTTGTCCGGCGTCGGCGCATCTGCAGACCGACGAGTGCGGCGCGATGGAGCGGTTCAGCGGCTGCAAGGTGCTGCCGGTGGTCTCGCGCGACGGGAAACTGCACGTCGACGATTTGTGCGCATTTTCAGGAAAGGCGCCGGACGAACATCACGTCGTGCCGCGCGCGCTTTCGCTCTCGCAATCCACCGAGTACGGTACGCTGTACACGCCGGCAGAACTTCGTGACATTTGCGAATTTGCCCACGCGCAGGGGTGGTACGTGCATTTGGACGGCGCACGCATCGCGAATGCCGCGGCAGCCTTGAATCTCGGTTTACGGGAGTGCACGCGCGATCTTGGAATCGACGTGCTGACGTTCGGCGGAACGAAAAACGGCTTGTTGTACGGCGAAGCCATCGTCTTCTTCGGCACCGGCCTGCATCGCGGCGCCGCGCCTTTCGTGCGCAAACAAGGCATGCAGCTCGCTTCCAAGATGCGCTATATCGCCGCGCAATTCTGCGCGTTATTGGAGAACGATCGCTGGCGGTCGCTGGCCTCGCACGCGAATGCGATGACGCAACGGCTCGCGGAGCGCGTCCGCTCCATCGACGCTGTGCGAATCACGCGTCCCGTTGAATGCAACGCCATTTTTGCCACAATCGACCGCGCAGCGATTCCGCGCATCCAAAAGGAGTATTTCTTCTACGTTTTCGACGATGCGCTGCCCGAGGTGCGCTGGATGACGCATCACGCTACGACGCCGCGAGACGTCGACGCTTTTGCGGAGGCTATTGCTCGAGAAACCCGCGCGCGGACGGATTGAGCGCGCGCAGGCGCCAGCGCTGCTCGTAATTCAATTTCATGAGCGCATTACCGATCCGCCGTCCCAAACCCTGATTTTTGCGCACGAGTTCGTCGGCAAGCGCAAACTCCTGCGCGCGCTCCCGCCGCAGCGACTCGATGACCGCACGCGCCGCTCGCGGATGACGGCCTCCGAAGCGCAGCGCGTGCTGCCACCGGCCCGCATATTCGAAATACGTGTCCAACGCCACGTCGTCGATCCGTTCCTCCGGAACGGTTTCTCCGGGCGCGCCGAGGCCCGCGTATTGCCGCCCTTTGAGCGCATGCCGCCGCACCGGCATGATCCACCCGTAATGCGCGTAGACGTAGGGAAGCACCAGGCGTTCACCACGCAGGCCGCGCAGTTGCTCGTGCACGGCGCCTTCCCAACGCACGTCCGTTCCGTACCGGAAAAAAGACATGCGCCGTTCGATCGACATGTACCAATCGGGCGAAGCGAAAAAATGCCACGTGTAGCCTTCGATGAAATCGACGTTCGGCGGTGCGCGATGAAGGTTGCGGGCGATGCGGTTAACAGTTTCGCCATGCACTTCGTCGGCATCGACGAACGCCACCCATTCACCTGCGCGCAGTTCGCCGTGTAAACGCAAACAGATGTTGCGCGCGTCCGCAAAGTTCGAAAACGGCGCGCGATTGACCACCAAGCGGTTTTCGCGGCCGAAACGGCTGCGCTGCAGCGCGTCCGCGTGCGGTGAAGGATCCGGCGAATTGTCATTGACGATCAGCATCCGGCACGCACCCGCGATCGATTCAAGCAACGCCGGTAAAAACGGTTCGTCGTGAGGACCGACGATGAGATGCGCCGCCACATCGGGTTGTGAAGACGTTTGGCTTTTCTGCCGAGGCGCTATGCCGGCGTTCATAGACCCGAGGTTCAATGCGGTACGGCGGACGCGCCTGCCCGGTCAAGCGCCGTTGAATGCAAGGGTTCACCGGACGCAGTGCCAACTCGACGATCGTGTCGAGTGCGCTTCGGCTCGCGGTGGATGCGCGGGATCTCGCAACGGATACGCGGGGAATCGGACGCTACACGCGCGCGATCGTGCGGCGCCTGGTTCGGCGCGACGACGTCGAGCTGACGCTGCTTGTACGGGGACCGCTTCCGTTTCTGAAAAGCAAAGCGCTCGCGGCTACCGCCGGCAGCGATCGATTTCGCGTCTCTTCACGGGCGAGCGGCTGCGACGTCGTGTGGCATCCGGCCAACGGCATGTTTTTCGAAGAACGCCTTCCCAACGTCGTCACGATTCACGACGCGGTGCCGTTCCGGTTTCCGGATCCCGACCCGCAGCGCCGCGAGCATCAGCAGAAGCCGTTCGTGCGTTCGATTCGAAACGCCGCGCGCGTGATCGCCGTTTCGCGATTCGGCCGCGACGAAGTCGCCGATGTATTCGGATTTCCGGCAGAGCGAATCGACGTCATCTACCACGGCGTCGAACCCGTGTTCTCGCCCGGCTGCGCGGCAACGAAGACGCCGTATTTTCTCTTCGTCGGCGACCCGTACTCCGAACGGCGAAAGAACTTTCCACTGCTGTATGACGCATATTGCGACGCTTTTCACGGCCGCGGACCCGCGCTCGCAATGGTGGGCCCTACCGATCCCCAGAAACACGGCGTACGGTACGAAGGCCTGGCAGCCGGCGACGCACAGGGCTCGGGCGACGAGCGTTTGCGCGATCTGTACCGCGGAGCAATCGCCCTTTGCGTACCGTCGTTTTACGAGACGTTCGGGATGCCGATGATCGAAGCGATGGCGTGCGGTACGCCCGTTCTTGCGTCCGATGCGAGCTGTCTGCCCGAGATTGGCGGCCAAGCGGCGCTGTACGCGCCGCCGCACGATCGCACGGCATGGTCGCGCATTTTGCAAAGCGTTGCGGAAGAGCCGCAATTGCGCGAGCGACTGCGCGAAGCGGGCATTGCACGCGCCCGGGCGTTCGATTGGGATGAGAGCGCGCGGCTGCACGTGGAAGCGTTCAACTCAGTGAGATGACGCACGTCCATTTGGCCACTGCGTTGGTGCGCCGCGGAGGCGCGGTTCTTCTGGTCGCGTCGCGGTATCCGAATCACGCGCATGCGCTGTGGAATTTGCCCGGCGGGCGCCAGCAGCCCGGCGAGCTGCTGGCGCAGACGGCCTTGCGCGAACTTCGTGAAGAAACCGCGTTGAGCGGCGAGGTGCGCGAGCTGTGTTACGTCAGCGAATCGTATGACGGAGATACGCACTTCATCAATTTCACGTTTTCCGTCGATGCGCGCGGCGAACCCGAGAAACCGTACGTTGAAGGCGATCACGTCGTCGAATCGGCGTGGATTTCGGAATCCGCGCTGGCGGACCGGATCGCGGTCGCAGTCGTGCGCGAGCCGCTGCTCGCGTATCTCAACGGAACCCTGCCGCGTTACGCGGGATACGCAGAGGCGGGGATAACGGTCGAGTTTCCGGATTGAACCCACGTCTCGCGGTCGAGCCGGTGCATCAGCACGTCGACCGGCTGGCCGTTGACCGTTGCGCCGTGCGGTAGAATTCCTTCGTACGAAAACCCGGTATTTTTCAACACCTGGCGCGACGCCGCGTTCTCGGGTACGCAGTATGCGGTAAGGCGCGACAATCCGCCGCGTTCGAACGCTTCGGCGATGAGCATGCGCAACGCTTCGGTCGCAAAGCCGCGTCCGCGAAACTCGCGAACGATGCTGTAGCCGACTTCACCGGCGTAAACATCGCGCTCCGCGATTCGCAGCGATACCCAGCCTATCGGCTTGCGCACGCGCGCAACGTGAACGAGCCATTCGAACCGGCCGACCGCGCCTTGATGCAGCGTCCGCGGACGCTTGCGCACCATTTCGGCAAACATCGCCGCACCGACGTTCGGCAAATCCTGATACGTGCGCAAATCGGGCTTTTGTAAAATATCCCAAAGCGCCGGCGCACGTTCGATGGTTACCGGCACGAGCCGCAGCCGGGCCGTTCGCAGGAGTCGCATACCCGCCTTTATCCTACCACGAACGGTCGTGAACGACCCGTATGAACTTGCAAGCCGCATACGGTTCCCACGCACCCGCCGAAGTGACGTTCCAGGCGACGGTGGCAAGCGCACCCACGTATTTCTATGGAAGGCACACGCATTGCGAGCACGAGGAGTTCGTCGCACAGACGGACAGCGGGCCGGTCGACGTGATCGACAACGTCGGCATCGCTCCCCGCGTCCCGGTGCAGCCCGGCGAGCGCATCGCCGTGCGCGGCGAGTTGGTTCACGACCCCGGCAGGCTGCCGGTCGTGCACTGGACGCACCACGATCCGCGGCAGCGCCACCAGGACGGTTTTATTCGGCTTCGGGGACGGACTTACGCGTAGGCGCGGGACGCAGCGACATCAACTGCGGAATCGTAACGAAGCGGTAGCCTTGACGCTTGAGGGCGCGAACGATTAAGCGCGTTGCGTCGATGTCGCTGGCGCGATCGCAGACTTGCCGATCCAAACGCTGCAGCGTGCAGAGCTGTCCGCGGTTGCCGTCGTGCAGCACGATGATGGATCCGTCGACGACATTCGGAAGAATGCGCTGCGCGATTACACCCGGCGATGGATTTTCCCAATCGCGTGCGAGCGGCACGCTCCACATCACGACCGTGTATCCCATTCCCTTCGCTGCCTGCATGACCAGCCAATCGCGAGCACCGAACGGCGGACGCAGCAGCCGCGTGTGCAAACCTGCGGCACGATAGATTGCGGCGTCGGTGCGCGATAGCGAGCTGCGAATCTGCGATCGCGTCATCACGATCAGATGCGTGTGCGCCCACGTGTGATTTCCGATCGCGTCGCCGTCGCGGACTTCGCGGCGAACGATCGACGGATATGCGGCTGCGGCCTGACCGACGACGAAAAAGGTGGCGTGCACGCGCTCGCGTTCCAAAACGTCCAAGATGCGGCCCGTGTACGGCGGGTTCGGCCCGTCGTCGAATGTCAGCGCAACGACGCGAGCGTTCGAAGGGCCCTGCGTGAGCGTATGACCGAAGATCTGGTTGGTAGGCTGTTCGACCGTTTCGTAGGCATAGAACGCGAAAAACGACAGCGCCAGCGCCGCCGCGAACGCGCCGGGTGCCACACGCCGGATCAAAACGTTAACGGGACTCACTCACCAAGCGGCGCGCTTGCGCGACGCGCGCTCGAAACGCGGGCGTACCGAAGTTGCGAAACTCCCGGACGATCTTTTCGTACCGCGGATCTGCCAGCGACGTGCTCTGCAGCTTGGTCAAATCCGGCACCGGGCTGTTCGTGTTGAGCACGATGTGATATTGGCGGCCCGCGGTAACGGCCCAATAGTGCGGATCGGTGAACGTGATCGTGCGCGATCCTTGCTTGTTTCCGGAGACCTGATGAATGTGCAGTGTGTACACGGCATCGGTGTTGCCCGCGGGCGGCTTGTTGACCAGATCCCAAATCCCTTCCAGGACGACTTGCTGAAAGAAGAACGAGACGTCGTACGTCTTCGTGGGCGGAAGCGTGATCGTCACGACTTTGCCGGAATAGCCTTGGATCCGGTACTGCGCGGTGGACATGCCGTTGTCGTTGTGCATCGTGTACAGTTCCGTGTAAATCGGCGGCTTGTCGTACTTGATCGCCATCGACACGTCCAGCACGCTGCGCTGATTCAGAACGCCGGCCACTTCTTGCTTGTGCGCGAAATCCGGCCATTTCAGGAACAAGCCGCCCACGATGAACGCGACGGCGAAAAGAAAAACGGCGGTGCCGAACCAGCTATCGCGTTTCATCGAGGATCTTGTTCACCAAGGCGTCGGCAAGAGCGTTTTCCTTTCGCCGCACGTGACGCACGTCCACGTGATCGAAGCGGCGCAGCAGCGAGCGCACGCGCTGGTGGAGCGGCTGCAGATCCGGATGCTTCACGCGGTATTCACCCGAGAGCTGTTTTACGACGAGCTCGCTGTCTAACCTGACTGCGAGGTTGCGCAGGCCCTCGTCCAGCGCGGCTTCTAAACCCAGCGCCAAAGCGGTCCATTCGGCAACGTTATTCGTCGCACGTCCCAAGTACTCACCGACCTCACGTATCACGGTGCCATCCGGAGCCAGCAACACCGCACCGGAAGCGGCGGGTCCGGGATTGCCGCGCGAACCGCCGTCGGCAAAAAGCGTGGCTTGCGCGGCGGGAGGAGCGAAGAGCGATTCCATCGCCGGGCCTATTCGTCACGATGCGGGATCGAACCACCCTGCAGGTTCGCGAAGGGCATCGCTGCGCAAAGAGGCCGAGATCGCACGGGAATGGGCGATGTCCCCAAGTCCCGAATGGGTCGGCAAGGAGGCGAGGCGCTATGGCTGCTCTCCGCGCGATCTTTGCCATAGGCGTTGCGACGCTTTGGCTTGTTATCGTCGCACCCCCAGTATTCCAAACGCTCCCTCGTGTGGAGACCGGTCTGCACGTCGACTTGAACGGTGCGCCCGTCCAGCGCAACATCGTGCGCGTCGATGCCGGTTCTCCCGCATACCGCGCCGGAATACGCACCGGCGATGAGTTGCGCTGTCTTTCGCTGCGTGACTACGCGCTGCTGATCATGCCGGGTTTGGGTTGGACGTCCGCTTATCGCGCGGGGATGCCAATCTCGACCTGCACCGTTCGCAACGGCATCCAAACTCCAATCCGCTTCGTCGCGCGAACCGGCGCGCCGATTCCGCTTCCCTACGGATCGATTGCCTTGGGTGCGCTGCGGATTGCGGTGCTGCTGATCTTTCTGATCACCGGCATCGCTCTCGTGCTGGCTAAACCGAGTCCGATGACGTGGATATTTTACGCATACTGTTTGTCCACGGCTCCGTCGGTCGGAGTTCAGCAGCTGGGAACCGTGCTGCCGTCGTGGGCCTTCGCGCTCGTCGTCGCGCCCGTGGACTTTTGGACGTCGATCACGGTCGCATTCTTACTCCTTTTCTCCGTCATGGTGCCCGACGAACGCATTCCCTCCGGTTGGCGACGCACGGCATTCTATTGTGCCGTCGCGGTAGCCGCCGCCGACGCAGCGTTCGTCGCGCTTTGGGTATTCGATACGGCCGTCGTTTTCAATCCGAACGTCTACACGTTTGTCGACGAAGCGGTCACACTGTTGACCGTGCTGGTGGTCGTTGCGCGGCTGTTCACGATGCAGCGTGCCGAGCGTGCCCGGTTCGGCTGGGCCGCTTTTGCGATAATCTTCGGCGTGGTGACGAACGATTTGCGCGACACGCTGGCCATCGGGCCGCTGCGTTCGTTCAGCATCGTGTGTGCGGACCTCACGGTCGTGATGCCGATTTGTCTGGTGTACGCGATCCTCAAGCGGCACGTTATCGACGTTCGCTTCGTCATCAGCAGGACGGTCGTGTACGCGGCACTTACGACGCTTATCGTCGGCATCATCGGCCTGGTCGATTGGTCGACCAGTGCATATCTGCACCAAGTCCGCGTAGCCATGGCAATCGACGCCGCCGTGACGATTGCGCTGGCCTTTGCGCTGCATCGTGCGTACGGCTGGATCGAGGCGGGTGTCGACTTCGTCCTGTTCCGGCGCAAACACGACGCGGAGAGCTATCTCAACCGGATGGCGCGCACGCTACTGCGCGCGAAAAACGAGATGACGATCGACCGGGCTCTGGTGCAAGCGCCATACGAAAAGCTGGATTTGACGATGGCCGCGTTGTTTCGTCCTGCGGGATCCACGTTCGCCGCATCGGATTCTGCCGGCTGGAGCGGACCCGATACGCCGTCGCTGGACCAGGAACACGAGTTGATTCGCTTTTTGGCAACCGAGCGGACCAAACTGCACATCCACGACCTGCGGCGCCATGTCGCCGAAGAATTCCGCGCGAGCGGTCCCGCGCCGGCCGTAGCAATACCGCTGTTTCAAGGCGACGAGCTCATCGCATTTGCCGTGTACGGCATTCACCGCGACGGCACGAAATTGGATCCCGACGAGATCGAAACGCTGGAGCGTCTTTGCGATATCGGCGCTCAGGCATATACGGCGATCGAACTTGCGCGATACCGTTCAACGACGGACGCCGCTCCGGCGCTGGAGCGCCTGCAGTATCAGTAACTACACCGGTACGTCGTCCGCGACCAGAACCGCTCGCCGGGCCGCAGTACGGTGGACGGGAATTGCGGACGATTCGGCGAGTCGGGAAAGTGCTGCGTTTCCAGCGCAAAGCCGTTGAGAGCTCGATTGTTGTAGAATTGCAGGCCGGGCTCGCTGGTCAGCACGTCCAGTTGCCGGCCGCTGCGCGGATCGCACGCCGTTGCGGCTAATCGCAGATCTTCACCGCGGTTCCCGTTGCCCTTGAGGACGAAGTTTATGTCGAAATCGCGCGTGCCGACCGGCACGGCGTTGCGAAAATCGAAGATCGTCCCGTCGACCGGCGCAATTTCTCCGGTCGGGATCAGTTCCGCATCCACCGGCGTGTAGCCGGCGGCGTCGATCTGCAGCAGATGCTCTGCCACGCCCGGGCACCCTTCACCGCTGAGGTTGAAATACGAATGGTTCGTGAAATTCACGACGGTCGCCTTATCGGTGGTCGCTTCGTACGTGACATCGAGCGCGCCGGCGTCGTCGAGCGCAAACGTGACAAACGTTTCAAGCCGTCCCGGAAACCCTTGTTCGCCGTCCTCGCTGACGTATTTCAAGCGCAACAACGCAACGCCGTCCTCCGACGAATAAGACTCGACGTCCCAGATTCTCTTGTCGAAGCCGCTTGCTCCGCCGTGCAGCGTGTGCTTTCCATTGTTGCGTGACGTGTGGTACGTCGCTCCGTCCAGCGTGAAGCATCCGTTCGCAATGCGGTTTGCATAGCGGCCGATTGTAGCGCCGTAGTGTCCTTTAGCCGATTCGTATTCGGCCAAATCGCGCCGCGTCAACACGATGTTGGCAATGCGTCCGTTTGCGTCGGGAACGTCGAGCGAAACGATCGTGCCGCCGTACGTGATAATCCGCGCCGCTACGCCGCGCGCGTTCGCGAGAGTGAAAAGGTGTACGGCGCCTCCGTTACCGGCGACGCCGTACTGCTGACGTTCGATAGTACTCACCGCGCGCGCGAACTACGGGTGAGCCAGCATCCCGTCGGTGTTGCCGGCCGCGTCGACGTAAAAGCCAACCAGATCCAGGTTGTCGTTCAAACCGTTGACCACGGTCGTTCCGGGGCCGAGCGGATCGTCGACCGTTTGAAACGTCGCGCCCGTCAGGGGATGCGAAAGCAAGAATCCGTGCGTATTTCCCGACGAATCCGCGTACGAGCCGACGATTTGATTGTGAATGTTGATGCCCAGCGGCATCGTGTTGGCCGAACCAGGGAAGCTGAAGGCCGTAAAACTGCCGCCCTTGTCGATGAATCCGTCGGTAGCCGTGCCGACTGTGTAAAATCCGACGATCACGCCGTTGTCGTTGATACCGGTTGCGACGGCATTCTTGCCGCCCGGCGGTACGATCGGGGTGAACACGCCCGTTGCTTGATTTAACTTATAGGCATGGTTCTTGCCGGTTCCATCGACGAAAAAGCCCACGGCGATTCCACCGTCGTTCAAGCCCAACAGCTGGTTGACGGTACCGCTTCCCGTGTTGGGATCGCGGTAGCTCGTGAAGACGCCCTTCCACTCGACAAACCCGCGGTTCACGCCTTTGCTGCCGACCCAAAATCCCGCCGTATATCCCGACTTGTTAATCGCGGTTACCTGCGTTTGCGCCGAACCGGGGAAGTTTTCGTTGGCGTAGTTTCCCTGGCCGTACGGAGGAACGATCGTGTAACCCTTATTCGGATGGCCCGCGAGGCCGCTTCCGAAGTAGCCGGCGATCTTGTTGGAATTGTTAATTCCCAAGAGCTGGTTGAACGTCGGATCGGCTTGGTCGTCCAACGTGGTGAATGTGAATGTCGTGGCCGGCGCGCGCGCGGCAAGGGCGATCGAGTGCGCTGCGAAGGTAGAGTTGGAAACTCCCGAAGGAGCGATTGAACCGCCGCACGCGGTGAAACACAGTACGGCCGTCCCTGCGAAAAATGCCAGGGACACCGGGCGCGCAGATGCCGTGCGCATACCGATCATGAGATCTCCTTTAGCGCTTGCTGTTTAGCGCTTGATGCTGTGAGACGCGAAATCATTGAATAAGCGCGAAATGAACGTGCATGCGCTCGATGCGTCTAAGAGGCTTACTCACCTTAGCACTCAGTGCATGCGAAGGTCAAGGTAAGGGCAGTTTCGATCTTTTTTTGCTTTCTGTTACGGGGAGATCGACGAGCCTTCGACTTTTTCACAGAGCGTAACGGGTTCACGCGACATCGTGAAGAAACGTCCGTCCAGGACAATCCGATGATACCCGATGAACGCCGCTACGAAAGGTTCGCTGCCGAATTCGAACCGGGAATTGCTGCGCTGGGCAAGGCTGCAACGTCGTATTTGCGCTCGTTACTGCCGTCCGCCGACGTCATGATTTACGACAACTACAATTTCTTGGTGGCCGGCTTCTCTCCGACTGAACGCCCCTCCGATGCGGTGCTGTCCGTAGCAATGTCGGCGAGGGGTGTAAATCTGTGCTTTTTGCAGGGTGCGTCTTTGCCGGATCCGGCGCATATTTTGCGGGGCACGGGAAAATTGGTCCGCAACGTCCGGCTCGAACACATCGACGACTTGCGGCGCCCTGCCCTGGCTATGCTCGTCGATCTCGCAATTACGAACGCTCGCGTGCCGTTCGATCCGGATAGAAGCGGCCGTTTCTACGTCAAATCGGTATCCGCGACGAAGCGCCCGCGCCGGAAAGGACAAACCGGGAAGTAACGATTGCGACTCTTCCCGGCCGTGGTAGTTGACGCGCGCCGCGTGGAGAACTGTGGATGTAAGACCATGATCTCTTCCCGAATCGTCGCCCGCGCATTCGTCGGCCGTGTTGAAGAACTCGACCACCTCATTGCGCGCCGCCGCCAGGCCGGCGACGGTCATGGCGGCCTCGTGCTGATCGGCGGCGAGGCCGGGATCGGCAAATCGCGGCTCGTAACGGAGTTCAAGGTGCAGTTGAACCGCCGAAAATCGGCGCTCGCCGCCGGTTCGTGCCGCGAGTTTGCTCAAAAGCCGCTCGGACCGGTACTGGACGTGCTGGGCCAACTTACCGGGGCGCGCGCGCCCAACCTCGCTTCCGAAACGAAGGACGAGCGGCTGGAAGCGCTCGCGCACGCTTTTCGAGACGTTGCGGCAAAGCGCACGACCGTCGTCATACTCGAAGATCTGCATTGGGCGGATCTGGATCTGGTTCAAACGCTGCTCGTCTTGACGCAGCGTGCCGCCGCCGAGCGGCTCCTGTTCGTCGCAACCTACCGCGACAATGAGATTGTGCCCGGACACCGGCTGTTCAAGTGGTTCGGGCGGCTAATGCGAGAAAACGCGACCTCGCACATCACCCTGCGGCGATTCGACGACCGCGACGTTGACCGGCTCATCGCTTCGGCAATCGAAGGAACGATACCGATGCCGCCCCGCGTGCTGCACGCGGTACGCGAACGCTCCGATGGAAATCCGCTGTTCGCCGAGGAGCTCTTGCGCAACGCGGTCGATTCGCAGCGCGGCGGCCTGGAATTCGGTGCGGCGGCGCTTCCGCTATCGCTGCACGCGCTGGTAGCGGAGCGGTTGCAAACGTGCACCGACGACGCGCGAATGCTCTTGCGCCGCGCCTCGCTCTTCGGACGGCATTTTTCGATCGTGGACGTCTGCGAAACGTTTGGCGGCGAACCGCGCTCCTTGCAGACTGCGCTCGAAGATCTCTGCGGTCTGCAACTGCTGGATGCAGTCGACGTATCCGCGGGCCGTTACCGCTTCCGCCATGCGCTGACGCGCGACGTCGTGTACGGGGAAATGGAACCTGATACGCTCCGGCCGCTGCATGTGACCATCGCCCAGCACTTGGAACGATCGGGCGAGGGCGCAAGCGCGCCGGAGATCACCGGGCACCACTTTTGGCAGGCCGGGCTGCACGAGCGCGCGGCAGCGTATTATGAATTGGCAGGCGACGCCGCGATCGGCGATTTTGCGTACGGCGATGCCGCCGAATTTTACGAGCGCGCCGGTGAAGGATTCGCCGGCGATCGCGCCGCATGCGCGCGCCTCTTTGCACGTGCCGCTCAGGCGCTGATGTTCTCCGGCGACGTGGATGCCGGACTGGACCGGTACGAACGCGCCGCACGCCTTGCCTTGGAGCTGCACGACATCGCCGGACTGGTGCGCAATCGCGTGCTGATGGCCGGACATTTGTTCGATGCAGATCGCCGTCAAGATGCCATCGCGCTGTTGCGTGAAACGCTGCAAATCGCCGAACGCGGCGACGTATCGCTGCACAGCCGGCTGCGAACGCGCCTTGCGATGACGCTGGCGCGCGACGGCAGCCTCGACCAGGCATGGGAGGTGCTCGACGCGATCGATCCGGCGTTGCTGCAAACTCGCGCGGAATGGGTGGGCGAGTACTACCTTTGCGCGAGCGAATTGCATGCGCTGCGAGCCGAGATTTCCGAATGGAAAGCATGCTTCGATCGCGGCGCGGCAATTTACGAGGAACTCGGCCATCCTGGGCCTCTACATGTCGCGCACGCGAATTTCGCCGTGCAGGCCCTGTGTTTGGGCGAGACTGCCCTTGCGCGCGAACATCACCGTATTGCCGCGGAGTTTGCGCGCACGCTGCACTTCGACGACCAAGCCGCGCTCGCGGCGCAGGTTGAGTTGTTCGCCGGCAATCTTTCCGAAGCTCGGCGGATCGTAGACGAGATGCTGCCGTCCAGCCGCTTTTTGATGCGCGCGCTATCGGCCCAAGTTGCCATTCCGCTTGCGATTGCGCTGGGCGACGATCGCATGCTTGAAAGATACGTCGACGAAAAGCTTCTTGCGCAAGCGGGCTCGCAGCGTCTTACCGCGACGCAGGCGCGCGTTGCTGCGGCACATGCGCTCGCGTTCGCGGCTACGAACCGGCGCGGCGAAGCGCGCATGCTTGCATCTCGAGTACTCGCGTCAATGAACACCGCGTTCGGAATGATGCTGCCGGTGTTGGCGGTTGCACTGCTTTTGCCTCAGCGCGCGCACGAACTTCGGCCGCTTTTGGAAGCCGCGGCAGAGCCGAAGGACGACCGTGTCGGCAAAGGGCTTCTGCGCTTTTTGAACGCCGCTGAGGCCGCACATCGCGGCGACGGCGACGCTGCGCGGCGTCCTGCGGAAACGGGCGCGGCGCTATTCGCCGCGATCGGTTGGCCCATCTTCGAAGCTCGCTGCTTGGAAATGGCGGGTAAGCGAAGCGCGGCATTGGAGATTTACCGGCGCTGCGGCGCGGCCGGGGAACTGCGCCGCTTGGAGTTCGTTTCGCAATCGTTGCCGGAGACAAACGCGCTGGGAGTGCTCACGCCGCGGGAGCGCGAGCTTGCCGTGCGCGTTGCCTCCGGCAAATCGAATCGCGAAATTGCGCAAGAGTTGACCGTTGGCGAAAAGACCGTAGAAAAATACCTGACTTCGATCTATGCCA
This sequence comes from Vulcanimicrobiaceae bacterium, assembly GCA_035938175.1. Classification (GTDB taxonomy): domain Bacteria; phylum Vulcanimicrobiota; class Vulcanimicrobiia; order Vulcanimicrobiales; family Vulcanimicrobiaceae; genus DASRDE01. The sequence continues at coordinate 20,824 of DASZHD010000045.1, forward strand.
AACTCGGTCTGGTTTCTCGCGCGCAACTTGCGGCACTCGTCGCTTCCGTGCGCGACAACCGCGAATAGGTCACAGCGTTAATCGCACGATGCCGTTACCGCTAAAGTCGGTGATCCAGAGCGTATTTGCGCCGCCGGGCGCAATGTCCGACGATAACGAACCGGGGATCGGATCTTCCGTGACTCTTCCGCCCGTGGAAATGCGGCCGACGTTGTGCGCATTGACTTCGGTGAACCACAGCGCATTGTCGGCGGACGTAATCGCTCCCGGTCCGGCGTTCGGTGAAATCCCTTGAGAGAACTCGGTTACGGTACCGCCGGTAGTAATGCGCCCGATTTGGTTCGCAGAATTTTCCGTGAACCACAGATTGCCGTCGGGACCGGAGGTAATGTCGGCCAATCCCGCACCGCTGCTGATGCCGTTCGAGTATTCGGTGATGACGCCGCCGGGCGTGATAGAACCGATGCGGTTTCCGAATTCCTCGGTGAACCACATGTTTCCGTCGGAGCCTTCCGTCAGATCGTGTACGGCAACGTCACCCGGCGATAGGCCTGCGGTGAAGAGCGTCACGACTCCGGCAGTCGTAATGCGCCCGATCGCGTTCGTGCTCGGCGAACGGAACGTAAACCATAAATTTCCGTCGGCGCCGGCGGCAATATCGAACGGACCGTAGGCTTCGTTTCCGACCGTAAACTGGCGGAACTTGCCCTGCGGCGTCATCCGGCCGATCGCATCCGCGCCGCCTTCGGTGAACCAGATGTTTCCGTCAGATCCCAACGCGAGGTTGTTGACCGTTTTTGCGGGCGCTTTGAATTCCCCAACGGCGCCTTGTAGCGAAATGTGGCCGATCTGGTTCGAACCCGGCTGCGTGAACCACATCCCGCTCAAACCGCGCGTTATTCCGCGAGGCGAGCTATTCGGCGTGATGCCGGCCGTAAATTCCGTGCTGGCCGGCGCCGGGGCAGGCAGAGTAAAGGCCCTCGACTGCGCGGCACCCCCCGCGACGCCGCCGGGAATCTGCGACCCGCCGCCGCAGCCCGAGACCATGAGTGCAATAACGAATCCCGCCGCGGCAAACACTGCGCCGCGATGCAATGCATAAACCATGACAAACCCCCTTGTGTGTCGTCATGGTAGCCTTCACGTGCAGGAAAACGTAGTGGGGGAATCCCCCCAAAAATCGTTCCCAGCCCGGTCGCAACACGTTCCCCCCGGCGTCGCGGATGCGCCGTAGACTGTCTGCAGGCGCAAGATCTTCATCGTCGACGGTCATCCCGACCCTGCACCCGAGCGCCTGAATCATGCGCTCGCCGACACGTACGCGAAAGCTGCTCGCGATGCCGGGCACGAGGTCCGGTATCTGAAAGTTGCCGGGCTGGACTTCCCGCTGCTGCGGACGCAGCACGACTTCGAGCATGGAACGCCCCCGCCGGCCATTGCCGAGGCGCAGCGGGATATTCGCTGGGCCGATCATTATGTGTTCTTCTATCCGCTTTGGGTCGGCGATATGCCGGCGTTGCTCAAGGCGTTTATGGAGCAGACGTTTCGGCCGGGCGTAGCCATGGATTACGGCGGTGCGCGCACATTTCCGAAACAATTATTGCGCGGCAAAACGGCACGCATCGTGACGACGATGGGCATGCCGGCATTCTTCTACCGCGGTTTCATGGGCGCGCATTCGCTCAAAGCGCTCGAAAAAATTCTGACGTTCGCCGGAGTGGGGCCGGTGTCCGAAACGGTACTTGGCGCGGTTGAATCGCCGGGTGAAGCGGCGATTCATCGTTGGTTCGCGCTGATGCAAGCGCAAGCACTGGCGGATTGCGCACAACGTCCGCGCATAGCCGCTAAGATACTGCGCGGAATGCTGCGGCTCGGGCTACTCGCGGCGGCTGGATACGGCTTCTATACGTTTGCGCAGTGGGCGCGCTACGGCAGCGTTCAACAAACCGAAACGCCCGACGAGCTGCTCGATCTCATCATGCCGGACTACGAAGTGCGCGTACGGCACGGTGCGAGCGTCGAATCTTCTGCCGACGTCGCTTTCGACTCCATTTGCGATCTGGACTTCGAGCATCTGCCGGGCGTTGCCAATGCCCTATTCAAAACGCGCGAACTGCTGTTGCACGGGAACCACGCCGAGCAACCGATGCCGCGCGGCCTACTGGATCAACTCGCTTCGATCGGTTGGACGGTCGTGCCGGACAGCTCGTCGCGGGAAGTCGTTTTGGTCACCGTTACGCAGCCATGGGAATCGAATCCGGTTTTCCGCGGGCTCGCGCGCGAGGAGTTTGCTAGGTTCTCGGAGCCGGGATTTGCAAAGATCGCCGTGTCCCTTCGCACGATACCGTCCGGAGACGGCACGTGTGAAGTTCAATCGGAAACACGCGTGAAAACCACGGATCCGGCAAGCCGCTCGCGCTTCCGCCGGTATTGGGCGCTCGTATCTCCCGGCGTTGCGCTCATTCGCGTTGCGCTGCTTCAACAAGTCAAACGTCAAGCAGAATCCAAATCGCGCGACGCACACGTCGAAGAGAGAACCACAGCTCCCGTGTAATCTCTTCGGGCAAGATACGCGTCGCAGACGCGGAACTCTGCAGGTATGCAAACACGCGCCCTGATCCGGACCGCGTTCGTTCTACTACTCAGCGGCCTTTGTTTGGCCGTAACCCTGCCCGATATTGCGGTTCCATGGCACCCCTTCGCAACGTTCGGGTACTCGGCAAACCCGGTTTCCGGGCTGATCACGGCTGTGGACGCCGACGCGGCGAGTCGGGGCTTGCACGCCGGTCAGCGGATCGACCTGACGCGGCTTTCGCCCGGCGATGGACGCCGCTACGCGGCCCCTTCACCGCTGGCACCCGAGGGCACGAGGCTCGTTCTTCCGCTGGTTTCCGGTCATGCGGTTTCGCTTCGTTCGCACCTTTTCTCGCGTACGCTCGCCGACAATGTCTCGGACGTGCTGCAGATGTTCGGCTTTCTCTTCATTGTGACGACTGCCGCGGTGCTGGTTCTATTGCGCCCGGCTCCGGCTACCTGGGCGTTCTTTCTGTTCTGCGCGTCACTCGGTTATGTTCCCGCGCAGGTGACCAGAGAGTATATCTCCGCTCCTTTGCTGCTCGCAGTAGGCTATCTTCGGATTGCAATCTCCATTGCGGCGCAAACGGCACTTGTGTCTTTCGCACTGCGCTTTCCACTTGCGAAACCTGTGGGGGCGGGGCGGCTACTCGAGCGCGTCTTGATCTTTGGAGTAGCGCCGGCGCTCGCCGCGCTCGCTACGGCTTCGTACTTCGGGTTCGTGCACTTGCAGGCTCCGTTGGTCGGAACTATCTACATCTGGGGCACGGAACTCGTTGCAGCACTCATCCTCATCTCGCGGTACCTGAGCGCGCGGGCGGAGGAACGCAGCCGGCTCGAATGGATTGTCGCAGCCTTTGCCGTCGCGTTCATTCCAACCGACGTCATGGCCTGGATCGAAGGCGCGGGCTATTTTCCGCCGATCTGGATCATCAACCTGACCTTCCTCTTCGTCGTGATCGCTCCCATCGCGGTCGCTTACACGGTCTTCAAGCACCGGCTTTTCGATATCCGGCTGATCCTTAGCCGCGCGGTGTTGTACGCGGTCCTCACGTCAATTATGGTCGGCCTCCTGGCGTTGGTCGATTGGGGATTTGGACGATGGCTCGCCGAATCGCGCTTCGCATTCGTAGCCGAACTCGTCATGGCCGTACTCATCGGCGTATTGCTTACGACGGCGCACCGGCGCATCGAACAGTTCCTAAATAACGTCATCTTCCGTGCGCAAGCACTCGCGCTTCTCGGTTTGCGCCGCTTCGCACAGGAGACCGATCTCATCACGGATCCGGCACGCCTGGTGTTGCAGACGTACGACGCGCTCGCCAACAGGCTCGAAAGCGAATACGTTTCGATCTACACGTCCGACGGTTCCGCATTCGCGCTTGCAACCCCGAGAACGAATAACGCGCCGGCCATTCTTCCGGGCGACGACTTTGCGGTTCTGCGGCTGCGCCGCTGGGGCGAGGCTTTTGAGTGCGACGAGCCGCGACATGCGTTCTACGGCGCGCTGCTGTTGCCGATGATGGTACGCGGGCAGCTCGTCGGCTTCGTCGCCTGCGGCCCCAAGACCGACCGGACCCACTACATACCTGAAGAGATCGAGACGCTCTCGTTACTAGCCCATCGCACCGGTAATTCGTACGCGTGGCTCACGATGCGGCCCGGAGTCTACGCCACGTTATCATCGTAAACTTTCGGGCGTCAGAGCGACTACGCTGTGCCGTGACGGTCTAGACCCAGCCGCATGACGAGGACTGTCGAGACTTCATCGCCCGCGGGAAACGACTCTTCTCCAACCGGCCTAAATCCGTTGCGCCGGTAGAATCCGATCGCCACTTCGTTTTTATGGTGAACGCGCAAGAGTATCGCTCGAAAACTTCTCTCGAGCGCAAATGCGATCGTTTCATCCAGGAGGCGTTTGCCGATCCCGGCTCCGCGGAAGCGATTCAGCAGGTATATTCGTTTCAGCTCCATTGCGCTGCGATCGTCAGCGTCCGGAAGTGCGTGCGCATACCCGACGATGCTCCTGGTCGTCTCGAACTCCGCGGCCCAAAGCCGCATCGACGGATCCTCCAGCAAACTACGAAACCGGGCAGCGTTTAATTCCTCGGTGACGTATTCGTAGAGATTTTCGCCGCGAACGAGCGGCGCGTACGTTTCAAGAATAGTCGCTTGAGCGACGATCGACAGTGCGCGCTCGTCGCCCGGTTTGCACGTGCGAACTTCGTATTTAACCATCGAACACCACGGGTCAGTCCCTTAAGCTGTTCCTTATGGTACGAGATTTTTGCGTCCCGCCGGAAATCGAAAATCCCGGAAAGGTCGAGTGTTTCCGGGATTTTCTTAATCATGGTCGGGCTGACAAGATTCGAACTTGCGACCTCTTGACCCCCAGCTACATTGTGCACGAGGCGACGAGGTGAAACACCCTGTCAAACCGTGCGCTGACGTTCGTCAGGGTGCGCGATCGTACAGCCGATAGGCTACAAACGGGCTACAGTAGCCCTAGCCTTCGATTTTCTACCGCACATGTCGAGTCATTCCATTGGTCGCGCCAATTCATTTCGTAGGAAATCGCATTCTCTTCGAGCCGCATTGGTGCAGTTTCGTTCTGTTATACCAGAACAGTAAAGCTTTAGTAAGAGACACCCCACGCGCTGCAACCAATGAAACCGCACGCGCGTATACGCTGGTGGACCGGAGGATGCTGGTCCCTGGGAAAACGCGAACCCCCGGACAGCTGCGAACGGTGGATGCCGCGACCGCGCTGGACGAGACGCGACCTGTTGGATGACGGGCGTGTTAGCGAACGCTGACACTCACAGGTTTTCCAAATTGAAGAAAACACACACGACGCCGGAAACGACATCGTCGTCGCCGGACTATTTGCGCAGTCTCACGGAAGCTGCGCGTTACCATGGGATTTCGCGCACCCTGCTTAACGAGTTGCTGCGTCGCGGCGAGATCGGCTTTGTTCGCCCTGGACGCGAACGACGCATACCCGATTCGCAAGTTGCGGCCTGGATTCAACGTAAAATGGTTCGGTCCGCCAAGGATGGTCAACGTGGCGCGGAGATTTAAGCCGGGTCCTTGCTGCCCGCCGCACAGCCCATGCAGCTTTCACGCGGAACCTGCGTTAGCTGATGTGCCGCGTACAACGCACCCTTCCGACCTTTCGCCTCTGCCGTGTTTGCCGCGCAAGACCAATCGTGATCGTGGCCGACCACAAAAATGGGACGCAACCGCGCCTCTTGAGGTCCCCGACCATGCCGTCTGCTGCAACGCTATTGGATACGATCAGCATGAGGCGAGCTGCCCCGGCAATGAGCGAGACCTAAAGAACACTGTCCCGATCCCCCGGTCCGCCTCTGCATTCGGAGTTGAATGCACGGCGGAAACGGCGTTCATTTTTCGCGACGATTACGAGCGCCACGCACATCACACCGGGACGATTCCACCAAAGTGGCGCGCCTGGTACCGGGCGCGCAGGCCAAACGTTTCACTTGCAGAGTCCGGCGCAATTCGACAGCGTCAACCTTGACGATCTGCCTAACATGCATGCGGAGCCGTGACCCGTGGGGAGTATTCGAAATGCAGCGCTTGAGTATGTCAGCGTTGGGCTTGCCGTTTATCCCGCGCACAAGGACAAAACGCCGGCGATTCGGGGATGGAACAAGGGGCTTACGGACCCCGAAGCAGTCGAAAAACACTTCGCTGACGATGCCGAGCTCGCCGTCGGCATTGCGACAGAACCGTCTCGTTTGGTCGTCCTCGACATCGACATCAAATCGGGCGGCGACCAATCTTGGCAAAGGTTATGCAGTGAGGTGGGTTCGGAAGTGTTCGACGACTGTCCGGTTGTACGAACGCCTAGTGGTGGGTTCCATGTGTATTTTGCGGCGCCGGATCGGACCGTCGGAAACGCAGCGGGGCGCGTCTTCGGACCGGGAATTGATATTCGCGCCCGTGGCGGGGGCGTTATCGCGCCTCCGTCGCGGCGGGGCGAGACAGCCTACGAGTGGAGAACGCCCTCCGGCAGTCTGGAATGTTTCAATCCACCCCGTCTCCCCGATGTGCTTCTGCGCCGCATACGCGATGTGCAAGCACGGCGCGCGGCGACCGTCGCGCTACCCCACGATCTCTTCGAAGGACAGCGCAATGAAGGGCTTACGCGTTGGGCGGGGCGTTTGCGCCGGATCGGTTGCAGCTACGAAGAGATCGAAGCCAATTTGCTTCAACGAAATATCGAACGATGCAAACCGCCGCTTGAAGCAAGTGAGGTGCGCGTGATCGCCAATTCGGTTGCGCGTTACGAACCCGGCCGCGACGGCCTTGCTTGGCAAAAGGCATGGCTGCCGCGTGTGAAGACGCTACGGCAGACAAAAATTGTCGCCTTCCTGGCGATCCTCAGGGAGTGTACTACGGGCCCGCTTTCGCCCGCATTAGAGTTCGCTGAACGCGAGACAGGCCTATTGAAAAACCACTACGCGGAGGGGCGCAAGCGCCTTGAGGAGCTCGGCGCAATCACGGTTCAGCATCGCGGCCGCACGCAGGCGCCGATCATCGAATTGTGCTTCCCACCCGACGAAATCAACAGGCAGTGATCTCGTAAGAAGTACTAGTTCAGTATGCTTACAGTATAGTTACCCCCGGTGATCCCCTGGCTGTAAGTGTACTGAACTAGTACCCGTTCCTACTGACGGCCCGGCGTGTACCATTTTTTCCCGGCGCGGTGCGCTTATATATAGGGGGACTTTTTCTGTGACGGCTTTGGAGATCGTAAATATCCTGCGCGACGCTGGCGCACGGTTGCGGGTTAGTGATGACGGTTCGATCTTCGTGATCGGCCACATTCCCGCAGAGCTGGCCGATGAGCTCGCGGCGCGCGAGGGCGACGTACTCTCACTCCTGCAAGAACACGGGCGCCGTGCCTCGATGTTCGACGTAGCAGTCGCCGCGCATGAGATTCTTCGAGTGCCCGGCGGCGACGGGCTGGCGGTGACGCATGGCCCGATGTGACAAGTGCGGCGACCGAAGCGCAATCTGCAAAGACCCCGCGCTTGCCTTCGCCGTTACGCGCATGATGCAAGAGCGTCGATCACTCCGGGACATCGAGGCAGCTTTACCTGGGGTTTCCCGTTCTGGTATTAGCCGATACAAGCGCTGTCACTTCGGCGAAACCGTCGATCTGCCCGCGCCAAGGGTCAAGCGCGCGCAGGCCATGGAATCGTCCCAAGCGGGACAAGAACCGGATAGGATCGACACACCCGACGCATACTTTGGGCACCTGGAGTCGATCTTCTTCGAATCGAAAAGCGCCATCTCGCGCGCGCGTCAACGCGACGATTTGCGGCTTGAAGTGAGCGCGTTGGAAAAGGCCGCGAACGTACTGGAGCGTATCGGCAAAGGACGGGGTTGGACTGCGCCGGACAACGTGATCGATGCGCGCGCCGTCACGAACGTGTTTAGTGGGTTGCCTTTGCGCGACTTGCTAGAGATAAAGGCGCTCCTCCTGCCCTCGGAGGCAGAACGCTAGGATTCTTTACGTCGCCGGGCAGTTGCGCCGTACCTACGCATGATCGCGGCGAGGTCGCGGCGCTTGAGAAGTTCAGTAACCGCGATCTCAACAAGCGACGAAATAGATACACTCACGCCAAGGCGTTTTAAGCCCGCACGGGCCTCGTCAATGTCGGCGGCCATGTCAGCCGCCACGATCACGTTTAATCGGGCCGTAGCGGGCGTTTTAGGGGCCTTTCTGGGCATGCCTGTCGGTTCGACAAGGGCGTAAACTCCTACTGCGTTACCCTGCCGTTGCGCTGTTACACAACAGTGCTATACTGTAAAGTACGGAACGGAACTTTATGGTTCGGAGGGCAACGTGAGGGGACGCAAGGCGAAAACGGCAGCTCCGGCAACGCGCAAGATCGTCGGCTACGTTCGCGTAAGCACGGAGGATCAGGCCAGGGAGGGCGTCTCCCTGGCTTCCCAGCGCGCACGCATAGCGGCGTATTGTGAGGCGATGCAGTTGGACCTCGCCGAGATCGTTGAGGATGCCGGGATTTCCGCCAAGTCCTTGCACCGCCCCGGCATGCAGCGCATTATGCAGGGCGTGAGGATCGGCGAGATCGGCGCGGTCGTGGCGCTAAAACTTGATCGGCTAACGCGCAGCACGCGCGACTTCGCCGATCTGCTAGACACGTTTAGTAAAGCCGACGCGGCGCTGATCTCCATGACCGAGTCGCTGGACACGAAAAGCGCGGGCGGACGCCTTGTAGCCAATATCATGGCGAACGTCGCGCAGTGGGAGCGGGAAGCAATAGGCGAGCGGACGCGGGATGCGCTAGCCCACATGCGGCAAGAGCGCAAAGCCTATGGGCGCACGCCGTTCGGATACCGTCGTGTTGGTAATGAGCTCGTCGAGGATCGCAAGCAACAGACTGCGCTACGTGAAGCGCAATGCATGCATAAGAGCGGCGCGTCCTATCGACAAATCGCAAGCAAACTTATGGAAATGCGCGTCAAGCCGAACGGCGGAGCGAAGGAGTGGCATGCCGCAAGCGTTCGCGCGATGCTATCCTCAAAGATGGCGCTAGGCTAAGGCCAAGCTACAAACCATGGCGGGGGGGGCACTTTTGGCGTTGGCCTCTCAGAACGGCGTCGCTGCTGCTTCGGAACAAAATCACCAAACCGCAGGCGCGTCCAGCAATTTTTTTATGATCGTGTCTTAGGTATGTCCCGCTTCATGGAGGAAAGATGTTCAAATCACTTGGCGCCGCCGATACTACTGTTTCACAATCCGACGTGCCAACGGCCCAAAGCGCACTGCGCGCTGAGGCGGAACGCGCTGGGGCGGTCGATGCAACAGTCGCCGATATGTTCGGCGATCTTGTCGACGCAGTGGAAAGTCAAAAAATGACTAAAGAGGCCGCCGTCCTCGAAATGCGCAAGCGTAAGCCACACCTGTTTCGCGCGTACAACGAAATGGATGACCACGACTTCGCTAACGCGGATCGGTCCCTACGCAGCGCTTTACGTGCGCGTCCCGGTTCCACTGACAATGAGTGGCGCGACCTGCGTGCAGACGAGCTCTCCGCCTATGAGCTTCGCGAGCTGGAGAAGGCACTAGCTGGCCACGTAAATCGCTTCGACCGTGCTGCATTGGAAGGCGCGCGTCGTCGCCAGAATGGAGAGCAAAAGTGAAAGCAGCAAAAGTGGAACAGGGCATTTCCGAAATCGTCGAATCCCTGATGGCTGGTGAGGCCGCCGCCAAAGAAGTTGCGCTCCGCGAACGCATAGCTAAAGCGGACCATGAAAGGCGAACGCATGTGGCAAACCTAACCGCCGATCTCTTTCGCTACCTGCCGGAACTTGAAGCTGCAACCAAGGCACGTAAGGAAGCGCAGGAAGCTTTTGAGAAAGCGAGTCAACATCCGACGTATCGACGATTTATGAACGCACAACGTATAGCGAACCAGCATGGTTACGGCCACGGATGGCAACTTTGGGCGCAATGGTTCACTAGCGATCACAATGGTGTTGGTCGCCGAGTGTATGAGTTCATGCCAGTGCAATGGGTCGATGCGACGCGATTTGATGAAGGCAAGGATCGCGCAGTTGTGCGCGACGTGCTAAATCTGCAGATCGCGGCCAAAATTGCAGCCGCGCACGAAGCGGATTGTCACCATAAAGTAAGCCGGATATTAGACGAGCTTCCAGCGCTAAGAGAATACATCAAAGCAGCTGGCTAAAGAATTTCGCGCAATGGGCGCGGAATGTGCGTAAACAACAAAAAACCTCCTCGGATGAGGAAGTATCGCGATAAGAGGCGCTTAGCGGCTGCGGCTGCTTGCGCCTCAATCCTTTACAATGACTAATGCCCTTGGTCCCAAAGAGGAGCGCATGCAGGACACGGCCGCACACTCCTCATTCTTTAGGAGCAGGAACTTTCGATGGCTAACGCTATCGCTGTCGTTCGCAGCGGCGAACCCGTGGACGTTGCATTACGCGCGCTTAAGAAGTCACTCGAACGCGAGGGCGCGGCAACCGCAATGCGGCGGGATGGTTTCGTCCCGAAATCGGAACGTCGGCGAACGAAGAGCAATCGCGCACGGAAGCGACAAGAAAGATGAAAGATACCATAAACTTGAGGCGTTTCGAGTACCTGGCCGTTGACGGTTACAACGTCAACTTGGCACCGCAGTCTTCGCCGTGCCGCAGCCTTGCTTCGATTCGATCCATTCCGAAGGCAACTGGGATTAACGCAGTATTCTAAACACGCACGTCAGTCCTTTGGTATGTCGCCTGAGACTTCGCAAACTACGATTTCAAACGGGTTGTTTTTGTTGTGGAATATTCTGTCCTTAATGTAGAAATCATCATAAACCCGGAAAGAGTCGACGATTGAACCTTGTGCGTCGGGATCGTACGCGTAAATTGCACCTGTACCGCTTTCGATGTAACTATGTGCTTTGCTAATCTTCGCGATGAACCCGTCATCAACGTCGTCAGTTGTATTCCCGTCTTTGACGCATCTTGAAAACGCGTTGTCCTTCTCCGGTCCACATGACGTAACGGAGAACGCAATCATGCAGGCCATTGTAGTCAACCAAAGTTGACGTACTATCGGGACCACCTCTTTGTTGAGCATCATGGGTACGTCCTCGTCACATTCGTCGGCATGTTACATTGGCGGCTGTCCTGCAAGAGACGCGCACAGTACCCAAGCCATTACACCCTTCGGGTTTCCTGGCGGATAATATAGTACGCGACATACATGATAAGAAGGGCTGCTAATATCGTTCTGCTTCCTCAGAATCCATACCGTCATGCCGTCATCCAAAAGTGCGACCTTGGCGTGCAGGGCAAGGGACATCCATTTTGCAGCAAGGCATTGATCGTCGCAATTTCCGGAATCTGCGGCGTCATAGTATTCGTCAAGCGCCTCAATGGTAGCAAACGCTGGAACAGTGGTCGGCGAGCCGGGCACACTGTTTTCCGGCATCGGCAACTGAGCGCGGGTCTTGACCTTGGTATCGGCGGCTGAGGTAAGCGCACCACCTAGGAAGGCGCAAACGAACAAAAACGCGGTCACTGAACGGCTCACCCCGCAATCACCCCCATGCCCCCAACAATTGGGCGGCGTGTCCACGTAATCCCGTTTTTAAAACGATATGCGCCCGTACTTGCCCGTCGGCCAGCGGTGCGCCGTCGAGACTGTTGACGAACCACGAAAGGAAATCGTAGATTTGCCCATGAGTAAAACAAACCGCCGCGCCAAGGGTGAAGGCTCAACGTATAGACGGCCGGATGGCCTTTGGGTACATGCCGCAACCATTGGGCGCGATAAAGAAGGCAAACGTATTCGCCGAGTTTTCTACGGCGCAAGTCGGACGGAAGTACTCGCGAAGGTCGCTGACGAGCGAGCTCGTTCCAACGGTTCGCTAAAACCGCCCTCGAATCTAACGATGGGCGCGTGGGTCACGAACACGTGGCTGCCGGAAGTTAAAGAATCCCGAAGCGCGAGTACGCACGCTTTTTACGACAACGCGTGGCGGATTCATGCCGCGCCGATACTCGCTAATGTCCGGCTGACGAAAATGGACACTGAACATGTGGAAGCGTTGTACGCTGCAATGCGACGGAAAGGCGCCTCCAACGACATGATCGTAAAAGTTGGAAAGGCCATGGGCCGCGCGATCTCGGTCGCGATCACTCGCCGCAAGTACCATTTCTCCAATCCGTTTTCAGTGGTGACGAAACCATCCCACAAAGCCAGAGTTAGACACGCTTTGACGGCCCAGGAGGCGCAACGCTTCCTCGAAGCCGCAAAAGGCAATCGCTACGAGGCACTGTGGGTTCTTCTGCTTTCCTCGGGCCTACGACTAGGCGAAGCACTGGCTTTGAGGTGGGACAAAGTTGATCTTACGCATGGCGCCGTTACCGTTGAGGACAGCCTCCACGAAGTGGACGGCACATCGCGCATTGGGCCGTTGAAGACGCAATCGTCAAAGCGGCGCGTTGACCTCGGGCAACTTGCCATTGACGCATTGAAACGTCACCAAAGCCAGTCCGACCTGACCTCTCCGTTCGTGTTCGTGGCGGCAAACGGCGGGCATCCCAAGCGTTCTAATTTGCGGCAGCGGCACTTTCAACCGATCTGCGAGAAAGCGGAAATCGACGACCTTACAATCCACGGATTGAGGCATTCGATGAGCAGCCTGGCCATGGAAAAAGGAATCTCGCCTAAGGTCATTGCCGAACGCTTGGGACATACAACGGTGCGCATGACGTTAGACCGATACAGCCATGTAGCGCCGACGTTGCAGCGCGAGGCAACGCGAATTTTGGACGGAGTACTCTCCGGCCAATAGGCTACAAAATAGGCTACACAACTTTTCGTTGCAAAGGTTGGGAAAATGAAAAAGCCCGCAATTGCGGACCTTTCATGGTCGGGCTGACTGGATTCGAACCAGCGACCTCTTGACCCCCAGTCAAGCGCGCTAACCAAACTGCGCCACAGCCCGGAGAGGGGCGTAGAACGTGAGTTCTACGGCGGTTGGATTTTGCTAGGTTCTCCGGCTTTCTCCTTGCGGCGGCAAAGGTCCGGCACGCTCGTGCCTCCGCGAAAAGGCCGACGCGTACCGGCAGTCAACGCTTCGCCGAGGTCTTCTTCCCTTTACCGCCCGCGATGGCGCTCTTGAGTGCCGTCCCTGCAATAAACGCGGCTACGCGGCGCTCGGGAATATTGATCGTCGCACCGGTTTTGGGGTTGCGTCCTTCGCGAGCTCTTCGCTCCCGCACCACGAAACTTCCGAATGGCGTCAACGCAACCCGATCGCCTCGTCCGAGCGCGCTGCGAATTTCGTTCAAGATGAGTTCTACGATTTCACCCGCTTGTCGCTTGGAGATGTGCACGTTCACGGCCACGGCGTCGACGATGTCGGCTTTCGTCAAGGGATGCTCCCTCCCAGGCAAGGGAATATACGCACACGCCTATGCGCCTCCTCCGGCGCGCGCGGCCTCGACCGCTGCTCGCAATGCCAGCAAGTATGATTGCAAACCAAAGCCGGCAATCGTGCCGGCGCAGACGGGTGCAATTACGCTGATTCGGCGAAACGCTTCGCGCGCGGCGATATTGCTCAGGTGCGCTTCGATAACCGGAGTCGCAATTGCCGATATTGCGTCGGCGATTGCGTAGGAATAGTGCGTGTACGCACCCGGATTTATAATGACGGCATCGAAGGAACCGCGCGCGCCGTGCAGCGCATCCACGATCGCTCCCTCGCTATTGTGCTGTTGCGCGCGCACCTCTACCGCGAGTTCCTCCGCCAGTTCGGCGATTGCCGTATCGATTTGCGCGAGCGTCTGCGTGCCGTACACGTCAGGCTCTCGCTCGCCCAGCAAGTTCAGATTCGGCCCATGAATAACGAGCACTCGCATGCCCTGGCGTTCGCAGGGAGAAAGCGCCGCCCCTGGGGTAACTCGGCACATGCCCGACCTATTGATAAGCGCCTCCGCACCCGGCGCCGGCTTTGCGATCGTCGCCGGAATAACGACGGATCTCGTTCGCGAGACGCAAGTCCGCCACGGGTTGAGCCCTACCGGCACCGCCGCGGTCGGGCGTCTGGTCACCGGTGCGGCGCTGCTCGGCGCAAGTCTAAAAGGAAAGGAACGGATTTCGCTTCAGATCTCCGGTAATGGTCCGCTGCGCAGCATCGTCGCGGACGCGTGGCTGATCGACGACGAGCGAATCGGCGCGCGCGGGTATGCCAAGGCTCCGCAAGCAGATTTGCCGCTGAGTTCGCGCGGAAAGTTCGACGTTGCCGGCGCTGTCGGAGACGGCGTCATGCAGGTAACGAAATCGTACGAGGTCGGTCAGCCGTATGTCGGGGTCGTACCGCTGCACAGCGGAGAAATCGCCGAAGACATCGCGTCGTATTTAGTCAACTCGGAGCAGATACCCAGCGTCGTTGCACTCGGCGTGCTCGCGGATCCGAACGGCGTAAAAGCTGCCGGCGGGGTAATTGCGCAGTTGCTTCCGGGCGCGGACGACGCCGCCGTTTCCGCTTTGGAAGAGCGCGCGCTGGCGATGCCGCCGATTACGAAGTTGATTGCGGAAGGGTCGGATGCGCATGCGCTGTTACATGCGCTGGCCGGTCCGGCCGAACTGCGATCGCACCGCACGGTTGACGTGCGTTTCGCTTGCCGCTGTACACGCGAGAAAGTCGAGGCGGCGCTTCTTGGACTGGGTGCGGACGAGCTTCGCAAGATGGCACGCGAGCGTACTGAGACCGAAGCGACGTGCGAATTTTGTAAGAAGATGTACGTGTTTACGTCCGACGAGGTCGTCGAACTCGCTACTCGGGTGAAAAAAGCGTAGCGGGAGGTTCGCGGTACGGCTCAATGCGCTGCCAAAAACGCTCCTCGATCCGGCCGTAGACGTTTTCGTACCACCAGCCGCACTCACAGCGGATCGGCGGACCGCCTTCTTCCGGATAGTTGTACACGCGTTTGCACCGCTTGCAGACGAACTTCTTCGTGCCGACGGGCTTTGCAGATGAAGTGTACGTTACGGGCGTTTCGGCCATCGTTCTTTATCTCTCGTTCGGAAGCACTTTGACGAATTTGCGCGATCCCACCGACAACACCGCCGGTCCGGCGGCGCTCCACGGCGACTTGGGATCGTGCACGATTGTACCATCGACCCGCACCCCATTCCCCGAGATAAGTCGCTCGGCCGCCCGCTTACTCTCGGCGAATCCCGCCGCGACGATCACGTCCGCAACCCGCCGGGCCTCGCCAAGGCGGATCTCGGGCATTTGATCGGGCAGCTCGCGGCGCTGTACCGTGCGTTCGAAATATTCGCGAGCGGCATGCGCTGCGTCCGCGCCATGGTAGCGCGCGACGATGTCTTCCGCCAGCCGCTTCTTCTCGTCCATCGGATGCAGACGGCCCTGGTTTAAGCCGGCGTTCAAATCGTCCGCGTCCCGCGAGGATCGGAAAGCGGCGAGACGTGCGTACCGCGGGATCAGTTCGTCCGGAATGCGCATCAACTTGCCGAATTGCTGTTCGGGCGCCTCGGTGAGTCCAACGTAGTTGCCCTTCGATTTGGACATCTTCTCGACGCCGTCCAAACCTTCAAGGAGCGGAACGGTCATGCAGATCTGCTCGCGCTGCCCGACCTCGCGCTGGTAGTGCCGGCCCATCAAAAGATTGAATAACTGATCGTTGCCGCCCAATTCCACGTCCGCCGTCAGCGCGACGCTGTCATACGCCTGCGCGACGGGATATAAGAATTCGTGCAGCGAGATCGGCGTGCCGCTCGTGTATCGCGCGCGAAAATCTTCGCGCTCCAGCATTTGCGCAACCGTAACTTTGGAGAGCAGCCGCAGCAAATCGGCCAGCGAAAGCGGCGCAAGCCATTTGGAGTTGTACTCGAGCGTTACGCGCTCCATGTCCAGCACTTTGTACGCCTGTTGCGCGTACGTTTGCATGTTGGCTTCGATTTGCTCTTGCGTCAACGGCGGACGCAGTTCGTTGCGTCCCGACGGGTCGCCGATGCGCGCGGTAAAGTCTCCGATCAGCAGCACCACTTTATGACCCGCTTCCACGAATTGCTGCATCTTGTGCAGCACGACCGCGTGACCCAAGTGCAGGTCCGAGCTGGTCGGATCCAAGCCGAGCTTTACCGCAAGCGGTTTACCTTCGCGAAGGCGGGCTTCGAACTCGGGCCGGGTTTCGACGTGGTCGAAGCCGTCGAGCAAATCTTCGGGGTTCATCGGTTCGGGCAGGTTCAAACCGCCTTCGCGGCAGGCCTCCCATCGGCCGTCACGGGCCACATCCGCGGCGCGTTCGGGGAACATGCGAGTTCAAACTGCCGCAGCCATTTGCTTTTCCTGTGCAGTAACGGCCCTCGCTTTGGGCGCTTCCGCCCCCGGCGATGCCACCGCCATGTTCAGAAACGATCCCGCTCACAACGGCGTCTACGCGTCCGTCGCGCCGCGCCTGACGACGGTTCGCTGGCGTTTCAAAACCGGGGGCAAGATTATGTCCTCGCCGGCGTTCTCGGACGGCGTCGTCTATGTCGGCAGTTTCGATCAGAATCTCTACGCGATTGACGCGCGCTCGGGGGCGCGCCTTTGGGCTTTTGCAACGAAAGGCCCCGTCAATTCCTCACCCGCGGTTTCCGGCGGCGCGGTGTATTTCTCGAGCCTCGACGGCAACGTCTACGCCGTCAGCGCGGCAAACGGCCGCGAGCGGTGGCATTTCAAGACGTTGGGCGAGCGACGCTTCAGCGCTCCCGGAATCCATGGAATGATTCCGCGGACCGAGCGTATGCCGGATCCGTTCGACGTGTTTCTTTCGTCGCCGGTTATCGCGAACGGCACGCTGTATATAGGAAGCGGCGATTCACACATCTATGCGCTCGATGCGCAAACGGGCGCGCTTCGCTGGTCGTTCAAGACCGGGAACGTCGTGCATGCCACGCCGGCGGTCGCCGGTGAAACCGTCTATGTGGGCAGCTGGGACCGCTATTTCTACGCCCTCGACGCGCGAACGGGCGCCGTAAAATGGAAGTTCATTACCGGCGACGACCGCGATATTTACAATCAGGTCGGAATCGCGGGGTCCGCAGCGGTTTCGGGCGACACCGTGTTTTTCGGATGCCGGGACAGCTTTTTCTACGCACTGAATGCGCGAACGGGAACGCTGCGCTGGAAGCATAACGAACACGGCAGCTGGGTGATCGGCTCGCCAGCCCTTGCGAATGGGAACGTGTATTACACGACCTCGGACGAGCGGCGGTTTTGGGCTTTGAACGCCGCTACGGGCGCGGAACTATTCAGCATTCCGTACCAGAGCGCATCATTCTCGTCGCCGTCGATCGCGGGGAATATGGCGTACTTCGGCGTATTCGACGGCCGCTTGTACGGCATCGATCTGAAAACCGGAAAAATTGCCGCACAATTTTCGACCGACGGTTCGCGGCGCAATCTGTCCGCGCACTTGAACGCGAAGGGTGAGGTCGAAATGCAGGGTTTCTACCGCGACAATACGTTCGAAGGAATCGTCGCCGGGCTGGATCGCGTTTTCTCACTGGGCTCCATCTTTGGTTCGCCGGCGATCGTCAACGGGATCTTGTACATCGGCAGCACCGACGGCACGCTGTACGCATTGCAATAATGGCATAGGTACGATTTCCACGCAGGTGCATTGAGCAGCTACATGCCGTAGAGCAACCAAGGCTCGCTACTCCCCGTGTAGAACTGTGCTTCATGCGTGTATCGCCAGCTGCCGTTCTGTCCGGCCTTCTCTGTTTCGCACTACCAGCTTGCAATTCCGGAGGCAGCAGCGGCGGTGGAGGCAGTCCCCCGAACCCGCCCTCCGGGACGACAATCACCTTCAGCGTAACCGGCAATGGCGCGTCGGCAGCCGCAGCAAAAATCGGTACGGGCGCGTGGGCCTCGCTCACGCTCAGCGGCAACGCCGCAACGTTCACGCTTCCGAACGGGACGTCGACGTACGGCGTGGCGATCGTTTGCGACTCGATCTTCGAGTTCATCGAACTTCTCTCGACCAGCGACACGACGACGCCGTCAATAAACTGCCCCGTTTCAGGAACGACGGCTACGTCGGTATCGTACGACGTTTCGCAGATTCCCGGAGCTACGAGCGCGCACATCTACGTGGGGAACGCCGCGTCGTTTCAAAACTCGGTCGCCGGCGCCGCGACGTTCAATGACGCGCCGTCCGGCACGCAAGATCTCGCTGCAATTGCGTTCGGTGCGGGCGCCACGGACGCACTCGCAGTGAAGATTCAGCGCGGCGTCACGGTGACGAGCGCGCTTGGACCGTTGACGGCGTTGAACAACACGGATACCACGTCGACGGCGACGGTTGCGCTTGCCGGCGTTCCCAGCGGATTCAATACGCAAGTGAACGCGTGGTATATAACGAAAGGCGGAGCGCAGCTGACGATAAAGGACGCCGGCAGTACGGCGACTTATCCGACGGTTGCAGCTGCCGACACGCAGAGCGGCGATTACTATTACCTGCAAACGTTCGCCACGAATACCAGCGGCTCGTCGCTGAGCCAGGTCGGAACGTCGCAGACGTTCTCGAGCGCGCAGAACGTGTCTCTGACGTTCCCTGCCCCGCTGACGTATTCAGCACCGGCGGCAGCGCAGTATCCTACATTCGCCGTGCCGTCGTACAACGGTTTCACGATCTCGGGATCGACGGCGTTTATCTTCGGTGCCTTTGCCCCGATGCAAAATGAAATCATCGTCGGAACGACGAGCTCGTACTTGTCGACTGTCGGCAACTCACTCGCATTTCCGAATCTTTCATCGCTTCCGGGATTCTTGAGCGAACCGGCGTCCGGCCATGCCGAAGACTGGATGGCGCAGGTGTTCTCGTCGACCGTAGCCGGCAATTACTTGTTCCAGTTGCCGTTTCCAAACAACGCCATGCAGCAGTATGCGCTGGCAAGCGGACAGTTCACGGTGCCGTAGGCGCCGTCGTATTTCAGCGCAAGTCGAAAATCGTGACCCCGCCGCCGCCTTCGTTTTCGTCGCCGTAGCGGACGTTTTTGACGCTCGGATGCGCGCGCAAGAATTCTTGCAATCCCCGCCCCAGCAGACCGGTGCCCTTGCCGTGGATCAATCGCAGCGGCGAATTGCCGGCCAACACCGCTTCGTCGATCCATTGATCGACGAGCGGCTCGGCTTCGATATACCGTTTCCCGCGCACGTCCAACTCGGCCATCGTCCGCGCCGCGGCCTCCATGCGCGCGCTGCCGCCGCCGCCCTTTTGGCGATCGCCGCCGCTCTCAGCCCGGGTTCGCGGAACGGCGGACGAAGCACGCTGCACGTCCGTCTTGGCCACGACCGACTTCATCGGCCCGATCGCCACGAGCACCGTGTCGCCGTTGTCCGCAATAACGGTTCCGTCTTGTCCGAACGAAAGCACGCGAACGCGATCCCCTGCCGCAAACGATCCGGGATCGGCGGGCGCACGATCCGGTTTTACGCCGAGATCGCGCCTCATTTCTTCGATGGTGCGCGCCAGCAGCGCGCTCTGCGCGGACGTCACTTTCGGGCGAGCCGCTTCGTGTTCGGCGGCACGGCGCGCGAGTTCCGCCGTGAAGTCCCGTAACGCTTGCTGCATCCGCGCCTCCGCCGCCTCTGAAAACTCACGGCGCTCGCGTTCGAGCGCTTCCGTACGCGAACGCAGGTTTTCTTGCAGCCGGTCGACGTGACGCCGCTCGCGCTCCACGCCCTCTCGCTCGGATTCCAACTGCGCGCTCAGCGAGGAAAGTTCGGCAAGCGCGCTCTCGTAATCACGTTCGCGGGATCCCAGCAATGCGTCCGCTCGTGCGATAATGTCGCCCGGTATGCCCAGCGAGCGCGCCAGCGGAAAGGCCAACGACTGTCCGGGCATTCCGATATCCAAATGGTACGTCGGCGCAAATGTTTGCGGATCGAAGCGGACGCTCGCATTCGAAACACCCGGCGTTTGATGCGCGAACAACTTGAGCTCGGTGGAATGCGTCGTTACGATTCCGCCGGCGCGCACGGCCAACAATCGTTCGAGCATCGCCACGGCCAATGCGGCGCCGCTGGTCGGCTCCGTTCCGCCGCCGATCTCGTCCACGAGCACCAAGGACCGCTCGTCGGCCTGTGCGATGATCTCGCGCATTCTGCGCAGGTGCGCCGAAAACGTCGACGTGTTTTCGGCAATTGACTGTTCGTCGCCGATATCGGCGAAGATGCGCGTAAAGCAGCCGATTCGCGAACCGTCGCTAACGGGAATCTGCATGCCGCAATAGACCATGCACACGAATAGGCCCACCATTTTCAGCGCCACCGTTTTCCCACCCATGTTGGGGCCGCTGATCACGATCAGGCGTACATCGTCGTCGATCTCCACCGATTGCGGCACCGCGCGATCGCCGAGCAGCGGATGCCGTCCGTTCCGGATGCAGAGCGTCGCGCCCTCGACTAGCTCCGGCGCCCGCGCATCCATGGCCGACGCTACGGACGCTTTCGCCGCGAGCAGATCCAGCTGCGCCAGCATCTCCACGTTGGCTTCGATTTGCGCCGCATTGCTGCCGATTTGCTGCGAGAGCTCGCTCAAGATCCGCGCGATCTCGCGTTCCTCTTCGAGCCGAAGCGTCCTGACGCGGTTGTTCGCGTCCAATGCGGCAAGCGGTTCGACGAATAGCGTCTGTCCACTCGAACTGGTGTCGTGCACGATGCCCGGCACTTCGCCGCTGAATTCGGCCTTTATCGGCACGACGAAGCGGCCTTCGCGGATCGTCACCACCGCGTCTTGAATCGCCTTGGCATACTTGAACGACCGCAAAAGCGAACTTACCCGGTCGCGCGCTTCCGCCTGCGCGTGCTGAAGATTTTTCCGAATTCGGCCCAGTGCATGGGATGCGCGTTCGAGCACGACGCCGCGTTCGTCGATCG
This sequence comes from Vulcanimicrobiaceae bacterium, assembly GCA_035938175.1. GTDB lineage: Bacteria > Vulcanimicrobiota > Vulcanimicrobiia > Vulcanimicrobiales > Vulcanimicrobiaceae > DASRDE01. The sequence continues at coordinate 41,874 of DASZHD010000045.1, forward strand.
CGTCCACGATCGCGCGTTGCACCTCTCTCAGCGACCGGTACGGCGCCGCGATCGCATCCAAGACCTCGCTGGGCTGTTCGCGAGTCTTGTTGTACGCGGCAGCCGCGGCGCCGATGGCATCGCCCACCGCGCGAATCTCCGTGGGTCCCAGCGCCGTGCCGATGCCCGCACGCTGCGTCAACTCGCCCGTGTCGATGGCCGGCAAAATATGAAAGTCGGCCGAAGCGATCAACTCGCGCATTTGCGCCGTCGCGATTTGTTCGCGTTTGACGCGATTGAAATCGACAAACGGGCACAGATCTTCGGCCAAACGGCGGCCGCGCTCGGTGCGCGTGTTCGCAACGACGCGCTCGCGAACGCCCGCGAAATCGAGCGTCTCGAGAGTACGGGAATCCGCGAGGTCCGCGCTCATTTTGCCGTCAAGACAAATGCCGTGTCAGCAGCTCCTGAACCAGCGCCGGGTTGGCTTTGCCGCGCGAAGCCTTCATGACTTGCCCGGTTAGAAAGCCGAGAACGTTCGTCTTGCCGGCTTTATAGCTGGCGACGGCGTCGGGATTTGCGGCTAGCACGTCGGCCACAAATTTTTCGATTGCGCCGGCGTCGCTGGTCTGCGCCAAGCCTTCTTTCTCGACGATCTGTTTGGGCGAACCCTCGCCGTTCCACATTCGCGCGAGCAATTCTTTGGCGATCTTCGAATTGATCGTCTTGCTTTCGACCAGGGCTATCAGCTCCGCCAAATGTTCGGGCGTCACCGGAGACTCGTGGACCGGCGTACCGGATTCGTTTGCGAGCCGGGACAGATCGCCGAGCACGAAATTCGTGCTCTGTTGCGGGTTGCCACTCGCGCTGACGCAGCGGTCGAAATACTCGGCCAGCGGCAAATTGTCGATCAGCTGCGTCGCCTGCTTGACGTCCAAACCGTAACCGGCGTGATAGCGCTCGAACCGCGCGATCGGCAACGACGGCAGCGCCGCGCGAAGGCGCTCGATCGCGGCTGCATCGACTTCAATCGGAACCAGATCGGGATCGGGAAAATAGCGATAATCGTGCGCCTGCTCTTTACTGCGCATGCTATGGGTCGTTCCGGCCACTTCGTCCCAGCCGCGCGTCTCCTGCACGATGCGGCCGCCCGATTCCAGAACCTCGATCTGCCGTGCGATCTCACTCTGAATAGCGCGATGCACCGATCGGAACGAATTCATGTTCTTGATCTCGGTCTTCGTGCCGTATTCGGTCGATCCGGCGGGACGGATGGAAACGTTGGCATCGCACCGGAGCGAGCCTTCTTCCATTTTCACGTCACTCACGCCGAGTTGAACGAAGGTCCGTTTCAACGCCTCCAAATAGCCGACGGCTTCGTCGGCCGTGCGAATATCCGGCTCGGAGACGCATTCCATCAGCGGCACGCCGGCGCGATTGAAATCGATCAGCGAAAAACTGCTGCCGGCAATGCGCCCGTCACCGCTTCCGGCATGCGTCGATTTTCCGGTATCTTCTTCCAAATGAATGCGCGTCAGGCGGCATTCCTTTACCGTTCCGTCGTCGAGCCAGTAGCGCACGACGCCGCCCTGTGTCAGCGGCATGTCGTACTGCGAAATCTGATAATTCTTCGGCATGTCCGGATAGAAATAATTTTTGCGGTCGAACTTCGAAAACGCCGGAATTTCGGAACCGAACGCAAGTCCGGCGACGACCATGTGCTCGATCGCCTCTTTGTTGGCCACGGGCAGCGCACCGGGCAACGCCAAACACACCGGGCACACTTTCGTATTGGGTTCGCCGCCGAATTCATTCGCGCAGGCGCAGAACATCTTCGACTTCGTTTTGAGCTCGACGTGGCACTCGATGCCGATGACGGCCTCATACTTCGTGGCGATCATACGGCGACGGCTCCCTCGCCGGCGTGGCGCGTTGCGCGCTCGTAGGCATGCGCCGCTCCGAGCAGGCGGGCTTCTTCGAATAACGGCGCGGCCAGCTGTAGACCCATGGGCATGTTCTGCACCCATCCGCACGGCACCGACAGCGCCGGCAATCCGGCGAGCGACATCGGAATCGTGTAGTAGTCCATCATGTACATGCTGTAGGGATCGCTCTTGGCGTTGAATTCGAACGCGGGTGAACTGGCGGCCGGCGATGCGATAAGATCGCACCGCTCGAATGCGCGCGCGAAGTCCTGCGAAAACAGCGTGCGCGCCTTCTGCGCTTTGACGTAGTAGGCGTCGTAATATCCGCTCGAAAGCGCGTACGTGCCTATCAAAATACGCCGCTTGACCTCGGGCCCAAAACCCGCGGCGCGCGTGTTCTCGTACATCTGCCCGACGTCCGGACCATCCACGCGAAGCCCATACCGCACGCCGTCGAATCGCGCCAGATTGCTGCTGCACTCGGCGGGTGCAATGAGGTAATACGTCGCTAAGCCGTAATCGGCTGTGGGAAGCGACACTTCCACCAACTCGGCGCCGAGGTCCGTGAGTTCCTTATACGCACGCTGGTACAACGCGTGAATTTCCGGGCCCAGTTTTTCCGTCACGAATTCTTTGACGATGCCGACGCGCACGCCGCGCAAATCGTCTCGCAGCGCTCCGGCGGTCGGATCGACCGGCCGCGCAATGCTGGTGGAATCCATCGGATCGTGACCTGCCATTGCATCGTATGCCAGCGCGGCGTCTTCGACGGTGCGGGTTAGCGGTCCGATCTGATCTAGGCTGGACGCAAACGCTACGAGTCCGTACCGCGATACGCGCCCGTACGTCGGTTTGAATCCCACGATGTTGCAGAACGCCCCCGGTTCGCGGATCGATCCGCCCGTATCGCTTCCCAGGCCGATTGCAGATTCAAAGGCCGCAACCGCCGCCGCGGATCCGCCGGAGCTCCCGCCGGGCACGCGGCGCAGATCGTACGGATTGCGCGTTACACCGAGCGCGCTGTTTTCGCACGAACTGCCCATCGCGAATTCGTCCATATTGCATTTTCCGATCGGAATACCGCCCGCATCGATGATGCGTTGAACGGCGGTGCCCGTATACGGCGATATCCAATTCTCCAATATCTTGGAACCGCACGTCGTTCGAGTGCCGGTCAAACACATGTTGTCTTTCACGGCGACGGGCACGCCCGCGAGCGGCAGTTTCTCGCCTGCGCGAACGCGCGCATCGACACGATCCGCGGCTGCGCGCGCCGGCTCGTGCAAGCGCGTAAGAAACGCGCCGATGCGATCGTCGACCGCATCTACGTGTTCGAGCGTCGCGTCCGCGATCTGGCGTGCGGAAACCTCTCCGGCATTCACCGCACGCGCAATCTGCGCGGCGCTCCAACGCACGTATTCGGCCATCTACTCCGCCTCCGCAATGATTCGCGGCACGCGGAAGAACGCGCCTTGCCGCTGCGGAGCCATGGACAGCACCGTTTCACGGTCCAAGCACGAACCCGCGACGTCCTCGCGCTCGACGTTGCGCGATTCAACGACCTGCGCGGTCGCCGCAACGGATGCGGTATCGAGCTCGGAGAGCACGTTCACGTGCTCCAGCAAGTCTCCCAGCTGTGCGCCGAAGCGTTCCACCTCTTCTTCCGTCAGCGCGATACGTGCCAATTTGGCGACGTACCGGACGTCTATCTTAGCGGATTTAGCGGATGACAAAATCCGGGTACCCCTCTTGCGTGAATTCGTCGACGGGCCACGCAGGCGCGGGCGCGTCTTTAAATGCCTGCTCGATGATCTGCTGCTGCATAGCACTTTGTGAATACAGCGTCACCAGCGTCTCGATGTGACCCGTCTGCGGAAACATGTCGAACGGCTGGATCACGCCGAGCCGGTATCCTTTGGCCGAAAGAAACTTCAAATCCCGGGCGAGCGTCGCGGGGTCGCACGAGAGGTACCAGATGTTCGGAACGCCGCTGGCGGCGACTGCCTGCAGCGTGACCTCGTCGCTGCCTTTGCGCGGCGGATCCAGAAAAACGATCTGCGCCTGCTCCAGCGCGGCGGCAACGCGCGGATCTTTCATCATCTCCTCGACACGCCCGCACAGAAACTGCGCCGAGCCGCCGAGGTCGTTCAGAGCGGCGTTTTCGTTGGCCTCGTCGATTGCGTGCGGGTTCTCCTCGACGCCCAAAACGCGGCTGCCCATACGCGCGAAGTACAGCGAGAACGTGCCGGCGCCGCAGTACAGATCCACGACGTTGCGCGGAACGTTCAGGCCCGGCCGCATGAACTCGAAGATGCGGCCGACGATTTCTACGTTCACTTGAAAGAACGACCCGGCCGAAACGCGGTACCGCACGCCGTCGATTTGCTCTTCGAGCTGCGGTTCGCCGGCCAATACGCGATGGCGGCGCCCCATGATCGCATTCTGACTGGAAAGATCGAACGAATTGGTCAAACCCACCGCGCCGGGCAAGCTCTTCATCAATGCCTCGGCTTGTTCGGCGAGCTGCGGTGACGGCTGCGCGGTCGTGAACGTGACGACGGTTTGCTCGGTCGCTTTCGCGGTACGCTCGACGATGTGGCGCGTGCCTTCGAAAGCCGCCCCGAACGAACGCTGCGAGAGGCCCTCGTTGAGTTTGCCGATATGCGCGTTGAGCTGCGGCATGACGATCGGGCACCCGTCGATCGGCACGAGATCGTGCGAGCGCTGCTTGTAAAAACCGAGGAAGCGCCCGTCTCCTACCACCAGCGACATCTTGTTGCGGTAATTGCGGGGGTTGATCATACCGACCGGATCGCGGACCTCGAGGCCTTTGAACCCGCCGATCCGTTCGAGCGCGTTCTTCACCACGTCGCGCTTCCAACCGAGCTGGGCGGGATACGTGAGATGCTGGACCTGGCAGCCACCGCAGACGCCGAAGACCGGACAGAACGGCTGGGCGCGAAACGGCGAGCGGAGCGTCAGCGCCACCATGTCGGCGACCGCGTACTTTTGCTTCAACGTCGTGACGCGCACGCGCGCCCGTTCGTGCGGGAGCGGCCCGAAGCAGAATACGACCATACCACCGGTGCGCCCGACGGCCTGCCCGTTTGCAAGCAAGTCGCTGAAGCCCATTTCGACTTCAGCGCCCAGTTTGAGGGAACCGCCCGGGTTAGCCGGTATGTTTTTGGTCGTCAAGCGTTTTGAGAAGTTGATTCGCCTCGTCGATCAGTTGTTGGATTCGCTGACTCGTCGGATCCGCCGGCTGACGCGCAAGCATGGCGCGCACGACGGTGAACGCCAATGCAGCCGAAAGGCCGGCAACGCCGATCCAAACGAGAGCGCGCGTGATGTTCGCGTCGCGATCGCCGTTCGGCGGCGTCTCGTTTGAAGCAGCGGTCTCGTTCATGTCCTGCACCTGCGTCAAGGTCGTCGTGCTCCTGTCCGGCAAAGCGTATTCGCTAGGGATAGTCCGCGCACATGGCGCAACGCTGCCCCGATGAGGGGCATCACGTTGGTTGTAGCGATGGCGCTTGCCTTCGTACCCAGTTCCGCCGGCACCGTGTCGGTCGTCTACGCGGGCAGCCTGGTGCGAGTGATGGAAGGCCCGCTCGCTGCCTCCCTGCGCAGCCACACCGGGCTCGCGTTTTCGGGCGAGGGCAAGGGCAGCAAGGCGCTGGCGCAGCTGATTACATCGGGGCTGCGAACCCCCGACGTTTTCATCAGCGCCGACCCGTCCCTGTTGCATGGAATCGCGCCGTGCGTCGTGTTCGGTTCCGCTCGAATGGTCGTCGCCTATTCGGACCGTTCACCAAACCGCGCGCTTCTTGCGCAAGCCGCTGCCGGGACGCGGCCGATTCTTTCGGTTCTCGCACTGCCCGGCATGCATGTCGCGCGCACCGATCCGCAGTTGGATCCCAAGGGCGAACGCACGCTGACCGTCGTGAAGTTGCTCGGTGCACACGACCACACTCCCGCGCTGGCGGACGCGGTCGTAAAAAATTCCGAAGTCTTCCCGGAAGAAGATCTCGCGGTGCGCATCGAGAGCGGTGAAGCCGACGCGGGGTTCTTCTACTCCACCGAAACACCCGGTCGCGATCTGCACGTTATCGAACTTCCCGCCGATTCCAATCTGTCCGGCAGCATCGCCTACGCGATTGCGCGGCTGCCGGACGCGCCGCATCCTGCCGCCGCCGCGCGGTTCGTCGATTTTGTTTTGAACGGCGCGGGCAAACGGATATTGGAGGAAGCGGGCGTGCAGTTCTTCGCCCACCCGCGGCGGCTACCGGAGTAGAGTCGCGCGCCGCTTTTAGCGCGACACGTTTCCGGCCAACACGACCAGCGAATCCGGCGGCAGCGTGAACGCCGTATTCGGCCCGGCATTGACGGTCGCCGTTACCAGCGGCCCGTCCGGAGCTGCGTAGCTGTTCGCTCCGTCGGCGTGCCACTGATACTGCTGCGGATCGATCGACGCAATGTCGACCTTTCCGGCGTAATGCAGCGCTTGCTGGCCGTTATGAAAACGCACCGCCACGCGGTACGTCGCCGTACTGTTCTTGTTTATCAGCATGACTCCGTACTTGCCGTCGGGGCGACCGAGCGCGTACGCGGTGACGATTGCGCGCCCGCTTCCGTCAAAGATCGAACTCTTCGCCGGATATACCGAGTGCAGCGCATTGGACGCTCGATCGTCGACCCAATGCTGCGTTATCAGTTGCGAGGCGAAGTACTGCGAACCGTAGTAGCGCACCGTATAATTGCCGCGACCGACGTAGAGGCCGTATTCGCCCCAGCTGATGCAGTAGCCCGAATTGCGGTACAGCGGTTCCGGAGCGTACTGATACAAGTACACCTGCTTGCCGCCGTCTTCCAAAAAGCTGCCGGCAAAATCCGCCCACCACAGTCCGCCGACGATATCCTGGAAGCTATACGTAGGACTCGCCGAAAAGTTCAACTCCGTAATCGCCATCGGCGTTGCGGCGGGCAATCCGTCCGTATGCCATTGCTTGACGATTCGATCCACGAGCTCGGGTTCGCGCAGCAAGTCGGCGTTGGGACTGACGTCGCACGGCCCGAACGGGTAGTGCTCGAACGACATAAAGTTCAGGTTTGCCGATTGGCCGTGCTCTGCCAAATAGCGCAGGAAACGGTGCAGCCACGAAACGTCGCCTCGCGCGTCGGGCCACGCCTGCACGTCCGAGTTGACTCCTTGAAATACGGGGCCGCCCAGCGGAAGCGGCGTAACGCTGCGAAGACGTTTTGCCCACTGCACGTACAACGCGCCGTAATCTTCGGGAAAAATGAATTGGCCGTCGGGTTCTTCGCCCAATTCGATTTCGGCGATTGCGTAACGGCGCGACAAATACGCGACTTCAGCGGCCGCGTCGTCCGGCGTTCCGTATAGCATGCTCACCGGAACGGTGGCAGGTAAGCCGCGTGTGATGCCGCTTTGAAAAACGAGATCGAGGCCCGGCTGTTCCTGATTCGTCACTCGATTGGCGGAGGCGTGCCACGGATCGACGGAGGAAACATACGTGACGGTCTGTTGGTTGTCGGGCCGGTGAACGACGAGATCGTTGAAGTTGCCGTTCGAATCCACCGTGCCCAGTCCCAATTCGAACGCAGCGTAGCCAAGACAGTTTCGCATGTCGCCGGCGCCGTGCGAGTCGCACGTACCGGACGATTGCGTCATGAACACGCGCACGTACCGGTGCGGCTGCGGGCTTGGCGCAAGCTGCAGCGTCACCGTTCCGCCCGTCCCGGCGGTGACGCCGCCAGACGGAAACGTCTTCCACGAGCTTCCGTCGCCGGGCGAATAGATCGGATCCGATCCCGTCCAGTACTGCACCTTGTATTGCACGGCGTACGGATTTGCCCACCAGATTCTTATCGCGTCGATGGGCTTGCTGGAACCCAGATCGATCAAGATCCATTGCGGATGAAGCGTATCGCTCTCGCCCGTGAAATGCTCGGCCAGATAGGGATTGCTTTTCCAATACGACGCGTAGTCGCCGTCGGTGAGCCGGCCGTAATCGTCGTCGTTGCCTTGATCGTGCGTGAACCCGCGATGCGGCAGACGATAACCGAACGAGCTGAAGATCGATCCGCCGTTGGGGTCGCCGGTGAAGTAACCGCGACCTGCCGGATCGCTCCACGTTCCTTGCGGGTTCCAGTGCCAGTCCTGAACGCTGAGTTCGGTGTAGAGCCGGTACGAGATCGGGCCCAATCCTGCCGTCAGCAAATGCTGGACGTTTTGGGGGCGGTAGATCAGCTCGGGCGCGCCGTTGTTTTCGGAGTCGACGCCGGCGCCGATCGATGAAAGCGGTTTGATCGCGTTGCGAACGTGCCCGGGAGCGATGTCGACGTCGATCGATCCGTTTGCGGACATCAAGCCGGACGTCTGAATCGATTGCGCCGCGCTTTGCGCAGGCAGCCCTTCGGAGCCGTGGCTACAGCCGGCGGCGAAAATACAAAGCGACGCGAGCCAAAGCGCACGAGAGCGTTGCACGTCGAACCTCCCCGGCTACACGCAGCCGTTCCGCGCATTACGCCTCGGTCGGGCTGGAGTCATGCTACCCTCGCCTTCGTCATGCTGAGGAATCGCTGTCATGCTGAGGCATCGAAGCACCCTGAGGCATCGAAGGACCGCGCGCTGTCATCCTGAGGCATCGAAGGACCGCGCGCTGTCATCCTGAGGCATCGAAGGACCCTGAGGCATCGAAGGGCGCCTCTCCCCTCGCAACCATCTGAATTGAGCGCCTAAACATGGAGGTGGGTGAAGCGCTCAATTCAGTAGGCCAGCGTTTCGCACGGATGCGAAACGTCGGGCGCGGTT
>DASZHD010000046.1:0-76439 GCA_035938175.1 Vulcanimicrobiaceae bacterium
GACGAGCATGGTAGCGGGCGCCAAAACCCACGCGTAATAAAGACCACGTCCCATGCGTTAGGTACACGGGACGAGAAATATACTGTAGAAGGACGACAATTTTGAAACGCATTCTCCTGGCCGGTTCCCTGATCGCTGCGGCGTGCGGCTGCCTTGCCTTTACCACGACGCCGGCAACCGCGGCCAAACCCGCCGCAACGCCGACCGCCTCTCCGACGCCGCTGCCCATGCCGACCGCCTCACCGGAGCCGCCGAGCGTGGCCATTCCGCGCCTGGAAGCCAGGCTGAAGGCAAATCCCAACGACCGCGACGCGATGCTGGGGCTCGCGCAGCAGTTTTTGGTCATCGGTCATCCGGAAGCGGCCGTCGGCCTTACACAGCACTTGCTGCAAATCGGAACCAAGACGGCACAGGTGTATTATCTCGACGCATCCGCGCAGGGTTCGCTCAACAACGTGAACGCCGCGATTTCGGATCTCGAAGCCGCATCGAACTTGGAGCCGACGAATCTTTCCGTTCTCGCCTCTCTCGCGAGCTTGTACGTGAAGGCGAACCGCTTTCCGGATGCCGAGCGCGTAGCAAATCGCGCCGTAACGTTCAACAAGACCGATCCGCAGGCGTACTCGACGCTGGGGTCCGTCTATGCGGCCGAGCAAAAGTGGGACGACGCGCGCAAGGAATTCGAACAGGCGTATCAGATCGATCCGAAAGACGTTTCTCCCTTGATGCAAGAAGCGCAGACGTGGGTCGCTCAAAATACGATACCGAACGCATTGACGGTCATCGATCGCGCGCTCGCCGTGGATCCCAAAAACGTTCAAGTACTGCTCTTCCGCGCCGACCTTTTCGCCAAGCGCAACGACATCGCAGCCTCGGCTTCGGCCTTCGATGACGCGGCCGCCGCGGCGACGAGCGACGGCGACAAGGCTTCGGTCATGGTGCGCAAGGCGCTGATGTACGCCGCTGCTCGCCAAACCTCGCAGGCGGAAGCGACCTTCGATTCGGCGATTCAAAAGTATCCCGCGGTTGCCTCGCTGCACGTAGCGTATGGCGAATACTTCATGGGGCAGCACGATCAGCGGCGCGCCGAGCAGCAGTTCCAAGCGGCACTCGGCGTCGACAAGAACGACGTGAACGCGTTGTTCGACCTTGCGCAGCTGAAAGAATCGCAAGGCCGGATCAGCGACGCCGTGACCTATCTCAAACAGCTCGCTGCCGTGGCGCCGAGCGCGCAGACGTTCGGATTGCTGGGACAGGGGTACATCCAGCTGCACGACTACAATCACGCCAAGGACGCGTGCTCGCATTCGTTTGCCATCGACCGTACGCCGGATTCGCTGGCGTGTATCGCGGGTTCGGACTTCAGTTTGAAAAACTATAAAGAAGCGGCGCAGATATTCGGAATCATCGACGCGCAGGCACGCCCGTACATGGACCACAATCCGCAGATGCTGTACATGATGGGCTACTCGTACGCGCACAATAACGACAAAACGAAAGCGCTCGACGCGTACAAGCGGCTGCTGAAGATGCTCAAGCCGGGCACGTCGCAGTACAAGCAGATCCAAACGCAGATCGCGAGCCTGAACACGACCGCCAAGCCCGGAAAGAAGACGAAGCGGACGTAGTTTCCGATGCTGCTCGTCTATGACGAGATGTACGGCGATCACCTTCGCGGCATACCGCATCCGGAAAGGCCGGAGCGCGTGGAGGTGGTCGCCGATTTTTTACGCCGGCGCGGCGATTTGGCGGACGCTCTTTCCGCTCGCGATGCCGGCGACGCCGAAATAGAGCGCGTTCATAGCTCCGGTTACCTCGATCTCGTCACGCGCGAAGTACGAGGGCTGCACGGCCACGCCGGCTATCTTTCCACGGGCGATACCGTCGTCGACGAACGTTCGCTGGCGGTGGCTCGGCGCGCGGCCGGGGGTGCGATCGTCGCTGCGCAAAGCGCGTACGAACGCGAAGGCGCGGCATTTGCGATCGTCCGGCCTCCGGGACATCATGCGGAATCGACGCGCGGCGTGGGATTCTGCGTATTCAATAACGCAGCGATCGCTGCGCGTGCGGTGCAAGACGCCTGCGGCGCACGCGTGCTGATCGTCGATTTCGATTATCACCACGGGAACGGCACGCAAGCCGTCAGCGGAGACGGATTATCGTACGTTTCTACGCACGGATATCCGGCATACCCGGGCACGGGCAGCGCGGATGAGAATTATGCGTTGCCGCATCACGACGCGATCGTCAACGTCCCGCTTCCGCCGCACCGTTTCGGAACCGAAGCGTTCGTCGCGCTTTGGCGCGAGGCTCTTCCGCGCGTCGTGGAACGCGTGCGTCCGGACATGCTGATCGTCAGCGCGGGATTCGATTACACCGCGGGAGACCCGGTGGGCGATTTGGACGTGGACGTCCGCGCAGCCGCACATCTTGCAGCGATTATCGAGGAACAAGCGCGGCTGCATTGCCGTGGCCGCGTCGCGTACGTGCTCGAAGGCGGCTACGACACGGACGCGCTCGCGCAGTCCGTCGCGATGATCGTGGACCTGCACCGCGGCGCTCGGCCCGCGCTCGGCAACGCGGACGCGACGGCGATTCCGCCGGCACAGCGCGCTTTGCTGGAACGCATCACCGACGTACTTTCCTAGAAGTCATGGTGAGGTATCGAACCACCCTGAGGAATCGAAGGGCACCTCTCCCCTCGTAACCATCTGAATTGAGCGCCTAAACATGGATGTGCGTTGAAGCGCTCAATTCAGTAGGCCAGCGTTTCGCACGGAGCGCGAAACGTCGGGCGCGGTTAGGAGGGGAGAGGTGCCCTTCGATTCCTCAGGGTGCTTCGATGCCTCAGCATGACAAGCCATGCCTCAGCATGACAACTAGGGCGCGACGGAAGCCGCGATGTGCAGCATCTCCTCGCGAGAAAGTTCGCCGACCAATTCGAAATGCAGACCGTCCGCAGCCCACGCGACCAGCGTCATCGAGCCGTCTTCCAAATACTTCGCGTCGTGCGGTCCCACTTTCGCCGGACGTACCGTGTAATGCGATGCGTCGAGCGGCGCGCCGCGCGCGTTTTGGAAGAGCGAAACGCTGCGCAGTCCGTCGGAATAGAGTAAGTGCAGCGTGCGCGTGCCTTTGATGTCGCTCACGTCGCCGGCGATCGGCAAGAATCCGTCTGGAAGATACTGCGGGCCGCGCGCTTCAAAGCCCGCGGTTTTCACGACGGCGCGTAAATCGTTCGACGGAAGGCCGTGAAACGTGCCTTGAATGGTCGTGTAGCCGGCCGACGGTACGCTGAACAGCGCTGCCGGAAATGCTTTCGTGTACGAAATCTGTTCGAAACGCATCTGTTCGGCGACGGCACCGCTCGGCGAATAACGCTCTTTCTGCAGGACGAGCTTTGTCTGTTTGTCCAGAGAAATGCGCATCGTGGTCTGGCCGGTGTATTTGTTTACCAGCAGCACGGTCAGCGCGCTGCGTCCGGCGACGTCTTCGTCGGGGCCCATCGTCGCGCGGTAGTTGTGCAGCAGCAGTCCGAAGTTGTCGTCTTCGGCGACTTGATCGTCCAGCGCGTCGTCTTTCGTGAAGATGATCCGGTGGTTGTGCTGGTCGATGTCGTAACTCGCGTCGCCGTGACTGATGATCGAATCGCCGAACAGCGGCTCGGGCGCCAAATACCAGCGCCGCGTCATGTCGGGAGCGCGGTGCTCGATGCGGAAAAGCACCGCCTCGGTATGATTGGTTCCGAAGTCGGTGTTTTGCACTTGGCCGGAATACGAGTACGTCGAATACGCAGCCACCGCGTCGCGCAGAAGTGCCGTCGGATCCGCCGGCGGAGCGGCGGCGATAAGAGCGCTGCTGAGCAGCGCCGTCACGAGTACGGCTGCGCTACGGCGAAACATCCGCCGTGTATTCGACGGGTGGAACGACGACGGCCGCTTGCTGATTGTCGACCGGCGAGGCATTCATCAAATCCGCGGGCGTACCGCTGTGATCGTTGAACGGAATGGTACCGTTCAACGCTTGGTGGTCTTGCAAATAATACCCCGCCTCGATCGACGGAACGCCTTGCGGTCCCAGGTACGAGGTGCCGAAATACGCCGCTAATGCAATCGCGGCCGCAACGGGCACGGCCACTGCCGGACGGATCCATTCGGTTATGCGGCTCCAAACCGGCGGACGCGCGCTGCGCACTTGGCTCCAGATTGCTGCTTTTACGGTCGAGGGCAGTTCGCGCTCGTCTTCGCGCGCGTACGCGCGCAGAAGTTCGGTCACCGAAAGTTCGGCGTCGTACTCCGCACGGCACGCTTCGCAAGACTCCATGTGCTCGAACACCGCCGCGTCCTGCTGCGGGTTGAGCTCTCCATGCATGTAGTCAATCAGTTGTTCGTTTGTTAGATGCATCATTTTTGTTGTTGTCTCTGTAATAGTCGTCGTAGCAACGCGCGGGCCCGGTGAAGACGCGATCGTACCGTTCCGATCGAGCAGCCCATGATCTCCGCTATTTCCTGGTAACTGTACTCCTCGATATCCGCCAGAACGATCACCTGACGCTGATCTGCCGAGAGTTGCTCGAGCGACCTCGAGAGGGGTTCGCTGAGCTGACCCTCGACGTAATCCTCGATCGGCGTCACCGCAAGAGGCCGCTGGCCGCTGAACTCCTGCGGGGCATTGTCCTCGGGTAGTCCTTCCTGATAACGTCCTTTTTTGCGCCGGAGTTCGTCCCGGTGAAGATTTGTTACAATCCGGTAGATCCACGACAGGAACGAGGTGCCTGGTTGGAAGCTGCGCCACGCCCGGTAGACTCGGATGAACGCCTCCTGGGTCAGGTCCCGGGCGTCGGCCTCGTTCTGGGTCAGCCGGTAGGCAAAGTTATAGGTCGCTTTGCCGTACTGCTCGATTGCTCGCTCCAGGAAGGCAGCCTGCTCCGGAGTCGGCGGCTCGATCGGCTTACGGGGCACTCCCATCGAGGTGAGGCAATTCCGCCCAAGTCCGGCTGGGACCCTGTAGTCCGCAGGTACTGAAACGACCAGGTCCCCAGACCGTCGCGCGCTTGCCCGTCCCCCCGGTACCATGAGAAGACGCGAAAGACGCGGCATCGACGATGGAGGGAACCCGGGCCATGACAACTGCGGCGGCATCATGGAGCGACTGTCCGCAGCGCATGCTATTTCGGGTCGGCGCCCACACGCTGGGTATTGACGTCGACGACGACCCCGCGCGCATGGTCTTCAATTCCACCTACGCCCTCCTCCAGTGCCGCAGCGAGCATCGCGCGCCGCACTGTACCGCATCGTTGCGCCGCCTCGCCGACGGCCGGCTACACGCGCGATTCGGACGCCATGCGCTGCCGGCTACCGCTGTTACCGCGAGTGATATGCGCGCGGCGTACGTGCTTGCTCGCGAGATGTTCGCGCGTTGCGCGTCGGGTCAAGACGGCTCTATCGCGCTGTATGGCGCGTTGGTGGGAACGCTCCGCGGCGCCGTGCTGTTGCTGGGTCCGGCGGGAATCGGAAAGAGCGTCTTGGCGCTGCATTTGGCACAGTCGGGCGCCGAGTTTTTGGGCGACGAAACTGCGCTGCTCTCGCTGAAAACCGGCGAAATCTCCGCCCTTCCGCGGCGCCCCGCACTGCGGGAAAGCGCGCTCGGCGTTTTGCCGGAAGCCTTGCGCGAGCGTGTGTCACGCGCGCCGCACGTCTTTCAAACCGAACGCGGCCGCTTCTGGTACGCGCTTGAAGAAACCGAAATCGACGTCGCGCCTTCGGATAGACGTTTGCCGCTGCGCGCGGTGTGCGTCGTGAACGGCCGCGGCGACGATTTTTCGATGCAGCCGCTGACGGTGCGTGAAGCGGTGCCCGCGGTGTTGCAGCGCGCGTACGCGCGGCGGTCGGAGTTGGCGGAAGCGTCAGCCGTGCGATCGGCACTGCGCGGCGTCGCGTGTTTCAACGTCGTAGCCGCCGATCCGGAAACGTCGGCGCGCGAAATTCTTCGCGGGTTGGACGCATGCGCGTAATCCGTGCAGAACAGCTGATGCGTTCGCCCAGCGACGCCAATGCGGCGCTGGAACGGCATTGCCTGTACTCGGCGGTCTTCGAAGTCGCCGGCGTTTGCGTGGAGTTGCGTACGGATATGCCGGATGTTGCGCATTTGCACCGTTTGCGGTACGCCGATCACGCATCGGGGCGTACGCCGGATTTCCGGTATTTCGTTGCGACCGTTCGGGGCGGATACGCATTTTGGTGTTCGCACGCGCCGTCGTGGCGTTGGACGCGCGGTGCGCTTCCGGCCGACGCGGTCGCGTTTTTGGCAGATTCCGTGATCATCGGCGCGCTGGTGCGCTACGACGCCGCACTGTGTTCGGTCCAGGCCGCCGGCATTGAATATAACGGCATTGCCGCCGCGCTCGCCGGTCCATCGGCAACCGGAAAAACGGAAACACTGCTGGCCTGCGCACGCCGCGGTATGCGGTTGTATTCGGACGAACGCGTCGTACTGCGCCATTCGATCGCGTATCCGTTCCTGTGCCGCTCGTCCGTGCGCGCCGCTGGCACGCGGCTGATGCTCTCGGATCCGGACGCCGATCCGATCGATCCGGTTCGGACCGCACCCGAGCTTTCTCTAAAGACGTGTTTCGGTTCGTCGGCGATCGCGGATCCGCGTCCGTTGCGCGCGCTGTTTGCGATCGCCGGAACCGGGCATTGCGCCGCGCTCGAACTCGTGGATACGGCGACCGTTTTGCCGACGATTGCGCGCGGTTTTGATTCGCGAGGCGATATGGTCGACCGGGTTTCGCGCGTGATCGCGATGCTCGGCAACGTGCGGTGTTATCGTTTGACGTTGGGCAGCCCGGACGAAACGTCGGCCGCGATCGCGTATGCGATGATGCGTATGGGAAGCGAGTGAAAACTCGCTACCTGCTCGTTTTCGTTGTTTGTTGCGACGTACTGATGTTCTTCGTAGGAATTCCGCTCGAGCGCGCCACCTGGCTGGCGATCGCGCATCACGTTCACGACCGACACGTACTTGTCGGCTTGCTCGCAGCTAACGTTGCGCTTTTTGTCCTTTGCGTCGGGGCGTTCTTCGCAACCGCGCTGGCGAGTACGCGGGGCGTGCAGTACGCGCTTAGGCGCTTTTCCAGAGCTTACGCGCGACCCAGGTGAGCGTCGTAAACGAGATCGCGGCGATTATAAGAAAGAGCACCGTCTCCAGCAGCACTACGCCGGCGAATTGACTGCCGCCGCACATCGCCGCGGCGGACGCAACCAACGCAAGTTGTAAGCGTCCCCAAAAACTCGCCGACATTCCGGCCAAATGCTGCGCTTGTGCGGCCAGTCCGGCCGGATCGAATCCCGCCGTCTGCACGATGTCCGCGACCTTGCCGTCGGGCGAGGTTAGAAAGACTTTGTCGTTATGCTCGAATCGCGCTTCGCTCACGCGCAGCGATGAGATCCCAAAAGCGTTGAGCAAATGCCCGATGTCGTGCTGCTGTCCGGTAACGATCGACCACGAGGCGGCGTCGGCGCCGAACTGGTGCGCGTACGCGTGCAATACCGCCGGCGAATCGTAGACGGGATCGAGCGTGATTTCGACGAGGTGGAAGTGCTTTGCGTCGAGGCGCTGCGCGAGTGCGGCGAATTTCGCGCTGATCGCCGGGCACTCGTCACGGTCCGGGCAGCGCGTGAAGACAAAACTGACGAGCGTGACCTTCCCGCGGAAGCTGGAATCCAAATGCACGGCATTGCCGTTTTGATCTACCAGCGTGGCGGCGGGCAAGTACGAACCGAGATCGACCGCGTTGACCTTGCCGCTGTCCGGCAGACCGGCGACGAATCGAGCTGAGACGTGCGCATCGTACAGAAGCCACGGCTTTCGCTCGCGATCCAAGAACGCGTCCACGCCGGTGCCTGCGGGGAGATTCATCTTCGGCCGGATGCGAAACGCGCGCGTCTGTGCCGCCAGCATGTTCGTCACGGGGTCCAAGCGCACGATCGTCGTGCCGCCAGGGCCACCGCCCAAAGCCACACCGTGAACGGGCAGCAGCGTCAACACGAACCAGAAGAGGAGGCACATTCCGTAGTTACTCTACGACTGCGCGAAGGCGCGCGCAACGGTATTGCACGCACCCGCGGGGGAAGCGGCAGACCGGGCGGGATAACACCAGGCCGTATGGGGCTTCAGCCGGCCGTCACATTCGTACTGCGCGTCCTCATCGGCGCGCTTCGTGGCCGCCGGAGCGCTGAAAGTGGGGCATTTCAACGAACTCGCATCGGCGATCGCCGGCTTTCGGATTCTGCCCGAAGCCGCGGTCGGACCGCTCGCCGTGATTCTGCCCTTCTTCGAAATCGGGCTGGGCGCATATCTGATCGTGGGTCTTTTCACGCGCGCTGCGGCCATCGTCGCAGCATTTCAGCTTGCGCTGTATGCGGCGGTAATCGCGTCGGCAGTGGTGCGTCATATTCCGGCGAATTGCGGTTGCTTTGGACCGCAGGATAACGCTCCCGCCGATTGGCCGCACGTCGCCGTCGATGCAGCACTGGCCGCCGTTTGCGTTGCCGTTGCCTGGCGCGCTCCGGGCGCGTTCTCAGTCGACGGCAGAATGAGGAGTACATGAAGAATCCGCGGATATGGGTTTGGATTACAATAGCGGTCGTCATCATCGGCGTCGCACTCGCGATCCGTTTCGCAAACTCCGGCGGCGTTTCGAAACAAGCGACGCGAGCGCCGATTCAAGCGCCGTTAAAAGTTGGCGACACCGCGCCGGAATTCACGGCCGTAACGAATCAAGGCTATTTCGATCTCGCCAAGACGGCCAAGCCCGTCTTTTTGGAAGTGTTTGCGACGTGGTGCCCGCACTGTCAACGCGAAACGGCAATCATCGATCAGTTGTATCAAAAGTACTCTACGCAAGTAGCGTTCGTCGCCGTCACGGGCAGCAACACCAGCATGGACGGCCAAGGCCAATCGAGCGAAGTCGACGTTTTGAACTTCGCGCAAGCGCTGCACGCGAAGTATCCATTGGCATACGACGGTTCGCTGGCGGTCGCGAACAAGTACTTGCAAGGCGGATTCCCGACGCTCGTCATCATCGGGCGCGATAAGAAGATCAGCTTTATAACCAGCGGCGAAACGCCGTTTTCGGAGTTGGACTCGGCGATTAAAGCTGCGCTGCGATAGCCGGTGCGACGGCAGTAACGGCGATGCTAGCGCGCTCTGGCTTCTGATGCCACGGGCAAGCCGTAGTGAAAGAATTGGACGCGGACGGTCCGGCGCCGTCGGCATTGCTGGCTTTGGACGCCCCGTCTCGCGATGACGGGATGGGAGATGGCGCGATCTGAAACCAAGCCTCCTGCTCGGCTTTTGCGCGGCCGAGCGGGCGCCTAGACCAACGACTACAACGCCGCGTTTCGTAAGTGAATTGTGGTAGAGCGTGATCCTAGAAACATTTTTTCAGATGTCTCCCGCTTACGGGATAACAGCCTTTATGTGCCAATCACATTCCGAGTTAACCTCAAGATAGATGTCGCCGCCATTGTGCAGGTGTGTGACGTCGCTACCGCCGCTTCCCAATTCGTTGACCGCTTCATTGGGTATACCGCTGGAGTCATAATACATGACGATGAAATTACCATGATTCTCAAAATTTGAGCAATCGTAGGTCCAATATAGATCCCAATCGTCGGGGACATTGAACCGCTGAGTACTCTTAATTCCGCTTCCGGAAATATCAGCGACAACTTGCGCGTGATGAACTGGAGGAGGGGGTGCGGCGATTTGATGGACGGCATGTGATGATCCGCGACTTTGTGGCCGCTCGACAACTGCAGAGTGTTGTGTTGTCGAAGGCGCTAAAGCCCCAATAATCGCAGAAATGATAACAATCGCAACAACCGTTAGACAGCCAATTGACCAACACCCTAAAGGTTTCTTCTGCTGTCCTGCAGTTTGAATTCCGGGCGCTGGAAACGAGGGGCCTGGCGTTCCAGCAGTCGGCAATACCTGCGATTGCTCGGGAGTCGTGTTGATCGGTGTATTGCGTGCTGCGCCACAACGCGAGCAGAATTGACCCTCAGGATTAAGCTGAGCACCGCACTGTTGACAAAACATCAGTGGACGAACTCGCATCGATTCAATGTTGGCATACTAACAAGGCCTAGGAATTGCTCTTGAACTATTTAGGGCTCCTTTGTGGTCGCTCTGCAACTTGAAAAACCGCGCCGAAACTCCTTTCTCGAAAATGCGACAAAATGCCTCATGGAAAGCCATGGTTCATTCGGACCATTGCGACGGGTGTATACAGTCGCCGCCCAAAAAGAGCGATAAAGAAGCCGCCAGAAAAGGAGTACAGAGCCTATGCTACCGGAAATCGGATTGATAGTTGCAATCTACACAGTCGTTCGATTTATCCAATTCATTTCGGACCGAGCCGGCCATCCAATAGTCAAAGTAGTTTCCGGACTCGGACTGATCGCTACATTGTTTCTTGCATACGCGCTTGTGAGCTCTGGTTCACACATGCCCAATCCCGCTCCATAGTCGTCTAGACGTAGTGGACTGGTGACCAGGCGCACCAATCTCGAAGACCGCGAGGACACTCGCGCGGCCCGAGTGAGGAAAGGTGAAATTCAAGGAGTTCGGCAGAACGGCGTGCATTTCGTAATGGCGATTGAACAACTCATGGGCGCTCGACATTCTTAGATGACCGTAATGTGCAATACTAACCGATTGGAAATCCGCATCGCCGACGCGACGCTTTACGTCACTTGCTTGCTATCGCGTGAGTGGTCGCGTGCGCCATGCCATGGCGGTGGCGAGAGCAATGCCCATGGTCCCACCCAAACCTACGGCACCGATAACGTCCGTCGTTCGAAAGTTGCCGTTTGCACCGGATGCCAAACCTACCACTAAACCGGCGAGCGCGGCACAGCCAAAGATGCAACCGCCGATTAGGAGTAAACGCCCACTACCCGACATGGTTTATGCGACCTCCGCTTTAACAGCTGTGACGATCGATTTCACACAATAGGACGATGCCCCTTCGATTCCTCCGGTGGTTCGATGCGCGAGCACGACGAGTTATGCCCTTCGATTCCTCAGGGTGCTTCGATACCTCAGCATGACAGGCGATTCCTCACCATGACAAGTGGAGGCTATTCGCCCGCTGGAATGATGTACGTCGGCGGCGGAACGACCGGCTCTCCTACTTCGAGCACGATCCCCTGATGCGCGCGTAGCGGAATTGCGCGCAGATCGCCGTCGTACGGCTGCCCGTTCACAAATGCGGTTACTTTGCCTTTGAACGGCCCTACTTGATCGCGGCTGAGCGGCTGTCCCCAGATGTCGAAGAACATGCCCACCGTGTACGGACCGCCGTTGGGTGCGTTGACGTCGCCGGCTTCAATGTGAATGATGCCGCTGGCATCATGCGTGTGCAGCCAGTACAAACAGCTGCCGTTCGGCGAGAGCGGCTGTAGCGCAAAGCCGATATACGGCGGAATCTGCAAAGGCGAACCGTCGACCATGATCGCGAGGTGGCTGTGAACGTGCAGTTGGACCGCCTCGGTCGTGGCGCATGGAATGCCGTCGACGAGCTGTCCGTGTCCGCCGCTTGCGGTGTCGGGCAGAATGCCCTTTTGCGGATTCGGCGTCGGTAATCCGAAAATGGGTTTTCCGACGGGCTGGCCGTTCACGAGCGCGATCGGTTTGGTCGTCGGCTGCGGTCCCGGCGTCGGCGTGGAATAGTCGAACGCCAGCGCTTTCGCGCGAGTCTGATTCGAAATGAAATTGGATATGCCGAAGCCGGCGAGCACGAGCACGATCACGATGGCGAACCCGATGTAGATCGGCGTCATGGGATCGCGTTTGGCGGGCGGCGGCGTCGCGCCGCCGCGCGTGGTTCTGCGGCGCTCTGCGCGGCTTGGCTGGCTCATGCGCCCGTTAGTTGACTGCGCCGGACATCGATGCCTGCGGGTCCAGCCGGCGATCCGGGATGAGATAGTTGCGGACGTAATCGTCCACGGCGTCCGCGAGCGGCGTAATGGGCGCTGCGTATCCGGCTCGGCGCAGCCGGTCGATCGTCGCGCACGTGCAATATTGATATTTGTCGCGCAGCGTCACCGGCATGTCGATGAACTCGATGCGCTCGGGCACGTCCATGGCGCGGAAGATCGGGCGGACCAAATCCAGCCACGTGTGCGGCGCGCCCGCACCCACGTTGTACAGACCGTACGCCTCGGACTGCGCGAGATGGAGCGTCATTGCGACCGCGTCCTTGACGTAGAGAAAATCGCGCTGCTGCTCGCCGTCGCGATACTCGCAACGATGGCTCTTGAATAGCCGGATGCCGCCGTTCTCGCGGATTTGATAGAACGCTTTGTCCACGAGACTGCGCATGTCGCCTTTGTGGTGCTCGTTGGGGCCGAAGATGTTGAAGTACTTCAGGCCGGTAATGCGATCCAGAAGGCCTTCGTCGCGGGCATATAAATCGAAACGGTGCTTCGAGTACGCGTACATGTTCAGCGGCCGCAGCGCATCCAAATCACCGTCGTCGCGCAGATCGCGTTCTAATCCGCCGTACGTCGCGGCAGACGATGCATAGACGAAGCGGACTCCTTGCGTAACGCTCCAGCGCGCGAGCTGTTTGGTGTACTCGTAGTTGTTGCGCATCAGGTACGCGGCGTCGTTTTCGGTGGTGCTGGAGCAGGCACCCAAATGCAGGATCGTCGAGATGCCCGCGAGTGCGGGCGCGTTGGCTTGTACGAGCGCGAGAAAATCGTCCGCGTCTTGATAGTCGCGGTAGCGAAGCGGCACCAGGTTTTTCCATTTTTCCGTCGTGTCGAGACGGTCGACCACCAAGATGTTGTCGATGCCGCGCAGATTCAACGCCCAAACGAGCGCGCTGCCGATGAAACCGGCTCCGCCCGTGACGACGATCCGGCCCTGATTGAGCTGATGCATATTCCGGGGCGCAACGTTCCGGATAAGGCGGCGGACAATCCTGCCCGCCGCCTTACCAGGCGTCTTAGAGCGGCGCCGTCATGCGGAACAGAATGCTCGCGCCTTGCGAGTACTGCGTCGTGTTGAAGCCGTTCGCGATCTTGATGATGTAGCGATCGTTGAACAGATTCTGCACGTCCAGATCGAAGCCGACGCTCTTATCGCCGTTTCGGCCCGGATCGCGGCCGATCGAGAAGTCGGCAGTCAGGTGGGTGGGCAGCGTTCCGCTGAAGCCCACGGGTTGACCGTCCACGAAGCCCTCGAAATTCACCGGATACCCCGTGCCGTATTCGCCTTGCAGCGTCGCAAAGTACGCCTTGCGATCGCCGAAGCGGTGCGTGAACGCGGCATTCACCGCCACGGCCTGGCTGTGATCTTCCGGCGCGAGCTGACCGATGAGTTCCTGCGTCGTGCCGCCCGAGGAACCCGGCGGGAAGAGGAACGTCGATCCGGAGATTCCGGCCGCCAGCGATTGCGACCACGTCCCCGACAAGAACCACGAATCCGAATCCGGCAGCGTTTCTTGCAGGCGCAGTTCGGTGCCGTGCGCGCGGCCGATCGAGTTATTGAACACGGCGAAGAGCGGCGTGTTCAGCAACTGCGTGGTGTCGAGCACGTTGCTGACGTTACGATTCCACTGGTTCAGATACCCGGTGAAACGCGGCGAGAACGTGTGCGCGAGGCCGAACTCCGAGTAAGAATCCGTTTCGGGTTTCAGATCGTACACCGGCAGCGTGGAGCACCCTTGCAGCACGACGCAGGCGTTTCGCACGTCTTCGAGCTGCGGCGCAGCGTAGAAGCGTCCGTAGTACGCGTGTACGACGTTCTTGGAGTCCGCAGCGTAATTCACGCCGATACGCGGGCTGATTTGATCGCCGCCGACGTATCCCGTCGAGTGATCGTAGCGAACGCCGTAGCTGAACGAGAGCTGTTGCGACGGAGTCCATTTGTCTTCCGCGTAGATTCCCACTTGCGTGCCGGCTTGGTCTTGCCCCGTCGTGTTCAGCGACAGCGACGTGGGTGGCGGCAGCGGATAAGTTCCGGTCAACGTCGCGCAGCTGGGATCGTAGCACGCGAACGTCTGCGAGGCTTTGAAGATCTCGCGGCTGGCGTCGACGCCGACTTTGAACGCGTGATGCTGCGTCGCGCGGAACTGCGATGCGCGCAGACCGACGTAGTTCGCCACACGATCTTGACTCAGGCCGATTCCGCTTTGATAGGCCGTCGCGTTCGGATTAGTGCAGAACGAGGGAACCGGATTCAAATTACCGCACGGCCCCAGATTCTGGAGCGCGAGCACGTCGTTCGGCAGATCGCCGGCGTACGCAATGCGCGTGTAGCGCACCCACGGAATCAGTTGGAAGATTCCGTTGCCGTCTTTGGACGCGGAGGTAAAGTTCAAACTGGCGTAGCGGTCGTATTCGCGCTGCACGTCATCCGTTCCGGGAACCGCGAAAATGGGATTCGTCGCGTCGTTAGGATTCGTGTTGATCGGAATTTGGAACTGCGCGAGCTGATTCGAAAAGTCGAACGCCAGCGACTGCCGGTCGTTGAAGGTGGTGATCGTGCGCAGGAATTCGTCCGCCTGCGAGGAGTTGTCGTGACTTTGCACGATCGTCGGCGAATCGAGGCCGCGATCGGAGACTTGCGTGTTGGCGTTGAGGAACACTTCGGTCTTGCCGATCCTGGCGGCGTTGTCGAAGCTCTCCAGCAATTGCCCGTAGTTGCCGCTGCCGGCCGTGAAGTAACTTTGATAGGGAACGGTGAGATCGCTCGCGCGGTTGCTGATGATATTCACGACCGCGCCCTGGCGGCTGCCGCCGTACTCCGCCGGCATTGCGCCGGTGAACACTTCGAGCGAATCGATGTTCTTGGGGTCGAGAAGTTCCGCGAAGTTGGAACTGGTCGCCTGCGGCAGCGGCGCGCCGTCGATCTCGTACGTTACGCCGTGAAAACCATGCGCAACCGGTTCGTTATACGAGAATTTCACGATGCCGGGCATCGTTTCGATGAGACTGTTCAAACTATTGTTTGCCGGCAGCGCCGCAATTTGCTGGCGCGTAACGTTGTTCACCGATACGGGGGTACCGGTAACGCCGGCGTGCGCGGTTACCTGCGCGCTGGCGATCGTCTTGACTTGACCCAGCGCGACGTTGAGCGTAAGCACCTGATCCGAAGCGACTTGGATCTGCTGGGATTGCTGCGGTACGCCGGGATACGACGCGGTCAGCGTATACGTACCGAACGGCACTTGCGAGAATACGTACGCACCCGTGTTGTCGGTCGTGCGTGAGAGCGTAGACCCCTCGCCGGTCAGCGTTACGGACGCGCCCGCGACGGGCTTACCGCTGACGGTAACCGTTCCGCGTACCAATCCGGTAGTTGCGGCGAATGCCGGGACGGCTATGAATGTGATGAACGCGGCAAGCAGTGCCGCAAGAATTCGAGACATGAATCTTTCCTTAAACGCAGTGAGATGGAAACGGAGAAAAGCGTCCGGATGGACGCAGCGCGTTTAAGCGAAAGCCGGCGGAGGCCGGGAGAAGAGCCGAAGTGTGTGCGCGGTGGAACGCGAGGGCGCACACGTGTATGGAGCGCGAGAAGCCTGCCGTGGCGCAGGCGAAAAGACGCCTGTCAGAACTGCGACGATCGCGGCAAACGTTTGCGCGAATGCGAGCAACACGACGCGCACCAGCCAGGACGCGAACGCGACCGCAACGGCCGCCGCTAAAAATGAAACGGCGTGAGACTGCTCGCACAGCTCGATGCCGGCAAACCATGCTGCCGCGCCGCCCGTCATCGCGAGCAGATGGATCCGCGGCGATTTCCAGCGGCGAACCGCAGCAACGGCGGCCAAAAGCGTGGCGAAGAATGCGAACGACGTGCCGAGCGAGAGCGCGGCACCGTGCAAGGACCCGGCGAGCGTATGCTCGTTGCCGAACAACAGGACGTGCGCGAGCAGCGCTGCGGGCAATCCCAGCAACGCGGCGTAGCCGAACTTCCTGATGCTCGTCACTATCACGAGCGGTAAACGACCTCGGTTCGCATCCCGTCCATCATATGTATCTCGTTATGGCAATGCAACAGCCACCGTCCGGGCGGTGAATCCGCCGTAAAATGCCATGTTGCTGTCCCTCCATGCGCCCGCACCAGGGCCGTGTCCTTGGGGAGCGGCCTAAGCAGCGGTTTGCCGTCCACGCTCGTTAAACGAAAAACATGCCCGTGCAGATGCATCGGATGGTCCATATCCGTCGTGTTCTTGAAATGAATCGTCACGGCGTCGCCGCGTGTGACGAAAATCTTCGGGGTGTGCGGATACGTTTTGCCGTTTATCGTCCACGCGTTGCTGCCGTAGGCGCCGCCCCCAAGTGTAAAGTTGTAGTCATGCTGAGGCGTCTTGTCATGCTGAGGCATCGAAGCACCCTGAGGCATCGAAGGGCCAACTCCCCCCGCCCCCTCGTACGTAAAGAACTCAACGCCTTCCAGGGTTTGCGGGCTCGCGGCGGGCGCCGCATTTTCGAAGCCCTCGGTATAAACGACGGCCGCCTGCTGATACGCGGTCGGTTCGCTGGAGAGACCTTGCAATAGCCAAGCACCGGGTTTTTGTACTTCGAACCACGCGTCGTACCGTTCGGCGACGCCTATACGCAACGCATCGACCGTCACGGGCGCTTCAAGACGGTTCCCGTCCGTGTGCGTTACGGTCAGACGATGATCGGCCAGACGCACGTAACGCGTCTGCGTCGGGTTCGCATTGAGAACGCGCAAGCGCACGCGCTGTCCGACTTTCACGGGAAGTTTTTGCGTTGCCGGATACGACCGGCCGTTGATGCAATGCGCGACGTACGCAACTTCGTCGCCCATTTTATCGTTGGGCTCCATCTCGCGCATTTCCGGAGAACCGATAGGATCCACCATCGGCGCGCCGCTTACGCCCATCATCGCCTGCTCGATCGTCGGCAAATTCGGCACGTCGTGAAAGACGAGCGCAAACTCCGCGTCGTAGTGCTCGTCGTTCGGATCTTCCACGACGATCAATCCGAAGAGCCCGCGCGGCAAGCCGCCGCCCACGTGATCGTGATACCAGCGCGTTCCGGCCGGCTGCGCGACGAAATCGTACAGAAACGAATCGCCGCTGGGCACCGGCGCCTGCGTAATATCTTCAACGCCGTCCATGCGGTTCGGAAGAATCATTCCGTGCCAGTGAACCGTAGCCGGTTTGCCGCTGGAGTTCACGAATTTCGCGCGCAACCGCTGCCCTTGCGCGACGCGAATGACCGGCCCCGGAATGCTGCCGTTGAACGCGAGGAGCGGATACTGCATGCCCGGCGCCGGCGAAAATGCAATCGGTGCTGCGGTTAGCGTGTAGTCCAGCGTGTCTTCGGCCAGCGCCCGCGCCGGCAGCCGCGGTACTGCGAGCGCGGCCATCACGCCCGCACTTCGCGCCAAGAAGACGCTGCGGCGCATTATTGCCCGACGTTCAGCGGCACAGTCATGGTTTGGCCGTCGTACTGAACGCGCACGGTCCACGGACCGCCCATCGAAAACACGACGCGTCCCGTGAACAGATGCGGATCGGAAGCGGATTGCGTGAGCGTCACTTCGCGAGTCTGCATCGTGCTCGCACCCATTTGCATGATCGGAAGAACGCTGACGCTCTTCGGCGGAGTTCCTGGGAACCGGATCGATATCGTCGCCATGTCGGTCGGCACGGCGGGATCGAACGTTACGACGGGCTTCGTGCCCGCCGAGCCGCCGTCCAAATTCGAGAGATACGTGACGATGCTCGAGACTTGATCGGTGGTGAAGCCGAAGTTCGGCATCGGCGGCTTAGGATTCACGATTGCATTTGCAATTTGCTCCGCGGTGAGCTTGTGCTCGATTCCGAAGAGCGCCGGAGCAACGCCGCCGCCGTGCAAACCCGCGCCGTGACAGCCTTCGCATCCGTTTGCCTGCACCAGCTTCGCACCCGCGTCAGCCGAAGCGGCGCCGGTTACGGCCTGCGGACTCGCCGACGGAACGGGCGCGGCACTTGGATCCGGGGGCGGTGCATTTGCTGCGAGCGTTTGGGCAGACGCCACGTGCAGGTTGGAAAGAAAGCGGCGGCCGTAGTCATACGGGCCGCCGTACGCCATTTGAAACGCGATCTGCGGACGCTGTCCCGGATATGTTGCCAGTTCGCCGATCAGCGCCAGGTTCGGTAAGACGTTATGCGCGACGTCCGCGACGACTTGCCGCGTCAGTGTGTCGCTCGAGGCAACGTCGTAGCGGAGTAACAGGTGGTTGCGCCATCCCAAATCGCGTTCCGCCTCGAAAAAGAATCCGTTCAACGGCACGTCGTACGCGCCGATATCCGGATTCGCGTCTTGCCCGTGATAGTACATCGATTGATAGTGCCATGCGTCGGTTTGGTAAGCGAAATAGACGCCTTCGCGCGTGAAGGGCTGGGTGCCCAAGAACGCGCCGCTTGCCGGGTCGTTCAGCGGCGACCATCCGCGCATGCCCACGAGCCCGACGCTCCAAGGAATGGACATGCCCCCGTACGACACGTTGAGGTCGATCGCGCGCGGATTGTTGGCCTGGTTGTAATCCAGTGCGTCGCCCGTGGAGCCGCTGCCCGTTAACCACGACACATTGTACATGAACTCGTTGGACATGCCGTTGAAGGCCGCGCCCCACCGCGCGTCATTGGGATTGAACTGATTCTGGCCCGTGGTCTGAGCCGCGAGCAAATACGGGCTAATCGTCCACGCGTGGGCCGGCATAAACGGAAACGGGGTGTGAAATTTGCCGACCTGGATCGAATTCGTGCCGTGCAGCAGGCCGTTCCAGGATATCCAGACCTGTTCGGTCTGCCCGATGACGCCGGAATCGATGACGTGCTGTTCGGCGTACCACGTAAAGTTGCGTCCCAAGAATCCGCCGCCCAGAAGCGAGAGGTCGGAAACCATCGTGCTTCCCGGATGATCTTTGTTTGCGAGGATCGATTGAATGTACAAGCGCGCTGAAATCGGGAGCGCGCGATCTTGCAGATGCCGGTTCAGGATTTGAAAATTCGACATCATGACCATCATGCCGTAGCGCGTCATTCCCGGAAACGTCGTGTGACAGGTTTCGCACGAAATGCCTTGCCCGTTGGCAAACACCGGAATAGCATCGGCGCGCTGCGCTGGAATGAATGCGAGAAGTGCGGCGGCGCCGAGTGCGCGCAGAACCGCAGCGTACGATGGGTGCATGGAGTGCCTCCGCGAGAATTCAGGCGCGTTCGCGTCGTAGGTTTCCATGAAAAAGCGCTCCGTTCATTTCCGGAGCGCTTTTCGTGTCAACTACCGGGCATTCGAAGACGCTAATACTCGTCCCAGAATGCAACGTTAGGGAGCGATGCTCCGGTAGGATTGCCCGACCCGATCAGCACCCAAATCACTTCGTGCGAATACAACGGAATCTGCCGCATGTCGCCGTTCCAAACGGTATACAGGTTCGACGGTATCTCCGGCATGCCGTAATGCCCGCCGCGCCCCTGTTGGCCGGACGTGTACACGGTGATCGGTCCATTGAACGGGCCGAACTGCGACGGACCGACCGGAATGCCCCACAGCGCCAGAAAATCGCCGAGCGTATAGATCGTCCCGTCTTGCGAGACGCCGTTGGGGTTTGACGATTCGACGTGAATCGCGCCGCTTGGATCGTGGGTGTGCAGCTCGTAGAAGCAGCCCGGCTGTCCCGGATTTTGCGAGTTGTACGAATATTGCGTCCAGTTGGGGATGCCTTGATACGTGATGTCGCCTTGCGGATCGGCGATCCCGACGCCGTCCGGCACCGCGATTTCGGAACCGTTGTAATAGACACCGAGGAACGCGTGCACGTGGTATCCCGGCGGTATCGGTCCGCTGTACATACTCGAAAGACACGGAACGTTGTCCGGTCCGAACGTCGTGTTTATCGGACCCTGTCCGCCCGCAGGATAGTCTCCGTCTCCCGGATCTTTTCCGATTCCCTGCGTGAACAGGTCGTCGGTTCCGTTGACTTCACCGTGACCGTTTGTAACCGTCAGCGTGCCGTTCGGCGTCGGTGTTACGCCGGGCGTGGGTGTGGGCGTCGGCAGCGGCGTGGGCGTGACGACCGGTGTGGCGGTTGGAAGCGGCGTCGGCGTTACCGCCGGCGTTGCCGTGGGCGCGGGGCTTGCCGATCGCGCCGGCGTGGGACTGGATGCCGGCGAGGCGGACGTGCCCGGCGACGGGGTCGTCGAAGGACTTCCCGTCGGGCCTCCGCCAGGATTGGGAGACGGCCCGCCGACGGGCGGGCCGGTTCCGCCGCCTCCGCCGCACGCAGTAAGCAAAGCCAGAATAGCGCCAAGGGCGGCGCCGACGGTCACAGTACGACGCATACTAGCGTGATCGTAGCGGCGGCCTGTCAGAAAAAAGAGGTGCCGCGGGGGCGCCGCGGCTCCCCCAATCGACGGCCCTCCAGTGACCTTGGGCCCAATCGCGCGAACCCCGGAACCCGGGCTCTCGCGGCCGGGTCCAAAGGCGTGATAGAGAGACAAGGGGTGCACTTGCGCCCACGTCTAATATGGGGCGCCCACCCCCGAGAAAAGAGCTGACGCGTCATGAGTGCCCGGTTGCCCGTCGAAAATAGCGATACCGTGAGTCTGGTTTGCGCGCTATTGGTGCGCTATCCGGAGATCGCGTCGATGCGCAGCGCCCCGGGTAACGGCACGCTCCGGTTTTCGTTCGCCGTCCAAAACCGCTTGGATCGCGCCACGCAGCGCGCGATCGTCGAGGAGATCGAGTCGCACGTTCACGCCTTTCTGTCGCTCTCGGGTGAGAACGGCGAAGTAAGCGTGGAGTGCGAATCCGACCGCGCGACGAGCTTCGTGCACGTCACGCGCGACCTCGAGACGTTTTCTAAGGATGAGCTCGAGATGCTGACGGGGCTCTTTGCCGATCGATTCGGCGCGGCGCTCGTGCGCAACCCCGCGGCCGACGAGCATCCGGATGAAGATCCCGCGTGGCAAGACGAACTGGTCGAGGCGGCGATTGAAGCGCTGCGCGATCCGGAACAATCGAAAAGTCTCGTCGGATTCCGCGAAGAGAAACGGGTTCTCGTCTACTTCTTGAAATCTCAGAAGAAAGCGAAGGCTTCGGCTCGCAGGTAACTAGCACGATTACACTCCTGCTGATCGGCGACGTGGTTGGTTCGCCCGGCAGGGAGACGCTCAAGCGATGCGTTCCACTCGCCCGCGACCAGCATAACGTCGACCTTTGTATCGCCAACGGCGAAAACGCCGCCGGCGGTTTTGGATTGACCGTGCAAACCGCGCAAGAAATGTTCGAAGCGGGGGTCGACTTCATCACGAGCGGCAACCACATCTGGGACAAACGCGAGTTCCGCCAGCATTTGGATACGAGCGACCGGATCATTCGGCCCGTGAACTATCCCCCCACGGCGCCGGGGCGCGGCTACGGCTATGCGCGGGCGAACGGCTCGACCGTTGGGATCGTCAACGTGATGGGGCGCACGTTCATGCCGCCGGTGGACGATCCGTTCCGGGCGGTGGACGGCGCCGTCGACGATATGGCACTCCAGACGAAGCTGATCGTGGTCGACGTCCACGCCGAGGCCACGAGCGAAAAAGTTGCATTAAGCCGGTTCCTTGACGGACGCGTCTCGGTAATCTACGGTACACATACGCACGTTCAAACGGCAGACGAACACATTTTGCCCGGCGGCACGGCGTATCTGACCGACGTGGGGATGACGGGCCCGACCGAAGGGGTGATCGGTATGGAAGCCGGTCCGGTGCTCGAGCGGTTCACGACCGGGTTTTCGGAGCGTTTCAGTGTGCAAAAGGCCGGAACCAAACAATTCTGCGCCGCTGTTGTTAGGATCGATGTGGAGTCCGGGCGCGCTACGGAAATCAAGCGCATCTTCCAGCGAGGCATAGCATGATACAGGATCCGGAAAAGCACATCACTACAAGCGTCCTCAAGGTCTCCGCGAAGAGCAATCCCAACTCCGTGGCCGGCGCTCTTGCCGCCGTACTGCGGGAGCGCGACTCAGCCGAACTACAGGCCGTCGGCGCCGGCGCCATCAATCAAGCGATCAAAGCGGTCGCAATAGCCCGAAGCTATTTGAAGACGAGCGGCATCGATCTGGTTTGCGTCCCTTCCTTTATAGATGTAGAAATCAACGGAAACGAACGCACCGGGATTTCGCTGGCGATAGAACGCCGGATGGCATGATAGAACGTTAGGCGGCGTGATCGTCGATTTTCACTCCCACACCTGTGAGAGCGACGGCACGCTGACACCCGCGGCGCTGTGCGAGTTCATGCGCGAGCGCGGGGTGCGCGTGTTCTCGATTACCGATCACGACACACTCGGCGCGTACGGCACGTTCGACGTGCCGGCTTCAATGCGCGTGGTGACCGGCATTGAGATAAACACGACGCACGCCGACAGCGAGGTGCACATCCTCGGCTACCGCTTGCCGACGTCGCACGCGGCGCTGCAAGAAGTGCTCGCTGGCAACCGCGCGGCGCGCCGTTCGCGCGTCGGAAAAATCGTCGCGCAGCTGCGCGAAGCGGGGCACGACATCTCGATGGCGCACGTGCAAGCCGAAGCCAACGAACGCGCTTCGCTCGGGCGGCCGCACGTCGGAAAGGCGCTAATCCGCCGCGGCATCGCGCCGGACATCGAAACGGCGTTCCGGAAATTTTTGCGCCGCGGAACGCCCGGATACGTTCCGTCGACGCACATGCGCCCGCACGACGCCATCGCGATCATCAAAGAGGCCGGCGGCGTACCCGTGCTCGCGCATCCCGGACGCCTGCGAGATTACGACATCATCGACGAGCTCGCGCAAGCCGGCTTGCGCGGATTAGAAGTCTTTTATCCCACGCAC
The DNA here is from genome assembly GCA_035938175.1 of Vulcanimicrobiaceae bacterium. Classification (GTDB taxonomy): domain Bacteria; phylum Vulcanimicrobiota; class Vulcanimicrobiia; order Vulcanimicrobiales; family Vulcanimicrobiaceae; genus DASRDE01. Next base: position 22,900 of record DASZHD010000046.1, read on the forward strand.
GAGCCGATGCAAGTTCAGCATTTTCGCGATCGCGCGCACCGCCTCGGCTTGGTGATGACCGCCGGCTCGGATTTTCACGACATCCGCTATCACAAACGCGGCGTCGGCGTCGAGATCGACGAGGCGGACATTCGCCCTTTTCTGGATCTTGTGGCGTAGCTTGTCATGCTGCCGCGTGTCATGCTGAGGTATCGAAGCACTCTGAGGAATCGAAGGGCCCCGCATTGTCATGCTGAGGTATCGAAGCACCCTGAGGAATCGAAGGGCCCCGCATTGTCATGCTGAGGCATCGAAGCACCCTGAGGCAGCGAAGGGCCCCTCTCCCCTCGCAACCGCGCCCGACGTTTCGCATCCGTGCGAAACGCTGGCCTACTGAATTGAGCGCTTCACCCCACATCCGTGTTTAGGCGCTCAATTCAGATGCTTGCGAGGGGAGAGGGGCCCTTCGCTGCCTCAGGGTGCTTCGATGCCTCAGCATGACGAGCGATGCTGCAGCATGACAAGGGGCGGCGAGCCGAGAAGCAAGCGTCCCACAAGGAGACCCAAAGCGTGAAGCGCCTCGCCGCCGGTATACTCGCCGGCTTTTTGTTATCCAGTTCGGGTGTGATGGCGCAAACGGCGCCCGCACAAGACGGCAACGTCGTCCGCGAAACGCTCGCCAACGGCTTGCGCGTCGTCATCGTGCGCGATCGGCTTGCGCCGGTTGCCACCACGAATATTTCGTACGGCGTCGGATCCGACGACGACACGATGCCCGGCATCGCGCACGCGACCGAGCATATGATGTTCCGCGGGACGCACGACGTCACGCCCGGGCAGTTCACGATTATGACGGCGCGGGCGGGTGCGCAGTACAACGCCGGCACCGGCAACTACGCGACGCAGTACTATTTCAAACTTCCGTCGATGTACGTCGGGCTCGCGCTGCGTTTGGAAGCGGATCGCATGACCGGCGCACGGGAGCTCGCGTCGGACTGGAATACCGAGCGCGGCGCCATCGAACAAGAGGTTCGAGCTCATGAAAGCGTGCCAACCGCCAAGGTTTTGGGCAAAATGCGCCGGGCGGTTTTCGGCGACACGCCGTACGCGCAGGACGGCGTCGGAACCGTCGCAAGCTTTGAAAAGATGCGCGCTTCGGATATCGCGCAGTTCTACCACACCTGGTACCACCCGAATAACGCGACGCTAATCGTCACCGGCTACGTCGATCCAACGCAGATCCTTGCGCAAATTCACCGCTATTTCGATCCCATACCGAGTGTGCCGTTGCCGCAGCATCACAGCTACGCGTTCGGCGCGCTGGATGCCTCGACGCTTCGCGACACGATTGCGGAACTGCCGGTGCCGGTGGTGGCCGAAACGTACCGCATGCCTGCGCTGGGTGCGCCGGACTATATGGCGGGACAAATTCTCTCGCTCGTGCTCAACAACGTGCGCGGCGGTTTCGGACAGTTGCAGACGAAAGGTCAGATTCTGGGTGCGGGCGCCGTCGCGGGTGCGTACTCGGACGTCGGCACGATGATCGTCGTCGGCTTCGGTCTACCGGGGACCCAGCCCGAGGGTACGCAAAGCGCCATCGACGGCGTGTTGGAGACGTACCGCACCGGCGGCGTTCCCAGCGATCTGATCGAAACGGCGAAACTGCGGATGCTCAGCCAGCAGCAATACCAACGATCCTCGATCAGCGGGCTTGCAGACTGGTGGTCGAACGCGCTCTCGCTCGGATACGATTCTCCCGACGACATCCTCAGCAAAGTCGCCGCCGTCACACCGGCCGACGTGGATCGCGTTTTCCGGCAGTACATCGATCCCAAGCATGCGGTGTCGATGCTGCTGCAGCCGAAGTCGGTGACGTCGCTGCCGCACGTGGATCCCAACGCAAACAAAGAAGACGTACAATATCCGGTAGACAAAGACGAACCGCTGCCGCCGTGGGCAAAAGCCTATTTTACGGCGCCGCTCACGGTGCCGGCAGAGGACGGCGCCGCTTCGGCGTTCACGCTTCCCAACGGCCTGCGCCTCACCGTCCAGCGAGAGCCGTTCGCGCCTACCGTTGCGCTCGAGGGAACGATCCGGATGAGTTCGCAGCTGTACGAGCCCAAAGGCAAAGACGGCGTGAGCGATATCACCGCGACGCTGTTGCAATGGGGAACCTCGACCTACGATCGAGCGGCGTTCCAAGCGCAGCTGGATGCAATTGCGTCCTCGGTAAGCTTGGGATCGTCGTTCGGGCTGGAATCGCAAAGCGCGAATCTGGACCGTTCGCTGCAGTTGCTCGCCGACGGGATGCTGCATCCGGCGTTCGCGGATGCCTCGTTCGAAGTGGTGAAGGGCAACACCGAACGGACGCTCGCAGCGGTGGAGCATCTGCCTTCGACGCAGGCCGCAATCGCCCAAACCAACGCGCTGTATCCCATCGGCGATCCGCGCCGCCGGCGCGCAACGGCCGCGACCGTCGCTTCGGTGACGCTGCAGGACGTGAAAAAGTGGTACGCGTTTGCGTACCGGCCGGATTTGACGACGATCGCCATCGTCGGCGACGTCTCTCCCGCCGAAGCGAAAGCGGCGGTCGAACGGTATTTCGGCCAATGGCACGCACACGGGCCACGACCGCCGTTCATCTTCCCGCGCTTGAAGTCGCACGCGAGCCGGTCGGTGACGGTCACTTCGAGCACGAGCACGCAATCGCAAGTCACGCTCACGCAGATTATCAACGTCCATCGCGGCGATCCCGATTACATTCCGCTGCAGCTCGCCGACACGATTCTTTCGGGCGAAGGCACCGGGTCGATGCTGTTCCAGGATCTGCGCGAGAAGAACGGCTACGTGTATGACGTCAGTTCCGAGATGGATATCGGCTTGTCCAGCTCCACGTTCTCGATCGATTTTGCATCGGATCCGAAAAACGTCGAACGCGCGCAAGCCGCGGCGGTGGCGGACATTCGCCGCTTGCAGACCGCGTTGATTCCGACGGAGCAATTGCAACGCGCGAAGGCCCTGTTGCTGGCGGAACGCGTCTTACCGCTGGACAGTTACGAGGGCATCGCCGGGGACATTTTGGAAGCGGCGCGGAGCGGCATCAGCAGCGCCGAAGACGCCGCCTTCTGGAACGCGCTGCTGCATACGACGCCGGATCAAGTGCGCGCGGCGATGCGCCGGTGGGTGAAGCCCGAAGGATTTACGCGCGTTATGGTGGCGCCGGGATCATGACAGCGAGGCGTTGACCGAGTCGCGCAGCGATTTCAACGCTTCGGCCGCTTTACGCCGCAACTCGTCGAGCTCGGCGGATTGCGTTCGAATCGCGTCTTCGTCTTTCATGAACTTGTGATTGATCCGCACGTTGTACGCGCACGCTTCGAGTGCGGCATAGCCGAATTCGGCGGCGCACCCGACGTCACTGATCAAATTCGCATTCTGCAAGCTCAGCGCAACCGCGGCGAGTTCGAGAACGCGTAAAGCGGCTCGCGCGCCTTCCAGCGGAACGGAAGCCGCCGCGTGCAGCGCTCGTTGCATTGCCGCTTTGTCGCCGCGCGCTGCCACGACGGCGGCGTATGCGCGTTCGTCCTGCGCTCGCAGTACCATCGTCTGCTCGCGTAAACCGTCGGCATCCGCAACGAGCCGGCGGGCGGCCTCGTGAACGCCGGAGTACTTCGGACTCGACGCGCAAATTCGCGCGACCATAGCGACCAAGCTGCAGCCTGCTGCCGCGACCACCATTGCCGCGCTGCCGCCCCCGGGAGCGGGTTCTTCGGACGCCAGCTGTGTGAGATAGTCGTTAAGAGTGAGCACGCCAGGGTGATTACCAGGGGCACGCTCCAAGTCTTGCGCTAGCGGGGGGCCCCTCCGGTATGGCAGAATAGGCCGAGGTTCACTCCCCACGTTCCAGAGAGGAAACTACGAGTTGCCAGTACTCGAAGATACCGCCTTGCGCGGCGACGTCAAAGATCGCTCGTTGGCGGAGGCCGGCCGTTCGCGTATCGCCTGGGCTGCAGCCTACATGCCGGTGCTCGCGCAGATTCGCGAGCGGTTCGCCGAGCAACAGCCGCTGCGCGGCGTGCGCATCGGCGCGTGTTTGCACGTGACCACCGAAACCGCGAACTTGATGCTCGCACTGCAAGCCGGCGGCGCCGAAATTGCGCTGTGCGCCAGCAACCCGCTTTCTACGCAAGACGACGTCGCGGCTGCGCTGTGCGAATACGGCATTCCGACGTATGCCATCAAAGGCGAAGATCACGAAACGTATTACCGCCACATCGAAGCGGTAATCGCCACCAAGCCGCACATGTCGATGGACGACGGCTGCGATCTGGTCAACACGATCTACGGCAAGCACAAAGAGCTGCTGAACGACATGATCGGGGGATGTGAAGAGACCACGACCGGCGTGATCCGGCTGAAGGCGATGCAGAAGGACGGCGTGCTGCCGTATCCCGTCATCGCCGTGAACAACGCGCTGACCAAGCACATGTTCGACAACCGGTACGGCACCGGGCAGTCGACGCTCGACGGCATCATCCGCGCGACGAACGTGTTGCTTGCCGGCCGGACCGTGGTCGTCGTCGGCTACGGCTGGTGCGGCCGCGGCGTCGCTTCGCGCGCGACCGGGATGGGCGCGCACGTCGTGGTTACCGAAGTCGACCCGCGCAAAGCATTGGAAGCCGTGATGGACGGCCATCGCGTGATGCCGATCGAAGATGCCGCGAAGATCGGCGACGTGTTCGTGACCGTGACCGGAAATTATCACGTCATCGACGAGCATCATTTCAAATTGATGAAGGACGGCGCGATCGTCTGCAACTCCGGGCATTTCAACGACGAGTTGAACCTGGAATCCCTGCAGACGCTGAGCAAAGGCAAGACCAGCCCGCGCGCGTTCGTGGAGCAATACGAACTGCATGACGGCCGCAAAATCTGCATCCTTGCCGACGGACGCCTGATCAATCTGGCCGCTGCCGAGGGACATCCCGCCGCGGTGATGGATATGTCGTTTGCGAACCAGGCAATGGCCGCGGCGCATCTGGCACAGAACCACAAGTCGCTCGAGAAAAAAGTCTACGACGTTCCCGAGCACATCGACGAAGAAGTGGCGGAGCTCAAACTCGCGTCGATGGATGTCTCGATCGACACGCTTACGCCCGAGCAAGTGAAGTATATGGCGTCTTGGAACGAAGGAACGTAGCGCGCATGGCCTACCGCAGACTGTTCACCAGCGAATCCGTTACCGAAGGGCATCCCGACAAGATCGCGGATCAAATTTCGGACGCCGTATTGGACGCCATTCTCAAAGACGATCCGAACGGGCGCGTGGCATGCGAGACGTTTGCCATCACCGGGCAAATTCACATCGCGGGCGAGATCACGACGACGACGTACGTCGATATTCCGCGCATCTGTCGCGAAGTCATTAAAGACATCGGCTATACCAAGTCCGCCGTCGGTTTCGATGCCGAGACGTGCGGCGTCAGCGTTTCGGTCGACGAGCAGTCGCCCGACATTGCGATGGGCGTCGACAAGTCGCTGGAAGCCAAGGCCGGCGAACACCCCGACGACAAGTACGAACGCATCGGCGCGGGCGACCAGGGCATGATGTTCGGCTACGCGTGCCGCGACACCGAAGAATTGATGCCGCTGCCGATCGTCCTTGCGCACAATCTCACGCGTCATCTTTCCGCGGTCCGCAAGAACGGAGACATTCCGTACCTACGGCCCGACGGCAAGTCGCAGGTGACGGTCGAGTATGAAAACGACAAGCCCGTACGCGTGGAAGCTGTCGTCATTTCGACGCAGCACGATCCGGATATTCCGCTCGAAACCATTCGCGCGGAGATCACCGAAAAAGTGATCAATCACGTGATTCCGGAATCGCTGCGCGACGAGCGTACGCGCATTTACGTCAACCCGACCGGCCGCTTCGTCATCGGCGGTCCCAAGGGCGACGCCGGATTGACCGGCCGCAAGATCATTGCCGACACCTACGGCGGCATGGCGCGGCACGGCGGCGGCGCGTTTTCGGGCAAGGATCCGACTAAGGTCGATCGTTCGGCCGCGTATGCGGCGCGTCACGTCGCAAAGAACGTCGTCGCCGCGGGACTCGCGGAGCGGTGCGAAGTGCAGGTTGCGTATGCAATCGGCGTCGCGCATCCGGTGAGCGTGCTCGTGGAAACATTCGGCACCGCGAAACTTCCGGAAGAACAGATCGCGGAACTCGTCAAGAAAATCTTCGACCTGCGGCCTGCCGCAATTATCGAGCGGCTGGATCTGCGCCGTCCGATTTACCGTCAGACCGCGTCGTACGGTCACTTCGGACGGCCGGATTTGGATTTGCCGTGGGAACGCTTGGATAAGGTCGAGGCGTTGCGCACGGCCGCCGGCTTGGACGCGCTGAAAGTTCCGAGCTTCGCCAAGTAAGCTTTCGTCATCCCGAGGTATCAGCGTGTCATCCCGAGGTATCCGCTTGTCATCCTGAGGTATCGAAGGACCCTGAGGTATCGAAGGGACCAACCATCATAAGCAGGGGGCCCGGTGCAACGCATCGGACCCCCTTTTCGTTATCTACAGCAGCAGGCTCACAAACGTGGGTAACATGGGACCGACTCCACGGTTCCGCAAAGAAAGATTAAGGAGAACGCATGACCCTGAGAAGCAGAATCCCGGCGCTGGCGATGATCGCGGCTTTTCTGATGCCTATCGCGGCCCTCGCGCAGACGGTTACGCTGTCGCAAGGCCAGACGCTCAACGTGCAATTCCAGAGTACGCTGAATTCCGGCAGCGCGTACGCGGGGGAGCACTTCGCCGCCCGCGTCGTGACGCCGTTCCCGAATGACGATCCGACGTTCGCAAACGCCGTGGTCAACGGCACGGTGATCAAAGTGGTACAGGCCGGCCAAGGCCGCAACCCCGAGCTGCATCTGTCGTGGGACTCGGTCACACTGCAGAACGGCGCGACGTATCCCCTGAACGCCGAAATGACCAGCGGCGGCCCGAAACAGCAAAACCGTAACGGCGGACACGTCGCCCTGACGACGATCGGCGGCATGATCGCCGGCAACATCATCGGCAAGACGATCTTCCACACGAGTGCGGGCGGCGCAATCGGTGCGGTCGGCGGCTTCTTGACCGGCTACAACAAGAAGTCGAACATTCAAGTAAGCCAAGGCGACCAGGTTCAGCTCACGCTCACGCGTCCGCTGATGGTTCGCCGCCAGGCATCGCGTCCGTACTAACGGTCCGGTAACCGGCAAAAACGCAACGGCTCTCCCGAATGGGAGGGCCGTTGTCGTTTAGCGGCGCTCTTGCCGAATCGCGGGCGAGGCAATCGCGGCGAACGCGAGCACCAAGTACCCGAACGCCGAGATTTCCATGGCGCGATGCGCGCCCCATTTGTCCGCGATGGTGCCGAACGCGATCACACCGGGCGCAATGCCGAACAACACGATCAGGCGTACCACACCGAACACGCGGCCGACCAGCTCTTCGGGAATCACGCGAAGCCGAAATCCCACGATTTGCGCAACTTCGAACTGCGCGCACGCATTGCCGATCGCCCAGAAGACGCCCGCGATCCACATGTTCTTGGTCAGGATTACCGGCAAGAACAGCACCGCGTCGATCGCATACGCAACGCACAACGCGTATCCGAACGGCCAACGCGAGGCGAACTTTCCGGCAACTAGCGAGCCGCACACCGCTCCGCATGCCGAGATCCCCAGAAATATTCCCACCTGCGCATCGGTCGCGTGAAAGCCGCCCTTTAAGAACGGAATCAGTACCGCGTAAGCGCCGAAACCGATCGTGTTCAGCGCAAAGCTGAAGAAGGTTTGGGCGCGCAGTCCGCGATCGGCCAGCAGCACCGAAAACCCAAGCCGCACGTCCTGCGTCACGTGACGCAGCGACGGAACGCCGTGCGTTTCGTGCGGACCCAGCGTCGGGATGCGCGCAAGCGAGAGCTGCGAGAGCAGATATGTCAGCGCGTTCGCCGCGAGCGCCGGGAACGGTCCGAAAATACTGAATAACGCGCCGCCGGCGACGGGCGTGATCAAGTTCGACGTATTCTCCGCCGCCGCCAGCGCCGCCACGGCTTGCGTCCCGCGATCGCGGCCCAAGAGGAACGGAATGCTGGATGCCTGACCGCCCATGAAGACGGCGGCGCAAATCGAGAGCAGCACGAGTCCGCCGTAGAGCATCGGAATCGTGAGCGCGTGCCGCGCGTAGAGCAGCGCAAAGAGTGCCATGATCGCGCAGCGCACCGCGTCCGTCCCGATCATCAGCGTGCGGCGATCCAGACGGTCCGCCAGCGAACCGCCGATTAAGCCGAAGACTGCAAACGGCGCGATTTCGCAGATGTACGAAACGCCCGTCGATAGCGCGGAACCCGTCAGCCGGTAGACTAGCAGCGGCACGGCCAGCGTGCGCAGGCCGTCGCCAATCAAGCTGAGCGTTTGTCCGGCGTAATATTGTCGAAAGCTGCGGGACGAAAAGATCCCCGGCGCAGCTCTTTGGGAAACCATTGGACTACTCCAATTGCACTTTGGCCGCCGGTAAAAACGAAGAACCCCCGCGCGCGCGAGGGTTCTTAAAAAACCTCACTTGCGTGCTGCGATACGCGCTTCAACGTTCCGGATAGGACCGGACTCGTTGTTGAAGACGAACGCTGCTAACGCATAGTGACGGTGATTGTACCCTTTGTTGTAAAGGTTGTCAAACGCGCTATAGCGACCACTGCCAGACGTTGGCATATGGTGAAGTGGGCGAGGGCCGGAAATCGTGCAACTGTTTTGGCACGATGTAGATTGGATTGTTCGCCCACAGCGCAAGCAGCGGTGATTGCTCCGCGAGGCGATGCTGCACGATCGATGCAAATCGCTTGCGCGAGTTGGCGTCGTACGTTTTAAGATCCGCGTCTTCGGCGCGCTCGACGACCGGATCGCAGAAGCGCGCCGTGTTAAAACCGTTCGGTGGGGCGTACGCGCACGAGAGAACCCACTGCGTGTTCGGATCGACGGTATTGTAGAGCTCGATGAATGCCAGCTGAAATTTTCCGCCGAAAAACGGGCCGCCCGCAACGGCGGGAGCACGAAACATTTGCGGTGTGTACGCATGGAGCGTAACCTCGACGCCCGCGTCCTGTAATTGGCGCTGGATTTGTACGGCGACGGATGCGGACGTCGCAATGCCCGACTCGTAGATGAACGTCAGCGATCGAATGCCGGCGGCTTGGAGCGCGGTACGCGCACGATCGACATCGTACGGCGGCGGCGTGGCCGACGGATCGTATGCCCAACTGAAAAGCCCGCGGTTCGCGTCTTTGGCGGATTGTGTGCCTTTCGTGGCGTCGCGGACGAGAACCGGAACGTTCAGCGCTTGGACGACGGCGCGGCGAATCGCCGCACTTTTCATGGTGGGATCGGACGTATTGAAAATTAGAACGCCGAACCCGGCAAACGGCGCCCTTACGACCTGTACTTGCGGGATCGATTCATACTCGGAGATATGCACCGGATCCGCAAAGAAATATGCTTGCACTTCGCGCGTGCGGAGCTGATTGAGAATCGTGTTCGAGTTAGCGATGAATTTGAGCGTGATCGTCGCTATGGCGGGTCTGCCCCGGAAATAGGCGTCATTACGCGTCAGCGTCAAGTGATCGCCGCGCGCCCACTGCGTGACGCGATACGGCCCGGAGCCGACGGGCATTGCATTAAACGGGGTTTCGTTCAAATCGGCATAGTTGCGCAGCAGGTGCTCGGGCAATATTCCGTAGTTCTGATCCGGCGCGAAGAAATTACTGAGAATCGGCGAGTACGGAGCGCGCAGTCGAACGCGGACCGTGTACGGATCGATGGCCGTGACGCTTTGTACGCGTTCGTAGCCGTATCGCGATAAGACGTTATTCCGCCGGTTCATGATTGCGCGATACGTAAAGACTACATCGCGTGCCGTCACCGGCGCGCCGTCTTGCCACTTGGCGTTCGTTCGCAGATGATAGGTGATCGACAGTCCATCGGGCGAGACGCCGCCGTTGCGGCGTGACGGAACGACCGACGCGAGGTCCGGCACGAAATTTCCGCGTTCGTCATAGCCGAGCAGGTAGGAGTAGATCAGCGGGTCCAGCGTCGTTGCAGCGGGCCCTTCCACCAAGATCGTGTTGAGCGTTCGCGGCTCGCGCGGTTCGGCGATCGTCAGCCCACCGCCGCCGGCGGTGGATTGCTGCGCTGCCGAGTGGCATGCCGTGAGTAAGCAAGTGAGGATAAGCGCAATCGCAGAGCGTCGCAAAGGTGCCCCTTCCGTGCTGAGTGCGGCGGTATTCGGCTTCGCGCAGGGATCCCCGCGCTCGGTAAAATTCCGGTCAGGCGGCGGGTAAAGACCGGAGGAGGCCCGCTTGGGATGGCCAATATCCGCGGGTCGCCGACGTTCCGGATTAGCTCAGTTGGTAGAGCAGCTGACTGTTAATCAGCGGGTCGCTGGTTCGAGTCCAGCATCCGGAGCCATTGAAGCAGAAGCCCTCGCAATGCGGGGGCTTCTGCTTTTATCGTTGCGATGCTCGGACGTAGAAACCGTCAGGGTGAGCAGCGCTGCGTGGCAGCGCGTGTCGAACCAAGAGTCCATCATCCTCCACTCACGGCGGTGCCGTTTTTGGCTTGGCGCAGCGCCGCCGCCTTTCTGTTGCACGGGTAGCGGGGATTTGCGCACGGGAAGCTGCCAAATCGTTCGCGATTCTAAGTTATCCTACTGCATTTTGAGATTGACACTGTCCCTTACTTTGTACGCAATCGGCTAGCCGCACGCGTGGAAATATAATTTCGTCTTACAGTGTAGTCCTCGCGCCTTTACACTTACGGACCATACTGTGCTTTCGCCCTTTTCGGGTGAATAGGCGCGCACAGCACAATAGAACACGATGAGTGCTGTTGCAGCAGATCACCCCAATCAAGACCCGAAAGGAAATATTTCCGACCGATACGATGTATCAAAGGCCTACTTGTATGCAACAAGCGTTCGAACGACTCCGAATCACCAGTTCTTGCATGCCCGATTAGCCGGTACGTTTCGTAAAGCGCTTGGAATGCGCGGCGGTCACTTGCCCGACTTCCGAGTAAGTGCAAAGTCGCGTCAATGGTGGATGATGCAAATTGCGAGTACGTAGTGTTGTTCACATGCTTTTCGCAACCGTCTTGAGCGACGACCAGTCCCGTTCTCGCAGCTTCAGCGGCAACTACTCGGCTCTACAGCCACATCGTCCGGTAACTTCCGGTTGCTCATCCTATGATGGGCATTCGTGGCTTGGATTTGGCGCAGTCACGGTCGTTTTTCGGCGGCCGCTCGCTTTGCAGGTCAACGTCTCTGAGGTTTGCTCGCGACCCGGTAGGGTTGCTATTTTTCGAGAAGTATATCAAATGCGTTTCAGCATAGTACAATGAACCGGTCCGAAAACATGCGGCGGATTCGAAGTCGCAATACCGTACCCGAGCTGATGCTCCGAAAGGCGCTTTACGCGCGAGGGTTGCGCTATCGGTGTCACGTTAGGTCACTTCCGGGCAGTCCAGATATCGTATTCGCTCGGCAGCGCACTGCGCTATTCGTGCATGGATGTTTTTGGCACCGCCATCCGGGTTGCCGAGCTTGCACGACACCTCGGACGAATTCGGACTTCTGGAACGCAAAGTTTAGAGAGAATGTTGCCCGCGATCAACGAGACCTCGCTTTACTTGCTGCATCAGGTTGGAAAGTTATGATCGTGTGGGAGTGCGAGATCGCTTCGCGGCCATTTGCGTGCGCCGATAGGATCATCGAAGAACTCCTTCGTCGAGAACCGTAGCTCATAAAGCGCACCTCAGGTGCCCTGCGTTATGAGCGGCACGCACAAGGAGCATGGTAGCGATTACCGAACTACGTCAGCTCGGCGCCACTTGTAAGGCGGCGCTGAATCGCGGCGTGTTCGTGGCTGAGGAATTCACATTGTATTTCTACCGTCACGCGGGGAGTGCTCTGCGATCTGTTTTACGGATCGTTGTTGAACCGCGTAACGCTGTCGAAGGGACCGCATCTGAATTTCAGTGTGTTCGGCGGCACGAATGGGATCGGTGTAATAACAGCTGGCGATGAAGGCGCCTTCGCTCAAGCATGAAGCAATCCAAGAGCGTAATACGCTGAACATAAATGCTTTGCGGCATGCCAGCCGTATGGCACACTTCCGCGCTAGCCTTGGGATATGAAGGTGCCATCTAACGCGACGGGCTTATCGCTGCTGGGCGATCGGGCTGAGGCAGATCGCATCATCGAACAGGCCGTCCGGTCGTGCCAGACCACACGGGGCAATGGTTCGTATGATCCGCGCGATGCGGAACGCGTCTATTTTCGCATGACTCGTCGGCCGGGCCATCCCCGGTCCATAGGACGAGCGTTAACTCAAATAGCTCGTCGTTTTTGCAAAGAAGCTGAAATCTCGTGTGCCGCGTGTCCTATTCGCCAGTTTTGCGAAACGGGCCGCTCGAATAGCAATGAGCATCCCGCTGTCCCTTTCATCGACCTCTTTTGCGGTGCAGGGGGGTTTTCTTTAGGTTTTGAGGCGCTTGGATTTACGCCAGCGCTCTCAATTGACCACGACCCATCGGCTGTGAGGACGTATAACTTTAATCGCCTGACGTCCGGCGGTCACGGCATACTTGCTGACATAGAAGACGTCGCTTACGACACAAGTCTTAGAGGCTTGGCGCCGCTAATCATAGGCGGTCCACCCTGTCAGCCATTCAGCATGGCAAATCGACAGCGCGCAGCATCCGATCAACGTGATCGCTTAATCGATGTTTTCCTGCACGCAACTATGACGTCTCAAGCGAAAGTCTTCGTAATTGAGAATGTTGCGGGCGTAAGGCAACGCGAAGAAGTGATCAAGTCCTTCGGCGAGCGGGTCGGGTATGTCATCTTTCAGCGCGAAATTAATGCTAGTGATGTCGGTGTTCCGCAAAACCGCAACCGTACGTTTATTTTTGGCGTCAAAGCAAAAACGTGCGCTCAGCATAGCGAAGTAGAGGCGACATTTCTAAGGTTACTTTCCGAGCAGAGGCTGCTCCTAAAGACAGCACTGCGCGATGCCATACGTGACCTCCCGGCGTTGAGAGCACCTTATCAGAGTAATGCGACAGTAGCTGATTCCGAGACGGTGGGCTTTGCCGTGGCGCCGTTTCATGGCGGCACGTTGTCGCAATACACCGAGATGTTGAATGGCGGCAAAAATCCTCAATTTCTTTTTAATCACCGGGCGAAGTATTTGAACGGCCGTGACCGAGAGATATACCGGCTGTTACGCCCTGGAGAGAAATCTGACGCGGATAGCATAGCACATATAATGCCGTACAAGCATCGCGCGCATCTATTTCGCGATAAATTTTATCGACTTAAGTGGACCGACGTGAGTAAGACGATCACTGCGCATATGTACTACGATTGCCACATGTATATTCATCCGACTCAAGCGCGCGGCCTAACACCTCGTGAGGCCGCGAGGATACAGGGCTTCCCTGATTCATACTTCTTTGTGGGTCGTCCAAATGAGTGGTATCGGCAGATTGGGAATGCTGTAAGCCCGATCGTTGCGGGGGAGGTTGCTCGCATTGCGCATGGGCTACTTGCGCTTTTCGGGGAAACTGATCGTTAATGCGAGCATTCGACGCATTCTCAGGAATCGGAGGGTTTCACGAGGCACTCCGTAGCTCGCGCAATCTCAAAGGCGTTATGGTGCGCGCAGCGGTAGATTCTGATCCCGCATGCAAATTGGTATATCAACGTTCATTCGGTGAACACGGCATTTTTTTTAACGATATATTCGACATCGGTATAGGAGACCGTGAGGGTCGCGACTTGGGCGCTGTTGATTTGATAATGGCCGGTTTTCCGTGCCAACCGTTCGCGAACATTGGGAGGAGGGGCGGGATGGATGACCCTCGGGCGCGGACGTTCCTTCATCTCGTGGACATTCTAAAGACGTATCAACCGAAGTATGCCGTGCTAGAGAACGTCCAAAAACTCTCGAGTTTTGACAGTGGCGGAACGTATCGGGCAGTTTTGACCGCTTTAACTGCTGCCGGCTATCACGTGGAGCCTTTGGATCTTTGTGCGTCGGATTTCGGTGTTCCGCAACAGCGTAGGCGACTGTATTTTGCCTGCGTTCATAAGCGTTTTAGAAAACTACCCTTTAAGCATCGGCTTCCTCGGCGCCATGGCCGGTTTCGCACTACGTGGCATCTATTGGAAAAAACTATGCCTGACCAGCATATTGTACCGCCTATGACTAGCCGCACCGTTTTCAAGCGGAACACGCGATGGCAAGGTGACTTGCAGATAGATCGTGTGATCGCCCGGCCGATATGCGCCACGATGGGCAAGTGGCATCGTGCAAATCAAGACAATTACTACTCCGAATCTTACGTCTTCGGTCCACAACCAACGGGTTGGGGAGGTGGCCGTGATTACAGGCACGGCGAGCCAGTGCGCCGTATAACGCCGCTTGAAGGCTTGCGACTCCAAGGGTTTCAAGACGATTTCCTACGCGCATTCGAGGGAATATCAAATACAACGGCCTATCGACTTATCGGGAACGCCGTAGCGGTCCCCGTAGCGCAATCTGTGCTTGAATGGCTGCTCGCCAATGACTAGCTTGGAATTGCTCATAGTACGATGGACGTTGTAGAGACAAGCGCCGGCTTCGACATCGCCCTTGCTCGGTTACGGGCGGCAAATTCCAATGTAGAAGATGAAACCTTCAAATGGGATGACGTTCGCGAAATTCTATGGCTTCAGCTCACAAACACGGATGTCGTGGCTTCCCGCAAGACCACGGATAGGAGTCACGCTACATCCATCGAGATAACAGACGGCGCAAATACTTCCCCGAACAAGGTTCGCGATTTCTTCCCAGCTCTCGCATTCAGCGAGAGATACCCTGAGCGACGAACCGCCGTACCGATTCGTTGGCGGCGCGAAAACGTAACCGGGCTGACGGAGCGTTTTGGCCAACCGAAGAGCGAGGAACCTGGTTGGGATTTAGGCACATGTCAGATACGTCGTACAAGGAACCGCAACGAGACCCAGAACCCCGGGTTGATGATCGCATACGAAAACGATATGCACGATCTTCGCGCTGCTCTACAAGAACACGACGCGCTTGTATTTGTACGGCGCGGCGGTGTACTCTCTTATGAGGTGTTCGGAATTGCACCTGAGCCACCATTCGACCCCATTCTAAACGGCAAACGGATCTTCGTTCGTGATCCGAGTCCAGGCGATCGCCGACAAGTATGGACTTACAAAGATGCAAGGTTGCGATCGCTGGTCTCGTTCCTGGAGCAACCGGCCGGCCCGCAGGCGCAA
Organism: Vulcanimicrobiaceae bacterium; assembly: GCA_035938175.1. Classification (GTDB taxonomy): domain Bacteria; phylum Vulcanimicrobiota; class Vulcanimicrobiia; order Vulcanimicrobiales; family Vulcanimicrobiaceae; genus DASRDE01. The sequence goes on from DASZHD010000046.1 coordinate 38,263, forward strand.
TCTCAAATTGATCGGGTTGTCGCAATCGCGAAAGAGCATGGGTCCACTGCAATTATCGCTCTCGCTGGCGTACCAGGTACCGGGAAGACGTACGTTTCCGAGCGAGCGGCAATCGCTATAGCGGGCGACCGGAGCCGGGTAGAAGTTGTGCAGTTTCATGCCGCATACGCGTATGAGGAATTTGTAGAAGGCATTACCTTTGAAGGCGAGCCGAAGAGCGGGTTGCTTCTAAGGCTAAATGAAAAGGCTGCACAAGACCTTAGCAATACGTACGTACTTGTCATTGAAGAGCTAACTCGCGCCGATCTCAGCGCGGTGTTAGGCGAGCTCCTGACGTACATTGAGTATCGCGACCGCTTCGTGACGCTTCCGTACAGCGGTAAAAAGTTTCGGTTGGCGCCCAACGTTATAGTGCTTGCGACCTATAACCCCACGGATCGTTCGGCCCTTGAGGTGGACGCAGCACTGCTGCGCCGGCTACGCATCATAGACTTTTTGCCGTCGTACGATCTTGCGTTTGAGATACTGAAGTTTAATGGCGTCGATGACGAAACCGCCACGAAAGCAGCTTCCGTCATGCTGGTGCAGAAGGCTGACCCTCGGTGGGCTTTTAGAATGCCCTTTGGGCATGGAATTTACGCGGACGTTCGTGGCGTTAACGACCTACAAGACCTTTGGGAGCAACGTATCAGCCGGTTCTTGCATGGGCCGTGGGAAGATCATCCGTATGCCGCCGATATCACTGCCGCTTATCCGTGGCGTAAAAATGCATGACCAAGAATTGCCTAAAGCTGTGTTGCAGATGCGGGAGTGGGGACGGCGCGATATATCGACTGCCGACGCATTAACTTTTATTTCCGATGGCGCGTTCGGGCTATTATCTTCGCAAAATGTGTTGCAGGTTGTACGCGATCGGCGTGGCATCGCTTTGCGGGCATTCAGCTATGTGGGTCGATGTGACATCAACGACAAAAAGATCATAGTTGAACCGCGACTTTCCTGCAGCTACGACCCGCTTATCAAAGAGCTTGACGCGTTAGATGCAAAGGCGGTCAATGGAGTACTCGAGCAGCTTTCGCTCGGTAGTACCGGCCGGTCTTTCATTGAAGCATTCATTTCAGCGGCTCAAAGCTATTTCAGCATTGGGCGGCTGAATCGCTACACTGCGGTGGATGAAGCTAGCCGGTTCGCGAGAGGAAAGATAATTACTCCGGCTACAATACGGCTTCGAGCCCGCGGGCGGAGCAACGTTGTCGTTACGCGGCGACGGACCCTGTCCCCCCCGACGCTGGCTCATAGTGCGCTGCGTCAGGCGCTTCTCTTGGCTGAGCAGCAGTTACTGAATCATGACAACCAAGATTCTCGCATCATAGAGCTGCGATCTCTAAGCCGGCTGTTGCCGATCGCGATGCCTACGTCGCTGAACCTTTTGCTGGACGCATGCGATGAAGCTCAAAAAGCATCCGCACCGTACATACGCGATCTTTTTAAGATCGTAAAGATAATTTTGCTGGGCGGTGCCGACAGTTCTCTCTCGGTACCGATCATCCAACTTGATCGCGCCATGTTCTTCGACATGGCGAAAGTAATAGAAAATGCGGTGCGCAGAATAGTAGCTCGTTCACTCTCATCCCATCGCGTGTTGGATGGTAACGTGCATAAGCAGCCTTTCTTGCAGAATCCCATCAGTCTGGGGGAACCAGATATCGTTATCTATGATAGATCTAGGCTTATTGCCTTGATGGATGTAAAAGATAAGATCGTGGTGTCGGCGTCACGGGACGATGTATATCAGATATTTAGCCACTGTGTAGGTGCCGGTGCGAACCTTGGAGTCCTGATATTCATTGGCGAGGATTATGAAAGCCCCAAGCTAATTGGCGCGTGGGACTCACGGATATCCCTATTGCAAACCACCATTCGTCCCAACGAACCGGAGCGAGATCTGCGTCTAATGCTTTCGCAGCTAGCTATCGCGCGCGAAGAATCCTTTGCCACTAATAGGGCCTAGAGCGCTCATCGTTCATAAGGCCACTGACTTAAGGATTAGTCGCTCTGGGTGGCTCGGAACCAGGTCTATCGCGATAGCAACGGCCATCGATTTATTCATGAATGCGCGCAGAAACCGCTTTCCGCACGATGGGCGTTAACGCGCAGCCCGTACAGCTATTAGTATCAGATGATGCGAGCAAATTAACTAGCAACGCGTTTAAGTTCAAGTAGTTTGTGTGTGGCTGAGCTAATACGGAGTCCTCTGAGCGGCATCATTATGCCGTTTACCACAACGAGAAAACGTTCGCCGAAGGCACGACATGCGTGGGCGAGATCAGCCGATATGGCTGCCACTTCGTTCATCAGGATCCCCAAATCATCACGAACGCGTCTCCGTAGCGGAATCGGCGCGTACGTCGGCTCAAGCGGCAAAGTTCGCCATCGAATACCGGCGATGCGGAGTCTGTCATCCGCGCCGCCGGACGCGATCAGGTCCGCCAATGCTTTTGTGTGCGTCGAATGGGGATGCTGCAGGCTGACGTCTCCCCATGAGTGCCCCCGCTGATATGTGGAATCTGGGGCGTGAGCGTCGAAAGGAAAACCACATGCGCAAGTCCCAATTCACCGAAGCTCGGGTCGTCGGCCTTCTCGCAAAATCGACAGACCTTAAAATATTCCACCTTCCGTGCGATGGGATCTCCTACGCTGATGGCTACCGTCGGTAAATTGTTCCCGAGGCTGGTGTGTGCCTTTGCCCCAGCCCGTGTTCTTTCCAGTATCGACTAGTGTGAGAGTCGTCCAAACGCCGGGACATCAGCGCACAGCGAACGCGTTGACACTTCCAACTCATCGGATACGAACGGTCAGGTCTGTAGGAAGATCGGGCATGCGGAGGACTCGCGGCCTTGGCCAAGCATGCCAGTCAACAAAAGTGCAGTCGTCAATGGCGTTTTGGTAAGATTCGTTAGCGTTGTTACAACCTCCGCGATTCGTGAGTAACAGCCAACGTATAATGGTCTGATAACGATGTTGGTCTCTTTGGATCATAGCGAGACGGTCACTTCTTTTCGGCCTCTTGCACGTACGCACAGAGAAGATTAACGAGGGCCATCTGCTCGGGAGTACGGCAACGAATTTGCAGTAGACGCGGTGAGCAGAAGAGCACGCTTAGACATTGCGCGCGCGAGATGGCGACGTTGAAGCGGTTCTTCTCGAAGAGAAATTCCATATTGCGCGGCAGATCTTCACCGCTCGACGTCGCCATGGAGTACAGCACAATTGGGGCCTGAAGCCCCTGGAATTTGTCGACCGTGCCGACCGCGATATGTCCGAAGCCTGCCGCTCGAAGGCGCTGCTTGATTAAGACGCGCTGTGCGTTGTAGGGCGACACGATGAGAATGCTTGACTCGGTAATTGGGCGCCCGGATTCGGTACGCGTTTTGTAGGTGCCGCGCATGAGCAGCCTCACCTCTCTTACGATCGCTGCGGCTTCCTCGACAGAGGACCGGCGGTTGCCTTCGTGATCGATCGGTCTCCAACGCAGCCCACTTCCCGCAAGACCGGGCGAAGTAACTGCATTAATCTCGTTCCCCTCGGCCGGCCTAAGACGGCCTTCATAGACTGCGTCAGAGATGAAGCCGCAAATCGACGGATGCATCCGCCAGGAGTGCAGCAAAAAGATGCCGCGGTCTTCAGGAATAGTCGCATGATCGCCCAAGAGATGCTGAAGAATGGACCGGCTGATGCCTGGCGGATGCTTTCCTTGTGAGACTTGTGCAAGCTGGAGAGGGTCACCGAGTAGCACGACACTTCTCGCGGCCCGTGCGCAGGCGATCGCGTCGGCGATAGGAAGTTGACCGGCCTCGTCGATTATCAACACATCGAAGGCGTTCGCCGCATTGCCCAATGCGAAAAGCCAGGGCGTACCCGAAACCAGTTCATACTGCTCCTTGAGAGCATCGTCTGACTTCTTTTGATTAACGACTAACGCTCTTTCCCCGAGCGCCGACACGTATTGATCCTCGTCGTCGGTGTATTTGTGTGCGCCCCGGAAAACGTGTGAATCCTCGACCGCCGCTTTTTCCACGGCGGCTACGAGGTTGTGCGCTGCCTTGTGGCTGCGCGCCAGCACGCCAACACGCTTACCGGCTTTCAAGAGCTCTACGATCGCGCGACCGCCCGTCGTACTCTTCCCAGTTCCGGGCGGTCCTTGTACGACGAGATAGCTGGAATCGAGTTCGAGAACTGCCTTCGCGAGGGATTGCCCATCGACGTGCGCCGGCTGAATGGTAGTGCCTGGCTGGTGGCCCTTCATCCGAGGAAATGCCATAAGCAGCATATCCACGATTGCTGGGTGCTCGTTTTGGAGTCTACCGTCGATATAGAGCCGTGCGATATCGGCGAGAGCCTGGCGTTGGGGACCGCCGTCAAACGGTTTGGGAACCAGGGCGCGTAGCGCTGCATGATCCTCTTGCGGCCACCGGCGAAGTTGGAGTGTCCGAGTCTCATCATCGAGACTGACGAGCTCCCCGGCGCTCTTCATGGTATCTGGATCGTGAACGTGGGACCCGACGACGATGCCGTGCTGTTGTTCCGGAAAAGAAAACGTGTACGTCAACTTACGTTTGCCGGCCACCTTGATGGGTTCAATTTCCGGGCACCAGTTGAGTTCGCCGATACATTCGTGATCAAATTCCGCGAGTTCGTCGGCGTTGCGACAGCGATGGAAGTACTCCCACCACGATGGCTTCGCTTCGCTGCGATGGTAGTCGATTAGGTTTGCAAGATACCAGCGAAGTCGTTCGTCATCTGATAGCGCCCCCAGAGCAGCGAGATCGGCAGGCGGTTCTAGTCCAGCCAGAATCTGCTCGCGAAGCTCGCGCGTCGCGGCATTCTCTGCGCGTTTTTCCTCGCTCGGCGGCTTAGAGGCGTCGGGTACGAACCAGGGAAGATCGATTTTTTGGTCACGCTGCAATTGTTCGCGTCGTTCGAGAAGCCAATTGTGGAGGTGAAATGTCGAGCGGCAATCCTCATCGTTGTAGTGTCGGATCATCTCTAGGATCGAAGCGTCTCGGCGGTCTAGCCACTCTTCGAACAAGAGAATCGAGTCATCGCCGCGCTTAAGGTCTGCCGTACGATGGAAGTCGTAGAATGGCTCCAACTTCTTGATCGAGTAGCTCTCTTGTGAGATGCGAAGGCCTTGGCGCACTACCGTATAGAGATCCACAAAGACCTGAGCGCGCAGAAGGTCGTCGAATTCGTCAACGAGCGTGTTGTAACGAGTCGTAAGACGGCCTAAGGCCGTCTTTTCGTAGCTCGCATAGTGATAGACATGCATATTGGGATATTTCTCGCGCCATTCCATGACGAAGGCAAGAAAGTCGGTTACTGCCCCTCTCTGCTCGACGAGCGAATGCGCCCAATAGGCGACGTACCGATCCTCTGCCGGCATGTAGACGCCGAACAAATACTCCAGGCCGGTCTCGGGTGCGTAGTAGGGGTCCCCCTCCATATCAAAGTAGAGATCGCCCTCGTCGCGCTCTGGAAGGAGCGAGAACCCGCGCTTTGGATCGCTCGGAAGGATCCTGAAATGGTACGCATCTTTTCCGGTTACGCCGGCCTCGATGGACTTGCGTTGCAGCACTTGTAGTTGGGCTTGCTGCGCCAAGTTATCAAAGGTGCCTGGATTGAAGCCGGTTGGTCGTGTTCCATTGGCATTGGCGAGCTGCGCAACCGTCGTGATTCCATCGGCATTGAGTTTGGCGATCTGATCGCGGCGCATCCAGGCGACAAGGCTGAGATGGTCGTCCTTGCGTCGTCGTTGGTCACAAACCGGGTCCCACTCACAGAGTAAGCAGTGCTCAACCTTGTCCGGATAGGCTTGGAGGACTTCGATATTCTGCAAGAACCATTTCCGTAGATGACGGTAATACGCCAAATAGTCGTGTATGGCAAAGGACCGCTCCTCACCGCTTCCGAGCGCGACCATCATGTGTCTGGGAAGAAGCCCGTCTTGGAGGCGGCTGAGGTGCTCGCTGTACGAGCAGAGTTGAATAAGGAAATACGCCTTCGCTGAGCGCGCGAGCTTCGTGTCGATGACTTCGTAGCTGAAACCCGAGGGGGTCCGTTCATCTTGAATTCGTCGAAGAAAATCAGCGCGCCCGAGAAATGCACCGTCAAAGAAAGTGGGCTGATAGATATAGGAAACGCCGCCTTCCATCGCTCGGCGTGTAGCTTGATCGGCCGCGATCAGACCGTTGATGGATCGATCCGCAAGACGGGCAGGGAACTCGTGCACCGAGGCGTCGCTGCGCTTGAGCCGATCCAAGAATCGTTGCTCGTGTTCTTCGCCTTTGCGTCCTAGCAGGTCCGACGTCGGATCGGATGGTGGCGCCGTCAATCCACCCAATGCGACCTGACGCTGAAGCTCGCTGAGGTGGGGACACTCCAGAAAATTGTTGAGGTCCGTCGCTGAAAAGATCAGTCGACCATCGGCCCGCTGCAGAAGATGCTCCTTTCACCCACGCTATTTGTCGGACTCATCGTATCCTACTCTTTGCTTCCGCCAACCGTGTGACACTCGGGCAGCGATAATCGTCCCTTTGGGCATACGAGACTATTCCGAGGATGCCGCTCGGTATCCGTGTGATGGTCGGAGAGTATACGACGACTCGCGATAGAACGTCGATGTCACGGCCCAGGGTTGTAACGGCGTGTTGCTGGTTGCCCATCAGGCCTGCATCCATTAGTAGGAGTGAGCCATAAACCTGTGGTGACACGGATTCGCCATTCATCGGTGTCTCCCAGGTCCATGGGTCGCGTAGTGTACTGCGCATGACACTTGTGACTCATTGTTACACAGTGGCGATGCCCGCTATTTCCAGTAGTGGACTGCACGCTCGCAGAACATACCGCCGCATCAGGCGATTTGCATGGCAACTCCGCAGCAGCGGTTATGGACGCTGGCCGCCAAGGCCATTCCGCCCTCACCAAAGACGCCGCGCACTGCTGCTGGTTACGAAGGGGCTCGCGCTGAAGTGTAACGTCTACTGCGCGCGCCAACGAGTGCGGCCGGCTTCGAATATCTTACAAACGCCCTCGTCGAATCGCGACGTAGTCGGACGCACCGAAAAACGCGATTTTGCATGGTTTCACCGCGCGGCACGTCCGGTGTAACCTCCCGCCGCCAACCCTCTGACACCACCGCATGCCAAAATATCCTCATGGAAGAAGACAATGCCCGCAACCGGCGGGCGCTCAAAGCGCTTATCAATGCCGGTGGCTTCATGGCGCATCGCTTTGGCGAATCCGGCTTCGTGATGCCGTTCAGCGGTAGACTGCGCGACTGGCATATTCGCGCGAACCTTTGCGGTGGGTGGCTCGCAATGAGCACGTATGTTATGGAGTTACCCGACAAAGGCCCGACGCGCTCCGGACTCCTGGAGCGGATGCTCGAACTCAACGACGTCATCAGCGTCGGAAAATTTAGCAAGCACGAGCAAGCGCTGCATCTCGACGTGGAGTACCGCCAAGAACATGTGGACGCAAGCGCGTTTAGCGGTCTTGTCGGTCTCGTGCACTCGGTTTGCGAGCAGTACTATCCCGAACTCGTCCGCATCGCAACGGGCGATACTGCGCTGCAGCAACTGGAGGTGGCGTTCCAGCGGCCCGCGCTCGGCGCCGAATCAAAGGAGCGCCGGAAAGCGGACTAACGGTACTCCGCGCAAATCTTCTCCGCGATCGCTCGCGCGTGCTCAACCGCCTGAGGCGGCGCACACACCTTCGCGTCCGCGCCAAAGCCAAAAGCCCACCGCACCACCTCGCCGACGTCGCTAACGGTAAACGTCATCGTGGCGGAGCCGTCGTCGTGCAACTGCGTTTCCTGCGCCCGCTGCCATTCGCGCGACGTGGCCGAAGGCGCAATCGCCGGCGATAGCCACACCGAGACGCGCTGCTCGCTCTTGCCCTGAATGAAGCCGAGCACGTCGTCGTTCAAATACTTCTGCGGAATCGGCTGCGGCGAAAATGATCCGGCTCGTTTTATCGCACCCTGGATCGCGTCCAACGCGTAGTATTTCCAGTCGCGCGTGCCGCCCGCATCGCGAGCGAGCAAATAGTAGCGTCCCGAACGCATCACCGCGCATCCCGGCTCGACGCGCCGCTCTTTGCCCGAGTAACGGAATGTTACGCGCGCGTTGTTCGCCCATGCCGCCTGCAGCTCGTCGAAGGCCTCGGCCACGTGCGTTCCCTCGCGCAGCGCGGGCTGCAGAAAATGCAGGAACCGGCGTTCCTCGCGCGGCTCGTCGGCCTGGATCGACTGCAACTGCGCCTCCACCGGTGCTCCCAATGCGCGCCCGGCGTCGCGAATCAGCGTCTGCAGCGCGCGGCTGCTCTTGTCGATCCCGGTCGGGCGCTGGTCGAAATCCAGCAGGCGCACGCGGTCGTGTTCGCTCTTCTCGGCAATGCGAAAGCCGGCGCGCTCGCCGATTTTCCGCAATTCCTGAAGGTCGCGCAGAACCGTGCGTTCCGATGTCCCGTATTCTTCGCACATGCGCTCGAGCCGGATAAATTTGTTGCGCACCAGTTCCAGCAGAATGCGGATTTTGCGCTCCGTCGCCGTGCTCGGCTCCCCCGATGGCCGGCCTTTGCCCGAGATCTTCTTTGCCATGTGCGGGTATTGAACTCGCGCTCGCGCCAAGCCTACGGCACGCGCGCACGGTAGGCTCGCCCTATGACACTCTTGATCGTTGGCCTAACGCTTTGGTTGGCCGGAAAACTGCTCGTCAAAGCGTTCGGCGCCGATCGGCCGCATTTCATCTGCCGGCACTGTGCGCGCATCAGCAGAGGCCACGATTACTGCGTGGATTGCCGGGACCTTCGGAGCACGGAATATACCGTGGGCGATTCGAACAAAGCCAAAACTGAGGGAGATCGAGGATGCCTTCAATCTTCGGGAATTTTGTATTTGCCGCGCCCCTGAACGTTCGCGCTTTGACTTTGGCAGCGTCATGCCCAAGAAACTGAAGCCTCGCCAGAAGCGCAAACCGCGCAGCGAGCGAATCTGCGGCTTACCGGTCTCTGACCGTGCGGATTATCGCGTCATTACGGCAATCGGCGATCTGCTCCGAGCCGTCGGGCGATGCCGCGCGCAACTCTTCGCCGGCGAACCGCGAACCGAACAAGAGTGCGTGAGCGCGATGCTGGGGCACGTGTATGACGCAGCCGCGTCAGCCGTCACCGGTGTGTCGATGCTGCTCAGTCACGGCGGACGTATCGCACCGTACATGATGGGCCGGCTCTGTTTCGAGTACATGGTGCGTGCCGAATACTGCGCCGCGCATCCCGACTACGCGCAGTGGGCGCTCCGCCTGCAGTTCCTGCGCAGCAATCTGCGCTACAACGATGCGATCCTCTCGAACAAAGACAAGCGTATCATGGGCGATCGGCTGCGTCGCGAAGAGCGCTGCCTGCCCAAACTCAGCCCGCACGCGCGAGAAGAAGCGGGTCTCGTGCCGTTTCACCAGATTACGTTCACCGACATGATGCTCGACGTGCTGGATACGCACGACCCCGAAGCCTATCGCCGCCAGAGTATGCTGATGCACGCCGATCCGTATGCGATTGCCACGCTCGACGAGGTCGACGTTGCCGCCGTCAACCGCGAACTGGTCGAGGCATGCGTCGCGCTGGCGCGTATTGGTACGCTGATATACGAACGCGTGACGCTCGGGGCCATCGCCGAAGAGGAATTTCGTGCAGCGTGTGCGCGGATTGATGATCTTTCGACAGTTTACGGAAACCTAGGCGTATTGGACAAAGCTGCATCGTGACGATCAAAGCAGGGAAACGACTATGAACGCGACTTCTGACTGGCAATACGAAATGGCCGTCGCTGAGTTCGTCCGCACTGGAGCACAGCTTATTCCAACCGAAGCCGATACCGACTCACTGGGCAGGTTTAATCAAGTAGTTTCCGTTTGGCCCCGATGCGACGAAGTCACCATCCGAGCTCACACCTTGATACGCGTTGCTGTAGTTGCCCGATGGAGAAATATACTTCGATAGATTAGGAACGAGAGTGCCGTTGAAATAACCGAAAACTGATTGGCTTAATTTCGGGGAACTATAATTGCCAATGACTCGGTTCGAGTCGTCAATACCCACCGGGGTGATGAAGTCTTTTGTGGAATTCATGCCTTTGATTATGGTAAGGCTGCCGTTATTGTCTAGATATCCTTCAGCCCAGTCGCCAACCATACCGTCGCCGTGATATATTGCGCCAGTTACGATACCCATATCGTTTATCCAAACGGCATCTGTTGTATTTCGCTTTGGCAGCAGTGCCGTAACCGATTGACCGTGTCCGGTGAATGCGGCGCGCGCAATGTAGCCGAACTCTGCTTCGGTAAAGGCATAACGCCCCAAAGCGTTGACGCTATCGACGCCCGGAAAGCCGGTTTCGGGTCCGAATATCTTCGCAGGGGTTCCGTCTTTGTAAAAGCGAGCCAAGTACGGATTCGGGACATTGTTCGGTCCACCGACGCCATAAATGTCTCCGGCTTCGCTAATGCCTGTAGCAATGGAAAAGAAATTCGGTTGACCGGCCTGAGGTCGTGGAGACGCGAGTACTTTAACAAGCCCGTTCGCCCAATACAGTGCGACGCTGCTGCCGCACCAGCCAACGGCCTCACCGTGCGAGTTTGAGCCGAGGACAGATGCGCCGGTTGTACAGCCCGAACTTGCCGGCAGTATTTGCACCTTCCCGTCTTTATAGATCGCCCCATTATTACCGGACGACCCAACAACGTCGCCGTCCCTCATCATCGCGGACGGAGTGAAGGACGTAGGCAAAAGTGTAGCAGTATAGCGCGGGATGGCAGACGTGATGATGTTGCTGAACTGATGGCTTGACCGGAGGGTGCTGGGCTCCGGCGCAAAGACCGTAGTAGAGCTTGCGCATGCAGACAAAACACACGCTAGAACGGTCGTCGTAATGAGTACCAGACGGAGACACATACGTTTAACCTCGCAGTACTGTTCGTCAGCGCCCCTGGGGAATATGCCTAATACGAATGCTTTCTAAAGCCACGTAGCGCGGTGCGCCTTACATCGGTGCGCAGAACGTAAGCGCGGTGTCCGATGACAGAGGTCGGCGACTAGAGACACCTCGACTCTAAGGGCGTGGACATTCCCATCGTAACACGTTTGGCCTCTGCTCAATATGGGACTTCCGAAACTCTTCGAAATGGGGGTTGGGCTCCGGCGATGGAGTGAGTCAGACCTCCCCCGTTCGTTTCCCGCGTTTTTCTCACAGGCCGCGTACCGTTAAGGCACGACGCAAGAGGTAAAACATGCGTAACAGTCTTATCCCTGTGGCCCTCTCGGTGGCAGCATATGCCGCATTCGTGCGTCCGCGCATCCTGCGATGGGGCGCTACCGATGAAGAAGTGAACGCGCCGTTCCCGGGCGCGGATCTCGTGCCGGCCGGCGTGCGCGGTGCAACCATGGCGACGACGATCGATGCTCCGCCGGCGAAAGTCTGGCCGTGGCTCGTCCAGATGGGTTACGGACGCGCAGGTTGGTACAGCTGGGATTACCTCGACAACCTTGGACGGCACAGCGCGCAAACGATGCACCCGGAATGGCAGAACGTCAAAACCGGCGAGTATCTTTCCGGACCGAACGTCAGCGAACCCGAGCGTACGGCGTGGGAAGTTGCGGCCCTGGAACCGCAGCGGTTCCTCGGCCTTCGATCGCGTATTCGCGGCAGTGAATCATTATGGGCGTTTTGGCTGAAGGAACTTCCCGGCAAGAAAACGCGTCTGATCGTAAGCGGCTATTGGCGAACCGATCCCGCATGGCTGCGTCCGGTTCTCAGTTTTGCATTTCTCGAGTGGGCACATTGGATAATGCAGATGAAGCAGTTCGCCGAGATAAAGCAGCGCGTCGCGAAGTCGACCACAGTCCAGGAAATCTCAAGCGAGACGCTCGCGTTCACCCTCCCTCGATGAGCCTGCGAATCTGTTCTGCATACGCCCGGCTCGAATTCAGCTTAGTTCCGTTCCGCAAGACGATTACGTACTCGCCGTGAGTCCACGGTTCCAATCTGAAAATCCGGTCGGCATTGATCACGACCGATCGATGTACGCGGATAAATCCGTGAGGCGACAACCGTTCCTCAAAAGCTGTGAGCGCCTCACGCGTGCGCAGCGTCGCAGTTCCGCTGTGAATGACGGTATAATTCCCGTCGGCCTGCAGCCAATCGATTTCGGATGCACCGATGAAACGCACGCCTTCTTGCGTTTTCACCGCAAGGCGTTCGGCCCCGGCGTTTCGGGCGGCCACCGCCCGAAGTAACCCTTCGATGTCGTACGGCGCGGAGGCGGGATCGGCAAGCCGTTCTCGTGCGCGATTGAGCGCACTGCCGAACCGCTCGGCCGAGTACGGTTTCAGCAAATAATCGATCGCGTTTACGTCAAACGCGCGAATCGCATACGCATCGTACGCCGTGACGAAAATGATGCCGCGAGGCCGTTCGTCGGCGCTCAGCGCTTCAAGCACGCCGAAGCCGTCGAGTTCCGGCATTTGAATGTCCAGAAACAGCAAAGCCGGATGCTCGCGCCGTATGTGCTCGACTGCGCCGCGCCCCTCCGACGCTTCGAAGACGACGTCCACGTCGTCGAACGCTTGCAGCAAATCCCGGACGCGCGCGCGTGCCGGCTCTTCATCGTCAACGATCCCGGCACGAAGCGTCCGCATTCTATGAAGCGGCGGATGCCGGAGCCGCGAGCCCGATGCGCCGGGGAATTCGCACGGTGACTTCCGTGCCGCCGCCCTCGACATCGCGCAGTTGCAGGCTTGCGGCCTCGCCGTAGAGTTGCAAGAGCCGCTTGCGGATATTCGATAATCCGAGTCCCTCGCGGAACTCGGCGCGCGGTGGAAGGCCGCGCCCATTGTCGGCGACGCGCAGCACCAGCATATCGTCTTGCGCCGCCGCGGTGATGCGCACGTTCGTCGTCTTCGACGATTCGTTCAGTCCATGCCGTACCGTGTTTTCAACCAGCGGCTGCAACACGAAACTGGGCACGCGCTCGCCGAGCAGCGCGGCATCGACGTCGACGTTCGCCGCCAGGCGATCGCCGAATCGCGCCCGCATGATCTCCAAATACGCCTCGAGCATTCGGATCTCCGAATCCAAGCGGGCTTCTTGACTGCCGTCGTTGGCCAGCGTGAGGCGAAGCATATCGCTCAGCCGTTCCAACATTCGCTGCGCGGCGGAGACGTCGCGCTGCATGAGCGAGCTGATGCTGTTGAGTGTATTGAACAAAAAGTGCGGATGGATCTGCGCGCGCAACGCATCGAGCTGCGCGTGCGAGAGTTGCGCCTCCAGCTGTGTCGCCTGAAGCTCGCGCGCACGCGCGATCCGGTAGTATTCCATCGCATAAAGAAGTACGACGAATGAAAGCTGGCCGATAAAAACCCCGAACACCTCGTCGATCACGGTTTTCGCGAACGTCCAGTGGGTGCCGAAGATCGCGTTTTCCAGCGGAATCCAGATCGCGTATTTCGGAACGACTGAAAACACCAAAATGACCGCATACAGTAAGACTTTTGCGGGCAAGTGCGGACGCACCAGCGGCACCCGTCGTACGAGCCAAATGTACATGGGCGTGAGCAATCCGCACGACCACCAATTCAATAGCCCGGTTCCAAGGGCGTAACCCATCGTGACGGGATGGCCGGCGGCGCCGGCAGAGGCGTAGGACTGTACACCGTCCAGCAGCCCGATGACCGTGAAAAGGGTGCCGTAAAGCGCAAAATCGCTCCGCAAGCGCGCCGCGCGGTTCATTACACAAGTGTATCCGTTCCGGGCGTGCGGGAAAAGCGGCGCCGTCACGCGGTGCCGGCGTCTCGCAACCGCTTGCGTCCCTTCCGCCCCAGACTCGTGGCCCAAGCCGGTCGACCGCACTATTCTGGCGCCATGAATCGCCGCGCCGGGCTCCTCTTCACTGCATGTGCAGCATACGCCGTTCTCACGTGTACGGCTGCACAAGCCATCGGCCTTCGCATACCCAAAGCCCTAGCGGCACCGCACGTCGACGGGACGCTTCGCGATCCCGAGTGGACCCGAGGGACGCGCGTGACCCTGGACTACAACCTGCGCACGCATACGGCAGCGCCCGAAGCGACGACTGCCTATGTCATGAGCGACGACAGCTTTGTGTACGTTGCCTTCGAAGCCAATCAACGCGCACCGATTCGAGTTTCGCAATACACCAACAACGTCGGGTGCTGCGTGGACGATTCGGTTCAAATCGACTTGTGGCCGAACGGCCCCAGCGGATTCCGTTATCTGTTCATCGCGACGCCCATCGGCACGCGGTATCAGTATTCGAGTGAAAACAACGTCTACGAGCCGGACTGGTCCGCCGTTGGAAAGCTCGTGCCGGGCGGCTATGTCGTGACGATGAAAATTCCGCTCGCGGTAATGCATGGAACCGGATCGGGTGCTTGGCGCGTGCAGTTTGCGCGCGTCGTTCAAGCCACCAACGACGACATCGTGTGGAGCTACGGACCGCCGCAGCAAAACCACAACGACGTAAACTACGCCGCGCCTGCGCAAGGTTTGCCGCTTCTGGCGGCGCATCGCCCAAAGCCGCGCGCCGGCGTATACACGTTGGGGCAAGCCGGATCGAGTTTCGCAGGCGGGGTGAAGGCACGCGGCGGTGCGGACATCTCGTTCCCGGTGCTTCCGGGTACGTCGCTCGTCGCCGCAATCCATCCCGATTTCTCGGACGTGGAAGTGGATCAGCAAAGCATCGCGCCGACCGCATTTGTCCGGCAAGTAAATGAAGTGCGTCCGTTCTTCACCCAGGGAGCGAATTTCTACAACACGACGCCGTATTGTCCGCAATGCCCGGGCTCGCAGCTCTACACGCCCGGCATACCGACGCCGCAGAACGGTTTTGCGCTTGAGGGTCAGCGCGGATTGTTCAGCTACGCTGCATTCGATGCGCTCGGCACCGATCGCGACGATACCGCCCAAGTGCTGAATTACACTTCGCCAAATCAAGAAAATCGTCTTACCGCTCAGCGCGGAAGCACCAGTATGCCGAACCTCAACGACGTGACGCTCGGAGCCTCGTACACGCACGATAACTTGAAGAACTTTGCGCAGTGGATTCGGTATGGTACCGACAGCGGTACGAATGTTCTCGCGGGCGATCGTGCTCAGCGGTACGAAGCCGGCGCATCGGCGTATACACCGACCAGCGCGCTTTCCGTAACGTTGCGAAAGATCGGCGCGTATTATAATCCGGTTGACGGATACGTCAACAATCCGGACATCGCCGGATACGACGTCGCAGCCAACAAAACGTGGAGACTCAGCGGGACGTCCTCATTCAAAGAGTTCGACCTCAGCGGCAACCTCGACCGCTACCATGGCTATCGCGATGGGCTCAGCCAGAGCGATCAATATCTGCTTGCGCAAGCCACGACGAAAAACAATTGGAGCATCGCCGCTTCGACCGGCTCGTCGTACTTGCGCTTGAACGATGGCGTGTTCTCGCCCGTCACCGGGAGCCAGGGAGTCGCCGTGTACTACAACTACGGTGCGGCAACGCAGTCGTTCGTGCAATTCGAAACCGGCCGCTTCGGGCCCGGCCGCCTGAATTCGTGGACGCGCGTTGCAGCGCTCCGTCTGGGCGCGCGGGGAACGCTAGGACTGGATCTCGACAATACGCAGCAAGGCACGCTCTCGACGACCTATTCGCAATGGCTGGAGCGCGTTTCGTTCAATCTCCAAAGCGGTCCCGACGAGTCGTTTGGCGTCGGAGTGCGCCGGATAATCGGTACGCCGCCGATGCTCGATACGGTGCCCCAATTTCAAAACGGCTCCAACATCGCGATTTCCTATCACCGCAAAATGAGCGCGGGGGAACTTTACGCGGTATACGGTGACGCTGCTGCGTTCTCGACAGTGCCCGCGTTTTTGGTAAAGTTTATCCGTTACGTGGGCGGACAGAAGGGGACGTAGCCGCCCGGGCAGGCCTGATAGCGACCTGCTCGAAACCCGCGCCGATGGTGCGTGAAAGATTGCCGTTCGCCGGTACATTTCGAGCGGCGGCGACTTTTTGCGTCGTGTGTTACCACGTGTGGCTTGCGGACATTGCTGTTAAACACGTTCAAGGCCCCGCATTTTTGACGATTCTGGGTGCATTCGCAGTTGCGTGCTTTTTCGCACTGAGCGGATTCTTGCTCGCTCTGCCGTACGTCGCGGCATTTGTGGAAGGGCGGAAGCTGCCGGCTTGGACGGCATTCGCGCGCGACCGTTTCCTGCGAATTTATCCGTTGTACGCGTTCGCCGTGATTACGCTCGTACTGCTCAACGTGCCGAACCCGGGCATCCATCCGGGCGATGCGCACGACGTCATTTCGCACCTGACCTTTACGTTCGTCTTCAATCACGAGTCGGCGCTTACGATCGACCCGCCGATGTGGACCATGGCAACCGACGTGCAATTTTACGTGCTGCTTCCCGTGTTGTTTGCAGCGGTCGCCTTTTTCGATCGCAAGCGCCGGCTCGCCGTGCTCGCAGCATCCGTCGTCGTGCTCGTTGCCGCTTCGATCGTGTGGCGCCTTGCCCACGCGTCTGCAGCGGACGCAGCCTTGCAAGATTTCGCCCTGAAGGTCATCATCTTCGAACAACTTCCCGCCATGTTCACCGCTTTCGGTGGCGGAATACTCGGCGCGATCGCATGGTATAAGGCTCCGCGCGAACGGCGAACCCTTCTTGGAATCGCAGCACTGCTCTTCGCGCTTCCGTTCTTGTATTACGGACTCAACAATCTCGTGCCGTATATCGTAATGAACGACGTCTTTTGCGGTGCCGGCGCCGCGGGTGTGCTCGTTGCGGGTTGCGCGCTGCTGCCGAACCGGCTGTTCGAAAGCAAGCCGGTTATGTGGGCCGAGCGGCTTTCATACGGCGTGTACCTGTTTCACTTTTTCGTCGTTGACTACGTTCGGCAGTTCACTGCGCCGTTGCCGCCCTGGCCGTATTTTTTCGCGACGGCGGCACTGGCATACGTCGCGACGTCCGTGCTGGTATTGCCGATGTATCTCTGGATCGAGCGCCCGTTCTTGGTGCTAAAATCCGTACTGAACAAGCGCGCGGAGCATTACTTGGAACCGGCGGCATAGTGGTACCGCCTGAAATGCGGCCGCTGTTGTGAACGTCGATATTCGAGTTGCGCGCCCCGAAGATGCGGCCGACATCGCTCGCATTTATTCGTATTACGTGACGGAGACCGTCATCTCGTTCGAGGAGAAGCCGCCGACCGAAACCGAGATGCGCGAGCGAATCGTGCGCACGCTCGAGTTTACGCCGTGGCTCGTCGCGTCGGTATCGAATAGCGTTATAGCGTACGCCTATGCGCAGCGCCACCGCGAACGCGCCGGTTACCGGTGGGCCGTGGACGTGTCGGTCTACGTCGATCGTGGGTACCAGCGCCGCGGTCTCGGCAAGCAGCTGTATGACGAGCTCTTTAAAATTTTGGCGCGTCAGGGGTTTCGGCGCGTATGCGCGGGCTTGACGTATCCGAACGACGCCAGCGAAGGTCTGCACCGTTCCGCCGGCTTTACGCCGGTGGGAATCTATCGCCGCATTGGCTGGAAGCTCGGAGCGTGGCGCGACACGCTGTGGCTGCAGCGCGAGATCGGCGGTGACGGCGAGCCGCCGCCGGAACCGATCCCATTTTCACGCTTATAGCCATCCCTGCGCTCGCGGATTGACATTGCGCGGGCAGTATGTGAAATTAGCCATATGGCTAATCAACGAATAGCGGAACGCTGAAATAAGCGGCATGGAATATCCCTACTATCTCGTCGACGTCTTTACGACGACGCCGCTTGAAGGCAATGCACTTGCCGTATTTCCGGATGCCTCCGGCCTTGACAAACCGCGCATGCAGCGCATCGCCCGCGAACTGAACTTATCCGAAACGACGTTCGTCTTCCCGGCGGAATCTGTCGAAGGCGCGACGCGCGTCCGGATCTTTACTCCTACGTACGAAATGACGTTCGCCGGACACCCCACGATCGGAACGGCGTTTGTCCTGCGCGAATCGGGAATCGTCGATCGCAATGCGCCGGCGCTGTTTTTGGACGAGAACATCGGCCGAGTACGGGTTCGCGTCGACGAACGGGACGAACTTCTCTGGTTGACGACGCCGCCGATCCGCAAAATTGCGGAGTTTCCGCGCGAGCGTTGCGCCGCGGCGCTCTCACTTGGCGACTCCGATCTGATTCCGGACGTCCCGTGTGAACTGCTCTCCGCCGGAAATCCCACGATCTTCGTTCCGCTGAAGAGTCGCGGCTTGGTCGACCGCGTTTCCGTGAACGTATCCGCGTTTGAAGAGTTGACTCGAACTTGCGACGAGCCGGTCTGTCTTTTCCCGTTTGCGCCGGTGGAAACCGGTGCGTTTTCGCGCATGTTTTCACCGGAACTAGGGATCGTCGAGGATCCCGCGACGGGCAGCGCGACCGGGCCGCTGGCAAGATTCATGATGACGTACGGGCTTGCTCCGCGCGCCGGCGGCTCGCGGTTCGTCAGCGAGCAAGGTGTGAAGATGGGCCGGCGCAGCGTGCTGCATATTCTCGTGCACGGCGAGGACGGCGCCGATGGCATCGAAGTCGGCGGCAATGTGACGCCGGTAGGACGCGGAACGCTAACGGTTTCGTCCGGAAACTCCCCAAACGGGTAGAACCTCGATACGCTTTTACGAAAGGATTCAGAATGTCAGCTGCCGTTCGCTCGCTTCTTGCTTCCGCTGCAGTTCTGATCGCAATCGGCACGCCGATTGCAACGTGCGCAACGGGGCCCGGTAATGGACCGCCCGGCGGTAAGTATCGCGACTGCCATGGATACGTGCGGCACGTATCGCTCGAGAACGTCCGCGTTCACTGCATCGACGGGACGCCTGCCGACGTCTCATTCTTAGCGTGGCCGAAATTCGTGGAGATGCCCAGCGGTAAAACGATGGAATCGAAAGATCTGAAGCCGGGAACTCCCGTTCACGTCATTTTCACGCAATCGCTCGGCGTGCGCCACGCGTACAAGGTGTATCTGGCCGATCCCAAAGGACGCGGCCTCTTCGGCTTCAAGACGTAACCGTCGCAAGATTCTCCGCCGTTCGTAGAAAACGAAATGCAGCTCGTGCGCTGCGTAGGAGTTTACGTTGGACGGCTTAGCCTTCGTGCAGAATCTTCCCAAACACGATCCTATGCCGATGGCGCGGCATTTCGACTTGAAGATCCTTGATGTCCAGCGCGGTTCCGTCGTCGCAACTGCCGCGCCGGACGAACGTCACGAAAATCCGTTTCGCGTGGTTCAGGGCGGATTTGCCGCGACGGTGCTGGATATCGTGCTCGGCCTGGTGTCGATTACCGAATTGACCGGCGATATGCAATCGGTCGCGACGACGGACCTAAGCGTCCGGTACATCCGCGCAATTCGCGAAGATACCGGTCTGGTTACCGTTCGCGGCCGGACGATTCATGCCGGTAACCGCGTCGTGGTTGCCGAGTGCCGTCTGGAAAACGCAGAAGGTAACCTGTGCGCGATCGCCCAGTCGACCAGCCTGATCGGTCGATAGTGGAAAATGCTACGAAACTAGCAGCATCGGGAATTCGTCGACCGTGGAAGCGTCGCGAACCGCGTCTTCTTGACGATCGTAAAACGCAAAGGCCGAGGCTAGTCCCGTTACTTCCAGGAGCCGTCGCGGGCGTTTGGTCATCGCCACCAGACGCACGGGATCCGGAACCTCGGGGCGAGCGCGTTTCTTTAATTGCAGCAAGAACCGCAGAAAGGTCGTATCGGCGAAATCGACGTGACGCAGGTCCAGCACGATCACGTCGTAGGAGGAGAAAGACGCACAGAGCCGCGCCAGCATGGGCGTCGAGGAGAAATCGATATCGCCGCCTAGCGCGACAATACGCGCCCGGAGATCGGTATGGGGCATGTCCGAAGCATAACCGGGCTATCTTAGCGTAGACTTAGAGCGCTGTACGGCCTTTCGACCGCCGGTGACAGAGGGCCGCCGGTTTTGGGTAACTGCGGGTCATGAAAACGTTGAGAACCATCGTCGCATCGGCCGTTGCCGCGGGCCTTTTCCTGGCCCCGCATGCGGCATTCGCCGCTTCGACCTTCTATGGCATCGTTCAGCACATGTCCGTGCAAAATATCAAGGTGTACAATCCCAAGTCCCATCAGGCACTCAGTTTCCTTTTGGTGCCGAAGTTCGACCAGATTTTCTCCGCCGACGGGAAGACGACGTATCAGATGAAGGACGTTAAGCCCGGGCGGTACGTCGGCATCATTTACGATCAAAAAGCCCTCGGCGCCCGCCACGCCGACAAGATCTATCTCTTGACGAACGCCAATCAGAAGATCGGCGAGCAATAGCCGTCCTTGTGAGGGCCGCCGGGGGATTGCACGCGTCGTGATCGTCCATTTTTCAAAACACGACCTCATCGCGCGCCTGGGAGAGCCGGCCGAAGAAAACGTGCGGCCGGATCCCTCGCAGAGCGGGAAAATGCTCTCGGTTCTGCGTTGGGACTGCGGGTGCGGCGCGATGAAATCGCAGGACGATCAGCTCTGGGAATGGGAACCCGGCGACTGCACGCAGCATCGAGACGGGCTGCACGAATCGTAGCCCCGCAATAATAAAAGAAGAAGAGCGGCGATTGTGCGCCGCTCTTTTTTAACCGGTTACGGCTTTACGCCGCTTTCTTTTTGCGTCCGCCTTTTTTGCGGCCGCCCTTTTTGCGTCCGGCCTTCTTGCGTCCGCCTGCGGATGCTGCTGATTTCTTGCGTCCGCCCTTTTTGCGTCCGGCTTTCTTACGACCGCCCGCGGCTTTCTTGCGTCCGCCCTTCTTGCGTCCGCCCGTCGATTTCTTGCGTCCGCCTTTCTTGCGTCCGCCGGTCGATTTCTTACGTCCGCCTTTGCGTGCACCGGTCGATTTCTTGCGTCCGCCTTTGCGTGCGCCCGTCGATTTCTTGCGGCCGCCCGCGGCTTTACGGCCCGCGGATTTCTTACGGCCGCCTTTGCGGCGCCCGCCACGACGTCCCGATGATTCTTCCATCGTTCCGCCGTTTTGCATCATGTCGGAATCCATTCTTCCTCCCTTCGTCCCCGGGGACGAACTCGAGATGGTGGACAGCGCAATTTAGCGCTTTGTGCGCATCATAAGTAATTTTCGCAAGAATTGCAAATCGAGGGTGTATTTGCTGTTGACGAAGACTTCACAAATGGTGTATCGCGCGCACGCGCGTTGTCCTCAATTTGCCCCCGGCTTGACCGCGGGGGTATACTAGGGCCCGTGAAAAAGCCCGTGATTATCGTGGAATCGCCGACCAAGGCACGCACGATAAAGAAGTTTCTGCCGCCGAGGTACGTGGTCAAAGCATCGGTCGGACACGTTCGCGATCTTCCGAAGAGCACGCTCGGCGTGGACGTGGAGCACGGGTTTGCGCCGAAGTACCTGACCATCAAAGGCAAGGGCGAGGTCATCAAAGATCTCAAGTCGGCGGTCAAAGGCGCGAGCGATGTCTACCTGGCCACCGACCCCGATCGCGAAGGCGAGGCAATCGCCTGGCATTTGGCCGAGCTGCTGAAACTGGAAGATCCTAAGCGCATCGAGCTGCACGAGATCACCAAAGAAGCGGCGCTGGCGGCGCTCAAAAATCCGCATCCCATCGATATCGATCGGGTCAACGCTCAGCAAGCGCGGCGGATTCTCGACCGTCTCGTGGGCTACAAAATCTCACCGCTGCTGTGGGCGAAAGTGCGCGGCGGCCTTTCGGCCGGGCGCGTGCAGTCCGTCGCGGTTCGGCTCATCGTCGATCGGGAACGCGAAATCGCCGCGTTCGTACCCCGCGAATATTGGACCATTACGGCGCAATTGGCCACCCGGCGCGAACCGTCGCTGGTCTTCCCCGCCGATCTGCTGCTGCGCTCGGGCGAGAAATTCGTACCGGAGAACAAAGCGCAAGCCGACGCGGTCCTTGCCGATTTGGAAGGCGCGCAGTATCGCGTTGCTTCCATAAAACAGCGCGAGGTCAAACGCAATGCCACGGCCCCGTTTACCACCTCGACGCTGCAGCAAGAAGCCTCGCGTAAGCTCAAATTGCGCGTCCGCCGTACCATGCAGATCGCGCAGGCGTTGTACGAGGGCGTCGATTTAGGTGCCGAGGGCACCGTCGGTCTCATCACCTACATGCGCACCGACTCCACGCGCATTTCCGATCAGGCTCGCGAAAATGCGCGCGAGTACATCGTCGAGACGTACGGCGAGGCGTTTCACGGCGGCCGCGCTCACCGGGTCCGGGAAGGCGCGCAGGACGCGCACGAAGCGATACGGCCTACCTCGGTCCACCGCACGCCCGAGCAGATGGCGCATGTGCTCAAGCGTGACGAACTCCGTCTGTATACGCTTATTTGGAACCGTTTCGTGGCCTCGCAGATGTCGGCGGCGGTGTTCGATCAAACCACCGTGGATATCGCAGCCAAGCAGTATACGTTCCGCGCCACCGGCAGCGTTCTGAAGTTCGCCGGTTTCACCAAGATCTACGAGGAAGGGCGCGACGACGCCGCCGCGGCTGCCCAGCCGGGCGCCGAAGGCGACGATATGGCAAAGCGCCGCCTTCCCAAACTCGAAGCCGATCAGGATTTGGACCTGCACAAACTCGAGCCCAAGCAGCATTTCACCGAGCCGCCGCCGCGCTATACCGAAGCGTCGCTGGTGCGCGCGCTGGAAGAGAACCGCATCGGCCGGCCGTCGACGTACAGCACGATTGTCGAGACAATCCAAGCCCGCGGCTACGTCACGCAAGTCGACCGCCGTTTCCAACCCACCGAAATCGGGATCGCCGTCAACGATTTGCTGGCCGAGCACTTTCCGGATATCGTCGATCTCAATTTCACGGCGCAAATGGAAGGCGACTTGGATAAGGTCGCCGAGGGCGGCGAAGATTGGGTGCGGCTGCTGGACCGCTTCTACGGGCCGTTCGTCAAAGAACTCGACGAAGCGGAAAAGAAACTGCCGCGGCTAGAGATCAAGGACGAGCCGACGGATGAAATTTGTCCGAACTGCGGCCGGCCGATGGTCATCAAGACGGGCCGCTTCGGGCGCTTTATCTCGTGCACGGGGTATCCGGAGTGCAAGACGACGCGTCCGATTCTCAAAGACACGGGCGCGAAATGTCCCAAAGACGGCGGCATGATCGTCGAGCGCAAATCCCGCAAAGGCCGCGTGTTCTACGGGTGCGCAAATTATCCGAAGTGCGATTTCGTCTCTTGGGATCGCGTCGTTCCGCAGCCGTGTCCGGTATGCGGTTCGTACGTCGTGGCCAAAACGCGGCGCGGCGGCAACACGATTTTAGAATGCAGTGCGAACAAAGAACACGACGTGAGCGCACTGGCGACCCAGGAAGCCGAACCCGAACTCGTTTCATCTTAAACTTTCGGAAGGTTCACCGATCTTGTCAAAGCGTCTAACCGTTATCGGCGCGGGCCTTGCCGGAAGCGAGGCCGCTTGGCAAGCGGCGCTATGCGGCGTTGCCGTCGATCTCTACGAAATGCGCCCGCAGAAAAGCGGTCCCGCCCATCACACGGGAAATTTTGCCGAGCTGGTCTGCAGTAATTCATTTCGCGGCGCCGCGCTCGAGAATGCCGTCGGTTTGTTGAAAGCGGAACTGGAACTTCTCGATTCGCTCGTGATGGCGTCGGCGCGCGATGCCGCGGTGCCGGCCGGCGGCGCCTTGGCGGTGGATCGCGACCGCTTTTCGCAAGCCGTACAAGCACGAATCGAATCGCAGCCGCTGATCGCGGTGCATCGCGAAGAAGTGCTGACGATTCCGCTCGACCGTCCCGCGATCGTTGCGTGCGGGCCGCTGCCGAGTACGGAGTTTTTGGGGGAGATTGATGGGGTGTTGGGGAGGGTGGACCCTTCGATGCCTCAGGGTGGTTCGATTCCTCACCATGACAAATCGAGGCTGCACTACTACGATGCCGCCTCGCCGATCGTCGCCGCCGATTCGATCGACGAACGTCCCATGTATCGCAAATCGCGATACGAAAAAGGCGACGGCGACGACTACCTCAATATTCCCCTAACGAAAGAGCAGTATCTTCAACTGCTCGCGGATTTGCGCACGCTGCCGCGGCACGAAACCAAAGCGTTCGAAGATGCAAAATATTTTGAAGGCTGTCTTCCGATCGAAGAGATGGCCGATCGCGGCGACGACGTGCTGCGCTTCGGACCCATGAAGCCCGTCGGACTGCGCGATCCGCGCACCGGAAAAACGCCGTACGCGGTCGTGCAGTTGCGCAAAGAAAACGTCGCGGGCACGGCGTTCAATTTGGTCGGTTTTCAAACTCGTCTCACCTGGCCGTCGCAAAAGGAAGCGTTCCAAAAACTTCCCGGGTTGGAACGCGCGGAATGGCTGCGCTTGGGCGTTATGCACCGCAACACGTTCATCGACTCGCCGCACCTGTTGGGGCCGGACCTGCGTTTGCGCGGAACGCCGTCGCTGTATTTTGCCGGACAGATCACCGGAGCCGAAGGGTACGTCGAGGCCGCCGCTTGCGGCGCCATGACCGGCATCCACGCCGCGCGCCAAATCCTGGAACTGCCCGCGGTGGAGTTTCCGGATACGAGCGCGTTCGGCGCGATCGTCGCGCACCTGCAGAACACCCAGACGCCGGACTTTCAGCCCGCAAATGTCACATGGGCGCCGTTTCCGCCGCTTGATCCGCAGACCGTTGCGAGCCTCGGAAAGCGCCCAGACAAAAAGGTGCGGCGGCGGATGCTTGCGGAACGCTCGCTGGCCGCAATGAACTTATTTGCCCGCGCGTTGAGGAGACATGATGATCGCAACCCCTCCCACCACCTACTCGCCGCCCCGGCTCGTTAGCCGCGCCGCAAACGTCGTCGAACCGAAGGGAGCCGGCCACGTGCTGGTTCAGGTTCAGGTGAACGCGGACGGTTCGTTCAAAGTCTTGCGCGTCATCCGTTCCAGCAATCCGGCCGACAATGCAGCCGCCCTGGACATCGCTTCGCATTCCAAGTACGCACCGGCGTTGAAAAACGGCGCGCCCGTCCGCTCGCTCTTCGATTTCGACGTCGTGTTCGGTCAAGAAGCGGTCAGCGGAGCGGCAGCGCAGATCGCCGCAATGCTGCACAAGAACGATTTCAACGGCGCCAAAGCGGCGGCTGAATCGGCGCTGACGCAAAATTCGAACAACCAGCTCGTGCAGGCGCAGCTCGGCGTTGCCGACGCATTCTTGCACGACATCAGCGGAGCGGTTGCGGCATTCGACAAAGCCGGAACGATTCCGGAGATGTATCAAAACGTTGCGATGCAAGCGTATTCGCTCAACGCCACGTCCCTTGCCGGCACGCAGCCGCAAGTCGCGCTCGCGCAAGCGCAAAGGGCCGTTTCGCTGAACGGTGACTACGGCGCCTACTATGCGCTCGGCGTTGCGCAGCAGGCTAACAAAAACAGCACGGCCGCATTGAGCGCGCTGGAGAAGGCCGAAAGCATGGCGCAAGGCGCGCATCCGCCCGCCGATGCCTCGAGTATGGCCAACATTTATCAAGCCATGCTTACCGCGGCGCAGGCGTCCGGCGACAAAGCGACCGTCGATCGCGTTTCTGCTCAAATCAACAAGTTGGATCCCGCGGCCGGCGGCAAGACGCTTGCTTACAATCTCGATTCGCAGGCAGCGGCAAAAGAACAGCAGCGCGATTTCTCCGCAGCCGTGGCTCTCTACGAAAAAGCCGCTCAAGCCTCTCCGCAATGGGCCGGTCCGCCCGAATACACGAAGGCCGCGATCGTCCTCGCAACCGAATCGCTGCCGAACTATCCCGCGGCGCGGATCGAGGCCGAAAAAGCGATCGCCATAAATCCGAACTACGCGCCCGCGTATTATGTCAGTGCGGTGGCTATGGGGCAGGACGCGCTCGGCAACGGAAACATGGACGAACTGCAGCGCGCCACGGACAATGCCTACAAGGCTGCCGATCTCGCTCAAAAAGTGGGAGACACGCAACTTGCTACGTCGGCACGATACTTTGCCAAGAACCATCAGCTCGATCAAAACCTGCAACAGTGGTCCACCGGCCTATCCACCAACTCGCGATACATGTCGAACAACGGGTACCAGCCCAACACGTAAATTGAAAATTCAGAGGTAAAGCACCATGATGCTTGCCGCGCCTCCCCCGAGTTTCATCGCCCCCAAAGTTCTTAGCCGCGGTCCGAGCGTCGTCGAACCTCACGGCGCCGGACGCGTACTGGTTCAAGTTCAAGTCAACGCCGATGGTTCGTTTAAAGTGTTGCGTGTCGAACGCTCGACGAACAACGGCGACAATGCAGCGGCAATGGACGTCGCGGCGCATTCGACGTATTCACCCGGTATTCGCAACGGAAAACCGGTGGCGTCGATCCTGGATTTTCAAATCGTGTTCGGCGATCAAGCCGTTAGCGGGTCCGCCTCGAAAATCGACACGCTCTTGCACGATAACGACTTCGCAGCAGCCAAGGCTGCCGCGGAGGCCGCTCTGGCGCAGAGCCCCGAAAACCATTTGGTGCAAGCGCAACTCGGCGTAGCCGATGCATTTATGCACGACATTGCCGGTGCAGTGGCCGCATTCGATCGCGCCGGCTCGATACCGGATGCATACACGGACGTTGCAATGCAGGCGTATGCAATGCATTCGCTTTCCATCGCCGGCACGCAGCCGCGGACAGCATACGTAGAAGCGCAGCACGCGATGTCGCTGGGCGGCGATTATCGCGCATATTACGCGCTCGGCGTTGCGGAACAAGCCAACAAAGACAATTCAAGCGCCCTGGGCGATTTACGCAAAGCGCAAACGCTGGCACAGGGCGCCAATCCGCCGCCCGATCAGCAAACGCTGGCGGGCATCGACCAGGCGTTGCTCTCCGCCGCGCAAACCGCCGGCGACAAAGCCACGGCGGACCGCGTCAGCGCGGACATCGCCAAGATGGATCCGGGCGGGGCGGGGCGTACGGCCGCGTACAACTTCGACGTCCAGGGTTCGCAGGCGGCCTCGCGTCACGATTACACCGGCGCGGTCGCGTTCTACGAAAAAGGGGCAGCCGCCGCACCCGACTGGGCGGGACCGGTAGAGTATACGAAGGCGGCGATCATCTTGGCGACCGAACCGCTTCCGAACTATCAGGCGGCGCGCCTCGAAGCGGAAAAAGCAATAAACGCCAACGACCAGTATGCGCTTGCTTACTATGTCGATGCTGTCGCAATGGGGCAGGACGCACTCGGCAGCGGGAATATGGACGAGCTGTCGCGCGCCACGGACAGCGCGTACAAAGCGTCGACGCTGGCCCAAAAGGCCGGGGATGCAAAGCTCGCCGCGTCGGCCGCATACTTCGCGAAGTACCATCAGGTCGACATGAACCTGCAGGTCTGGTCCACCGGGCTTTCCATTAACCCGCGGTACTCAAATCAGATGCACACCCCCAACCAATAGTGCGCTTTTCCGGCCCCAACATTAAAAGGAGGCTAAGGAGGGTCTTAGCCGATTCCACATAATTCGTCCGGTTGGGTTCGGTCCGTACCCGCGAGTTTGGTATGTTCGAAACAAGGAACAGGGCGTAGCAAACCGCAGGCGGCCGCAAACCCCACTCACACAACATGTGGAGGAAAGCTATGCGGTTTTCACTCGCGAAAGCGTGGACGAGGTTCACGCGCGCGATGCTCTGCGTCGCTGTGTCCCTTTCGTTTGTGTTTTCCATGGCAGCCCCGTCCTATGCGGCCGGCGGCGTCCAAGGAAACCTGACGGGAACGGTACAGGACGCGAGTACCGGCAAGCCCCTCGCAGACGTCCATGTGACGGCGACTTCGCCGTCAGGGAACTTTACGGGTTCCACGGATGCGGGCGGGCATTTCACCCTGCTGGGTCTTCCGGCCGACACGTACACCGTGTCGTTCACGAAGAACGGCTATGACTCTATCTCGCAACCCGGCGTAGCGGTCTTCGGCGACGAAACCGACAGCGTCGGAGTCATTCGCATGAACGCTTCTCTTCGGACCATCGTCCACGTCAACGCCCGGGCGCGCAGCGGCGCGTATCAACCGACGCAGACGCAGGACGTGACGACGATCAGCGGACAGCGCATCACGCAAGCGCTCGGAAGCGCTACCAGCAAGAACGAGACGAACCTGATCCTCGCTGCCCCGGGCGCAATGCAGGATTCGCAGGGCAACATTACGGTTCGCGGTTCGCTCAACGTCGAGCTGGGTTACCAATACGACGGCGTCAACTTCACCAACCCGTTCTTCGACGGCAACGCGGGATCGGGTTATAACGAAACCGGCAGCGGTTACCTCGGCAACATCACCGGCGGCTCCGGCGGCTCACTGCAAGTCGTCTCGGGTTCCGGCGATGCAACGCAAGGCAACATCGGCGCCGGCGTGATCAACATCGTCCCGCCACGCGGAACCTATCCCGCGTCGGGCCTTTTGAGCGCCGCCGTTTCGGAACCGTTTTACGGTCACGACTTCGACGTCAACTACGCTTGGGCAACGCCCAACAACCGGTTCTCGGATTTCTTCTCCTATGACGGAATCCGCAGCGTGCCGCAGTATGCGCCGTACGGTGTGGATGCTTCGACGATCGGCCAGTACTATGGCCTCAGTTCCGTCACGCACGACGACATCCAGAACAACTTCGTCTTCCGCTTCGGCCACAACAACAACATGGCGTTCCAGTGGCTGAACCGGAGCTCGGACGAACGCCAATACGGTAACTACGGCGGTCTGCAACAAGCCACGTACTATCCGTACAATCCGATCGCAGCGGCGCCGTACGTTCAAGCGTGCGGATTCATCGGCGGCGGACCGTGCTTCCCCGGCGTCACCGATGCCAGCGGAAACGTGCTCCAAACGCCTGCACAGGAATACGCGGCAACGACGTTCCTGTTCCCGGGGGTTCCGTCTACCAACATCCTGCCAACGCAGGATGAAGAGGTTGCGGACACACCGCTCGCGTTCAACAAGCTCGGTTACACGTGGAACATCAATCCCACGACGTTCCTGAACTTGAACTACGCGAATCTGTACAACCAAAACATCGCCCACGGCTATACCAACGGCAGCTTCACGCCGTTCCTCATCGAGAACGGCGGACAGCGCGTGTTCGGCGACATGGAACTGACGCATCAATTCGGTCAGAACCACACGACCACGCTCGCGGTTCGTTATGAAGACGATCTGCCGCGCTGGCATCAAGAAGGGTACTTCCAACTCGACACGATGGGGCTGGGATCGCTCTATAACGCCGTGGCTGGAATCGGTTATCCGTCAGCCGACGACTTCTACGTTCCGCCGAACCAGGGTCAACCGGTAAGCGCCGCCAACCCGTGCCCGACCGTTCCGTTCCTCGGAACGCCCGGTTCGTGTTACGTCTACAGCTACATGCTCGCGCATGGCCTGTGGAACGGTTTGGCGTCGATGCCGCGCATCCCGACGCAAGGACTCGACTACCATCACACGATCTTCCACGAGTCCGGAATCGGCTTACGCGATCAGTGGACGGTCAATTCGCGCCTGCATTTAGACTACGGTCTCCGTTTGGATGCAGACAACCTGGACTGGGGTGCGAACCCGTACAACACCTCGCCGACGGCTCTCTCGAACCCGAGTGACGTCAATCCGTCGGGATTGAACAACGACTTCCTGCGTCCGCGCATCTTCCAACCGCGCTTCGCAGCGTCGTATCAGCTGAGCGCGAGCGATGCGTTGCGGTTCTCGTACGGCCGTTCCGTCGAGTTCTTCTTCGCACAAACCGCCGGCACGCCGTTCGATCTCGCGAACGTGCCGTCGTTCTTCTTCCAGATGCCGGCCAAGGATACGGCGGCAGTTCCGGCTTGCGGAAGCGGCTGGAATCCCGATCAGCCCAAGACGATTAACTCGCCCAACGGCGGTCCGGGATATCTCTGGAAGTGTCCGAACTACGCAGTTTCTTGGTACTGGCTCGGCGACCAGTTCTTCGACGCGCCCGACTTGGGCGGCGGCATCGGACCGCCGATCTACAACAACTGGGATCTGCAATGGTCGCACCAGTTCACCAAGGGTATCGTGAACGGCTTCGGCATGAAACTGACCGGCTTCTATCGCCGCGGTTACGATGTCGAAGAGAACACGCTGCTCTCGAATGCTCCGCCGAACCCGATTACCGGCCAAACGTCGGCCTCGGTGTTCTCGACGCGTAACAACGGCGTCGAAAAGACCTCGGGTATCGAGTTCATGCTGACGTCTCCGGATCGTCCGACCGGCTTCAGCGGATTCTTGACGATGAACTACATCTCGTCGTTCACGTCCAATCCGCCGGTCGATCAGGCCGAAGTCGGCGGCAGCTCGAACTTCGCCAACGACCAGCTGCCGATTCTGTTCCAGTACGAATTCAACGCTGGACAGCTCTATCGCAGCGCGTTCCTGCCTCCGTTCCAAGGCCGCTTGGGACTTGAATACAAGACTGCCAACGGTTGGAAGATCAATCCGATCTTCGCATTCGACGGCGGCTATCCGACAGGCGTCGGATCGCAAACCTACGGCGCCGTCAACGGTGCGTATGTCTGGATTCCGGAAACGAACTTCGGCGCAGGGTCGCCGCTGGGCGGTCCGAACGGCCCCGGTAATCCGTACAACGCCTCGTTCTTCGTCGATCCCGCAAACCCGGGCAACTACCTGTCTCCGAATATCGCCGCATCGCGCGGTTATCCGGAACCGGCACTTCCCGGCAATGCATTGACGAAGGCGCACGGAAACTTGGATCTCGATCTGGAGTACGCGCCGCCGGGCTCGCCCTGGACGGTGGGTGCTTACGTCGCGAACCTGTTCAATAACCACTACGGCCTGTGGTATCCGAACCAGCAATACCAGCCCGTCGCAACGGGCGTTTCGGGTCCACAGACAGGAACGTTTGCAACCGCGTATCCGGGATCGCCTTTCTGGCAAAACGGCGTACGCGACAACTTCCTTGGCACATACGCGAACGGTCCGTTCCAAGTACCGTACAACGCCGGTACGAACATTCAGTTCTACCTGCAGCGTCGGCTTTAGGACTAGGAGGAGCACTTGAATAAACTCAATTCGCTCCTTGCGCTGGCGGCGGTGAGCTCTTTGCTCACCGCCTGCAGCCAAGGAAATTCAGCACCGCCGGCGGTTACCACCGTTCCGGTCGGAAGCCCGAGCTACAGTAAGCTGCAGCTTGCGGTCGGTAACGCAACGTTGCCCGGCGGTTTTGGAGTAAATATCGTATCGACGCTGCGTCAGCCGAACGGTCTTAGCGCCGTGCTGCTCGACACGCCGTCGATCTCCGGTCCGTGGACGTTGCCGGCGGCAGCGCCTGCGGGTGGCGGTCCCGATGCGTATGCCACCATCAATGATGGTGGTCCCAGCATGGCGGATTTTGCCAGCAACGCTCTAACGGGGACGCCGCTGACGGTTCATCTCGGTGCACCGGCTTGCGACACCGCGGGCGTTGCCCCGGCCGGTTTCTCACAATGTCCGGCGGGCGTGACGCCGGATACGACGACGTTCGGTCAGAGCGGCGGCGTATTCGGGATGGGTTTGCAACCGGCAAACTCGACGACGAACACGACCGCGACATCGTACGTTCCGTATGGTCAACCGATCTTTGCCACTGCCGCGATGGTCGCAGCACTGACGGGACCGGCTACAGGCGGCGCGACGGCAATCCCGGGCGCACCCTTTACCACGTTCGGCGGTCCGCCGTCGTTCCATGACAGCACCAGCAACATGGGATGGCGCGACGGTCTCCATAACCTCGGTTCGGGTGTCCTTGGATGGGACGAAGGCATTAACGTAGTTCAGCTACCGGCCGCATCCGCTACCGGTACGTATACGATGAACGTAGCGATTCCCACGGGGCAGAACAGCCAAGGGCAATCGTCGTTTGCCACCGTCACCGCAAGCGCTCATCTGGGCGGCACCGTGTTGCCGGCAATCCCGGCCGCGCCGGTCCTTGCACTGGATGGTGCGGGCGGCGGAACGGTCACCGCGACGTTGCCCGCGGGCGCAACCGAGGGCTACGTCCAGATTGTCGATTGGGGCCCGAACGGCCATGCCGGAGCCTCGGATGGTTCCGGTGCCAATTGCCAAGGCGCGTTGGGCACGGCGGCGTTTCCGGTCTACTACACGATTCGTATAGTACCGGGTACGACGACGTACACGCTGCCGGACACCGACGGTCCGAATACCACGCAAAACGGCCCGTCGGCTCTTACGCCAAGCCCGTCCATCTGCACGGCGGCGCAAAACGCCAAAGCCGTAGCAACCGGGACGCCTGGCGACACGTTCACGACCCAAGAGTTTGCGGTGGATTATCCGCTTTTCGAAGCGTCATATCCGAACACCACCTCGCAGGCTCCGGCGCTGACCGGCACGGCCGGCCAAGCGGACATCTCGATCTCTCCGAACGCGACGTCAGCTTCGCCGTAGTTCCTTCGGGACGAAAGCAAAAAACGAGGGTGGAGCAATCCACCCTCGTTTTTCATTTGCAACCCGGTACGCGTTGTGTGAATATGCATGAGATATGAGAATTCGCTCAACCACGATTCTGGCGGTGCGCCGGGACGGAAAGCTCGCCGTAGCAGGCGACGGGCAAGTTACCTTCGATAAAACGGTCATGAAGCACGGTGCGCGCAAAGTGCGGCGCATCGCGGGCGGTAAAGTCATTGCCGGCTTTGCGGGATCGGCAGCGGACGGCATTACCTTGCTCGAAAAATTCGAAGGCAAATACAACGAGTACAAAGACATCATGCGCGCGTCGGTCGAGCTCGCGAAAGAGTGGCGTCAGGACCGCGCCCTGCGCCGTCTCGAGGCGCTGCTGATCGTCGGAAATGCGGATCATTTGCTGGTACTCAGCGGAAACGGCGACGTAATCGAACCGGACGAGGGCGTCGCTGCAATCGGCAGCGGCGGACCGTACGCGCAGGCGGCAGCAGCCGCACTGGTTCGAAACACCGCCATGCCGGCCGAAGAGATAGCGCGCAAGGCGTTGGAGATCGCCTCGGAAATCTGCATTTACACGAACGACAGTATCATCGTGGAGAGCCTCTAGTGGCAGGCGGGAACGACATGATTCAGCTCACGCCGCGCGCCATCGTTGCCGAGCTCGATAAGTACATCGTCGGCCAGGCAAACGCAAAACGTGCCGTAGCCATCGCCATGCGCAACCGGTATCGCCGCGAAAATGTGCGCGAAGACTTGCGGGCCGAGATCATTCCGAAGAACATTTTGATGATCGGGCCTACCGGCGTTGGCAAAACCGAGATCGCGCGCCGCTTGGCCGCGCTCTCCGGCGCCCCGTTCGTGAAAGTCGAGGCTACGAAATATACCGAGGTCGGCTACGTTGGCCGCGACGTCGAGTCGATGGTTCGCGACTTGGTCGAACACGCGGTGCGCATGGTCACCGACGAACGCCGTGAAGAAGTGAAAGATCTCGCGGAGAAAATGGCAGTGGATCGTATCATCGATCTGCTTCATCCCGAGACGCGTCCGCCCGCGCCTCCGGGACAGCAGAATCCGTTTGCGGCGACGCTGGGATCGATCTTCGGCGGTCAATACGCGCAACAGCAACAGCAGCAGGCGCCGCCGCCACCGCCACAGAGTCCCGACACGGCTCGCGTGCGCGATCAAGCGCGGGCAGACGTCGAGCGCGGATTCTACGACGTGCGCCTGGTCGAAATCGAGACCGAAGAAGCGCCGAACGTTCCGATCGGCGTTATCGGCGGCGGGTTCGATCAGGGCGGCGGCGTTGGAGACATCGGTGAAATGCTCGGCGGGATCTTGCCGAAGAAGCACATTAAAAAGCGGGTGACGGTGCAAGAAGCCCGCCGAATTTTCGCGCAGGAAGAAGCCAACAAACTGATCGACATGGATGCGGTCAAGCGCGAAGCGTTGCGGCGCGCGGGCGAAAACGGCATCATCTTCATCGACGAGATCGACAAAGTCGCGGGAAGAGAAGGCGGCCGCGGCCCCGACGTCTCGCGCGAAGGCGTGCAGCGCGATATCCTGCCGATTGTCGAAGGCAGCACGGTCAACACCAAATACGGCACGATCAAAACCGATCATATCTTGTTCATCGCGGCCGGCGCATTTCACATCAGCAAACCGTCGGACCTGATTCCCGAACTGCAGGGCCGCTTCCCGATACGCGTGGAGCTCGATTCGCTGACGGCAGAAGACTTCAAAACGATTCTTACACAGCCGAAGAACGCGCTAACCGAGCAGTATAAAGCGCTGCTTGCCACCGAAAACGTGACGCTGGACTTTCAGCCGGACGGCATCGAGCAGCTCGCGCAATTCGCGATGCAAGTCAACGAGCAGAGCGAGAACATCGGCGCGCGACGGCTGCATACGGTGCTCGAGCGGCTTCTGGACGAGGTGAGCTTCGGAGCGCCCGAGCAAGGGGGAACTGTGGTCATCGACGCCGCGTACGTCAAGCAGAAGCTGCAAGACGTGGTCACGAACGCGGACTTGAGCAGTTACATTTTATAATCTTGTCATGCTGAGGAATCGAAGCACCCTGAGGAATCGAAGGGCCACGCATTGTCATGCTGAGGAATCGAAGCACCCTGAGGAATCGAAGGGTAACGTATTGTCATGCTGAGGCATCGAAGCACCCTGAGGAATCGAAGAGTCACGCCGTTGTCATGCTGAGGCATCGAAGCACCCTGAGGAATCGAAGGGTCACGCGTCGTCATGGTGAGGTATCGAACCACGCCGAGGCATCGAGGCGATTTGGCTACCCCGCCTGCGCAGCAGTCATCTTCCGCCGCTTGCGGTCGTACATACGCTCGTCCGCCGTGCGAATGAGCCCAGGCAAATCGGCGGCATCTCCGGGGAACACGCTCGTGCCGACCGTTGCGCCGACATCCGGTAATCCATCCGCATCGCTAAACGGCGCCGACAACAATAATTCCAAGCTCGAAGCCACGCGCTCCGCGTGAACGCGATCCGGCACGTCTTCCAAAACCACCAAGAATTCATCGCCGCCGAGCCGCCCGACGCAATCAACCGCACGAACGCCGTGCAAAAGCCGTTGCGCAACGTGCTGTAACACGCGATCGCCTACCGCATGCCCAAAGCGATCGTTCACGGCTTTGAATCGATCGAGATCTACATACAGCAAGCCCAAGCTGTTTCCGGTTCGACGCGCGCGCTCGATCGAATGCCGCGCTCTCTCCAGTACGGCGCGGCGGCTCACCAGCGATGTCAGCGCATCCGATCCTGCTGCGGCCTCGCTTCGGCGTAAACGATCCACCGTCCAAACGATTGCGATCAGCGTAACCGCCATAAATAGCGCTTCGGTCGCAATCGTCCACTCGACGCGAATGCGCGGCACGATAATGTCGTTATCCAATACCGCAAAACACGCCGCGCACACAAGCGCAGTGCAAACCGCCAAACTGCGGCTTCCGTAAAAGCCGATCAATAGCAGTGGAATAATCGAAAGCAGCCCTAGGTGTACGGGCCCAATTAAAACGTCCAACCCGGCTAGAAGCAACAGCCCGCCGTATGCACCGGCCAGCCACCGGCGCGCCTGCGGGCCCCTTGCGAGAATCGGCTTCATTTGAAGAAATCCTGGTCCTGGCGATATTCGCCCCCGTCCGGCTCGGCTGCTCTTTTTCCCGGACGGCTCAGCAAACGCTCAGGATATTTCACTTGAGCGCCTCGTTATTCAGGCGAGGTATATCGAATGCGCACACTCTCTCGCCTAATTCCACTTGCGCTCGCCGCCGCCGTGCTCTCGGCCTGCGGCTCGAGCGGTTCCAGCGGCTCTACCCCGCCCGTCGGCGGTTTCTCTCCCGGCGGCGCGGCCAGTTCGTGCAATCCGGCGCAGATGCAGCTCGCCAATCCGGC
This sequence comes from Vulcanimicrobiaceae bacterium, assembly GCA_035938175.1. GTDB lineage: Bacteria > Vulcanimicrobiota > Vulcanimicrobiia > Vulcanimicrobiales > Vulcanimicrobiaceae > DASRDE01. Next base: position 74,250 of record DASZHD010000046.1, read on the forward strand.
GCCGTTTTCGACCGGCGTTTCGACCAATCTCTCGTCCGTCGTCATCGTCGCGAACGGCAATAGCAATCCGCTCGCTCAGGCGTACGGCGTTTGGGAAGTACAGTTGGCCGATCAAAACAGCGGAAATTTGGTCACCGGCGGACCGCTGCAGCCTACGGACGGTCACACGCTCGTGCATCCCTACAATCAGGACTTCTATTACTCGTCCTCGCTGCAAGGCCAGTTCTTGACGCCGGGTACCGTTTGGGAAGTGCTGATGTTCAACACGCAGCAAGGCTGCACGCTCGATTTACAGCAGTCCTTCGCTACGTAAGCGAGTTTAAATCAGTGAAATCTCGCGCGGCATCGTAAAGATTATCTCGGGTTCGGGCTCGCCGTATTCGTCGATCTCAAACTCGCCGATCTCCCGAAGCCGCGCGACAATCGCTTGCGTCAAGTACTCGGGTGAAGACGCCCCCGCGGTAACGCCGACGCGCTGCGCACCGGCGATCCATGCGGGATCGATCTGATCCACCCGATCGATCAAATATGCCCGCGTGCCCAGTTGCTGCGCAAGTTCGCGCAGCCGCAGCGAATTCGAACTATTCTCCGATCCCACGACCAACAATACATCGCAGCGCGGCGCTAAGTCGCGCACCGCGTCTTGCCGGTTTTGCGTCGCATAACAGATGTCGTCGCGCGCCGGAGTCTTCACCTTCGGAAAGCGCCGCCGCACCGCATCCATGATGTCGCGCGTTTCATCCACGCTCAGCGTCGTCTGAGTAATTACGGCGACGCGCTCTTCGTCCGGAACCCGGACGCGGTCCACGTCTTCCACGCTTTCCACCAGAGAAATCTGCTGCGGAATCTCGCCCATCGTGCCGATCACTTCGTCGTGATCCGCGTGCCCGATTAGCAGCACGTGCAGGCCTTGCTTCGCGAATTTGATCGCTTCGTAATGAACCTTCGAAACCAGCGGACAGGTCGCGTCGATGACGCGCAGTTGCCGGTCCGCGGCCATGCGCCGGACCTCAGGCGAAATGCCGTGCGCGCTGAAGACCAAAATCGAACCTTCCGGCGCCTCGTCCACTTCCTCGACGAAAACCGCACCTTTGGCTCGCAGCCGCTCCACAACTTCGCGGTTGTGCACGATCTCTTTGCGCACGTAGATTGGGCCGCCGTGCTGATCTAGCAGCTGATCCACGACCGCAATCGCGCGGTCGACGCCCGCGCAGCAGCCCCGTGGGTTCGCCAACATCATTTTTTGCATGGGTGCCAGGAAACTTGTCCGCTTTACTTCCATATACCCCCCAACCGTACGGAGCGAGGTGCGATGAAAGTCGGCATACTTGGTTTTGGCACCCTGGGACGAGCGCTGGCCGATGGCCTGCGCCGGCATCCCGACGTCAGCGCGATCGCCACGACGACGCGTTCGGGCGGCGAATCCAACGCCGAAGTGGCGCGCGGGCACGAAGTGTTGATCGTCTGCGTCAAGCCGCATCACGTCGAAGGCGTCGTACGCGAGATCGCGCCCGAGTTGCGGTCCGACCACGTGCTTATCTCCGTCGCCGCATCGGTCGACGTTGCGCACCTGCGTGAATGGAGCGAAAACAAATGCGCGGTCGTGCGCGTCATGCCCAATACGCCGGTGCGCGTTTTCGAAGGCATGAGCGTCATCGCAAAAGGTACCGAGTACAACGATCGCGCGACGAAAATCGCGCAGTCGCTTTTCAGCACGCTCGGTAAAGTTGCATTTCTCGACGAATCGCTCTTCGATGCCGCCACGGCGATCAGCGGATGCGGCCCCGCGTATGTCTTTCTGATCATCGAAGCAATCCGCGATGCGGGCGTTCGCTTGGGATTGCCGCGCGATATCGCGCTGCTGCTGGGATCGCAAACAGTGCTGGGCGCCGCCAAAATGGCGCTCCAGGCCGACGATCACCCCGCCGCGCTCAAGGACGAGGTTACCACGCCCGCCGGATGCACGATCGACGCGTTGCTGGTCCTCGAAGATGGTAAACTGCGCAGTACGATCATGCGCGCGGCCATCGCAGCGGCCGAGCGCAGCCGATCGCTTTCCAGTTGACTACGAAGAAGCACACCTCAAAAAACCACCGGCGACGGCTGTTTCTCGCGCGGCTCTCGCAACTGGCGCCGGGGATCATTTCGTCCGCGTCCGACAACGACCCGACCACCGTCGCATCGCTGGCG
>DASZHD010000047.1:0-17051 GCA_035938175.1 Vulcanimicrobiaceae bacterium
CTGATGAAGCGCCCCGACGGGCTCAACATGCTTCCGTTCGATGATTCGATCGAAATGTTTTACATCGCTAGAAATTCAAACGATCCACCAAAACTGGTGCGGTCCGTTTCCGACGTAGCTTCGCTCAACGCTTCAGACGAAGCGAAGGTTCGTCTTCGCGAGAGCATCGCGGACGGTTCAACCGCAGTAGTGCCTTCGGCACCCGTCGGGTACGGCGGGTCCGCGGACTACGGTTGGTGGATTCTCCAGAACGACGGCTCCGTACAAGATGAGATGCAAGACGGGATGCATCAGTTTGCAGAATATGCTCAGAGAGCATACAATGCCGCGCGCTCGGCGGTGCGATTTGCAGCGCAGGGTGCTCAGATTGAATGCGTCGGCTTGGTCAGTGCTCTTATGTTAAGCGGTACATTAGCCGCCGGTAATCCCGAGGCGTTCTCTGAAGCTGCCGCAAATGCCGGCGAACTCGTCGTAGAAATCGCAGAGGCGAACGAGAAAAAGGAGATGTACGACCTAGCCGCCGAGTGCGAACTTCCATAATTACTAACGCGTTGAGACAGGATGATTATGAAGATACTTTATGTGAGCGTACTATCAATCGCAATCTGCTTCGCTGCAGCACTGTTCGTATGCGCCGGCCGTCAAGGACAGGCCGCAACAACCACCGGCACCTGCCCCAGGCTCACCGCGACGCAATACGTCGCCGGCGACGGCGGCGTTCTAAAGGGCAACCATTACGTCATTATGGTTGCGAACGAAGATTGCGCGCAGGTTGAGGGTTGGGTAAAGAAAATCGTCGCGCAACACGTACCCGGGCAACCCGACGAAGACACGAAGGTCAAAGGCCCGGCCGGATATGCATGCACGGCTTCGCCCGACGATCGCGGTCATCCGTATCAGGGTAAGTGCGAGAAAAACGGCGATAGCAATACGGGCTTCCAGTGGATCATGGGCGGTTAGCGTTCAGTAATCGTCGGTTCCGGGCAGCCAGCTGAACGCCGGCGAAAACGGCCCATCGTATTCCGTCATCGTGCAACCGCCCATGTAGCCGTGTCCGGCGCCGTCGGTGGAAACGTGACAGTAATATCCCGCCGGTCCGTCGATGTCGTGCGGCAGGTTCGGCGCGCCGTCGAACCGCTGCTTCATCATCTTCCTCGCCCACGCGGTCGCGCTCGCGCACGTCATTTGGGAGTTGACCACGACCAAATGATACATGTCGCCGTACGATTTTGTACGCGGATAGATGAATGCGGTGCCTTTGAAAACCGGGCACGGCCCGTTCTTGACGTCGACTTTGGCGATATGTTTTACCGGCGCGGCAATTGCGAGGCTTGTTGCAGCCAGTACGCACGCAGCAAAGCACATGCAAAACCGCATGACTAGTCGTTCGTCCAGGTGAACCCGGCTGGAATTGCGGTGGTCGTATTTTTGAAGCAATTACCGCGCCACGCGTGCCCTTTGGTATCGGGAGATCCTTTGCACACGTATCCGGGCGGCCCGCCCTTGAGCGGCGGATAGGTCGGCATCAACGGTTTGCCCGCGATGTGCTGCGGAATCAATTTCTTCGCCCATGCGATCGCTTGCGCGCACGGCATGGCGTTCCCGTCAACCGCGACCGTATAGCGGTTGCCCGAAGCTTTCGGGCCCGCGAGCGGACTAACCCAAACCGTGGAAACGAAGCTGGGACAGGTTTGAAGCGTTTCTTCTTCTGCGCCGGCGGGAATCGTTTGCGACGAAAACGCTGCGGCGAGCGCCGACGAAGCGAGAAAAGCAGTCACGAGGAGATTGAAAGAACGCATGGGTCACACATCCTCGCGCCGCACGTGGCGGTGCACTGTTATCATAAAACGCGCGTAGGACGCGGGCTAGAGGAAAGAATACCTATCAGTTATGAGTGGGATTTGCCCGTCGATACCTCCGGTGCTTCGGTACGTCGGATTGACCGATGTTTGAAAATCTACCGGTAAGGCCGCCGCTCGAACCAATGGAGGCGCGCGCGACGACGTCTATTCCGCGCGGAGACGGCTGGCTCTACGAGCCGAAATGGGACGGATTCCGCTGCATTGCCTTCCGCGACGGCGACGATCTCGCGCTGCAGTCAAAATCCGGTCAGCCGTTGGAGCGATACTTTCCCGAAGTCGTTTCGGCGCTTGCGGAGTTGCGCGCCAAACGCTTTGTTTTGGACGGCGAAATCTTCATCGAACAAGACGGCGAGCTCGATTTCGACGATCTTTTGCAACGCATTCATCCCGCCGCGTCGCGAATTCGTAAATTGTCGGTCGAGACGCCCGCAACGTACGCGCTTTTCGATATCCTGGTCGATGCGACGGGTGCGGAACTCTTCAAAGAACCGCTGGAGTTGCGGCGCGACGCGCTGGAACGGTTCGCGCAAAACGAAATCGACGGCGCGCGGCGCATCGGGCTTTCGCCGGCTTCGCGTTCGTATTCCGATGCGGAGAACTGGCTGAACGGAACCATTTCGCAGTTCGACGGAGCAATGGCGAAACGGCTGGATCGCCCGTACCGTTTCGGCGAGCGCGATTCCGTTTCCAAGATCAAGCGCGTGTACACCGCCGACTGCGTCGTCGGCGGATTTCGGCTGGCCAAAGACAACAAAACGATCGGATCGTTGCTGCTGGGTCTGTACGATGACGAAGGTCTTCTGAATCTCGTCGGCTTCATCGGAAGCCTGAATGGCGCCGAACGTGCGCGCGCGGGGGAACTGCTGAAGCCGATCGTGCAAGAGCCGGGCTTTACGGGAACTCGTCCCGGCGGCGTAAGCCGCTGGGGATCGCGCGATACCGAGTGGTTTCCCGTGGCGCCCAAGGTCGTGGTTGAGGTACACTTCGATCACGTCACCGGGCGGCGTTTTCGTCACGGAGCGCGCTTCATGCGATGGCGCCCGGACAAAGCGCCGCGCCGGTGCACGATGGAGCAGTTAACGGACCGGGTAAACGTCGGCCATGAAACGCTTAGGACGCAAGACGACCAAATCCTCAAACCGCCTGCGCGCCGCCGAAAAAGGTGAGGAAGTATACGGTGTGTTGGTTTGCATCGCAAAAGAACGGAACCGTGAATGAGTACATACGGAGTCGATCGATATAATCGCGAGCACGGCGAGATCGCCATACATTTGGACGCCCCCGCCGCGAACCGGATACTCCTTGCCCTCGAACATCTCGATCAAGGCGGCGGCTTGGAGCCGGCGCTCGACGATCTGCGGCAAAGCATCAAAGTCGCGCTCGTCACGAAATCGTCCGGGGACACCGATAGCGCGCCCAGCTCCGGGGAATAGGCGTTTTTCCCGGCCCCGCCGCGGGTAACCGAACAGGTAGTTCAACGGGAGGTTACTCAGTGGCAACAGCACAGCGTACGCACGATCACGAAGAGATCCGGCGCTGGGTCGAAGAGCACGACGGCCATCCCGCCGTCGTCGAAGGCACGCGCGGCGTTTTGCGGATCGTTTTTTTGAGATCTTCGATCGCAGCAACGTTGACTTTCTCTACGATCCGCGCGGCCACATGGTGAAGTTCGTGGAACGCAGCGCTAACGGAAGGAGCGGCATGGCACGACGCAAGAGCAGTTCGGGGCGAAAGAGCACCGGCGGACGCAAAAAGAGCACCAGCGGACGCAAAAAGAGCACCGGCGGACGCAAAAAGAGCACCGGCGGACGCAAGAAGAGCACCGGCGGACGCAAGAAAACGTCATCGCGTAAGGGCGGACGAAAGAAATCCGGGCGTAAATACGGGCCCAAAGCCGAGCGCAAAGTCGAGCGCAGCATGCACGAATACAAGCGCGGCGAGCTCAAGTCCGGACGCAGCGGCCGCAAAGTCAAGAGCCGTAAACAAGCCATTGCGATCGGTCTTTCGGAAGCGCGGCAGAGCGGCGGTAAAGTCCCGCCGAATCCAAACCGCAAAGGCGGACGCCGGAAGAAATCGCGATGAGCGACGCAATCGATCGCGTTGCGCCGGTGGAACTGAATACCGGGACGATGCCGACACTGGACGTGCGTAAGCATCAAGGCAAGGAACAAATCCGCGGTGCGGTGCGCTACGATCCAAAACGGTTGCTCGCGGAAGAGCACTTGACGCTGCCGATCGCGCGCGACGAGCGCATCGTCGTGTATTCCGACGACGAAGAATCTGCGGAGCGCGTCGCCCTGCACTTACAAGGTCAGGGCTACGAGCGGGCCGCGATTCTGTCCGGCGGCTTCGATGCGTACCGGAAAGCCGGGTTACCGGTGGAGGAAGCGACGCAAGAACAACCGATTCCAGGACAAGAAGGCGCGGGAATACCGCGCGGCTGAGGAGCGCCTAATCGCTCAAGCGGGGCGGAGAGATCTGCAGCAAGCTCAGCACGTGCGAGAGGCGCGTTGCATGGCTCTCCTGCCCGCTGCGCAGCAGTTCGTCGCGTAATTGCCGGATCTCGTCCACGGCGCGGCTGACGTTGGGCCGGTTCATGTCGCGAAACATTTCGCGCGCGCGATTGAACCGCGTTTCTTCGTCGTCGGGAGCGACGGCGCGCCGTTCGAATGACGGAAACTCGTCGGAATGTCCCAGCACGATATCGCCGACGATCTCGATGATGGCGTCGGCGTGTACGCGCGCATTCGTCGCGGCCAAGTCGACGTAGCGCTCCTCCCGGTCACGTGCCGAAATCGCGATGAGATTGGCCTCGACGCACAGTTCGATTAGGCCGCCGACCAACGGAATGGCATCGGCGGCGGCTTCGAGATACGCTTCGTATACCTCGTCCTCGTCTTCATCGCTCGCGTCGAGATAATCGTTCCACGCACGCCGTGCATCGAGGACCGCGCGGTATACTTCATCAGCCATGCGGCGGCTCTTCGTCGCCCTGCCGCCGTACTACTCGCACGACACAAAACGAAGTGATGCCGTACGCGCAATGGGGAGGTATTGGGCACGGCATCACATGGTCTGTGCGTTACTTGCGAAATTTGCCCGCCGATGCTCGCCAAAATATCGAGGGACGCGTCCCGCTCAATTCAATTACCCGCACTTGCGAATACTAGTCGTCTCTGTCCGGTAGAAAACGTTTACCGCTCGGCGGTTCCGGGCGAACGCAGCATGCGTCCGCTCGCCTTTGCCGCGCAAAGCCCGCCCGGGCCGACCCAACCGCGAACGGCCGAATCGGTTCGAAACCGTCCGATCGTGAACGACCGCTCCGCAACATGCTGCTATCGTGAACGCGACCTAGTTGTGGAGGCGTCAATGAAAAACCACGTACTCGTTGCGGCGGCTGCCGCATCTCTTTTATCCGCCTGCTCTGCCGGGAGCAGTCCGAACCCAGCGATCGGCGGCGCGAACACGAGCGCAGTACGGTCGCGCGCACCGGCGGGAATTGCGTTCTTTCACGTTTCGATTCTGCCGGGATTCGGCGGAACTTCGGGAACCGCGGCGAGCATCAACGCGCGCGGATGGATCGCCGGCAGTGCGAACGAGACCGGGAATGCAACCGCGGAAGCTGCGTTGTGGGGCGACGGAAAAGCGCGGGATTTGGGAACGCTGGGCGGCCCCAGCAGCGCGATCGCCTGGCCGAATTTGGACGACTCGGGGCGTTTGGCCGGTATCTCCGAAAAACTTGAAATGAATCCGTACAACGAGCCGTGGAGCTGCTGGGCGTTTTTTCCGTACAGCTCGCCGTCGTATCACGAATGCACCGGATTCCGCTGGCGCGATAACGTGATGCACGCGTTGCCGACGCTCGGCGGTCCCGACGGATACGCTGCCGGAACGAATAACCTCGGGCAAGTCGTCGGTTGGGCGGAAAATATGACGCACGACTCGACGTGCACGAACGGACAAGTGCTGCAGTTCGAGCCGGTGTACTGGGACGAGCAGAATGCGGTTCATCAATTGCCGACGCTGCCGGGCGATCCGGACGGCGCCGCGACGGCGGTCAACGATTTGGGACAGATCGCCGGTATTTCGGGAATCTGCGATCAGGCCATCGGACGATTCACGGCGGCGCACGTTGTCATTTGGAGGGCGCATCACGTGAGCAAACTCTTCGACGTGAGCAGCGTTTCGTGGAATACGCCCTCGGCAATAAACCAGCGCGGCGACGTGGCCGGTTTCGTGAATATGCCCGGCGGTGGCGATCCGCAAGGCCAACTGCAGCCGATCGCGTTTGTTTGGAGCCATACTTCCGGACTAACGAATATCCCGCCGCTCGCCGGCGACGCGTACAGTATGGCAAACGGCATTAACGACGAAGGCGACGTGGTCGGCGTTTCGTACGGCGCAGGTTTTTCGACAGCCCGAGCCTTTCTGTACCGCCGCGGAAAGGTCTACGATCTCAACGGGCTGACCGCTCCGGGATCGCCATACTTGCTCGTAGCCGACGCAATCGACGATCGCGGAAACGTCGTAGGACAAGCACTGGACACCGCAACGGGCGACACGCCGGCGTTTGTGGCACGGCCGCCGTTTGAAGACGGCACTGTGGTACTACCGTCTAACGCGCAGACGGCTGCAAAACCGCCGCAGCTGCCCCTGACGGTTCGCGAACGATTGCTGCGGCGATACGGCGCGACGAGATAGCCGAACGGGTTTTTGCGGGCTACGCCGGCGAGGCGTGGCCCGCAACGTATTTCCAGCCGCCTTCGACGCGAACCCACGTATCGGTGGAGCGGATCCGCCGCTCGTACAGACGCCCGTCGATTTGATAGCGCTGCCGGAGGTACGCCGTGAGGATCGCACAATCGCCGTAGACCCGCACCTGCGCCTCTTCGGTATCGTTGTTGAGCCAGGTCACGCGCGCGTCGCCGACTTCCGTCAGCAGATCCGCCGCCGTAAGAAATGCGCCGCGATCGGTTACGAGTGAGACGTCGTCAGGAATCAGGGCGCGTACGGTGCGCACATCGTGCGTCCGTTTCGCATCTTGCAAAATCAAATTGAGCTGTAAAACCGTTGCTTGTGCGTCGGGCTGTCCGTTCATTGCGATTCGCGCCGGATTTGTGCCGGTGTTATGCCGTGCAAACGCCGCACGTGCCGGGACAGATGGCTTTGATTTGAAAATCCGGCCTGCAGTGCCACCTGCACGATCGGCATGGCGGTGTGCTTCAATAGTTCCAACGCGTAGTCGACCCGCATCCGGATGACATATTGATGCACGGGCATGCCGGTGGACACTTTGAACTGCGCTTTGAAATGTGAAGGACTTACGCCGCCGACAGAGGCAAGCTCCGCAAGCGAGAGGTCGCGCGCGATATGCTCGCGCACGTGATCGACGACGCGCCGTAAGCGCTTTCTGGGCAAACCCGTTTCACGGCGCGAAACCGCCGGGCTATAGCGCCGCAACAGATGTGCTGCAAGCGCCACACCCAAACTTTCGGCGTACAAGCGTTCCGCATGTTCGGCCGATTCGAGTTCGGCGACGAAAGCCCAGCCCAGATGCTGAATTTGCGCATCGGTAAGATAGAGTTGGGGCACGAGCGCAACGCGATCCGGATCGATCGCCATCTCTTCTGCGGTTTGGCGCAGAAACCACGGCGCGAGATCGACGACGAGCTTACGCGTTGCCGCACTGATCTCCCAAACGCGCGAATATCCGGCCGGAATCACTTTCACGTCACCGGGGAGCTGCAGGCGGTGAACGGCAGCGCCGTCGCAACGGCTAGACACCAGCACGGGCGTACCGACGTGCATGCTGACGCTGTGATCGACGATGAATTCGTCGGAATAACCGTCCGTGGCATCATAAATGGTCGCTTCGAAGCCGCGCCAGCCGCGGTCGCGGCTGGTCCTCCAAATGCGAAAGCCAATCTCCCGCGCGGGGCGCTCCACCCACTCCCGCTCTTCCATACCCTCGGCAACGCCCCGCCGCGCAGACGTGTGACGCTACGGGCGCGAAATCAGGTACCCCATCAGCAGATCGTTCGTCGAGACTACCGCCCGGTTATGGCCCGTTCGCTCGAAGACGATCGCGATCACGATCAGCCCGCCCAGCAGAATGTCGGCGCGCTGCGGGTTCATCGCCGGCAAGAGTTTTCGCGCGGGTAGATCGAGCGCGCGCAATTGCGCGATGACGCGCTCGACTTCCTCGAGCGAGAATTCGCCGTATGCAAACGGTTCGCGCGTTCCTTGCAGCAGCGACACGGTCGACGACGCCGTTCCGCCGACGAACACCAAACGATCCGCCCGTTCGAATTGCGAAATCGGATCCGTCGCTTCCAAAACGATGGCGCGCGCCCGTTCGACTGCGTCGTCATCGATCTCGCCGCGATCGCCCGCCAGAACGGGAACCGCTTCGGTCAAGCGCACCGCACCGGTTTCGCACGAAACCGCACGCTCGGGGGCCTTTCCCTTCGACCCAATCGCGTACTCCGTGCTGCCGCCTCCCGGATCCGCCACGCCGAAGCGCTCGTGCGGGGAGGCGTCGAGTCCGCTCAGCGCTCCTTCAAATGAGTACCGCGCCTCGTCCTCGCCCGAAACGATCTGTAAGTCGGCATGCACGATCTCTCGCACGCGCCTGCCGAATTCGCGCGCATTGTCCGCGCGGCGAATAGCGCTGGTTGCGATAACGAAAACCTCGCCCGTGAATTGCCGGATCGCTGCGGCGTGCTGTTCGATTGCATCCAGCGTACGCTTCATCGGCTCCGCGCCCAAACGGCCGGACTCTTTGAGGCCTTCGCCGATTCGCGTGCCGATGGAGCGCTGCAGCAAGGGCCGTCCGGAACCCGCACTCACGTCGGCAACCAACGCGCGCGTGGAGTTGGTACCGATGGAGATGACGGCGCGGATCACCGCTCGTCGGAGTGACGCGACTGAAAGAGGGCCGCGCGCTTTTTCTTGCGCAGAAAATGCCGTTCGTGCGCCGGCGGCGCGTCGGGCATTTCCCATTCCTCGGTCATCTTCAGGTATCCGGCGATCTGCTCTTCGAACTGCTCGTCGCGAATTTGCGGTGCCAGCAGCAGCAGCGGATGGCGTCCGCCCGATTGGACGACGAAGTGCAGCACTTTGCGGCCCGTGACGGCGCGTTCGTATGAGGGGCGGTTCTTCTCCAAGTCCACGAGCGGCACGCTGGCCAGGCGCCCGTCTTCAAGCCGGACGGTCGCGCCGTACGCGTTGATGTTGATCACCATACCGCGTTCGGTGTCGTTCACGGGTTGGCGGTGTGCGGAGCCTTCACGTAGATGATCGCTTCGTTGGGCGAGACCAAACGCAAGCGATCGTGAATTTCGGGGATGGCGCCTTGTGGGTCGAGCAGCCGGCGGATGGCGCGCTGCTCGCGGCGGTTATGGGCCTTCAGGCTCGCAATGTCGCGCTGCATCGAAGACAGCGAGTCCGCCATCGCGATGTTTTCTTTGACGATGCGCGCGAACTGAACGGAGATAAGCGCAAAGAGGACCAGCGAGAAGACCGCGGCGACGAGACGGCTGAAGAGACGGACGGCACCCGCAGATCTTCTGCGCTTCATGCCCCGGATCGAACCGCTTCCCGGCGCTCGCTTTCCCACGCGCCGATCCGTCGATATTTCAGATAACGAGCCTCTCGTAGACGGCCGGGCGATAACGCGGAAAGATCCGTAATCGCCGACTCTACAGCTTTCAGCACGCGCGCAATTGTTCCCGCCGCATCGCGATGCGCGCCGCCGATCGGTTCCATTACAATCTGGTCGACGATACCGAAACGCTGCAAGTCCTGGGCGGTCAGTTTGAGATGATCGGCGGCTTCTTCGGCCTTACCGGCGTCGCTCCAAAGTATTGCCGCGCATCCTTCGGGACTTGCAACCGAATAGTAACTGTTTTCGAGCATCAGGATGCGATCGGCGATGCTCAGCGCCAGCGCGCCGCCGCTGCCGCCTTCGCCGATGACCGTGGCAACGATCGGGACCGGCGCAATCGTAAACTCGTACAAACACGCAGCAATCGCTTCGGACTGGGAGCGTTCTTCCGACGTTATTCCGGGGTCCGCGCCCTTTGTATCGACGAAGGTGACGATCGGCAAACCCATGCGTCCCGCCAGCTTGGCAAGGCGCCGTACTTTGCGGTAGCCTTCGGGCGACGGCATACCGAAATTCCGTTTCAAATTCTCTTTAGTGTCGCGGCCGCGCTGTTCGCCGATCACCATTACCGCACGTTCGCCGAGTTTTGCAAAGCCGCCGACGATCGCCTGATCGTCGCGAACGTGCCGGTCGCCGTGCAGTTCGTCGAATTGTGAAAATTGCGAGATATAATCGGCGGCCGTCGGGCGATTGGGGTGGCGCGCCATGTGCACTTTTTGCCACGGCGTCAGCGACCCGAACATCTCTTGCTGGATCTCGGCGTACTTCTGTTCGAGCGCCGACATCTCGGCGGATGTATCCAGCGGCTGCTGCGCATACGCGTCGCGAAGCGCTTGGATGCGCTTCTCGAGTTCCAGCAGCATCTTCTCGCGCTCGACGATGATATTCATACGGCTGCCAACCCGCGAGTGCGCGCGCCGCGCGCCGCATAATCCAGCAAGCGCGTGAGCGTGGGTTTCATGTTATGCCGGTCGACCACCATGTCGATGTGGCCCTTTTCCAGCAAAAACTCCGCCGTCTGAAATTGATCCGGCAGCTTCTGGCGGATCGTCTGTTCGATAACGCGACGTCCCGCGAACCCGATCATCGCTTTGGGTTCGGCCAGAATCACATCGGACTGAAATGCGAACGAAGCCGAGACGCCGCCGGTAGTCGGATCGGTCAGCACGGTAGCGAAGAAGTTTCCGCTCTCCATGAACCGCGTCACTGCGGCAGTGGTCTTCGCCATTTGCATCAGCGCGAGCATGCCTTCTTCCATCCGCGCGCCGCCGCTTGCGGTAAAGATGACGCACGGAATGCTGCGCTCGCGCGCGCCTTCCAAGAGCAGGGTGATGCGTTCGCCGACCACCGTGCCCATCGTTCCGCCGCGAAAATGGAAATCCATCACGCCGAGCGCCACCTCGAACCCGCCGATCGTACCGTAGCCGCAAACGACGCCTTCGGTGAGCTGCGATTTTTCGCGGTCGCCCGCGAGTTTGGCAGTGTAGCTTTTCTTATCGACCCAGTGCAGCGGATCGCCCGGCAAGACGTCGTTGCCGATCTCCAGAAAATCGCTGTCGATCAGCGTGTTGATGCGGTCGAAGGCCATCATTCGAAAATGATGGCTGCAGCGCGGACACACCCAAAGATTGGCCACCAGGTCGCGCCGGTACAACACCTCGCCGCATTTTGGACACTTGCTCCAGAGCGCGGCGTCATCTTGATTGGGTGCTTTACTGCGCCGGGAGCGCAGCCAATCCGGCATCGGCATGGATCAGCTCCGGCTTTCCGCTTTCTGCGGTTTGGGAAACAGGCGCGCGGCGTACAATTTGCCGAGCTGCTTGAGATAGTTGAAAATCTCTTTTTGATTCAGCTTCGATTCGCCCACGACGCGATCGGTGAACACGTACGGAACTTCCAGCGCGCGGCCGTAGTGCGCTTTGGCGATCACTTCCAGCCCGATCTTGAATCCGATCGGATCGAGCTCGACGCCTTCGAGCGCTTCGCGCCGCACCAAGAAGTAACCGCTGGTGATGTCTTTGATCCGCGTCAACGGCTGCGCCAGCATGCACGCAACCTTCGACGTGATGATGCGGCGGCGCGGCCAATTGGTGATGCCGCCTCCCGGCACATACCGGCTGCCCACGGCCAAACCGTAGCCGTCTTCGAGCGCCTTGACCATCGCCGGCAAAACGTTGATGTCGTGGCTGAAGTCGGCGTCCATCGCGCCGAGCGCTTCGGAATCGGCGCGCGCGAATTTCCAGCCTTCGATCACGCCGCTCGACAAACCGAGCTTACCGGGGCGGTGCAGACAGCGCACCGGAAATTCGGAGGCAAGGCGATCCACGATGGCGCCGGTTCCATCGGGTGAATTGTCGTCGACCACGACGATCTCGCCGTCCAAAGCATTCGCTTTGAACAGCTCTCCCAGCGAACGAATGAGGCGCTCGATACCGCCCGCCTCATTGTACGTGGGAATCACGATGGAAAATTTCAACTGCGCCATGCTAATCAACGTCTATACGACGGGCGGACGCGTTCTTCCGTGCGACACGCTATAACTTATGCAGCAGCGGATTCGCCGAAGGATTGAACGCCGGCAACTCCGCGTACGAGAGGCAGCGCAATTCAACGCCGCCGTCCCCGGCGATGTTGAGCACTTCGTCAGCCCCGATGAGCGTCTCTTCGCCCCGGTCGCTCCAATATACGAGCAGAAACTCGGCGACGCGTCCCTGTCCCGAACCGAAAACTCCGCGCACTTCACCGGCAAGCGTACCGTCCGCCGTGCGCACAGGCGCGCCTCGCGGCAATTCTTCAAGCAGCCTGGACATCGTTCGCGTTATACCCCCATAGCGTACGAAAGAATGCTTAGTGCGACCAAGGCGGCCGTTTCCGTGCGCAAAATCGTGCCGCCGAGCGAGATCAGATGGCCCCCGGCCCGTTCGGCCGCGTTCGCCTCCGCATGCGAAAAGCCGCCTTCCGGCCCAATCACGACCAGGATGCTGCGGGCGTCCTGCACGAGCGCGGGCAGACGCTCCCGGAGCGGCGGGCCGGAGGCCAGCTCCCACGGGAACAGGACCACGTCGTACTTGCCAAATGCGCCCAGCAGATCGTCGAACGCAACCGGGTCGGGGATGGCCGGAATCTCGGTGCGGCCGCTTTGCTGCGCCGCCGTTTTTGCCAAACGGCGCCAGCGTTCGATCTTCTGCGCGCTCACGTCCGTCACGATCGTGCGTTCGGATTTGAGCGGGACGATGCTCGCCGCACCCAGCTCCGTCAGCTTCTCGACGACGAAGTCCATCTTTTGTCCCTTGGGAACGCCCTGCGCGACGCTAATCTGCGCGCGCGTTTGCGGTGCCGCCGCGAGCCGGTCTTGCAGCCGCGCGCTGACGTTGTGCTGCGCTATTTCGACAAGCGCGCGAAAACGGTTTGCGGCAGAGTCGATGATTTCGATCTCGTCGCCGTTTTTCAACCGCAACACGTCGCGGATCTTGTGCGCGTCGCTGCCGTCGAGCGCGACGGAGTCGCCGGCGGCGTGAACGTCCTGCACGAAAAACCGCGCGAACTTCGTCATGTTGTGGGGGCTACTCAGGTTTGAACGCGTCCTTGACCTTGTCGAAAAACGACCGTTCGTCCACGCGCTCGCCGCCGGCCTGCGCATATTCTTCCAGCAGTTCGCGCTGGCGTTTATTCACTTTGGTCGGAACGAGTACGTGCACCGTCACGATGTGATCGCCGCGAGTGGTTCCGCGCACGGTGGGCATGCCGTGACCGCGCATTCTGAAACTCGTGCCCGATTGCGTACCCGCGTGTATCGATAAGGCCAAGTCACCTTCCAACGACGGCACCGAGATTTGCGCGCCCAGCGCCGCTTGCGGAAAACTGAGCGGCACGTCGACGTACGTATCGAGCCCGTCGCGCTTGAACATGCGGTGCCGCGCAATGCTGAGGTAAACGTACAGATCGCCCGCCGGACCGCCGCGAATTCCCGCTTCGCCGTTGCCGTTGATGCGAATGCGGCTGCCGTCATCGACGCCCGGCGGAACTTTGACCGTAAGACGCCGCTCGATTTCGCGCCGTCCGCGGCCCGCGCACGTAGGACACGGCGTCTGCACGACTTGTCCGTCACCGTTGCATTTCGTGCAAGTCGACTGCGTGACGAATTGTCCCAGAGGCGTTTGCCGCGCCATGCGCATCACCCCGCTGCCGCCGCACCGGTCGCACGGAACTACGAGCGTGCCCGGCGCGGCACCCGATCCCAAGCACGTTTCGCATTGCGCCAGATGATTGAAATGAATCTCGCGCGTCGTTCCGCTGAACGCTTCCTCGAGCGTGATCTCTAAATCGTAGCGCAGATCCGATCCGCGCGCCGGTCCGCCGCGGCGCGCGTGCGTTTGCTGCGCGCCCATGCGATCGCCGAAGAAGATATCGAAGATATCGCCGAAACCGCCGTTGCTGAAGCCGGGGCCAAAGCCGCCGAAATCGCCGAAACCTCCGGACGCGCCGTTGCCGACGGTACCGTACCGATCGTATTGCGCCCGCTTGTTGGGATCCGACAGCACCTCGTACGCTTCATTGATCTCTTTGAAGCGGCGCTCGGCCTCGGTTTTGTTTTCCGCGACGTCGGGATGATGCTTACGCGCCAGCGCGCGATAGGCGCGTTTGATATCGTCGTTGCTGGCGTTGCGGCTGACGCCAAGCACGTCGTAAAAGTCTTTGGTCGGCACTCGTACTATTTGATCTCGACGTCTGCTAAGCGTTCGGAGAGTGTCTCAGCCGTACCCGAAGCCAGCGCCATTAAACGCCCGTACGGCATGCGCCGGGGGCCGAGAATCGACAGCATACCGATGGCCTGCTGCCCGAAGCGGTACGGTACCGTGACGATACTGAAATCCGTCATTTCTTCCACGCCCAGCTCGTGCCCGATCTTCACGCTTGCGTTTTCGACGTTCATCGAATCGGCGACCAGGTCGTACAGCGTTTTCTGCTCTTCGATGATGCGCAGAATCGAGCGGAGCTTGCGCAGGTCGTGAAATTCCGGCTGATCCAGCAGATTTTGCGTGCCGGATGCGGTGAGCGTCGCCTGCTCGCCGGAACGCGCGTTGCGTAATGCGGAGGCTACTGCGGATTTTAGGTCGTCTTTCAGATTCAGCTCGGCTGCCGCCGCGTCGACGTCGGCGTCGCGAATATCGCGAAGCATGCGGCCGCCCAGCCGCGCATTCAGCGCGTTGGAAAAGCGCGTCAGATCGTCCGGCGAGACGTCCTCGCGTAATTCAAAAACGTTTTGCGCGGAGACGCCGATCGACGTCACGACGATCGCGACACCGGTCCGCGGGGAAAGCCAAATAAGCTGTACGTGGCGGAACGTGGTCGTGTCGCTGGACGGCTTGGTGACGAACGCCAAATTCTTCGACAGGCGTCCCAGCAAGCGCGTGGTGTTTTCGATGATTTCATCGAGCTCGCGGCTGGCGTCCCGCAGTTCGTCTTGAATACGCCGGCGGTCCGACGCCTCCAACCGCTCCGGCCGCATGAGCTGATCGACGTACATGCGATAGCCGGCGTCGGAGGGGACGCGGCCGGCGGACGTGTGCGGCTGAACGAGATACCCGCCCGCTTCGAGTTCTGCGAGTTCGTTGCGCACGGTGGCCGAGCTGACGCCGAGATTGTATTTCTGCGTGAGGGACTGCGAAGCCACGGGCTCGGCGGTGGCTATGTACTCGTACACCACCGTCGCCAGAATGTAGGCTTTTCGCTTGTCGAGCTCGCCCGGAGCCGGCCCACCCTGTGCTTCGCCACTGTTCACCACCTTATCTTAGCAATCCAAATGCAAGACTGCCAAGACTTATAGCCGGGCGATTGTATACTTCCCGCCACAAAACTGGGGAAGCAAGCGCCGGAAAGGGCCGATGAAACCTCAGTCCTCAGGGGTTTTCCCTTGTAGCCAAAAGCGCAGCGCAAGCAAAGACCGCTTGATTCGCGGCTCGACTCGGGTGAGGTATTTCCACGCCGCAAAACCTATGGCCCAATACGCGAGCCCACACAACAAGTCGCGAAGGGTCACTGCCGCTTGTGCCGCCGTTTCCACCGGGGGTCGTCCTTCGGGGGCGGAGCCTTCAAAAGTTGGCTCACAACGTCATCAAACGGGCGCGCCTCTTGTTCGGTATTCCTTCGGATCAAGTAGCGGGGGCTGGGTTTCCTGCTTCCGTGGCAAATCCTGATCTTCGGGGTGAGTCGGCATTTCATACAGTTTAGCACGTGCCGGCGACCTTGAGGATGACGGGGTGCCATACACAACTCCTAAATACGATAGGGTTTTTGTAAACAAGGCGGGCGACAGGCTTCGACGTAGCGTTGCTGACGACGACGACCTTGGCATCATAAACAACTGGCGCGCCGCCCACGCCTTTCCGCTCGTAACATTCCGAGTAACGTTGGCAAGTCGCGCAAAAGCCGTTGATAGTAAAGTCATTATCTCGCAACGCCTGAAGCGCTTATCCTCAATTGCGCTGAAGCTCAATCGTTTCCGTAATCTCAGGCTGTGGGATATACAGGACATTGGCGGCTGTAGGGCAGTTCTGTCATCCGAACGTCGCGCCCGTCGCCTATTCGAAACTTACTGTAAGAGTGGCGACACGCTAAAGCATGTCCTCCTGTGGCACAAAAATTATGTAGATGATCCAAAAGATTCGGGGTATCGTGGGTTTCATCTGATCTATGGCTACCGTGGAAAAAACCCGCAGTATGACGACCTTCGTATAGAGATTCAAATCCGTTCAAAACTTCAGCATGCCTGGGCCACGGCTGTCGAGACCGTCGATATCTTCACTGGCCAAGCACTAAAATCTAGCGTAGGGAAACCGGAATGGGATGACTTCTTCCGGCTAATGGCATCATTTATCGCGCGGAGAGAACGAAAGGCTTGTGTTCCTAACACACCGCAGAGTCTCACTGAACTACGTTCCCGCATAGCGGAACGTGCTGCATCCCTGAACGTCGTAGATCGCATGAGGCACTTCCGTCAGATCGCAGAACAGTTTGACACCGAGCAAATCCAAAGAATTACCGGAAAACATCCGGGCTATTTCTTATTACAGGTGCGACCAACGGAAAGGCTGATACGGATTACGGCATTTAGGGATAAAGACTTAACGCTTGCGGAACAACAGTATCTCGATACCGAACGCGATATTCTGACTGAAAAATCAGACGCGGACGCTGTTTTGGTAAAGGTTGACAAGTTTATTAATCTGCGGAAAGCGTACCCAAATTACTACGGCGATACCGATTTTTTCTTGTCTATTGTTCGGGATGCGATTGGGGACATAAAAAACTATCCCCTCTCACTTCCACTTTAGCGGAAGCTGGAGTTGAATCGGTTCTTTTTTGATCTGACTAGGCGACCCTGACCTGAGGGCGTGAATCCGGACAGACGGAGACTGTGAGTTTCCGGGCGTAAAGCCCAGCAGGGAGACTCACGTGAAGAAATCTCGGTTCACTGAAGCCCAGATCGTGGCGATTCTGAAAGAGCTCGATGCCGGCGTCGC
>DASZHD010000048.1:0-96667 GCA_035938175.1 Vulcanimicrobiaceae bacterium
CGCTGCGATCGGAGTACGGCGTGCGTACGCGCGCGCGCAACGTGATTCTGCGCGTGCCGTACGGTTCGATCGCGCCTAATTCAATCGAATCGTTTTCGATCGGCAGCCGCGTGGACTTATCGAACGCCCGCAGATCTTCGAGCGCCGGATCCGCCGCGACGTGCAGCACCGCGTCGCCGGCTGCCGCGCTGCCGTCGTTGACGATCGTTACGGCGGCCTCGCACTCGTCCGAAGGCCGAAGCGCGGCGCTGCCGATCCGCTCGACGGTGTTGCGGCGCGGGTTCAGGTACGGCTGCGCGTCGATCGTAATCGTCTCTTGGAACTCGCGTTCGCCGGTGTCCCAGCGGAGCGTCGCCGCGATGGGCAGCGCCCGCATTGCGGTAAACGGCGATGCCACCGTCGCCTCGGTTACGAAGTCGATCTCGTGGCGCGCACCCACCGTTCCGATTTCGAATGCGGAAGAGTCTTTCTTTCGCTCGCGCAGCGGGGATCCGTCGATCGACGTAGCACCGCGAACGGGATGCAGGCCCTCGGGCAATGCGATTGTCAGCGCGACGTTGTGCGCGTCCGTCGTGCCGGCATTGTACGCGTGCAAGCGCAGGCGTACGTGCGATCCGGGCTTGACGTCCTTGGACGGCTGAACGTCGAACGACGTGCGTTCGCCTTCGAAGTCGGCTTTGGCGTGAACGGTCAGCGATGCGGGCTGCAGTTCGAACGCCGCAATCTCTTGGGAAGCGACTTGCGCCTTCGCCGTTATGGGCGTACCGTCGGGCAACGGATCGTCGATGCGTACGCGATACGTCAGCGTCGCCGTTGCGCTGGCGGGCAGCGACGGCACGATGACCGGCGCGTACACTTGATCGAAGCGGCCCAGCAGATCGCGTTCGAATTCGCGGCCGTTCAAACGCACGGAATTCGGAATGTACGACGCATTTTCTGGAACCGGCGCAACGACGACGACGTCGTGCGCGCTGGACTCGCCGGCGTTGTGAACGCGAACGGTGATCGACGCTTCGGCACCGGGGCGCGGTTCGTGCGCGCGCGATTCTATCGCGACGTTCGTGAGCGCATTTTCGAGCGCGGGCCGGCTTCGGGCAACCAAGCGCACGATATTCGATCCGGCCGGCGGCAATTCGAATGCGGCCACTGCCGCTTGCAGCTCGACGGCCGACCCGTTTTCGATCGCGCCCGCGACGCTGTAGCAGAGGTCGATCCGTCGTTCTTCTCCCGGCGCGACGTCGCCGATGTCGGCGCCGGCGCGCGCAAGCAGCGGAGAATTACCTTGTTCGTCGTCTAAGAGCGTGCCGTCGAGCTGGCCGCTGCCGACCAAATAGACCAAACCGTCCGGGAGATTGAGCTTCACGCGAACGCCCGTCGCCGTTGCGCCGCCCTGGTTGCGGAACGTAAACGTCGTACGCACCGTCATTCCAGGTTCCAGCTCGCGGTCGGGAGAAACGACGAGAGTTCGAAGTCCCTCGGGGATTGTTGGTGCTCCCGGCGTGAAAACGTCCGTCAGGGTGCGCATAATTTTGGAGCAGACTTCGCCACGGGCGTAGCGGCCCCTTGACAGCATTCTGACACGGTGAAAGGTAATCTTTACAATGCTCGCAACCAACGTTGATCGCATTGCGGACGCCGTATCGCGTCTCGGCGCGGAAAGCGCGTTCGAAGTGCTCGCACGTGCGCGTGCGCTCGAAGCGCAAGGACGGCGCGTCGTTCATATGGAGATCGGCGAACCCGATTTCGACACACCGGCGCACATCAAAGAAGCGGGCATCAAATCGATTCTCGAAAACAACACGCATTATTCGCCTTCGGCGGGAATTCCCGAGCTGCGTGAAGTCATCGCCGAGTACGCCGCCAAGTTCCGCGGCGTCGAACCCTTTGCGGCGGAAAACGTCGTGGTTTCACCGGGCGCCAAGCCGATTATTTGGAACACGCTCAGCGCGATCCTGAGCCCCGGCGACGAATTCATCTACTTCGATCCGGCGTATCCTGCGTACGGCTCGTGTTCGAGCTACTTGGGTGCGAACGTCGTGCGCATTCCGCTGCTCGAATCGCGCAACTGGCGCATGGACCTGGACGAATTGGAGCGCCGCGTATCCAACCGCACGCGTGCGGTGATGATCAACTCGCCGCACAATCCCACGGGCGGCGTTCTGACGCAAGAAGATCTCGAACGCATCGCGGCGATGGCGATCGAACACGACTTTTTGGTGCTCGCGGACGAGATCTACAGCCGTAATTTCTACGAAAGCACGTTCAAATCGATCGTCGCGCTTCCGGGAATGCGCGAACGCACGATCATCGTCGACGGTTTTTCAAAAGCGTACGCGATGACCGGCTGGCGTCTGGGCTATGCCATCATGCCGGCTACGCTCGCCAAAGTCGTCACGCTGTTCAACAACAACACGTTCTCGTGCACGCCGGTGTTCGTGCAGCACGCCGGCATCGCGGCGCTGCTGGGACCCGACGAACCGGTCCGCTCGATGAATGAAACGTTCCGCGCGCGGCGCGATCGCCTGGTAAACGGGCTCAACGAAATTCCGGGCGTGTCGTGCACGATGCCGGAAGGCGCGTTCTACGCTTTTCCCAACGTTTCGAAACTCACGGGCAACGACAAAGCGCTCGCGTCGTTCTTGCTGCAAGAAGGCGGCGTTGCGGGGCTCGGCGGATCCGCGTTCGGACCGGCGGGCGCGGGCTACCTGCGCTTTTCGTACGCGGCCTCGCTGGACGACATCGACTTCGCGCTCGAACAAATGCGCCGCTGCCTGCCACTATTTAAGGAAGAGGCGTAACCGGCGCGCGGAATCGTCGACAATCACGCTGCCGGCGATCCGCCCGGCGCGGCGCGCGTTTCGGGACCGCCGTCGTACGAACGATCCTCGATATCGTAACTCGGCGTTCCGCCGCGCGTAACGCGGCCGGAAAGGTTGGGATCGGGGCTGCTGCGCAGCTCGCTTAGTTCGGGCTTCTGCGGCGCCGTTCGGTCTTGTCGCGCAGCAGCGCACTTTCGGATTCACGTATGAGCGCGAGGGCGTCCGTCCCTTCGCGCCCGATTGCCGCGCCGATCGAGGCTTTCAAGCCGATCGCACCGCCCGGGACGGGCAATACGCGCATTTCAATCTGCGTGCGCACGCGTCCGGCAATCGGCCCGGCGTTGTCCCCCGAGAATTCCGGATACACGATCAAAAACCGATCGCCCGCGTAGCGGCACAACACGTCGGAATGGCGGCATATCGATCGCAGCGCGTCCCCGACGGTTCGAATCGCGCTGTCGCCGGTTTGATGCCCGTAGCGCGTGTTCAACGCTTCGACGCCGTCGACGTCGACCAGCAGCACGCAGACGCCGGTGTTCGATCGGGACGCGCGCTGCAGCTCTTCTTGCAGCCGCCGCATTCCATAATTGCGATTGTACAGGCTGGTCAGCGTATCGCGGTCGATGCGGCGTTCCGTGGCGCGCACCTTTTGTACGCCGGCGACGGCGAGCGAGAAAAAGTCTATTGCAACTTCAAGATCGGCCTTTCTCGAGGCCAGCGTATCTTCATTCGCCTCGATCGTGACGACGCCGAGTTCGCGATCTCCGTGGCGCAATTCGAAGCGCGTCCCGGTTTGGCCGTTGAGCGTTTCGGGCGTTTGCTCGACACCGTCGATAACCGCGTATTCTGCGCGAACCGATCCGTCGTCTTCGGCGATTGCCACGTGAAAGGAACGCGGATCGACGACCGTGCGCACGTATTCGCATAGGCGGCGCGACATCTGCGTGGGCGTGAGGTCCTCGCGCGCGAGGCCGCGCGCGAATTCGAGCAGACGTTCGAGCTGCGCCGCTCGATCGTTCATAGCAATCGCATCGCACGGCGAACGTCGGTCATCGTTTCCATCGCTACTTCGCGCGCGCGGGCCGTACCGTCGGCGATATAGGCTTCGACTTGCGCCATATCGGCAGCATACATCGCGCGCCGTTGCCGGATCGGACGAAGAACGGCGTTGAGCGCCTCCGCCAGATCGCCTTTGTCTTGAACGCAGCCTAGGGCACCCGAGCGGCAATCCTGCGCGACGAGCGGCACGTGTTGCGGTTTGACCAGCTTCCACAACGTAAATACCGAGCAGATTTCGGGGTGTCCCGGATCGTTTTTCCGAATCTTTTGCGGATCGGTCACCATCGCGCGGACTTTCTTCGTCGTGGTTTCCTCGTCGTCCGCAAGCAAAATCGTGTTGTTGTACGATTTGCTCATTTTGCGCCCGTCGGTGCCGGGCACTTCGGCAGCGTCGTCCAAGACCATCGCTTTTGGTTCGACGAGCACGCGCTCGCCGTCGCCATACAAGTAATTGAAACGGCGCACGACTTCTCGGCCGAACTCCAAATGCGCGACCTGGTCGCGCCCGACGGGTACTTCTTCGCCGCGGAAGATCGCGATGTCGCACAATTGCAGCAGCGGATAGCCCAAGAACCCGTACGTCGCAATCTCCTGGCCGAGCGCTTCGATTTGTCCTTTATACGTCGGCACGCGCTCGAGCCACGAAACCGGCGCGATCATGCCCAAAAGCACCTGCAGCTCGCTAATCTCCGGAATGCCGGACTGCAGGTAGAACGTCGAACGCTGCGGATCGACGCCGGCCGCAAGCCAATCCAACACCATCTCGTTGCGCGCGTCGCGAATGGCTTGCGGGTCGGCAAAGCCGGTCGTGTACGCGTGGAGATCGGCGATTTCGAAGTACGCATCGGCAACGTCGCAATACGTTACCCATTGACTGAGCACGGCGAAATAATGTCCGATATGCAGCCGGCCGGTCGGGCGCATGCCGGACATGACGCGCGGCTTGACCGGAGTAGGCGAAGGAAGCGTGCTCATGCGAACCGTCGGGTTTGCACGGATTCTAGAATGCAACCTGCAGGCCGTCGCGGACCGTGGCGCCCGCGATCTTCTCGCGCACGTATGCGTGAGCGCGCGCCGCGGCCTCACGAACGTTTGCCCCGCGTGCGAGTTCGCAGGCAAGCGCCGCCGCAAGCGTACAACCCGATCCGCGCATGTCGCCCGGCAGGCGGGGACCCGATAACCGTTCGCTTCCATCGCGCGTTACGAGGACGTCGACAGGATCGCCGCTCAGGTGGCCGCCCGTGACGAGCGCGGCGACGGCCCCGCGATCCACCAGGAACTGCCCCGCGGCGTGCATCGCATGTTCGCCGTCGACGCGAATTCCGGTGAGGATTTCCGCTTCTTGCACGTTCGGCGTCGGCAGCGCGCCGAGCGGTACGAGCGCTTCGACGATCGCGTACGGCAGATCGGCGTCACTTTGCAGCTCGCCCCCGAGCGACGCGCGCAGTACCGGATCGACCACGATCGGAGCGGCTGCGTCGCGTGCACGCAAGAACGATGCAACGGTGCGAACGGTTTGCGCGCTCACGAGAGCGCCGATTCGAAACGCCGCGATCGAAACCGGCAGTGCATCGAGTTGCGCACGAAGGACGTCGTCGGGAATCACGTGCAAAGCGTGCACGCCGGAAGCATCTTGCGCACTGACGGCGGCCACTACGGCGGCATGCGGTACCGCGTATTCGGCCGCGACGCGCGCGTCGAGCCCGACACCCGCGATGTTCCAGGGATGCGTCGTGCCGATCGAAACGACGTAGCCGCTCAGCACGTCCACGCCGTAACGAGTTGGTGGGCCGCCGCGCGCGCATCTTCGCTCGAAGCGATCGCCGAAATCACCGCCGCCATTGCAGCGCCGGCATCGCGAACCAGGCGCACGTTATCGATGGTGATTCCGCCTATTGCGGCGGCAGGGAGATCAGCCGCACGTGCCACGTGTTTGAGCCCTTCGATGCCGATCGGTTCGCCCGCATCCGCTTTCGACGTCGTCGGAAAAACGCAGCCGATTCCGACGTAATCCGCGCCGAACTCGGCCGCGGCGCGCGCTTCTTCCGGGGTACCGCACGAGAGTCCGAGGATTCGTCCCTGGAGCGCCCGCCGTATCTGCGGCAGTTGCGCCGGCCGTGCATCTTCCGGACCGGTGTGCACGCCGTCGGCTTCAAAACGTTCGACGGCGCGCCAATCGTCGTTGATGATAAACACCGCACCCCGTTCGCGCGTCAGCGTTCTCATTGCGCGCGCGTGAGCGGCAACGATTCCCGATTTCGCGCGGTATTGCACGATTCGCACGCCGCCGGAAAGGATGTCCGCGGTCAGCTGAACCGGATCGCGCGCGCCTTCATTGACGATCGCATAGATGCCGCGCAATTTCGCTACGAGCGCATCCGTATCCATATCCACGCATTGACGGCAACGTAGATCAAAAACACGCCGACCACGAACGCCACGACGGGATATGCGTGCCGTGCGAGCGCGAGGGGAACCAGGAACACGAACACCAGCGCGCCGGCCATTAGCAGCGCTACGATGCGTTGAAAGGGCACCATGGCGTTATTCTTCCAGTAAAATCTCGGCGATGCGGATGAGGTCGGCTTCGTTTGCATACCGGATTTCGATCCGGCCGCCGGTGCCGTTGCGCCGCAACGCGATCTGCGCGCCCAGTCTGGTGCGCAGGCGCGATTCGAAGTCGCGGTCTTCGGC
Source organism: Vulcanimicrobiaceae bacterium (assembly GCA_035938175.1). GTDB lineage: Bacteria > Vulcanimicrobiota > Vulcanimicrobiia > Vulcanimicrobiales > Vulcanimicrobiaceae > DASRDE01. Next base: position 6,573 of record DASZHD010000048.1, read on the forward strand.
GGAAACCGTGCGGCGTTTCAATCCGCCTATTGTCTTGTGCACGGACGCGCCGCGTAAGGCGTCCACTACGCGCTCGAGCGCGCGGACGGAGAGCCCTTCGTTGACGACGCGCTGCGCCAGTTCTAGGCGCGCCCCTTCGGGCGCGGCAAGCAGCATGAGCGCGTGTGCGGCGCCAAGCCGCCCCTCGACGACCATCGACTTGATCGCTTCCGGCAGCGAGAGCAGCCGGAGTGCGTTGGTCACCGCCGGGCGGCTCTTGCCCAGCCGCTGCGCGACTTCGTCCTGCGTGAAGCCGTGCGCTTCAATGAGCTGCGATATGCCGGCCGCTTCCTCGAGGGGATTGAGATCCTCGCGCTGGAGGTTCTCGATAATGGCGACTTCCAGGCTTTCCAGTTCCGTGCTCGACCGCACGATTGCCGGAATCGTCGGCCGCTGCAGTCCCGCGCAGGCGCGCCACCGGCGTTCGCCGGCGATCAGTTCGTAGCCGTCGGCGATTTCCCGTACGAGAACGGGAACCAGGACGCCGTGCTCGGCAATCGAGGCGCGCAGTTCTTCCAAGGCCTGGGGATCGAACGATTTGCGCGGCTGATGAGGATTCGGCAGGATCCGGTCGACGGGAATATGCCGTATCCGATCGGCGGCCGGAACGGCCGGCGCCATCGGCACCGGAGCATCCCCCAGGAGGGCACCGAGCCCGCGTCCCAAGCCGCGTTTGGGAGCGCTCACTGCGCCACCGCGCGCGCCTCGCGCTGCGCGTACAGATCGAGCATTTCTTTCGCGAGAGACATGTACGCTTGAGCGCCGCGGGATTTCAAGTCGAACAGAATTACCGGTTTGCCGAACGACGGCGCTTCGGAAAGACGCACGTTGCGCGGAATCTGCGTCTTGAACATTTGCCGCGGAAAGTACGCATTCAACTCGTCGAGCACTTCCATTGCGAGCTTCGTGCGGCCGTCGAACATCGTGACGAGCACACCCGTAACGTGCAATTGGGGATTGAGCGCTTCCTGAACGCGCCGCACCACATTGGTCAACTGCGAGAGTCCTTCGAGCGCGTAGTACTCGGCCTGCACCGGAATGATCACTTCATGGGCGGCCGTCAGCGCATTGATGGTCAGCAGCCCCAGCGACGGGGGGCAATCGATCAGTACGAAATCGTAGTTCGATGCGATCGTCGCCAGCACGCCCTTGAGCCGGTTTTCACGTGAAAGCGCCGAAACCAGTTCGATTTCCGCACCTGCGAGATTGATCGTCGCCGGAATGATGTGCAGATTGTCGATTTCGGTGGGACGCAGCACTTCATCGATTGCCGCGTGATGCATCAGCAGATCGTAAACGTCGCGCTTGAGCTCCGATTTATTGATGCCAAGGCCCGTCGAAGTGTTGCCCTGCGGATCCAAGTCGACGACGAGCACGTTTTTTCCGAGCACGGCGAGCGCCGCGCCGAGATTCACCGTTGTCGTGCTCTTTCCGACTCCGCCTTTTTGATTGACGAGCGCGAGTATCCGCGACAGTGTTAGGAACCCCCGAAATGCTGCTCCAGCAGCGTTTTTAGCGTGTTCGGCTTGTTGCGCTCCGGCTGCTCGGTGACCTGCTCGAACAAATATTGCAGCGCTTCGCCGACGCGTTTATCGCCGCTAAAACCGGGCCCGGCCAAACCGTGTTTCACCATGACGTCGATCACTTCGGCGCCGTCGATCTGCAAGTCTTTAATCGAAAACGGCGGCCTGCGCGCGATTTCGGCATAAACGCGGGTTTGAAACCGCTCGTTGGAGTCGTCGCGTTTGGGCAGGCCGCTGCCGGCGATATCGGCTGCCCGCAAAGCGAACTGGCGGTCCAGCCGTTCCAGGCCGATCCGCCGGATGAAGCGCCGGATCGCCGCGTCGCTGAGATCGGGGTCGGCGACGTACATGTGCTGACGCACGAGCGACTCCACGGTATCGACGATCTCGTTTGAAAATCGCAGCCGCCCCAGCATGGCACGCGCCATATCCGCTCCGACCTGTTCGTGACGATAAAAGTGCGGGCCGTCTTTGGTTCGCGGCTTTCCCACGTCGTGCAGCAAAGCGGCCAATCGCAGAATCAAATCCCCCGGCGGCACCGAATCGGCCGTTTCCAAATTGTGGCGGTGGACGTCGTACGCGTGCCACTCGTTCTGCTCCACGCCGACGCCTTCGAGCAGTTCGGGCCATACGTGCTGCAGGACACCGGTTTCCTCGAGCAGTCGAAGGCCGGTCGAGGGACTCGGCGCCTGCACGAAAAGCTTCGTAAACTCTTCGGCAATTCGTTCGGCCGATACGGTCTTTACCAGCGGCGCAGCGCTGCGCATCGCATCGGCCGTTTGCGGTGAGAGCGAGTAACCAAAACGCGCAGAGAACTGCGCGGCGCGAAGCATGCGCAGCGGATCCTCTTCGAACGTTCGCGGCGTCAGGATGTCGATGCGTTTTGCGCGGATGTCCGATTCGCCGTGGAACGGATCGACCAGCGTGCCCGAAGGCAACGCGCGCGCGATCATGTTCATGCGGAAATCGCGCCGCGACAGATCGTCGTGCAGCGGAACCGCGGGACCGCTCTCTACTTCGAAGTCGCGATGACCCGATCCAATCGATCGCTCCCGGCGCGGCAGCGCCACGTCTACGGTTCGGCCCTCGAAGGTGACTTTGAACACCGAAAACGACGCGCCGACGAGATCGACCCGGCCAAGCGAACGCAAACGCCGTTCCAGGTCGTCCGCCGCAAGGCCGGTTACGACGTAGTCGAGGTCTTTGAGCGCCGGCGGCACGCCTTCGATTTCACGCCGAAGCTCGTCGCGGACGCGGCCGCCGACAGCGTAAAGACTGCCGTCGGGCAGCACGCGCGCCAAGGCAGCATCGGTAGGGAGCAACTCAGGCATCGGTATTCCGGGCGCTTTCGCCCGGCGGATTGCTCGCCCCCGTACCCGGTGAAATCAGATTAGTGGTTACTTGAGAAGTTGAGCGGCCACGACGGCAGCCAGCGCCGCCAAAGCCGCAACCGAGAACATGATGTGCCGTATGGGTTCGTGCATGATCGTTCTTCGTAGCGTACCCAGCGCTAAACGCGCGAACAATGACGGAAGAGTGCGGAGCAAGCGAGCGGCGGCATTGATAATGGCGAAGGAAAGGCCGAACAACCGGCTGCCGAGGCGATCCTTGTCCCGCGAGCTCGAGATGATGAACGGGCCGGTCAGCGAGATCTTCATGGACGGACGGAGGGGTGGGAAGATGGACCCGATCGAGCGCTAGAAAGGCGTGGAAGCAAGCAAAACGGCAAGCGCGCCGACCGACCAACCAGGAATTAGGCGCGCCTAACAGTTTTCCGTGAAACGTTGCCCTGGCAGCGAGAGTTGGCCGCGCCTCAATCTTCCCACTTTGCGCGACGTCCAGCCCCAATCTACTGTGGCGGTTCGGCAACCGAGTCGGAAACGGCGATAGCGCCAAGCAGCGTACCGTCGTCCCGCACGCAGATGATGTAGTGCCCGCGGCCGGTGGGATACCGAAAGCAGTCGTACGATCTGCCGCTATAGACAACCGTGTAGCCGCGCCCGTTGAATACGTACGTTCGGAGCGGAACACCGTGTTGGTGAGCCCACTTTTCGATCTGCGCGGCAGCTGCAGTTGAGATACTGCTAAAACTGATATCGCCCGATTCGATGTTGCGCGCAGCAGCGACGTTGTACAGGGTCAGCACTGCCGCGCTTGAGGCGCCGGGCCGCTGCGCGACGGCGCCCATTGCCGCTAGGGCACTCAAGGCGCCGGCCCAGACGACAATACCAAAGACGAATGCTTTGCTTTGCATTCCGCGGCCTTCGCCGAGCCGATCGAGTGTCCCTAAACAAAGCGAACAGGGGTTGGTGCGCCGTCTATGCAGTGGCGCGAATAGCGTTGACCACGTCCTTGACGCCGATGAAGCGGCGCACGAGTTGCTCTGCCGCGGCACGCTGGTACACATCGGCGTCGCCCTCGAGGGTGACGACACCGCGCGAGACATCGACAAGTATGCTGCTCGGCATCCCGGGCTCGGTATGCAGCGCCATCGCGAGCGCCGCAGCAAGTTCAATGTCGTCAATCGGGGCAGGCATACGCGATAGCATACCCCTGAGGTGAGAAACTATTGAGACTCGCCTCGCAGGCACAGCGGACGTTTTTCGGGCACGCCGGGCCTGCGCGGAAAGCGCTGCGGCGTTTCACCCGTCTTTTCGAAAATGAGAATGCGGCGTTCACCGTCGAGCAGCCGTTCCTCCCGGAGATTCATTCCGAGCATCGGTGCCGCGTCGAGCACCGCTTCCCGCTCACGCGTATCCATCCGTCCGCGCTGCAGCAGCGCACGGCCGCCGAGGCGCAGAAACGGCGCCGCCAATTCGAGGACCGTCGGAGCGGACGACACCGCGCGAGCCGTTGCCGAGGCGAACTGCGCGCGCAATCCGGCGTCCCGAGCAGCCGACTCCGCACGTTCTGCAACGACGCGCGCGTCGAGCTGAAGCGCGGCGACGGCGCTTTCAAGGAACGCGGCTTTCTTCACCGTGGACTCGACCAGCGTAATGGCCGCGCCGGTGCTCAGCGCAACGGGAATCGCGGGCAAACCTCCGCCCGAGCCGATATCCACGAGCGGCGATGTCACGTACGCGCACAGCGTCAAACTGTCCAGAATGTGCGGAGCCAGGTCTTGCGCGGTGGATGCCCCGGTCAAGTTCACGCGACGGTTCGCCTCCAGCAGGAGGCTGCCGTATTCGCCCAAGCGCAACGCGAGGTCGGGAGCTATGCCTGCTGCCACCAGCTGCGCGGTGAGATCTTCGCGTTCACCCACTCGCTGCGGCTTGGAACGGCCCGACCTTCTGCACGTAGAGCGAGAGGATCGCCACGTCCGACGGCGTCACGCCCGGAATGCGGGCGGCGGCACCCAGCGTTCTCGGGCGCTGACGGCCGAGCTTTTCGCGCGCTTCCCGTGAAAGCGCCGCAATCGTGTCGTACTCGAACTCCGGCGGAATCGAGATTCGCTCGTTCTGCGCTGCCTTTGCGACGGCAGCTTCTTCGCGGCGTACGTACCCCTCGAATTTGATCTCGATTGCAATACGTTCGGCGATCTCCGCTTCGAAAGCGGGCAAAAGCGGCGCGCACTCCGTTGCTTTGATGTTCGGACGGCGCAGCGCATCGGCGATCGTGGCTCCGGGTGCGAACGATTCTGTTTCCACATTCAGTACGCCGATACGCGTGGACTTAGAATGTTCGATTCCGCCTGCCAACGCATCGGCCCGCCGCCGGTACTGTTCCCACCGTTCGTCGCCGACCAGCCCGATTTCACGGCCGACCGGCGTGAGGCGCGCATCGGCATTGTCGTGCCGTAATAAAATGCGGTGCTCCGCGCGCGATGTCAGCATACGGTACGGTTCGTCGACGCCTTTTTGCACGAGATCGTCGATCAGCACGCCGATGTATGCTTGCGCGCGCGACAGCCGCAACGGTGCGCGCCCTTTCGCCGCGAGTGCCGCGTTCACACCGGCGATCAATCCCTGCGCCGCCGCCTCTTCGTATCCCGAAGTTCCGTTAAGTTGTCCGCAATGATACAAGCCCGAAACGCGATGCGTTTCGAGCGTATCGCGCAGCTGCGTGGGCGGTACCATGTCGTACTCGACCGCGTATCCGGCGCGGAGCATCACCACATTTTCCAACCCCGGAAGCGTGTGCAGCATCTCGATCTGCACTTCGGCGGGAAGCGACGTAGAAAATCCGCCGACGTACCAGGTCGGTTCGTCCCAGCCTTCCGGTTCGATGAAGATCTGATGCGTGGGATTGTGCGCGAATTTCACGACTTTGTCTTCGATCGACGGGCAATACCGGGGCCCGATACCTTCGATCAGATCGAGTCCGTACAGCGGCGAGCGGTGAAGATTGTCGCGTACGAGCGCGTGCGTTCGCACGTTGGTTTCCGTAATAAAACACGGCAGCTGCGGCCCTGCGAAACGCTTTTCGCTCTCATACGAAAACGGCAGCGGTATCGCGCTGGGCGATTGCACTTGCATGGCTGCGGTATCGACGGTGCTGCGATCGACGCGCGGCGGCGTGCCCGTCTTTAAGCGTTTCGTCGGAAAACCCAATTCGCGCAGCGCGTGGGAAAGCCCGGCTGCCGGCGCTTCACCGAACCGGCCCTCGGCCTGCACCACGTCGCCGCGAAATGTTTTTCCGCCCAAAAAGGTGCCGGTCGCCAGAACGACGCGGCGCGCGAAATACGAGTTGCCGTCGCTGCACGTTACGCCGCGTATTTCGCCCGCCGAAACGATCAACGACTCGACGAGTCCGCGCACGATGCGCAGATCGGTTTGCTCGCGCAGCGTTTCGACCGCAATCCGCGCGTACGCCGGTTTATCCGCTAGCGCGCGCAATGCGCGAACGGCGGGGCCCTTCGATTCGTTCAAAAAGCGCGAATGCAGCGAGCACCGGTCGATGATGCGCGCCATTTCACCGCCGAGCGCGTCGATCTCCCGGACGAGCTGCCCCTTCGCACTGCCTCCGATCGACGGATTACACGGCAGCGTGCAAATGCGATCCGGTTCGCCGGTGATCAGTAGCGCCGGCACGCCCAAACGGGCAGCGGCAAGCGCGGCTTCCACGCCGGCATGACCGCCGCCGACCACGATTACGCCGGCGTCGTCCGGCCGCAGGGTGTGCGTCACAACGCTCTATTCTAGCAGGCACCGCAAGCGCGGGTGCCGCGTCTTTAGGCCGGCGGCGAGTACGAAGCCGGTGCCACGGGCGCCTCGACTGGAGCCAGCGTGATCTGCAGGCCTCCCGTCCAGCCGGCGACGAGATTATAGAGCGCGGCGATAACCAGCCCGCCCACGAATCCCGAAACCGCGTAAAATACGGGAAATATCACGAGACCCGCTAGACCAAAAACGACGCCGAATGCCCTGCCGGGACCGGCGGAAGACGGCATCGCCGCGCTCGTCGCCATGGATATGGGCACGAAAATCGCGGCGAACAGCAAGCCGATAATCCCGTAGAGTGCGGCATAGACGAGGCCGGCCTGCACCGGCGCAATGTTCTTCAAACGAGCGACCACGTTTTCAACCCTCCAGCGTGCGAGCAGCTTAGAGGCATTGTAACAGCGTTCGCGGGCCGCGATGCGCCGCAGCGTTATTTTCCGATGCAAAAACGGGCGAAGAGCGCGGTGAGGAGTTCTTCGTTTGCCTCATCGCCCGTGACGCGTCCAAGCGCGGCAAACGCGCGCGCAAGTTCTCCCGCAATGAGATCGAGCGGATCGCCGTTTCGCAGTGTGGCACGCGCGCGATCCAAGGCGTCGATGGCTTCGGCGACGGCGTTCAATTCGGCAAGCGTTGAAAGATGCGGCCGCTCGAGATCCGGCGCGTCGCGGTTCCAAATTACCCCAGATAGCGCTTCGCGCAATGCGTCCAACGAGCGCGGATCGCGAACCGATCCGACGACGGCGGCAGGCGGCAACGCGGACGTTCCCGCTGTTCCCAGATCGGCTTTGTTCGCGAAGATGACGCGCTCGCGCTGCGCCGTGCGCTTCAGAATATCGAGCGCCTCGGCGGACGGCGGCTGCGAACCATCGACGACGACCAGCGCGATACGCGCGCCTTCGAGCGCGCGCTCCGTGCGCTCGATTCCCGCGGCTTCCAGGCGATCCGCGTGCGCGCGAATTCCGGCGGTATCGATAAGCCGCAATTGCACGCCGCATACGGCAATCGATTCCTCAATCGTGTCTCGCGTGGTTCCCGGAAGTTCGGAAACCAGTGCGCGCTCCTCACCGAGCAGCGCGTTGAGCAGCGACGATTTTCCGGCGTTCGGCGGACCGACGATTGCGACGGGCACGCCTTCGCGCACCAGCCTACCGGCCTCGCCTTCGCGTTGGAGACGGCGCAGGTGCTCGAGAAGCTCCGCGATTCGCTGCGCCGTCGCAGCCGGGTCCGGTTCGGGGACCTCGTCCGGAAAGTCGATCGCGCCCGCAAGCTCTTCCAAAATCGTGGAGAGCTGCGATCGCAGCGATCGCACGTCGCCCGCAAGTCCTCCGCCCAGGTTCGCAAACGCGGCGCGCGCGGCCGAGCGCGTTTCAGCATCGATCAGATCCGCTACGGCGGCGGCGGCGTGCAAATCGAGTTTTCCATTGAGAAACGCGCGCCGCGTAAATTCGCCTTGCGTCGCGTAGCGCGCACCGCAGGCGATTAGTGCGCGCAGCACTTCACGCGCGACGACGGGCGAGCCGTGAACGTGCAGCTCGAGCGTGTCTTCGCCGGTGTAACTGCGCGGTGCCGGATTGAGAATGGCCAAACCGCGATCGATTGCCGTGCCCGATTCATCGACAACGGTGCCATACGTTGCTACGCGCGGCTGCAGCGCGGCGCGCGCGCGGAACAGACGCCCGGCGAGCGTTCGAGCATCCGGACCGGAAACGCGGACGATCGCTATTGCCCCTTTGCCCGGCGGCGTCGCGATCGCCGCGATCGTATCGGGCCGGTTCACTACCGTTTGCGGGCGGCTATTGCAAGGGACGTCGGCATCATGAAGTTTCGCGGCAACGTCGCCGCGGCGTGCCCCGCACGCATGTGCGCTGCCGTCGCGCGAATCGACGCTTCGTCATGCATCGCGAAATGGCGGCCGACGTGCGGCTCGATCTCGAAATCGTTCTGCGCGCGTACCAAATCGCAATCGAGCGCTTGAAAGATGCCCGCGAGCTGCAGCAGGGTCACGGGAAAAATCGAGTTCAATCCGCCATGCGGCCGTTCGAACGCATCGAGCCAGGTTTCGAGCATCCAACGCGCGGCGAAGGGCGGCCACGGAATCTCGTAATGCGCCTCAAACGGAGCGCGGTAATCCGGCGCGTACAACACGACGAATCCGCCCGGTTTGGTGACCCGGAGCATTTCGCTAATCGCACCCGCCGGATCGGGAACGTGTTCGATGAACTGGTGACCGAGCACGACGTCGAACGTATTCGGCGCGAACGGCGTATGCGTGGCATCGCCCAGCGGCATCCGCGCTTTCCATTCCGGCGGCAGTCCGTACTCGTCGATGCGGGCATACGCGACGTCCAACCGTTCCGGATCGTTGTCGACACCGTACGCGTCGTGTCCACGCTCGAGCGCCGGCACGACGAACGAGCCGGTACCGCAGCCGGCCTCCATAATAGAACGGCGCGCGGAGAAGTATCCGGCGCCGATCGTATTTTCAATCTCGGCGAAAAGCCGCGCTTGTCCCTCGCGTGAAGCGAGACGCGGCAAGAGCCGTTCCACCGCTGCGTCGTCCAGCCCGAAGTCGGCCGCTGCGCTCGCGAGCAATTTGCGCGTCAGGCGCTCGACTTCGGGAAACGACTCTTCGAGCATCGTTACTTCGGAAAGATGACGACCCGGCGCTCCGGCTCAACGCCCTCGGACTCGGTGCGCACGTACGGATTCTCGGTGAGCGCCAGGTGCACGATCTTGCGTTCGGACGGAAGCATCGGTTCGAGCTTTTGCGGCTTCTTTTCGCGAATGCACCGCTCCAGCGTAACCAGCGCGAGGCTTTTGAGTTGGTCCGCGCGCCGCGCCCGGTATCCCTCGGCATCGATGGTGTAGTAGCGGCGGTTCGATTTGACGCCGGTGTTCAAGATGTTATTGAACACGAGATTAAGGGCTTCCAAGGTATTTCCGTGGCGCCCGATCAGCATCGCCAAATCCGGTCCCGTTACTTCGAAATACTCGCCTTCCGGGCGCGCGACGTACTCGATCTCTGCGTGCGGAACGCCCATGCGATCGAGAATCTCTTCAAGCAGCACGCGTGCCGGCTTGGCTTCTTCGGGAAACTCCTGTTTTACGCGAGGCGTGCGCGGAGCCGCGGCGCCGTGCTGCATCTTGCGGCGATCGCCGCCGCCTGGGCCGCGTCCGCCGGGAACGGGGCGCCGGGGACGGCGTCCGCCGCCGGCGGGTGCGCGTCCGGGAATATCGCGATCGCGAATATCCGGCGGTTGTTGATCTTCGAGTTCGAAGTCATCTTCGTACATGACTTATCGCTTTGCGCCTTTCTTTTTCTTCGAGGAGGTCTTCGGAGACGGACCTTGCGCCCGCGGTTTTGCCGCGCCGTTGGAGGCGGCGGGTTTGGCGTCGGCCGGCGCCGCCGAGATATCGGTGATGGCGTGGAAGTCGTCAATCGCCGAAAGCGGCTGATGGAACCGCCGCAGCAAATAAAACTGCTGGGCCATCGTGAAGACGTTGTACGAAAACCAGTACAACACCATAGCGGACGGCCATTTCCACTGGAATCCGAAATATCCGAGCATGAGCGGCGAGATAATCGCCATCATCTTCTGCGTTTGCGCTTGCTGCGGATCGGTCGACGGCATCGTCGCGTAACGCGAGAAGAGGTACATCGAAATCATGTACCCGACCAGCAGCACCAAATCAGGCTTGCCCAAATTGGGTGCGAGCAGCGGAGCTTTCCAAAACGGAATCACCGGCAGATTTTGCGTGAATTGCGATCCGATCCACAGCCAGTGCTCGTTGGCGTACAGATCTTTGTGCAGGAAGACGGCGTAATACACGCTGATGATGAACGGGTACTGCACCAGCATCGGCCAGCATCCCGCCAGCGGATTCGCGCCGTTCTTTTTGTACAGCTCCATCGTCTCTTGCTGATAGCGCTGCGGGTCCGCCTTGGCGTATTTTTCCTGCAGTTTTTTCAGCTGCGGTGCGAGCTGCTGCATTTTGACCATCGAGACGAACTGCTTGGTGTTGAGCGGCCAAAACAGCAGTTTGAGACCCAGCGCGAAGAGCACGAGGCTCCACCCGCGGTTGTGCACGACCAGATTGATGTGATCGACGACGTAGGTGACGGCGCCGACGATGGGATCGAGCCACGATGTGGCTAGCAGAACGTGTAAAACTGGAGAGCTACCTTTCCACGGTCCCCGGTACCGGGTCGTAACCGCCGGGGTGGAGGGGACTACATTTTACGAGGCGTCTTGCGGCCAGCATACCGCCGCGCAAAACCCCGTGTTTCGCGACGGCCGCGGCGGCGTACTCCGAGCAGCTCGGATAGAAGCGGCACGCAGGCGGCAAAAGCGGCGAGATGAAGCGCTTATAGACGCGCAGCATCGCCACGGCGGCGGCGCGCATTAGACGAGCACCCGGCGCACTTCGTCGCGCAGCTGCGGAAAAGAAATCGCCGCGGCCGAAGGGCGCGGCACGACGAGCAGACGCATGCGGGCATGGTCCGGAAGGAGTTCGTGAATGATAGCCGCGAGGCGGCGGCGGAGCAAGTTGCGAGCCACGGCCGTGCCAACGCTTTTCGAGACCGTGATACCGACCAGCGGGCGTTCGTCCGCCGGGGCCGCATCCGCACGATAGAACGTGAGGTTCGCGCTCGCCGTTCGCCGGCCGCGCTGGCGCAGGCGGGTGAAATCCCCCTGCCGCCGCAGGCTGGCGAAGCGGCGCATCAAACGGTCAGGCGCTTGCGGCCCTTCTTGCGGCGGGCATTGATTACGCGGCGGCCGTTCTTGGTTTGCATCCGCTCCAAGAACCCGTGGACGCGTTTGCGCCGGCGGTTGTGCGGCTGAAAAGTCCGCTTCATGGTGCTCGTCTTCTCCTAGGCGAAAAATCGCCGCCCGAGGTGGCGGCGCACAGCCACCTAGTATAGGCCGCGGCGGCGGACGGCGTCAAGCGGAACGCGCTACCGCCGCCGGTTTACGGCCCCCGAAAGTAGGGGGCGTAGTATAAGTCCGCAGCCGGCGGAAGTCAAGTAAATCGAGGCGCGATCCGGAGCAAATTTCTCACTCTCCACACGTGTGGACAACCTTGTGGAAATCCGCTTCGCGCGGTGACGCCGGATGTTGCAAAAACACTGATTTTCCGGCCGATTTTGCAGCTGTCAAGGGGCATGCAAAGCATGTGCTTTTTGCCGATTTTTTACCGAAAAATCAAGGGTTTTGCACCTGTGGATAAGTGGATAAAAAAGTCCTTACATTCCGCAGGATAGGAGGCTGATTAAGCCAACCAAAGCGCCTCCAACGCTCCGCTCAAGTCCGACGACTTATGTCGCTGGACGGGGTTCGAAGCTTCGCTAGAAACAAGGACGGAACGACTCATGGCGCTTGCGATTGGCAACCCGGACATCACGACCGAACTGTGGCAATCCGCTCTCACGGCGCTCGAGCACAAGTTTTCCAAGCCGATTTTCGAGATGTGGATCAAGCCGTTGCGGCTGGTCTCGCTGACCGGTGACAACGAGCTGTTGCTAGCTGTTCAGAACAACTTCGCGCGCGACTGGGTCGAGAACCGCCTCAAAGGTCAAATCGGCGAAGTGCTGAGCGAGGTCTTTGGGCCGGGCCTGCAGCTGCAGTTCACGGTCGTGCCGGAAGCCATCGAAGCAGGTCAAGCAAGCGCTCTGCCTGCCGGCGGCGGTTCGCCGACGCTGCGTCCGGCCGAGTTCCGGCCCGGGAACTTGAACTCGCGCTACACCTTTGAGGAGTTCGTCATCGGCAATTCAAACCGGTTCGCGCACGCCGCCGCGCAAGCGGTTGCGGCCGCGCCGGCGCGGGCCTACAATCCGCTGTTTCTGTACGGCGGCGTCGGCCTCGGCAAAACCCACTTGATGCACGCGATCGGCCACCGGGTATTGCAGGATAATCCGGATGCGAACGTCGTGTACGTCTCCAGCGAAAAATTCACCAACGAATTCATCATCGCGGTACAAAACAATAAGACCGTCGATTTTCGCAACAAATACCGCCAAGTCGACGTCTTATTGATCGACGACATTCAGTTCTTGGAAGGCAAAGAAGGCACGCAAGAAGAGTTCTTTCATACGTTCAACGCGCTGCACGAATCCGGAAGGCAGCTGGTCATCTCCAGCGACCGTCCGCCCAAAGAGATTCAAACGCTCGAAAACCGCTTGCGCTCGCGTTTCGAATGGGGACTCCTTACCGACATTCAGCCGCCGGATCTCGAAACGCGCGAAGCGATTCTGCGCAAGAAAGCGGAAAGCGAGAAAATCCCCGTCCCGGACGAGGTGACCTCGTTTATCGCCAAAGTGATACCCTCCAACATTCGCGAACTCGAAGGCGCGCTAATCCGCGTCGTCGCCTTCTCCTCGCTTACCAAATCGCCAATCACCGTCGACTTAGCCGCCGAAGTTCTGAAGAACGCCGTCGCGCAGGCGCCGCTGCGCCGCGTCACGATCGCGTCGATCAAAGAAAAAGTCGCCAAAGCGCACGGGCTCACCGTCAAAGAAATGGACAATCACCGCCGCGACCAGCGCGTTGCGGCGCCGCGACAAATCGCGATGTACGTGTGTACCGAATTGACGGACTGCTCGCTGCCGCACATCGCCCGCGAGTTCAACAAGAAAGACCATACGACGGTCATGTACGCTCGCGACAAGGTAAAAGAACAAATGCAACGCGACGAGGCCTATCGCAACCGCATCCGGCAACTCGTCGCACTGTGCCAAAACGATTGACCGGCAAAATTTTTCAAACGCTCGTACGAAGGCCCGGCACTGCGTCCGGGCCTTTGTATTTGGCGCCGGCGCTTTCCGTGCTGTACACGGTCTGCTGCACAGGGCGCCCCGGCAAGGGTGGATAACTGCTCGGGGGTGCGCGCGGGTGGAGATGTGTATGACCGTCCAGCGGTCATGCACAACTTGTTCCGGCCGCAAAAGCGCGTGATTGAAAGCGTATCGGCGGTTGTTCGCAGAATACACCGCCTTACTACTACTACGGTTAGGTCTATATTTACTTAAAGAGTGACGAGAGACGAAAGACGAAGTGGACAGCCGTGAAGTTTACCTGTAACACCAAGGACATCGCCGGAGCCGTCGGCGCCGCCAGCAAGGTGGTCAACGCGCACACCACCGTACCGATTCTATCCAACGTGCTGCTGACGGCGGAAGAAGGCAAGATTGCCGTCCGCGCGACCGACTTGGAACTCACGCTGCAGCAAGCGTTTCCGGCGGAGGTCAGCGAGGCCGGCAGCGTTACGATTCCCGCGAAACTCTTCAGCAGTTATTTGGGCAATCTCTCGCCCGGACTGCTCGAGTTGACCGGAACGCCCACTCGCGCGAGCGTCAAAGTCCAGCGCAGCAACTACGACTTTCACGCGCTGCCGCCCGAAGAGTATCCGCCGCTGCCCAGCGCGCAGCGCGGCCAAAACTTCAGCATCGCCGCCAAACGCTTTCGGGACGGCGTGAATGCGACGATCTTCGCGGCCTCCAGCGAAGAGGCGCGCGGTGCCGTTCTGATGGGAACGCTCCTCGAACTGGAAGGCGATTCGCTGACGATGGTCGCGACCGACGGGTATCGTCTGGCGCGCTATCAGACCTCGCTCGAGAGCGGCATATCGGGAAGCGAGAAATACATCGTCCCCTCACGCGCTCTGGCGGAAGCGGCGCGCAACTTGGGCGGAGCCGAGCGCGTCGACGTGACCGCACTCGGCGCGCAAAGCAATCAACTCGCGTTCACTGCCGGCGATGCTTCAATCGTCGTGCGCCTGGTCGACGGGCAGTATCCCAATTACGGGCAAGTGATTCCGGCGAAGTTCGATCGTTCGATCACGGTGAACACGGCCGCGCTGATCAGCAGCCTGCGCCGCGCCGAACTGGTAGCCGGCGATCGCGCGAGTATGGTGAAACTCGCAGTCGCGAATCAGACGCTGATCGTCACCGCGAGTTCCGACGTCTCCGGCAACGCGTACGAAGAACTCGAAGTCGAGCAGCAAGGCGAAGACTTGACGATAGCGTTCAACGCGCGCTATCTCGTGGAGATTTTGAACCACGTCGATTCGCCGCAAACGGTTCTGGAGTTCTTGGGGCCGCTTTCTCCGGCCGCGATCCGGCCGATGGATCCGCCGGAAGGCGCGCAACAGTTATACGTGCTGATGCCGCTGCGGCAATAGTGCGCGCCGGCGTGCTGCGCCGATGCGGCTGATCGCGCTGCATCTCTCCAACGTTCGCAATTACGCGCACCTTGAGCTCGAGCCGTCGCCCGGGCTCAACGTGTTCATAGGACGCAACGCGCAAGGAAAGAGCAACTTGCTGGAAGCGATCTCCATGCTCGGCACGGGAAAATCGTTTCGCACCAGCCGCGAGCGCGATCTGATCCGCGAGGGCTTGCAGCTCGCCGCGATCTCCGGCGAAGCGGAAGTACGCGCCGGAACCGTGCGCCTGGGTTGCACGATCGCCGCCGGCGTCCGCGGAACCCGCAAAATGTACGCCGTGAACGGCCAAAGCGTGCGCTATGCGCGGTTTCTCGGAAGTTTGCGCGTCGTCACGTTCGTGCCGGCTGATTTGCTGCTCGCCGCGGGACCGCCGTCCGGGCGGCGGTCGTTTCTCAATACCGCGCTGGCGCAAGAGCAAAAAACGTACTATCACGATTTGGCGCGCTATCAAAAGGCGCTGGCGCAAAAGGCGGCGCTGCTCCGCTCGGAGGGTCTCATCGACGAAGATCTGCTGGCGGTCTATAACGAGACACTCGTGGAAGCGGGGACGGCGATAATGCTGGCGCGCGAACAGTTCGCCGGCGTTCTTGCGCCGCTGGCCGTGCGGGTGCATTCGCAATGGACCGGCGGCACGGAAAAATTGGAGATGACCTACGCGCCAAGCGTCGCGTTCGAAGTCGCGGCAGCGGACGCCATCGCCGGCGCTTTCACGGCGCAGCTGCGCGAAATGCGGGCGATCGAACGCGCCCGCGGCATGACGCTCGTCGGTCCGCATCGCGACGACCTGGACCTAACGCTGGACGGGCGCTCCCTTGCCGCATACGGCTCGCAGGGACAGCAGCGAACGGCGGTACTTGCGCTCAAGGTTGCCGAATACAGCGTCATGCAAGAACGCTCGGGAGAGGCGCCGCTGCTGCTATTGGACGACGTGCTGTCCGAACTCGATCCCGACCGCGCCGCGGCGTTCTTGCAGGGCGTCGGCGCCTTCGAGCAAGCCTTCATCACCGCGACGCACTTGCCCGAAAATTTGGGAACGGCGCGGCTCTACCGTATCGAAAACGCCTCGGTGAGCGCACTGTGAAGCCTTTGAAAACCGCCATCGCGGGTTGGGAGCCCGTTGCATCCGTTTGCACCGATCCGCTGTTACAGTTGCGGAGCGCATGGCGCGAGATCGTCGGCGACGACGTGGCGGCCAACTCGCAGCCGGAGAAGTTCATCCGCGGCGCTCTGCTCATCGTCACCCGTTCCAACGCGTGGAGCCAGCAGCTGGCGTTTCTCAACGAGCGGATTCTGCAAGCTGCGTACGAGCGTACCGGCCTGACGCTCGAGCGGCTGCGCTTTCGCGTCGGCGCACTCTCGAACGGAGCAGCGCCCGCTGCCCGCCCGCGCCGTCTTCGCACGGCAAAACGTTCCGAGCAGCGCGAAACGGCTCCGACGCTCGAAGTCGCAATCGAGCGGTTCCGCGCCGACGTCGTGGCCCTTGGGCGGGCCAGAGCCGCGGCCGGGTGGAATGAATGCGGGAAATGCGGCGTCCGGATCTCTCCGGCGTCGGGGCGCTTTTGCGTGCCGTGCGCCAACGCGCGCGCGCAGGAACGCGATGCCGCCGTGGCACGGCTTCTTTTTGAAGTTCCATGGCTGGGATACGCGGGTATCGCGCCCCTCGTCACCGGTCTGACGCCGCGGGAATACGAGGCTATACGGCTGCGACTGCTGCGGCGGTGGCACGACGCTTTGGAACGGCTGCGCCGAAGCGGCGGTAAGAACGTCACCGTGCGCGAGCGGATGATCGCGAGCTCGTACGTCTTGCTCAAAAGTGAGCTCGATCCCGAGCGCATCGCTCCGGCAGTCGTGCGCGATTTGCTCGGCGACGAGTTGCACAACATCTTTTACGGTAACGAGAAATAAAAAATAACGACATGTCAACGAATTATGGCGCCGAGCAAATCGAGGTCCTCAAAGGGCTCGAAGCGGTCCGCAAACGACCCGGTATGTACATCGGCAACACCGCCGAGCGCGGGCTGCACCAATTGGTGTATGAAGCCGTCGATAACGCGGTAGACGAAGCGCTGGCGGGCTACGCCAAGAACATCAAGGTCGTCCTGTACAAAGACGGATCGTGTTCGGTCGAAGACGACGGCCGCGGCATTCCCATCGACATGCACGCCGAAGAGAAGATGCCGGCGGTCGAAGTGATCATGACGATCCTGCATGCCGGCGGAAAGTTCGGCAAGGGCGGCTACAAGGTTTCGGGCGGTCTGCACGGCGTCGGCATTTCCGTCGTAAACGCGCTTTCCGAAAAGATGACCACGCGCGTGAAGCGCGACGGCAAGATCTGGGAGATGATGTTCGAGCGCGGCATCACCGTGCAGAAACTCAAAAAAGTCGGCACGGCGGAAGGCACCGGAACGCTGCAATGGTTTATGCCCGACCGCGAAATGTTCGAAGTTACCGAGTTTCATTGGGACGTGCTGGCGAAACGTCTGCGGGAGCTGGCGTTTTTGAACCGCGGGCTCGCGATTACGCTGCGCGACGAGCGCGGCGAACAAGTCCGCGAGCGCACGTTCAAGTTCGACGGCGGCATCGTCTCGTTCGTGGAATGGCTGAACGAGAAGAAAGACCCGCTGCATCCGATTATCTCCACGCACAACGAGCGCGACGGCGTCGACGTCGAAGTGGCGATGCAGTGGACGGACACGTATACCGAAATCATTTCGTCCTACGCCAACAACATCAACACGATCGAAGGCGGCATGCACTTGACCGGCTTCCGCACGGCGATCAGCAATGCGGTGAACGGCTACGCGAAAAAGCGCGGCATGCTGAAAGAGTCCGAAAGCAATTTGTCTACCGACGATTGCATGGAAGGCCTTACCGCCGTCGTTTCCGTGAAGTTGGCGGAGCCGCAGTTCGAAGGCCAAACGAAGACCAAACTCGGCAATGCGAGCGTCCGCAACATCGTCTACAGTTTGGTGAACGAGCGCCTCGATTTCTTCTTCGAAGAGACGCCGAAAGCGGCGCGCGCGATCATCGACAAGTGCATGCAGGCGCAGCGCGCGCGTGAAGCAGCGAAGAAGGCGCGCGATCTATCGCGCCGCAAGAACGCGCTGGAAGGTTCGGGATTGCCGGGCAAGCTCGTCGACTGCAAGAACGGCAACCCGGCCGAGAGCGAAATCTTTTTGGTCGAAGGTGATTCGGCCGGCGGAACGGCAAAGGGCGGGCGCGATCCCAACACGCAAGCGATCCTTCCGCTGCGCGGCAAGATTCTGAACGTCGAAAAGGCGCGTTTGGACAAGGTGCTTTCGAACGAAGAGATCCGCACGATGATCACGGCGCTCGGGACCGGCTTCGGCGACGAATTCGACGCCGGCAAACTGCGCTATCACAAGATCATCATCATGACGGATGCCGACGTGGACGGATCGCATATCCGTACGCTGCTGCTGACGTTCTTTTACCGGCAGATGAAGCCGCTGGTCGAAGAAGGCTATGTCTACATCGCACAGCCGCCGCTCTACGGCGTGCGCAAGGGCAAAAAGCAGTGGTACGCGTTCAGCGAGCCCGAATTGAAGTCGATCATCGGCGAGGACGGCAAAGACTTCGTCGTTCAGCAGTACAAGGGTCTGGGCGAAATGGACGCCGAGCAGCTCGCGGAGACGACGATGGAAGTCGGAAACCGCCGCCTCAAACGGATCACGGTCGAAGACGCCGTCGAAGCGGAACAGATCTTCACCGACCTGATGGGCGACAAAGTCGAACCGCGTAAGCAATACATCTTCGACTTCGCAAAGTCGGTGAAGAATCTAGACCTCTAGTCGCGGCCCTGGGCCGCAACAGCGGCCCAAACCGTCCGAATTGGGCGCTCGCCGACATAATCGCGATCGGAACGGCATGCTTTATCTCTGCGTTGCGGGTATAAACCCACGCGGAGGGACCGGTTGCGCAGACGGCTCGGAGCCGCGCTTGCGGCGTTGGTGGTCATCGTGCTCGTGGTGCTCGCAGTTTTTCACAACGGCGCCGCGCGTTTTGCCCTTTCCTCGATCGTGCCGATCGCTACCGGCTATTCGATCTCCAGCAGCGACTTTCGGCTGGGTTCGAACCACGGCGCGCTGGTGGACGTCCACATCACGCGCGGCGGTGAACCGGTTCTCGACGCGCACCGTATCGACGTCTACTACAGTCTCTCCGATCTGCTTCCCGGCAGCAAACACCGGTTCGGCTTGACCGCCATTGCAATCGAGCATCCGCAGATTACGATCGTCCACCATCAGAACGGCACGTACAACGTCGCCGTTCCGGGCGGCGTCAACAAGCCGTCGCAACCGTCGCGGCCGAACGCCGTGCCGCTCGATTTCACCGTGCGCATCCGCGACGCATCGGTGTCGTTGATCGACGAATACCGCTTTTACAAAGGCAGCCGCCGGCAGCGGATCGACGCGATTACCGTGGACGCCTCGATAAACACCGCGAAGCAGACGAGCTACCTCGTTCAAGGACAATTGGAAGACGGCGGGCCCCAGCCGTTCCGAATGGCCGGCCGCGTCGACTATGTCAGCGGTTTCGCGCTCCACCACGTGACCGTGCGCGCAATCCCGATTTCGACGATCGGGAATTACTTCATCAACTCCGCCGCCGCGCATATCTTGAACGGAACCGTCCGCAACTTCGACATGCAAGCGTGGGCGTTCGGTGCGTCGTCGCATCTTTCCGGAGGCGGCCGGCTGGTGGACGGCAAGATGGCCGTGGCGAGTTTGGATGCGCCGATAGAACATATCAACGGTCCGATCGGCGTTTTCGATTCCGGTTTTGCCGCGCAGCGGATGAGTGCGACCGTCGGCCACATTCCGATCGTGTTTTCCGGCGGAATATTCGATTTCAGCAATCCGCAATTTCGCTTGGGCGTGCTCGGCCACGGCGATTTGAGCAACTTGAAGGAAGTGGCGCACTTCGCGAACGGTTTGCCGATCACCGGCGGCGTGAAAATTCATGCGTTGATCGAAGGGAGCATCTCGGATCCGATCTTGATGATCGGGTTCAATGGTCAGCGCTTCAACTATCAGCGCGTGCCCATCGATCTTCCGCACGGCGACGTGGCGCTCTACCGCGGCAATCTGATCGTGCTGCCCTTCCACGGCTACTATAGCGGCATAAAGATGCACATCGAGGGCAACCTGCAGCTCGGGCGCACGGTAAACAGCGTCCTGGCGCTGCATGCGGTGGGATCGTCCTCGCACATCCCCTACCTGAGCGGCATGATTCCACCGCAGCCGGTGCTGACCGAAGTGCTGATGACGGGCGTCGATCTCAAAGTGAACGCGCGGGGATATCTGCTCTCGCTGCGCGGCGCTCAGAACGCAAGCGGTTTCTATTCGATCGATCAATACGGAAACGGCGGCTTCGGGCCGATTGCGCTTCGCGCGCCCGACGGCGGATCGCTGGTCGCGGCGTTCGCGCTGGATCGTCCGCACGGAACGAGCGCATTTTGGGCATCCGCACACGGGCTGCGGATCTATCAGCCCAAGCCGGTCGTTCTAGCAGGCGTTGCTATTCCGGAGTTGCCGCCGATGGACGCGCGCGTGATCTCGGCCGACATGGCGGGAACGGGCTCGGCGAACAACGTCGTGATCGGCGGGCATGCGTTGATGTCGCCGGCGACGATCTCCGGCGTGCCGTTCAACACGATCGACGCGAAGTTCGCCGGGCCGTTCGCCGCTTCGCAGATCAGCAGCGTGCACGCCGACGGACCGTGGGGAACCTTCAACGGCGGCGGGACGTTTGCGCCCAACCTGATCGTCGCGCGCGGAAATTACCGCGGAACGTTCGACGGTTTGCACATGTTCCTCGGGAGTTTCCCGGTGCACGGCAGCATCAGCGGCACGATGGGCATCGCGATCGCGCAGAACACGATCTTCGTGCAAGCACAAAACGCCCAACTGCAAAACGCCACGATGCACGGGATTCCCGTGCAGAGCGTCACCGGCACGATGTCCTACGACAACGGCATCCTGCGCGTGTACTCGGCGCAGGCGCGCTCCGCAGGCGGAACGGTGGTTGCCGCCGGCAGCTTTGCGACCGGGCCGACGACGCAGCGTACGCGGCTTGCGATCGCAACGACCGCACTCGACGCGGGCGCACTGCACGGCGGATTCGGCGTGCCGATATCGGGCGGGTCACTTCGTGCCGTCGGCGCGATCACGCCGGGTACGGTGATTCCGGGTGTCGACGCGGGGATGGTGTTGCAGCGCGGAACCGCGGCGGGATACGGCCCGTTTGAAACGACGGCCGACGTCACCATTTCCGGCGACAGCCTGCACATTCGCAACGCCGTGGCGGGTCTGGGCACGACGTTCGCGGACGTCGACGGCACGATTGGAAATCTGGCCGGCGGCGTACCTTTATATGACCTTTCGGCCGACGTGCCGGTCGGGCAGATTGCGCCGATGGCGCAATTGGCGCGCGTGCCGACGTTTCATGCGGACGGCAGCTTCGAAGGGCACGTGCGCATCGGCGGAAGCGGAACCGCGCCGGCGATTCACGGGACGGTCGCCGTTCCGGTCGGTGAGGTCAACGGACTCGGATTTAGGGACGCGCAGGCGCGTATCGCCGTGAGCGCGGCCGGCGCATCCGCGCAACAGGCGTCGGTGCAGATCGGCGACACGACCGCGCACTTCTCCGCAACGGTAACAAAGGACGAAACCGCGTTCTCGATGCGCTCGCCGAATGCCGACCTCTCCGATTTCAACGATTTCTTCAATACGGGCGACACCTTGTCGGGCAAAGGGCCGTTTTCGCTTTCGTTCTCGCACTTTGCAAATCTCACGTACACGTCAGGCGATATCGATATCAAAGGTCTGCGGTACCGCCGCTTTCCGATCGGCGATACCGACGCGGATTGGTCCGGACTACGCAACATGGTGCAGGGGCGCGTCCGCATCGGCGGCGACCAAGGTCAATTTGCCGCCTCCGGAACGATCGGGCTCTTTCCGTCTAATCAACTGAGCAAATTGATCGAGCAATCGCGTTACGATATCAACGCAACGCTCAGCAATTTCAACCTGACGACGTGGCTGCCGGCACTGGGATTTCCGCAACTTCCCGTGACGGGACGCATCCTGGGGGCGGCGCAGATCCGCGGGAGTTATCCGCACATCGCGGTTTCCGGTAACGCGTCGATTCGCGACGGCACGATCGGACCGCTGGCAATCGACGAGGGTTCGCTCTCGGCGCGGACCGTTCCGGGCGATCGGATTGCGGTGACCGATATGCGCTTTGCGCTTGCGGGGTTACAAGCGACGGGATTTGGGGACTTCGGTTTAACGCCGACCGCACCGATGCACGTGCAGATCCACGCCGTTACCACGGATTTACCGCGGTTGGTGGCGCAAGCCTCGAAGAAACGCGTGGATCTGACCGGCCGTTTTGAAACGACGCTTTCGCTCGGGGGTTCGTTCCGATCGCCGGCATTTTCGGCGGGCGTCGATGCTAGCAACGTGCACGCGTACGGTCTGTCGATACCGTCGTTCGTCGGGCAAATGCAGCTGAACAATCGCGACCTGGTCGTGCGCAATGCGGAAATCGCGTTCGAGAAAGGAACCGCGTCCATCGCCGGCGCGTTGCCGCTGCAGTTGCAGCCGTTTGCTTTCGGTCCGCCCTCGGCTCCGATTGCGATGGACCTGACCGCCGACGGAGTCGATCTTTCCGCGTTCGCACCGATCATCGGCAACAATACGAAACTCTCCGGCACCTTGACCGGACATCTGGGCATCAACGGCACGGTGCGCGATCCGCGCATTTTCGGACAACTCGGCGCCACGAACGTGACGTACACGAGCGCCTTGGAAACAACGCCGATTACCAACACTGTTGCGGAGCTGAGTTTCGACGGCACCCATGCCACACTCGACCGGCTTCACGCGCAGCTCGGCAGTGGAACGGTGGACGGCTCGGGTTCATTGAACTTCGGCGGCGGCTTGAACGGCGGCCCGCTGGGCTATGCGATCTCGCTGACGAGCCGCGGAGCGCAGCTCAGCCTGCCGCAATACGGAGCCGGCACATTTGATTCCGCGCTTACGCTGCAGCGCACGCCCGGCCAGCTCGCGCAGCTCCGCGGAAAAGTCGGCATCACGGACGCGGTATTGCCGTTCAATACATTCCTGCAATTCGGCGGCGGAAGCGGCGGCGCGAGCGCCGGTCCGCCGTTCAATCTCGGATTCGATCTCGCGATCAACGCCGGACGAAACGTCCGCGTGCGCGGCGGCGGAGCGGGAATATTCGGCCTGGACATTTCCGGTCAAGGCAGCGCGCTCTTGGCCGGCACGCTGCAGCACCCGACGCTCTCCGGCGCGTTCGATTCCACGGGCGGTACGCTGACGTATATCGATCACGCATTTCGGGTCCAAAGAGGCAGCGTTACGTTCGATCCGGCCGGCGGCGTGATCCCGAATATCTTTGCGGTCGCCACGACCCACGTCACGAATCCGGATCCGGACACGTCGCGCAATCCCACCGGTTCGGCGGACATCACCGTAACGGTGACCGGCCCGGTCACCTCGCCGAAACTTGCATTCCAATCGAGCCCGCCCGGTTACACGGATCAGCAAATCATCGCCTTGCTGCTTCCGCTCGGCGGCTTGGTGGGTCCGATTCAATTCACCGATACGGGCGTGATTCTGCCGGCGAATCAATTGAACGGTGCACCGGCTCCGGGCACCGGCGCAATCCTTCCGAACATTCTGGTGCGCCGTGAAAACGGCACGCTGACCGTCGGGCAAGAAGCGTTCAACATCCTGAACGCGCAGTTCACCTCCGGCCTCATCGCGCCGGTCGAGAACGTGCTCGGCAACACGCTCGGCCTATCCGACGTAAATCTGACCGTGGATTACAGCGGAAACGTCGGCGTGAACCTGCGCCGGCTGCTCGGCCAGAACTTCTACGCGATCTACGGCACCACGTTCGGGTATCCGATCCGGCAGACGTTCGGGTTCGATTATCAGCCGAATTCGTTCACCTCGGCGCAGTTCACGATGTTCTTTCAGCAGGGGCTGACGCCGCTCTTCACGGCCAGTCCGAACCTGACGCTCTCCACGAACCCTCGCGTGACCGCGGGGCAGGCCGTCCAGGGCGAGAACGGCTTCACGTTCTTGTATCAACGTCTGTTTTAGCAAACGGACGCCGCTCCCGTGGGGCCGGGGACGCCGTGCCCGCCGCGCCGGGCCGCAAGGACACGACCCCGCCACCGCGAACACGCGGGGCGGGTCGAAACGGCGCGTACTCCGGACGCGTTACAGTGCTAACGCCACGAGCGTTGGACCATCGAACTCTCATAGGGAAAGATTTTTGATGACCTCTAGCCTCCGGCGTGCGCGCGGCGCGCTCCACCGGTGTGCGGGCGCGCTGCTCGTACTTTCACTCATGATGTTGGTCGCGCCGATGCCGGCGCGTTCGGCAGGCGCACCGTCAATCGTGTCGGTCGACGTCTCCGGTAACGCGCACGTTCCGACGCAAACGATCATGGGCGTGATCCAGGCGCGGCCGGGACAACCGTACAACCCGCAGGTCGTGCAAGCGGATTTGCAGCGCATTTTCGCGTTGGGCTATTTTGCCGACCAAGCGGCGCCGCTGATCCGCCAGCGGCCGGGCGGTATAGCGATCACGTATCGCGTTATCGAGAACCCGGTGGTCACCAAGATCGCATTCACGGGCAACACTCACGTGCCGGCGGACACGCTGCTGGCGCTGATGGACACGTCCGTGGGCCAAGTGCTCAACACGAATACGCTGCGCCAAGACTTCCTGAAGATCAATTCGTACTACGACCGCATCGGCTACGGCGGCCAGCTTACGACGCACGTCGTCAACTTGAACATCGATCCGCGCAGCGGCGCGCTGACGATCGATCTGCGCGAAGGCCTGACCATTACCGAAGTCGACATCGGCGGCGATCCGCTCTTGTTGCCCCGCGTCATTCAGCCGGTGCTGACGGCGAAGCCCGGCGCCGAGTACTCGGACACGATGCGCGACAAGGATTTCCAAGCGGTCAAGGACTTGTACGACAAGTACAACTTGATTCTCGGTGACGCGGAAGGCGGCATCGATCCCGCATCGATCGATCCGAAAGCCGGAACGGCGAAAGTCAAATACGACTTCTATATTGCGCGCGTCGGTCTGGTACAGATCACCGGCAATACGAAGACGAAAGATCAAGTGATCCGGCGCGAGCTTTCCGAGCGGCCCGGTTTCATTTTGACGAAGAACGGCGTCCAGCGCGATCTCGAGCGGCTGAACAACACCGGCTTTTTCTCGAAAGTCGACGTGAATCCGAAACCGTGTCCGGAGGAGATGACCAAGAAAGATCCCGGCTGCCTCGTCTTGGATTGGGTCGTAACCGAACAGAAAACCGCGCAGGCGTCGGTGGGCGCCGGTTACTCGGGCGGCATCACCGGTCAAGGTCTCTACGGCACGCTCGGCTATTCGGATACGAATCTCCACGGAACCGGCAACGGCGTCTCGGTGCAGTTCGAGCGCGGCGCGCGCAGCTACGTCTCGCAGGCGCAAGTGACGATTCCGTACGTCGGCAACACGCCGCAGTCGCAGAAGTATAGTTTCGGCGCGACGCTCTTCACGAACGGCTACACGTACTTCTATCCGATTTACACGACGTCGCTGACGGCGTTGCCGTCCGGCAGCGCCACGCCCGCGCCCATTCCCGTCACGCTGGTGCAAACCGCAAATAGCCAACAGGTTCCGGGCGTTGCCGCTACGAGTACGGCAAAGTCGCTGGGCGCGAGCGTGCAAGTCGGGCGCCGGCTGACGGATTTCGTGACCGCGAGCATCGGCCTGAGCGCCGAGCGCGTTACGAGCAGCACGTCCGTGCCGACGCCGTACTACTTCCCGTCGGCGCAGCCCAACGTGCTGGTGGGACCGACGCCGGGGCCGTTCAGCACGGCAAGCAACACCGGTACGATCGGCATCGTCGCAACCTCGCTTGCGTACATCAACACCGGGCAGCCGTACGCGCTCAACTCGGTAACGCTGGGGCTGGGAACCAACTCCGCAGCAACCCTGGACGACATCTTCAATCCGCGGCGCGGACAGACGATTCAGCTGAATGAAACGTTGTCGGATCCGTCGATCGGCTCGAATTTCCGCTACACGCAAACCGCGCTGGACGTCGCGAAGTTTTTCCCCGTGCTCAAAACGGCGACGTTTGCGATTCACGGCCAAGGCCGCATCTCCACCGGCGTGATCCCGCCCAGCGTGCTATACACATTTTCGGACCAGCAGCTGCGCGGGTATAACAGCGTCTTTTACGGCACCGACACGCTGCTCGGGCAAGCGGAATTGCGTTATCCGCTTACCGCCGATCGCAAGTTCGGTTTGGCGTTCTTCGTCGACGACGGCGGCTACCGGATTCGCGGCGCGCAGCCGGTGCTCGATCCGTACACGAACCGGATCGTCGGCTATCCGGCGCAATGGTCGTTCCGCGGCGACTACGGCGTCGGCTTGCGCTTCGACGTTCCGCAACTCGGTTTGCACACGATCCGCATCGACTTTGCGAAGGGCGCCTATGGAACGCACACCAGCTTCGGCATAGGCCAGAGCTTCTAGTTTAGTAAGGAGAACGTCCTTAAGGGACCCATGAACATTCGGAAAACCATTTCACTCGCCGTACTCATCGCGCTCGCTTTTGCGGCGGCTCCGTGCGCAATCGCCGCCGACCTTACCGACGTCGGCTTCATCGATCAAGCGGCGATCGGCGCGCTGCCGCAATTTCAACGCGCGAACGCGCAGGTTGCGCAATACAAGAGCCAGCTCGACGCGCAGTACGCGGCGGCCGCGCGCGGCAAGTCGCAGTCCGATCAGCAGCGCCTAGCCGGCCCGTATCAGGAAAAATTCTTCAACCGGCAGCGTGAAGTGCTGGGACCGCTCTTTGCACGCGCGCAGGCCGCGATCGCGCAGACGGCGTCGAATCAGAAACTCTCCGTGGTCGTCGACAAACGCATCGTCGTGTACGGCGGTCAGGACATCACCAAGAGCGTCATCGATCTGATCAACGAACCCGGAGTGGTCGTTCCGCCGACGGCGACGCCGCCGCCCTCGGAGATCGGATTCGTGGATCAGGGGCAAATCGATCAAGTTCCCAAGATCAAGCAGGCCAACGACGATTTCGTCAAGTTTGCGGCGGCGCAGCGTCAGAACGCGATCAAAGACATGCAAGGCGCCAAGAACAATCCGCAGCAGCAGCAGCAGATTTTTCAGCGGTACCAGAAAGTGGTGAGCGACCAACAGGACAAGACGCTCAAACCGCTGGTCGATCAGACACGCGGCGCAATCGCGAAGGTCGCGCAGCAGAAGTCGTTGATCCTGGTCGTCGATCGTTCGGATGTCATTTACGGGGGCATGGACATCACGCAGGATGTCCAGAATGCGCTCAAGTAAGGCGGCGGCTTTCGTCATGGCGGCACTGGCACTGGCCGCCTGCGGCCGCGAACCGCAGGCGAACGATCCCAACGTGCGCGGCATCGGCTACGTGCGGCTGGAGGACGTCGTCAAAAAGCACCCGCTCTATCCACAGCTTTCGCAAATCCAGGACGCCATCGATGCGCTCGATCTGAAGTCGCTCGGCCCGGCGGCCGTTCCGCGAACCAGCGCGCAGATCGCTCAGCAGACCAAGGAGCTCAACCAGGAGCTGATTCAAGCGCAGAATCGCGCCACGTCCATTTTGCGTCAGAAGCAAGCCGACTACGCACGCCGGGAGCAGGAGGCGATCGACGCGGCATTGGCCGCTGCCGGCGCCGGCACCAACGGCAATCAAGCGGTGACGCAGATGCAAGGCACGACGGCGCAGCAAGCGCAGGCCGTTACGGCGCAAGCGAACGCAGACTTTCAGAACTACCGCAACGCCGTCGTCGCGCAAGACAATGCCGCCGTGGCGCAGATCGGCAAACAGCTCTCGGCGCGCGCCGACCAATCGTACCGGCAAAAGGCGACCGAACTGCAAGAACAGGAATCGCAGCTCGCGCTCGAGCTCTCGCAGCAGGACGCCAACAAACGCTTGGAACTGCGCACGAAGCTCAACAACCTGGTTCTGGACGACGCCACGCGCAAACAGTACCGCGACCAGCTCGCCGCGTTGGACGCGCAAGAGGCGCAGACCGTTTCGGCGCAGCGGCAGCGCGACCAGCGGGAGCTCGCGGCTTATCAGCAGCAACTTGCCACGGCGACGCGCTCGCAGATTCTGGCGCAGGCGAGTAAGGTTCACGATCAGACCCGCGCGAAAATCGCGTCGCGCCAAAACGAAGTATCGCAACAAGTTGCGGGGCAGTTGCAGGGACTGCGTCCCGCCGCGATACCCTCGAATCTTCCGGCAAGCACGCGCGACCGCATCGCGCAGATCGACAAACAGTTCAAAGCGCAGTTTTCCGCCGACGCGCAGAAAACGATCGCGCAGTATCAAGCGACGAAAGCCGACCTGGACGCGCAGTACACGGATCTGAAAGGCGCCAACGGCGTAGCGACGGGCGCGGCGCGCAAGCAGCTTTCGGATCTTCAGCGCGAACGCGACGAGCTGTACGGCAAGATCGTCGCCCAGATTCAAGACGACGCAAAATCCGAGGCCGTCAAGCGCGGCCTGCGAGTGGTTTTTGTGAACATTACCGCCGCAGGCGGCGGCATCGACCTTACGAACGACGTGGAAAAGGACATCGAGAGTTTACACCAGTGAAAAAGCGCAGTATTACCATCGCCGCGTTTGCGGCCGCACTTCTGGCCGGATGCGCGGCCAATTCCAGCCCCGTCGGTCTTCTGGACGTGCAGCGTTTGACGGCAAATTGGCCGCAATACAACAACGCGCAGAACCAGCTCCTCGCCGACGAACGCGCCGTTCAAACCGGAAGCGGATCCACCGCGCAAAAACGTGCGCTTGCAGTGCAGCTCCAGGCAAAGTACGGCAAGATTTCGGATCAGCTGGTGGCGCAAATCAAAGATGCGGCACAAAAAGTCGCGCAGCAAAAGAACCTGCGGCTGGTGCTGACGCGCGAATTCGTCGGATACGGCGGTACCGACATCACTCCCGACGTCGAGAAGATCTTGGGCATCACGGAGTCCTCGCCCTCGCCCTCGCCGAGCCCGTAGCCTAAGGTGAGCCTCGGAACGCTGGCGCAGATCGCCGAGCGCGTCGGCGGGAACGTCAGCGGCGACGGTGCTCTGGAGATCGACTCCATTGCGGCGATAGACGAAGCGCGCGAAGGCGCGCTCACGTTCGCAACCACGGCGGCGTATTTCCAGTCCGCTCTCCAGTCGAAGGCCGCGGCGGTACTCGTTGACGCGTCGCTGGTAGAAGGAACGCAGTTCGAAAAGGCGCTCGTCGTCGTACCGAGCGCGCGCGTCGCGCTGATGCAGCTGCTGCGCGCACTCGATCGTCCACGCAAGAGCGGCCCGTACGTCCATCCCAGTGCGCTCGTCGACGCCTCTGCGCAAATCGGCGCGGACGTCTACATCGGACCCAACGTTTTCGTCGGCGCGCGATCCGCCGTCGGCGACCGCAGCGTGCTCGAATGCGGCGCCTA
Organism: Vulcanimicrobiaceae bacterium; assembly: GCA_035938175.1. Lineage (GTDB taxonomy): Bacteria > Vulcanimicrobiota > Vulcanimicrobiia > Vulcanimicrobiales > Vulcanimicrobiaceae > DASRDE01. The sequence continues at coordinate 36,078 of DASZHD010000048.1, forward strand.
CATCGGCGAAGACGTGCGTATCGGCAGCGACGCGCTTCTCTATCCGCATGCACGCGTGCTGGACGGCTGCGCCGCCGGCGATCGCTGCATTTTGCATCCCGGCGCGACGATCGGCAGCGACGGCTTCGGGTACGTCTTCATCGACGGGCGCTTCGAACGCATTCCGCAGGTCGGCAACGTCGTGTTGGGCTGCGACGTCGAGATCGGCGCGAACACGTGCGTGGACCGCGCGCAAACCGGCAGCACGCAGGTCGGCGACGGAACCAAGATCGACAACCTATGCCAAATCGGGCACAACTGCCGCATCGGACGGCACACCGGTATGGCCGCGCAGACCGGCCTTGCCGGAAGTACGAATCTCGGAGACTACGTTCTCGTCGGCGGGCAGGCCGGGTTCAAGGGCCATATCACCATCGGCTCGCGCGTCAAGATCGGCGCGGGTTCGAAAGTGTGGAGCAACCTTCCGGACGACGCATTCGTGAGCGGCATTCCGGCGCGTCCGCATCAGGAGGACCTGCGCCGAGAGGTCATGGTTCGAAACCTGCCTAAGCTGGTTGCCCGTGTCGACGCGCTCGAAAAGAAAACCAGCGGCTGAGCCGTGACCGCCACGCAGTATCAAACGACGCCGCGCGAAGCCTTTGAGTATTCCGGCGTTGGTTTACATACGGGCGTTCCGTGCCGCATCGAAGTACGTCCCGCAGCGCCGAATTCCGGTATCACCTTCGTCGCGGGCACGCTCGAGATTCCGGCGCTCGCCGAATACGTCGTCGAAACCGCCCGGGCCACGGTTTTGGGGCGCGACGGCACGACCATTTCGACCGTGGAGCATTTGCTTTCCGCGCTGTTCGGAATGGGCGTTTCGAACGCGCGCGTTCACGTCGACGGTCCCGAAATTCCGGTAGCCGATGGAAGCGCCGCGCTCTACGCGCAGTTGATCGAACGCGCGGGAATCGCGCGCCAAAACGAGCTGCGCGAGCGGTTCGTTCCGGTCGGTCCCGAGTTCATGCGCGACGGCGATCGCGCGATCGTCGTCCTGCCCGCGGCTTCGCTGCGCGTCCGTTTCGTAGCCGATTTTGCTCCGCCGATCGGCGTGCAGTACTTCGATTCCGAAATTACGCCGGATGTGTTTCGCAGCGAAATCGCCGCCGCGCGCACCTTCGGCTATTTGCACGAAGTGCAGGCGCTGCTCGACCGCGGATTGGCGCAAGGCGGAACGCTGGACAACGCGCTCGTTTTTGCGCCGGAAGGTCCCATGCAAGAACTGCGCTGGCCGAACGAACCGGTGCGGCACAAAGTCCTCGATCTGCTCGGCGATTTCGCGCTGCTCGGCGCGTATCCGCAATGTGAAATCGTCGCTCTCAAGAGCGGCCACCGCCTGCATTGTCTGACCGTGAAGCGTCTGCGGCAGTTACGTGCCGGCGAGCTTCCGTCCGCGAGCGTCCGGTAATGGAACTCGACATCCGGCAGATCATGGAGATCCTGCCGCACCGGTACCCGATTCTGCTGGTCGATCGGATCGTCGAACTGGAACCCGGCGTTCGCGCGCTCGGCTACAAGAACGTTACGGCGACCGAACCGGTCTTTACCGGACATTTTCCGGGCAATCCGCTGCTCCCCGGCGTGTACATGATCGAGGCGCTCGCGCAGCTTGGCGGCTGCGTCGTGCTGGAGCCGGGCGAATTTTCTCGCAAGACGCCGTATTTGGCGGGCATCGACGCGTGCAAGTTCCGCCGTCCGGTGGTGCCCGGCGATCGCTTCATGATGGAAGTGCACCTCACCAAGCACAAGCGCAACATCGGCTGGGTGCGCGCCGAGGGACGCGTGGACGACCAGTTCGTCGTCTCGGCGGAGCTGATGTTTTCGATCGCATCGGATCCGCGGCTGTTCGGGTTCGACGCAACGGTTCTCCATGCGTAGGCGTGGCGGGCGGCGCCGAGGAGTCTCGTGATTCATCCGACGGCGATCGTACATCCGAACGCAAAGTTGGATCGCGGCGTGGAAATCGGCCCGTACTGCGTCGTCGGAGAAAACGTGTCGATCGGCCGCGGAACCGTGCTTCAAGCGCACGTCGTCGTTAACGGGTGGACGCGCATCGGCGAAGATTGCCAAGTATACCCGTTTGCGACTATCGGCGCGGCTTCGCAAGACAAGAAGTACGAAGGCGAGCGCGCCTACACACGCATCGGCAGCCGCACGACGATCCGGGAATACGTCAGCATTCAGCGCGCTACCGGCGAGGATCAAGAAACCGTCGTCGGCGACGATTGTCTGCTGCTCGGCTACGTGCACATCGCGCACAATTGCATCGTCGGCAACGGCGTGACGATGAGCAATCTCGCGCAGCTCGCCGGGCATTGCGTCGTCGAAGACAGCGTGACGATCGGGGGAATGGCGGGCTTTCATCAATTCGTCCGCGTCGGGCGCTATGCATTCGTGGGGGGCGCCAGCAAAGTGCGCCGCGATATTCCGCCGTATTTCCTGGTGGAAGGCGATCCGGCGGTACCGTACGGGCTCAACAGCGTCGGGCTGCGGCGCGCGAGCTTCAGCGACGAAGATCGCGCCGAGATCAAAAAATTCTATAAGCTGCTGAACGGTTCGAAGCTCCGTCTCTCCGAAGCACTGGAAGTGATGAAAGCCGAAGCATCGACCGACTCGGGACGCCACATGCTCGAATTCCTCGAAGGCGAATCCCAGCGCGGCGTCCTCTTGAAGTGACGCGCTCGCGCCGTGCGCTACTTTTTCTCGACGGGCGAGGCCTCCGGAGAGTTCGCAGCGGTCGTGCTCGCGCAGACCATTCGCCGCATCGATCCGCAAGCCGAGTTTGAAGGCATCGGCGGCCGGCGTATGCGCGAAGCCGGCTTTTCGATTTGGCGCGATCACACCGGCTGGGCCTCGCTGGGGCCGCTCGCCGCGATCCCGCGAATTCCCAAACTGACGCTGGCTGCGTTTCAAACCGACCTGCACGTGATTCGCACCAAGCCGGACGTCGTCGTCCTCGTCGATTTCGGGGCGTTCAATATTCGCCTGGCCAAACAATTGCGCGCGCTCGGCTATCGCGGGCCCATCGTCGATATTTTTCCGCCCGGCGCGTGGCTCGATTCGGTAAAGACCGCAAAAGCGGTCTCGAAAGTCGCGCTCGCGCTCAGCGCGTTCTCGCACCAATACGAATTCTATCGCTCGCACGATCTGCCCGTCGCGTATTTCGGGCATCCGCTCGCGTCACGGTATGCAATGCGCGCGCCGCGCGCCGCACCGCCTGCCGGCGCGGGAACGGTTGCGATACTGCCCGGCAGCCGACGATCGGAACTGCGGCATCACGTCCCGCTGCTTTTGGCGGCGTACGAGCAACTGCGTACGACGAGACCGCAATTGCGCGCCGTCCTGAGCGCCGCCGACGAACGCGCCGAGCAGACGTTGCGTAAAGCCGCCGCGCGTCTCGACGCGCGCGGCATCGAGATCGTTCGCGGAACGCTGCCGGCGATCGCGCAGGCGGATGCCGCGTGGGTTGCGGGCGGCACCGCGCTTTTGGAGTGCGCCCTTTCCGGCGTGCCGGCCGTTTCGCTGTACGTCGTTTCCCCGGCGCTCGCGCGGTACGTGCGGCGCGTGTATACCGGGCGATTTTACACGCTGCCGAATTTGGTTTTGGATCGCGAAATCGTTCCGGAACTCATCCAAGAACGCGCCACGCCGCACGCGCTGGCAGCGGCGATGGAAAACGTGCTGAACGATCCGCAGCGTCAGTATGCCGATTTGGAATTGCTTCGCGAAGCACTGGGTCCGCCGGACGCAGTGGAGCGGTGTGCGGCCTTCGTCGTCGCCGCTGCCGGCGCGCGGATCGCATCGTGCTGATTTATCACACCTCGGATCTGCACGACCATCGCGGCTTTGCCGGACGCTTGAACGAACTACGCGCTGCCGAACCGGGGCTGCTCTTCGACTGCGGAGATTCGCTGCGCGGAAGCCAAACGATCTACCATGCGAACGAACCGGTCATCGCCGAGATCGATGCCGCGGGCTACGACGCGCAGGGCATGGGCAATCGCGAGTTCCACTATCTCTTCGGCGGCGTCCGCGCGCGCGCAAAAAAGATGCACCATCCGCTCGTGTGCAGCAATCTGGTCGACACGAAGGGCCGCGAGTTGCCGTTTCACCGGTATTACACCCTTCAATCGGACGGCACGCGCGTTCATTTGCTGGGCCTGCTGATCATGCAGTATCCCGCCGGCAGCGCCTGGGAGCGCATCTTCGGTTGGCGGTTTCTCGATCCGATCGAAACGATCGCGCAATTCGCCGTGCGGGTTCCCCAAGCGGAACCGTTGATCGTGCTCTCGCACTTGGGCCTTTCGCTGGATCGAAAACTCGCCGCGGCGATGCCGCGGATAACGCTGCTGCTCGGCGGTCACAGCCACGACACGCTTCATTCACCGGAGATCGTCAACGGCGTGCCGATCGTTCATGCCGGACCGTATGGCCGTTTTGTATCGCGCACCCGGCTGTTGCGTGAGGACGGTGCTTGGCGTATGGAGCAATCCGCGTTGATCCCGCTGCTGCCGCAATGAAACGCGTGCTCTTCGTGACCAACGGTCACGGCGAAGTCGCGATCGCCGCGGCGCTGGCGCAACGCTTGGTGGAAACCGCTGCGGTGGCGTGCGATCATTTGGCGCTGGTCGGAAACTTCGAACACCCCAGCGTGATGCGCGACGTCGGACCGCGCCGGCGAATGCCGAGCGGCGGACTGCTGGCAATGGGCAACGTGCGCAATATCGTGCGCGACGTGCGCGCGGGGCTGCTGCTGCATACCCTCGGCCAAGTGCGGTTTTTACGCGGTGCGCGCGGCACCTACGCCGCGGCGGTTGCAGTCGGCGACGTCTTCGCACTGATCATGGCGTTGCTTGCCGGCACGCGTACGGCGTTCGTCGGCACGGCGAAGAGCGTCTACGTTGCTCCCTATGGGCCGATTGAAGAACGCATCATCCGGCGCGCGCAGCCGGTGTACGTTCGCGACGAGCCCACGGCGCAGCGCCTTCGCGAGCACGGCATCGACGCGCGCGCCGGGAATGTCATCGTCGATCTCTATGCACCGCAACAGGCTGCATGGCCCGAAGGATCGCCGCGGCTGGCGTTGTTTCCGGGCAGCCGCGAGGACGCGTACGATGATGCCGCGTTTCTTTGCGCTGTCGTACGCGCGCTGTTGGAGCGGCGCCCCAATCTGTCCGCGCAGATTTCGATTGCGCCGGGATTGCACGAGGATCGCTTCATTCCCGGCCTGCGCCTGCAAGGCTGGCGCGTGGACGAGACGGGGGATCCGCGCGAACCGTTCCGGCTTTTCAACGGCGATCGTGAGGTCGTGCGCGCGTTACGCGGCGCTGCGGGCGCGGTGCTCGCCGGCGCCGATGCGGTTATGGGTCAGGCAGGCACGGCAAACGAAGCCGCCGCGGCAGCGGGCATTCCGGTCGTTGCATTCGCACAACGCGACCGCAGCCGTCATTCGTGGTACCGGCGCCGTCAAGCCGGATTGCTGGGCGATGCGCTGCTCGTGATAGAAGGCGACGCGCAAAGTGCCGCGCGCCAAGTCGACGATCTGCTTTCCGACGAATCGCGCCGCCGGAACATGGGCGAGATCGGACGGCAGCGCATGGGCGCACCGGGCGCGGCGAGCCGAATCGCGCAAGACATCGCCGGGTTGATCGCATGAATCGCGCGCTGCCTTTCGCGTTGGGACTCTCGTTTTTTATCGTGCCGCTTTTTCCGTCGTTCATTACGCTGACCGCCGTTACGGTTCCCGGCGTTTCGCTGCTGCCGGCGAATGCGACGCTGGCGCTGCTTGCGGTGTGCGCCGTAACTGCGGCGTACTTCGCTGCAGTACTCATGAAGCGGCCGGTTCAACATCCGCCGACCTTGGTTCCGCTCGTGGCTTGGGTGGCGTCCGCGCTGCTCGCGGCCGCGTTGGGATTTAATCCGGCGGGGGGATTGCTGTTCATCGGGATCGCTGCGGTTGACGTTCTGTGGCATCTCGCGATCCTTCGGTACTATTCGTATCCCGGCGTCAGCCGCGCAATCTATTATGCGCTGCTCCTTTCGGGAACGCTCGCGTCGCTTGCCGCGGTCGTCATGGTCGTGCTGCGCTTCCCGCAAAACCAATACGCTATCGCGCACGGCCGCGCGATCGGCACGTTCGTTCTTCCCGGCGAGTTGGCGGGCTATCTCATCGTATTCTTACCGATCGCGTATGCCGTCGCGCGCATTTCGCGGGATCGCACGTTGCGCATTGTCGCGTGGGCCGCGATGGTACCCGCATTTGCCGCATTCGTGCTGACGTTTTCGCGCGCGGGGTGGATGGGGCTCGCGGCCGCAATCGCGTTCTTTGCGTACGCGCGCGGAAGCGTGCAGCGGCGCTTTGCTCCCTTGATTCTGCTGGGCGGATTGGCGGCGGTGCTGGTGGTCTTCAACGCGCATCACAACCCTGCAGAGAACTATACGCGGCTGTCGATCTTTCAATCCGCCGTCGAGATCATTCGCCGCTTTCCGCTCACGGGCGTCGGGCCGTTTGATTTCGCGCGCATCTACCCGCTCGTTCGGCTTCCGGACGGAGATCCGCAGGCGTTTCACGCGCACAGCGTTCTGCTGACGATCTTCGCGGAAACCGGCATCGTGGGAATCGCCGCGGTCGTCTTCGTTTGGTGGCGTTTCGTCCGCGCGTTGCGCGATGCGCTGCACAATGCCGGCCAGAGCCGCGTGACGCTCGCGCTGGCAATTGGAGCGGGACTTGCGGGAACGTGGGTGCAAGGCCTGATCGATACCGTGAGCGTCGTGATATTCGGATTATGGATTCCCGTGATGGCGCTCGCGCTGGCCGCAGCGGCCGAAGGGCTGGGAGAAGAGTCATGAGCGCCCCTTTTCGCAGGCCGGCGCTCGCGATGGTGGTCCTGTTGGCGGCATGTAACCCGCAACCGGCGCACCGGCCCGGCGCATCGCCGAGCCCGACGCCGTCGGCAAACCTGCCCCCCATCGTGATCCGCGGGCACGGGACGGCGAGCCAACCGGTCAGCATGGTTCACCAAGCGGGCAACCGGCGCGACTACGAACTGTCGGCCGCCTCGACGGAAAGCCGATCCGCCCAAAACCTCGCTCAAGCAAAATTTCAGCAAGTGACCGTAACGTTCTTCGACAAGGACGGTACGCGGTTAACGGCAACATCGCCCCAGGCCTCGACCGACGAACGCGGAAGGCGGGTTACGCTTTCGGACGGGGTGCATGCAACCACCAGCACGGGCCTGAACCTGACGTGCGACCGCCTGACTTACGATCAGCAAACCGCATTGCTGCACGGGGAGGGGCACGTGCGCATCACGGGCATGCAGGGCGGCCAGCAAGAGGTACTTACCGGGACGACGTTCACTTCGAACGTGAAACTGACGCAGATGGTTGTGAGATAGTGCAAGAAATCAAAATGCGCGGTCTGCTCAAACGCTACGGAGAGCGAACCGTGGTGAACGGTGTGAGCGCCGAGGTACGCACGGGCGAAATCGTCGGCTTGCTGGGCCCCAACGGCGCGGGAAAGACGACCACGTTCTATATGGTCGTCGGCCTGATAAAGCCGGACGGCGGAACCGTCTTGCTGCACAACGATTCAACTGAAATCGATCTGACGGGCGCGCCGATGTACATGCGCTCGCGGCGGGGCATCGGATATCTGGCTCAAGAGAACTCCATCTTTCGCAAACTTTCGGTCGGCGACAACATCCGGCTCATTTGGGAGATGCACGGCGTCTCGCGCGAGCAGCAGGAAGAGCGCCTGGGCCCGCTGCTCGAGGAGTTCGGGTTGCTCAAATTCGTCAACGCACGCGGAGACTCGCTCTCCGGCGGCGAGCGCCGGCGCGTGGAAATCGCGCGCGCCATTGCGACGGATCCGGCGTTTCTGTTGCTCGACGAGCCGTTTACGGGCATCGATCCGATTGCCGTCGCCGACATTCAAGCGATGATCCGGCAATTGCGCGATCGCGGGCTCGGCGTGCTGATTACCGACCATCAAGTGCGCGAAACGCTGGCGATCGTCGACCGCGCATATATCCTGAACGACGGCATGATACAAGTCTCCGGTACCGCGCACGACGTGCTCGAAAGTCCGATTGCGCGACAATTCTATCTGGGTGAAGGCTTCCGGTTGTGAAGGCGGCGACGCGCTTTGCAGTGCGGCCGGCGGCCGTCCGGATCAGCGGTTAGCGGCGTTGCGCCTAACGATCCTCGATCGCTACATGCTCAGCGAGCTGGCCGGCCCGTTTGCTTTCGGGGTGGCGGCCTTTACGCTGCTGCTCGCGGCGGGGCAGATCATCGCGATCGGCCGCGCGGTCTCCGACGCCGGCGCACCCTTGTGGGCTGCCATCGAAGATTTTCTTTGGCGGCTCCCCGGGATGGTCGAGCTGACGATTCCGATGGGTCTGCTGCTGGGAACGCTGCTGGCCATTCAGCGTCTATCGGGCGAGAGCGAAATCACGGCGATGAAGTCGGGCGGGATTTCGTTTCCCCGCATCATCGCGCCCATGCTCGTGGCCGCGTTCGTGCTTTCACTCGTCACCCTGGTGCTGCAAGAAGCGATCGTGCCGTATGCGCAAAGTCAGGCGAGCATCGTGGAAGCGACAGTCATCAATCATACGAGCGCCTTTGCGAGCGCGCTGAACGTCTCGGCTCCGCTTCCCGGCGGCGGCCGGCAGACGACGTTCGCCAGCGCTTGCACGGACAATTGCCGCGTGCTGCTCGGCGTGACCCTGGTGCAATACGACCGTTCCGGAAACCCGACGCAGATCGTCTTTGCAGACCGCGCGCAATTTTCCGCCGATCAGTGGACGCTGCAGAACGCTCGCGTGATCAGGCTGCTCCAGAGCGGCGTGTTCGACGATCGCTTTCCCACCGTGCAGGTTGCGTTGGGTCAAAATCCAACCGATATCGCCAAACGTGCCGCCAATAACAATCCGCAGAACATGAGCCGGGCCCAGATCGCGGAGATCATCCGCACCGGGCAGCTCTCGGCGAACGATCTGCGTAAATACACGATGGTCTACCAAGAAAAGCTCGCGCAGCCGTTTGCGTGCTTCGTTTTTACGCTGATCGCGGTACCGTTCGGTATACGCTCGGTACGCGGCGGCAGCAGCACCGGCCTGGGATTCGGCTTGGCCGTCGTCATCGTATTCATCTACTACATCGTGCAGACGATTTGTTCGTACATCGGCGAGGCGTTCGTGCCGCTCGCGGCATTTGCGGCATGGCTTCCGAACATCATCTTCACAGTCATCGGAGCGCGGCGCCTCTACCGCGCCGCGATGGTGTAGGGGTTGACCTTGGGCGGCATGCTTCGCGGCATCGGCATCATTCTCTTCATCGCGATCCTCGCCGGCGTCATTGCGTACATCGGCGATCGCGTCGGCCATCAAGTCGGGCGCAAGCGGCTGACGATTTTCAACATCCGCCCGCGCTATACGTCCACGATTATCGCCGTCGGAACGGGCATGCTGATCGCGCTGATCATCACGCTGATCGCGATCTTCGCTTCCAACCAAGTCGCTACCGCGTTTTTCCGGCTCAACGAGATCAACAACGAAATCGCGAAAGCTCAGGCGCGGGCCAGCGAACTCGAACAGAAATACGGCGAGTCGCCCGTCGTCATCAACGTGAATTCGTTGATGACTCCCGTATTCGGCCGCATCCCGAAGAACGCGGCCTCGACCCTTCGCCGCCAGATCGTGCGCGATTTTTACAACCAGAGCGTCGCGTCGGTCAATCAGCAGTATGCGGGTCCGCCGTACAATTTGAAGCGCTTCACGCCTCCGCCGAACTTGGACACGATTCTGAACGACTACGCGGACGATCCCAAAATGCAGGCATACATCTCGCAGAGTGACGTGCTGCTGTTTGCCACCGCATCGCAAAATCTGTATCCGCACGACCAGATCCACTTCGGGATAACCTCGGTGCCGGATCGCGTGATCGCGCCGGCCGGGCAAGCCATCGCCTCGCTGGTGATCCCCGCCGGAAAGAACGCGGATGCGCGGCTGGCGCTGACGGAACTCGTAGGCCCCGGCGGCTGGGTGCCGCGCGTCATGATCGGCCACCTCATGCTGCCGTACTTTGCCGGAAACGTGACGGTCGAGCGGATGCTGCCCGACGGGACGCAGATGCAAAAGACGCTCAATTCCGGCGGCGGCCGCTACATCATGACCGCCTTCGCCGCGAGCGACATCTATCAGCACACGTTCGGCGTGCCGGTCGTTGTGACGCTGCAGCGGGTTCCGGGCTGATGAGCTCGGTGCTGGGCATCGACCCCGGGACGCGCAAGGTCGGGTACGCTATCGCACCCGATCCGGTTTCTGCCCCCCTGGCGCTCGGAATCGTCGCGATCGACACCCTTATCGATCGCGTCGTTCCCTTGATTTCCGAGTACCGTGTGACGGCCGTCGCCTTGGGGCACGGGACCAACGCGGACTCGCTGGCCCGGCAAATCTCGTCCCTGGGGCTGCCGGTGCACCTGGTGGACGAAACCGACACCACATACCGGGCACGCGCGCTGTATTTTGCGGACAACCCGCCGCGCGGGTGGCGGCGCTTGGTGCCCCTGGGGCTGCAGCTGCCGCCCCGGCCCATTGACGACTATGCCGCTTTACTCATCGCCAGACGGTACATTCGGCGGGGGTCGGGGGGGTAATATGTCGTATGAAACGGTCCCTGGTTTTGTCCGATAATAGAAGGTGTCCGCAGAAGCGGGTACGGAGGAGAAATGGGCGCCCGGTACGTTCGCGCGGCTATGGTTGCAGTGCTAACTTCGGCACTGTGTTTCGCCGTTTCGGCGGCTGCCTATCCGGCGCAGAGCGTACGGCTCGATAGCACGCGGCTCTTCACTCCCGATTCCGAATCGCTCCTGGGGTCGTTCGACGGCGAGATCCAAAAGATGTCGCTCCTTTCGCAAAGCATTTTCAACTTGCGGACCTCAACGCCGTTCTTGGATCGCGACATCGCGGATCTGTTGATGCCGGTTTCCGTTTCAACGCAGGCGCCGCAAGTGAATTTGACGGCGGTCGATCGCGTGCAAACGTACGTTCCGCAACTCCGCGCATCGTACGTTCCGGCTCCCGCGCTTTCCGCACCGCCGGCCGCGATGGTTACGGACGCGGCGCAAAGCGCACCCTCGATAGCAAGCTTGCAGCAGCCCGACGCTCCGCCGACATTCCCGCCGGTCCACTTCGGCAGCTATACACTGTACACGCCGGCCGTGCAATCACTGGCCGCGAACGTTTCGGTGCCGGTGCGAATCGGCAACGTGCACTTCAACAGTACGATGCAAGGCGAACATCAGCAGTCGCCCGGAGCGGATGCCTTCCGCGCGCTGCAAATCTGCGGAACGACCGACGAGAACGCGGCGTGTCCGTATCTTCGCGATTCGTCATCTCAGAGTTTGACGGTCGGGACCGACTTCAACGTGCGCGCCGGGGGCGATAACGTGAACCTTGCGCTGTCCAGCAGCGTGTCGCGCATTACGACGGGCGATGCCGCGATCTTCCCGTACGTGCCCATCGATCCCGACGCGCCGCTGACGTCGAATTTCGATGCGGCCGGCCCCGACGCGTCCGTGTTACAGTACTCCGGTTTGACGGGATTGGTGAAACACGGCGTGGGTGCAAGCCTTGCAGTTCCGGTAAACAGCCGCCTTACCGTGGGGCTGCAATACGACCGTTCGCATTATCAGGGCGATTACGGCAACTCGCTGCTTCCGGGTGTCGACGCGTACAAAGACACCTATCTCGGGAACGTGACGTATCAGCTGCCGAACACCAACAGCATGCTGACCCTTTCCGCGCGCCAATACCGCTACCAAGATTCGTTGTCGAACTTCAACCTGACGCAAACGCGCGCCGACCTCAACTTCACGGTGAAATTCTGATCGAACCCCGCCGCCGGCGGGCGGTGACGGCCATTCTGGGTGCGGTCGTAGTCTTTTTGCTTTGCCTGCTCGGCATCGTTCAATTCGCGTCCGATGCGATCTTTGCAAGTGCTGCAGTCCCCGGTTCGCTGCCGTCCCATCTGCGCCCGGAAACGGGCGAAGCGATCTATCGCGCCATAGCGCGCGTAGCACCCGCGCCGTACGTCAACAGCATGCTGGCCTATGCGGCGTTCGATCGCGGGGACCTCGATGCGGCACGCCGGTACGCGTTGGCATTGCCGCCGTCGAACCGGCGCAGCGACGTCCTGGGGCGCATCGCGCTGGCGCGCGGCGACGTGCGGGGTGCGCTGCGCTATTTCATCCAAGCCAACGACAGCGATGCGGTCGACGCGCAGGTTGCGATTCTCCGGAAAACCGATCTCCCTGCGGCGTACGCGTTGGAGTCCAAGTTGAAGGACCGGCTGGAGCGCGAAAGCACGCATCCCGACGCCCTCGCGCAGGCGTATTGGCGTCTCGGTACGCTCGCGATCGCCCAGGGCAAGCCGCAACTCGCTCTGCAAAACTACGGGCGCGCGGTGCAGATTTCGCCGCTTTCCGAGCGCTATTTATTGTGGGCGGGATACCAGGCGTACGACCTGAACCTTCTGGACGAAGCGGGAATGTATTTCGACCGCGCCGTTTCGGCCGATCCGACGAGTGCCGACGCCTATGCCGGACACGGCCTTGTCGCGCTGCGCCGCGGCGATCGTGCTACCGCGATTTCGGATGAAGCGCGAGCGCGGGCGCGCAATCCGCACGCACTGGGTTTTTTGCGTCTGCAATCAGCGCTGCGATGATCGTTGCGCTCGACATGCAATTGGCGCTGGGTACCGCGACCGGCATCGGCGAGTACGCGCGCGGCTTGGCCGATGCTTTGCGCGAATGCGGCGTCGGCGTCGTGGAACTCGACGAGCCGAAACTCGATCCGTGGCGTTTCGATCGCCGTGTCGTTTGGGATCAATTCGTCCTGCCGAGACGCGCACGCCGCAGCGGCGCATCGCTGCTTCACTGCACGGCCGGAACGATGCCGGTACGATTGCCGCTTCCAACCGTCGTGACGGTTCACGACGTCGCGTGGCTGCGAGTGCAATCGCACACGCGCCCGTATGCGCGGTTCTACTTCGGAAAAATGGCGCTGCACAGGTATCCGCGCGCGGACGCGATCGCCGTCGATTCGGAGTTCTCCAAACGCGAGCTGCTCGAGCTCGCCGGCGTAGCACCGGATCGCGTGCACGTCGTCTACCCGGGCGTAGCGCAGGATTTCTGTTCGCTTCGCCGGCGCCCGTCGGACGAGCGCATCGTGCTCGTGCCCGGCACCGTCGAGCGGCGGAAGAACCTTGAAGTGTTGATTCGGGCACTGCCCCACCTCCCGGGTGCGCGCATCGTCTCGGTCGGACCCTTCACTGCGTACCGCAACGAATGTCTCCAACTGGCGCAGCAAACCGGCGTGGCCGAACGCATAGAGTTTCGCGGCTACGTCCCGCGCGCCGAACTGCTGGATCTGTACGCCGCTTGCACCGCCGTCGCGGTTCCGTCGCGGTATGAAGGTTTCGGCTATGCGGCTGCGCAGGCGTTGTGCGCCGGAACGCCGGTCGTCGTTTCGGACAGAGCGTCGTTGCCGGAGGTGGCGGGAGAGAGTGCGGTCATCGCCGCCGCGGATGAAGAACGGCAGTGGATCGACGCGATCGCGCGTATCATGAGCGATCCCGGCTCGGCAAACCGGCACGCGGAGATGCAGCGGGACAGGTCGATCGCCCGCTTCGCGTGGGCTGCCGGTGCACGCAAAATGATCGAGGTCTATAGCGGCGTACTAGGCCACTCGCGCTCGTGAGGAATCTGAAGAGGCAATGCTGACGATCGTTATGGTGATCGCCGCCGTACTCGCGGTGATCTTTATTCCGCCGGGTGAAACGGTGTACGCGCGTTTCGCGCGCGCGGCTGCAATCCTCTTGTTGATTTCGCTCGGGCTGCAATGGTTTATGCCGTCTTCGGTGTTCGATACCGCCACGCTGACGTGGATTCAGCTCGCGCTGCTCGTGCTGCTCGCGCTATTGACGATCGCCGGCGCGTTCAGCGGCGGCGGCAGCGAACAGTAGTCCTCGTTAGTAAACGGGCGATCCCGGCGCACCGGGCGGCACGCTGCCGTCGTCGGGCGCAAAGATCAAGCGTACCGGATAACTCGAACCGCTATCCGGAATCGTTGCGATCGTAACGCGCACGAACCCGCGCCCCGGCACGACGTACTGCCGGATTTTATAGCGCGAGAACGCCGGCACTTGATGGGACTGAATCAACACGCCGTCGATCAAAAACGTGCCCGTGGCGCGGCCGCCGCGCGGATTCTCGTAGATCGCAATGGACTGCGGTGAGGAATTCGGATTCTCCACCTTGATGACAAACGTTTGGAGTACGCCGTAATCGCCGGCGAGGGCCTCCCCCTTCATGACGTTCGGCAACGGTATTTGTCCGATCGGCAGTTCCAAGTATTCGTCGTTGACGCGCCAGAGACGGCTGTCGTGGAATTCCGGAATCTCGTACACGCCGCGCGCGTGCGGGTGGTCGCCGGACAATAATCCCGTATCGGCGAGCGAGGCGTCCGGCGCATCGGTCGCGTTTTGCGCGAACAGCGTCAGATGAACGGAACTGCCGTTCAGCACGCGCAGCTGCAGCAAGTTGCAGACGATCATTTTCGCCGGAAGCGGCTGCTCGATCAAATTCATCGTGCCGTTCGCCGGAATTACGATGATATGCCCTTGATTTTGGACGAGGTCGCGCAGGAACGCCGAGGTCGCCTCGTGCCCGGTGAGCATCTCGTTGGAAGTCGTCGCTCCTTGCCCGTCGATGAATTGCACGATCGCGGGTTCAGGCGACGTGTTTTGCGCGCGCAGCACGATCCGGCGATCCGGTTCGCCGGGCGGATTGTAGTGGAAGTACAAAAAGCGCGAGGGTTGCGATCGTTTCAAATCGGCGGTGAACAGAACGCCGTTCTCGGTAAGGCGCTCCGGGTAGTCGCTGACCATCAGCGAGTCCGGCATGATTTTCGGCGCAGCGACGTTCTCGACGCGAACGTGCGTGGTTCCCTCGACGCTGAAATAGTCGTTGCCTTGGATCAGTACCGGAACGTCGACGGTGGCAACGTCGTCTTGCGCAAGCGGCTGCGAAAACGTCACTTCGTCGGCCGAAGCGACGACCTGCGCGTCCGCCCGCGGCTGCGCGAGCGCGATAGCCGTAGCCACGGCTTGGTCTTTGACGAACGACGGCGAGGCCGGATCGCCGGTTACGCGCACCGAGCCGCTATCCGCGATGACTCCCGCGTTGTACGCTACACGAATGCCCACGGTGGCGCTGATGTTCCGTTGATCCGTAACGACCAGCGTCGCGACCCCGGGGGCTTTGCCGGTGACGGTAATGGTTTGCGCCGCCTGATCGACGCTGACGTCCACGATCGGCGAGGTCGGCGGCGTCACCGTTAACTGCCCGAGCGCAGATTGCACGCGCAGCGTTTGACTTTCCCCCACCGGTACCGATGCCGACGCCGGCTGCACGATCACCGGCGGCTGCGTAGGAGTAGGCGTTGGAAGCGGCGTCGCGCTCGGCGACGCGCTGCCGGCGGCGGGCGCCGGCATCTGCGAGGTGAGCGGTGCAGGCGTTGCGGTGGCAGCGGCCGACGGCGAGGGCAACGGTGCAACCGGCGGCGGCGTCGTAGCGGCAGGCGCGGGCGGATTCACCTGCGCGCGGGGTACGCCGGCGCACGCGAGAGCGCACGCGATCGCAACGATCGCGGGCCATACGGACGCAAACCTCACCCGCGAGTGTCCCGGTTCACAAGGACGCTAAGCGATTTTGGCTTCGGCCCGGCTCACAGCCGACGCTAACAGCGTCTTATAGCCAACGGTTGGAAATAGCACGGTGACGAGGTCTTTTTCGGCCCGCTCTACCGTGCCCTGTCCGAACTTGGGATGAAATACGACGTCCGCGATTTTGTATTCGGATCCGGAGACCACCTCACCGTGCTCGACCTTGGGCGCCGGAGCCGCCGCGACGCGCAGGCAGTTGTCGCACGCGCCGCAATTGGTCCGCTCGTAGTCCTCGCCGAAGTAGTTCAGGATGAAGCGCCGCCGGCACGACGTGGTTTCGGCATATTGCAACATCATCGCAAGCTTGCTTTGATCGTAGGATTTCTTCGTTTCGTAGCTTGCGAGGTTAAGCACCATGTCGCGGTTCTTCCGCGCGGCGTCGGTCAAGCGGTACTTCGAGCGGCTGCTGGTTTCGATGAAGCCGCCCTTTTTGAGCAGCGCCAGAATCACTTTCAGTTTCGTAAGCGGCAGCTGCAGGATCTTGCGCAAATCGGTCATCGAGACGCCGCCTTCTTGCGCACCGAAAATCTCGAGCGTTCCGAAGACTTTTTGCACTTCTTCGATGTCCGGATATTTGCCGGTGAGGAAGTAATTCTGCACGCGCGTATCGCTCATGCGGTAAATCAATACGCAATTCGAAGGCAGCCCGTCGCGGCCGGAACGGCCCGCTTCCTGCGTGTACGCTTCGACCGAGCCCGGCAAATCGTAGTGGACGACGAACCGGATATTCGGTTTGTCGATGCCCAGACCGAAGGCATTGGTTGCGACGACGGCGCGGATGTGTTCGTCCATGAACAGTTCGTGCACCGCGGTACGGTCTTGCTTCTGCAGTTTCGAGTGATAGACGGCCGCGGGGATCTGCAGTTGTTCCTGCAAGTACTTCTGAACTTCCAGCGCGTTCTTTATCGTGGCCGTATAGATGATGCCGGTGCCGTGCAGATCCCGATCGAAGATCCATTTCAGAATCTTGAATTTGTCGGCTTCCTTCTCGGCGCGGCGTACCTGATAGATCAGGTTCGGGCGATCGAATCCCTTGACGATCGGCTTGACGTGCGGAATGCCCAGCTGATGCAGGATGTCTTCGCGCACCGCAGGCGTGGCCGTGGCGGTCAGCGCGAGAACCGTCGGGTGGCCGAGGCGTTCGATCACGTGGCCGAGCGCCAAGTACGCGGGCCGGAAATCGTGGCCCCACTGGCTGATGCAGTGCGCCTCGTCGACGACGAAGAGCGGCACTTGAATCGACTGCAGCAGCGCCATGAACGTTTCGTCCTCGAGTTTTTCGGGCGTCACGAACACGATTTTTATCGCGCGGCTGCGTATGCGATCCAGCGCGGCAGTCTCTTGATCTTCGGAGAGCGTCGAGTTGAGCGCGACGACTTGCGTGATATCGAGCTCGCGCAGCATGTCGAGCTGATCTTTCATCAGCGCGATTAAAGGACTAACGACGACCGTGGTTCCTTCGAGCAGCAATGCCGGTAATTGGTAGGTCAAACTCTTACCGGCGCCTGTCGCTAAAATCGCAAGCGTATCTTGCCCTAAGACGACTCGCCCGACGACCTCTTCTTGGCCGGGCTGAAACGATTCGAAACCGAACTTCTCTCGAAGCGCAGCCCGCAAATCCACGACGTTACTTCCTTTTCTCGCGCCTTAATCCGGAAAATGGCGTCCCGCCTCTTCAGTAACGGCTAAAGAGGCTCGAACGTAACCAGTATACCCTACGGCAGGCACCGCGAAACTCTAAAAAGTATTAAGAAGAGTGTCCCTCTATCGAACCTGGCGTCCGCGGACGTTTTCCGACTTAGTCGGTCAAGACGCGGTCGTTCGCACGCTCACGAGCGCCTTGGAAAGCGGCAAACTGGCCCACGCCTATCTGTTCTCCGGGCCGCGCGGGTCCGGCAAGACCTCCGCCGCAAAAATTTTGGCACGCTGCATCGATTGCGTGAACGGCCCGACCCCCACGCCCGACAACACGTGTGAGAACTGCCGTTCGATCATCGCCGGCACTGCGCTCGACGTCCTGGAAATCGATGCGGCGAGCAATCGCGGCATCGACGAGATCCGTGCTTTGCGTGACGCCGTAAAATTTGCGCCGTCGACGATGCGGATGAAAGTGTACATCATCGATGAAGCGCACATGCTCACCAAAGAGGGCGCGAACGCGTTTTTGAAAACGCTCGAAGAACCGCCGCCGCACGCGGTGTTCATTCTTGCGACGACCGAACCGGAAAAGCTTCCCGTCACGATTCTTTCGCGCTGCCAGCGGTATGCGTTCCGGCGCATCGCGATCCCGGTGATGATTGCGCGTATGCGTGAAATCGCCGATGCCGAGGGCATTGCGGTGGAAGATGCCGCGTTGTCGGCGATTGCGTACCGCGCGGACGGCGGCTTGCGCGACGCCCTGACCATGCTCGAGCAGGCCGCGGCGTTTTCCGACGGCACGATTACGCCGCAAACCGTCGACCTCGCGTTCGGTGCCAGCGGCCGAAACTACGCCGGCGCATTGGTCGATCGCCTGATCGCACGCGACGCGGGCGCCGTGTTAACGACGATCGACGAGGCCAGCGACGCGGGAGCCGACATGCAGGTACTCATGCGCGGCCTAATCGCCGAGTTTCGCAACGTCCTGGTGGCGCGGATCGATCCGGCCTTGCTGGCGCGCGACCTTGCCCCCGAAGACGCCTTGACCGCACAGCAGCGCAGCGCACGAGTGACCCAGGCGCAGATCGTTCACGTTCTGCGGCTGCTCTCCGACGGTCTGATGACGGCTCGTTCCTCGGGCAATCCGCGGCTCGAGCTCGAAACCGCGCTGCTGCGATACGTTCTTGCGGCGGAAGATCCCACGCTGGACGCGTTGAGCGCGCGGGTTGCCGCGCTCGAGGAAGGCGGCGCCGCTCCCCGTCGTGCGCCGGCGATCCAAGAACGCGCTCCCGTCGAGGCGCACCAAGCGGCGGCGAAACCCGACAAGGCGCCTCGCGACGAGCAGGCAGCTCCGGATCGTCGCGCCGTTCGCGAGGACACCTCCGTCGGTACTGACAAGGCGCCGATCACGATCCAAAAAGTGAAAGCCGCCTGGGAATCGATCGTGACCAAGGTTGCGACCGAAAAGCAATCGCTGCGCGGCGAGCTTCGGCGCGCAATGCCCGATGCGATCGACGGCGGTACGCTGATGGTGAAAGTTCCGAGCTCGCTTTCGGCCGAGCTTCTGAAAGACAACGCGCAGCTGGTTGCCAAAGCCATCGCGGAGGCGCTGGGCACGACGCTTACCGTGCGGTTTCAAACGGGCGCGCCGGCTTCCGCGCGAAGCAAGGGCGGGACGGCCGCACGAACCGCCGCGAGCTTGCAGGACGGAGCCGATGCAATTACCGCCGCGCTCGAAGACCCGGAAGAACTGTTCTCCTATCTGAACGAACGGATCAAATAACGGAATGAATCAAGCTCAACTGATGGCGCAGATGCGCAAAATGCAGCAAGAAATGGCCAAAGCGCAGGACGAGCTCGCGAATACCACCGTCACCGGTACGGCTTCGGGAGAAAGCGTCAAAGTGGAAATGACGTGCGATCACCGCGTCAAGAGCGTGACCGTTTCCAAGGAAGCCGCGGATCCGGACGATGTGGAGACGCTGGAAGATCTGCTCGTCGTTGCGATCAACGACGCGCTGAAAAAAGTGGAGGACACGGCGCAATCGCGCATGGGAAGGCTGACCGGGGGAATGAAGATTCCCGGCCTCATGTAGGTCGTGCCGACCTCCAACGGCATCGCCGGCCCCGTTCAAGCGCTCATCAACGAGTTTTCGAAATTGCCGACCGTCGGTCCGAAGACGGCCGCGCGTCTGGTGTTCTATTTACTCAATCGCCCGCGCAACGAGGCGCAATCGCTCGCCGAAGCGATTCTCGCGGTCAAGGACCGCGTGCGCCTGTGCTCGACCTGCTTTTCGATTACCGAACAGGATCCGTGCGACATCTGTGCCGACGAGCGGCGCGATTCGCAAACCATTTGCGTCGTCGCCGAAGCGAAAGACATCTTTGCGCTGGAACGCACGCTCGCGTTCAAGGGAAAGTATCACGTGCTCGGCGGCCTGATCTCACCGATGGACGGAATCGGCCCGGCACAACTGCACGTCAAAGAGCTGGTCGAGCGGATCGGTCGGGAAAAACCGCAGGAAGTCCTCATCGCGACCAACCCGAACGCCGAAGGCGAGGCGACCGCGCTGTACCTTTCCCGGCTCTTGGGTCCGCTGGGCGTCAGCGTGACGCGCCTTGCGTACGGTTTACCGATCGGCGGCGACTTGGACTATGCGGACGAAGTTACGCTCGCAAGAGCGATCGAAGGGCGGCGCACGCTCTAACGCGCCTCGCGTTTGCGCGATAGCATGCGCAAGCCGATCTGCAGCATCGTCAACGGATGGCCGGCGGCGATTCCGATCTTGCCCAGCAGCGTTTGCGGCTCGCGAAAAACGCCGAGCTGTTTGAGCACCGTCGCGCGATCGTAGTAGATGCGCTCGCCCACCAAACGGTCGCGTTCGTCGAACGTGTAGATCGCGCACAACGGCACTTCGACCCGCCGCCACGTGGCGGGCAGCCCGCGCCAAGTCGCCTGATGCGTACCCCGGATGACGACTTCGAGAATGATCTCGTCCTGCGCGACGTGCTTCTTTACGACGTCGATGTGCAAGTCCGGAACGCTCTCCAAAAGGCGCGCGTAGTAGCCGCGCACCTCGTCCGCTCCGGAGCATCGTTCGCTCCACGGACCGTCATCGTACGCGGCCCGGCTGCCGAACGTGCGAAGAATGCCGTCCAGGTCGTGCGCGTTTTCACAACGCACGTGTTCGTCCACCAAAGCGGATCGAGCGGCGAGCGAATCGGTCAGTAACGTGCTCATCATCCCTCCAGTGCGGATTCCGGCGATGGGAAGCTCATTTTATCATCGAAGGGGCGGCCGATGGCACAATTCCGGTGCGCGGCCGTGATCTTCGACCTGGACGGCGTCCTTGCGGATTCGACCGCAGCCGTCAACCGCGCGTGGGAAGTGTGGGCATCCCGTCATGGCGTCGATCCGCTTCACGCCATTCGGACAGGCCACGGCCGCACCACGATCGATGCGGTCCGCGAGCTCGCGCCCCGCGCGGACGCGCAACGATCGTTCGAGGAAATGGAAGCACTCGAAGAAGCATTCGCGGAAAGCGTCATTCCGGTACGCGGCGCACCGGAATTCGTCGCCCGCGTTGCTGCGCTCGCAGTACCTTGGGCGGTCGCGACGTCGAGTTCGCGGCGTATCGCGATCCCGCGTTTACAACGTTGCGGCATTCCGCTGCCGCGCGTCCTGGTCAGCGGGGACGACGTTCGCAACGGAAAGCCGGATCCCGAACCGTACCAAAAAGCAGCCGCGGGCTTGGGCCTGCCCGCAGATCGATGCGTCGTGTTCGAAGACGCGCCGAGCGGCATGCTATCCGCACGGCAGGCGGGTGCGGCGGTCATCGGTATTTCGATGGGCAGCGCGCTTTACGACGGCGCGTATGCAAGCGCAAGCGCGCACGACTTTCGCGAAATAGAAATTTCACGCACGAGCGAAGAGGCACTTGCATGCATTTCCGTATGCAAGTAAGCGTGACGGCCGAAGTGCGGTAAACGTTTCCGTTGTACACTTCAACAACGGAGGATGAGCAATGGCTCGCTTCACTACCTACCTCGCGGGAGCGCTCGTGGCAGCCGCAGCCGCCACGGCCGGTTCACCCGCAACCGCACAACCGGCGATCGCGCTCTCCGGCGTCGTGCAGCACATTTGGCCGCACAGTTTGGACGTTTGGGAACCCGCGCAGCATACGTCCGGCACGTGGTTCGTGGCGAACCCGAACCAATTCCGCATCGGCGAACGAATCACGGGGACCGGAACGGAAAACACGCGCGGCGATTTCTATCCCTCCAGCATAAGCGTCGTCGCCATGCCGAGCACCAATACGATTACCTTGACGGGAACGGTGCAGCGTATCGGGCCGAATTCCGTCTACGTGTGGCAAAACGCGACCGGACATACCGCGCAATGGATCGTTTGGAATCCGTCGCGATTCCAGATCGGCGAACGCATAACGGCAAGCGGTACCGAAGATCGCGCGGGTCAATTCTTTCCGTACACGGTTCGCGTGATCGGCATGAGTACTTCGGGAACCATCACGTTGACCGGCACCGTACAAAGCGTGCGTCCCAACGCATTGATCGTGTGGGAAAACGCGCAACGCCGCACCGGGACGTGGATCGTCGGCAACGCCGCGCGGTTCCGGCTGGGCGAACGCGTGACCGGAACCGGTACCGAGGACGGCACCGGACGTTTCTATCCCTCCAGCATCTCGGTTCTGTAGCCGCCGCGCCGTTGCGGCCGGCACGACTTTGTGCTACAAAGTAAGAACATGACCGACCTGGAACGGGCGTTACACGACATAGCCGAGGTGCGCGAGCGCCTCGGCCATGTCCAGCGCTTCAAGGGCTATTCCGCGCTCGCTGCCGCCGCTTCGGGAATCTTTGCGCTCAGCTGCGGCGTCGTGCAGCTGATGCTCGTTCCGCGCATCGAGACCATTGCGCAAGGCCATCTCTACTTCGCGCTGTGGTTTTCGTGCTGCGCGGCATCGATGCTGATCAATTACGGCGCGATCGCTCACTGGTACGTGAACGACGCGACGGCACGCGAACGATGGCAGACCGCGACGGTGGGATTGGCGATTGCACCCGCCGTGGTATTGGGCGCGGCCCTTTCGTTTGCGATGCTGCGTCAGAATCTGTTCGGCTTTTTGCCGGGTATCTGGTGCGGCTGCTACGGCGTCGGATTGTTCGCCTCGCGCACCATGATTCCGCGCACGGCGATCGCCGTGGCAGTCTTTTTCTTGGCGGCCGGTTGTGCGCTGCTGTTTACGCCCGCACAGATCGCGCTGCAATGGTGGGTGCTTTCACTGGGCTTCGGCGCGGGTCAACTGGCGGTCGGCGCGTTCGTGGCGCAAGAGCGAGGCACGCGTGCCTGAAGCGTCGTTTGCGTTTACCGGTCTCGATCGCATTTTCCACGAACGCGGCCGTTTAGCGATCTGCAGTGCGCTCGTCGCCAATTCCGACGGGTTGTCGTTCACGCAATTGCAGGAGGCGTGCGAACTGACCGACGGCAACTTGAACCGGCACCTTCATGCGCTGGCCGAACTCGGAATCGTGGACATGGTGCGGATCAAGGGCAAGGGCCGGCCTCAAACGATCGTCCGTATTACTTCCGACGGGCGCTCCCGGTTCTTGGACTATATCGACGAACTGGAGTCCGTCGTGCGCGAAGTTCAGCGATCGCGCAAGCGCAAAGCGTCGCCGACGCGCACGGTACCGGCAACCTCGACGTCGCAATAGATTCCCATCGTGTTCGCGCGTTTTTGAGCGACGTACAGCAGAACGGCGTCGTTCTGCTCGCCGGTCTGAACGTCGTACGTAATCGTTACGCAGCGTTCGATCGGTTTGCGCACGCGCAGCACGCACGTGCCCGCTTCAATAACCGCGCCGGTAAGGCCGGCCTCGCCGTACGCGAATCCGGGCATCGAACGTGCGAAGAAATTAGGACGCCACCGCAGCGGATTCATCGGCTCGTCGAGCGCGCGCGCGACCTCGTCGATCCAGCGATCGAACACGATGGAAACGGGCGCCGCATCGAAGTAATGCTCGTCCTCGTCGCGCACGCTCAACGAAACGCCGCGGTTCGCCGCCAACTCGCGTGCATAACCGGCATCCGCCGTGGTATGCAACAGATTGTGTTCTTTTCCACGGTACGGCTTGCCGGTACGCGCGTGTCCCGACTCGACGAACAACGCGCTCGCGCGGTCGCCGGGAAGACCGCCGGGTTCTACCGCGGTCTGTTCCAACGGCTGCGGCGCTAGGCTCTTCACCGGGTAACGCCAAATGTTGGCAATTTCGCCGAGTATCTCCATACCGGGCATTACCATACCATAGGAGGGCAACCGAAGGCTCAAGAAGGGCGCAAAATGGTGCAGCCCGATCCGCAAGATCGTATCGTTCTGCGTCCGCTTTCGCTCGGCGAACTGCTGGACCGCGCCGTTACGCTGTTCGTCCGGAACTTTCCGGCTTTTGCGTTGATCGGCATCGTGTACGTCGTACCGTTGATGGTGATGCAATACTTCGTGTCGGAGTCTTCTGCCGGAAGTTATCAGCAGCTGCTCGATCAGATCCAGCACCCCAACCGCACGCAGCCCGCTACGCTGTCCTCCTTTCCGTGGGGATGGATCATCGCGCTCTTCACGTTCTCGTCGGTGTGCGCGCCGTTCGTCGTTTCTGCGTATGCGTCGGCGGTCGCCGCGGTCTACCGCGGGCGCGTACCCGATTGGCGCGCCGCGTACTCTGCAGGATTGCAGCACGCCGGTTCGATTCTCGCCGGCGAGCTGCTCTGCGGCGTTGCGATTTTCGTCGGGATCTTCACGTGGGCATTCGGCTTCGGCATCCTCGTCGGCGTGGCGGCAGTACTCGTGCGCGCGTCGGCGGTCTTGGCGGCGATCGTCGGCATCATCGGCGGCCTGGGCGGAATTGCGTGGCTGCTCCTCGTGGCGGTAGGGTACCTGGCGCTGTGGTTTTCAATTCTCGCGATTCCGGTTGAAGACGCAGGCGTCGGCACCGCGTTTGCCCGCGGGTTCCGCAGAATCTTCACACGCAACGAGCTCGGCCGCGCCGTGCTGGTCTGCCTGTGTTTTCTGGCAATTTATTTTTGCAATTTCTTGCTGAGCGCCGGCATCACGCTCATCGTCGACGGGATCGTCCGGCTGCGCGTTTTGGATACGATCGCGCAAGGCGTGCTGCAGCTCTGCTTCTTGGGGTTTTTCGGAACGCTGCTGGCCGTGTACTATTTCGACGTGCGCGTGCGCCGCGAAGGGCTCGACATCCAAACCCGCCTCGACGAACTGGACGCTTCGGCCGGCGCATAGTGAACGCGGCTCCGTCGTTCGGCGCGCTCCATCCGGCGATCGAGCCCCATGCGCTCGCGGTGCAGATCCTTTCGGAGCACCGCTTTCGTATCCGCGTTGCGCCAAAACCGCAGAAAACGTGGATGGACGCGGCGTGGCAATGGTTGGCCGATCGTTTTGCGAGTTTGGTCGACGCATTCAGCCGCAGCGTTCACTTGGGCCGCGCCGCAAGCGTGACTATCGGCGACGTCGCGATCGCCCTGGCCGTCGGGATCGTGATCTTCGCGTGCGTGCGCTTAGCGATGCAGGCGGCTCGCGAACAATCGGCGTCTGCGGCGGGCGTATCTCTCGAAGCGCGGGAAACCGCCAGAGCGCTGTACGATCGCGCCGTAGCCGCCGCAGCGGAACGCCGTTACGCCGCCGCGATCGCTTTCCTATTCCGTGCAACGCTGGCGGCGTTGGACATGCGGCACACCATCGACGACGCCCCGAGCCATACGGTAAACGAGTGCAAATCCGAAGTGCGTGCGCGCGCGGCGCAGCTGTACGCGCCGTTCGAACACCTCGCGCGCGCGTTTACCGCGGTAGCGTACGCGCAGTCGCCGGCATCGGAAAGCGAGTGGAGCGCGGCGCGTTCGATTTACGAAACGTACTTTGCGCGCCGGCTCGATGAACCGTAAGATTTCGCCCGACGCGATCGCGGCGGGGGTTGGTTTACTCGTACTCGCAGCGGTTGCGCTGCTGCGTGTTTCCGCCGGTTCGGCGCGCGCGTCGTTTCCGTCAACGTACGACACGGGCCGCAACGGTTACGCTGCGTTGTACGAATTTCTCGGACGGGAACGGATCGCCGTCAGCAGATTTGAAGCGCCGCTCGGCGAGCTGCCGGGCCGCCGTGTCGCACTTGTCGTCGCCGGCGACGGCGCTCTGAACGCGATATCGGGCAGCCCGAACGCGCTGGAGAGCTTGGACGCCTGGGTGAAATCCGGTAACACGCTCTACTTGTTCGGAGCGATGGCCGATCGCGCGCGCCGTACGCTCGGCGTACCTGCGCTTACGGCTTCGGGAGCAGCGGAATCGAGCGCGACAGTTGCGTGCGGCATAACGTATGCATCGTCGGGCGCGATCGTAGAGGGTGATTTTTCGGCGGGTTTCCGGCGGGGATGTACGCCGGAACGCGCCGCGCTTTTGCGCACGCGGACATTTGCACCGGCGGTTGCCATCCGGCGCGGACGCGGCACGCTGGTAGTGATTGCGACGCCGACCGTGTTCGACAATTGGGACTTGCCGCGCCACGACAACGCGCGTTTTGCATTTGCGCTCTTTGCGGGCGCCGCCGCCGTGGCGTTCGACGAACGCCCGTACGGTTACGCAGCAGGAAGAACGTTTTGGCAAGTGCTGGCGTGGCCGGTACGCGTCGCGATCGGCATCGCAGCGCTCGCGCTGCTGCTCGCGCTGATAGGAGCCAACGTTCCTTTCGCGCCGCCGTATTCCGCGCCGCCTCCTGCCGGCCGCGACTCCGGCGCGTACATTGCTTCGCTCGCGCAGCTGCTGCTAAGCGCGCAAGCCGGACGCGAGATCGCGCGGCGGCTTGCCCTGCACAGCGAAGCGCTGCTGCGAACGCGGAGCAGAAATGACGAACGTTCCGGCGATTTATTGCACCGCGCGCGTGCCATTGCAGCACTCGCGCAGCCGGCGCCGAGTGACGTTCTTGCGGCCGGCGAACTCTTTGCCGCAGTCAGAAAGGACTATGAATGACAAGCGCGGGTGCCCGGGAAGTCGCGGCTCGCATTTCATCGGCGATGGAGCGCGTCGTCGTCGGCGCGGATCGCACGGTGTTCGCACTTA
Organism: Vulcanimicrobiaceae bacterium; assembly: GCA_035938175.1. Classification (GTDB taxonomy): domain Bacteria; phylum Vulcanimicrobiota; class Vulcanimicrobiia; order Vulcanimicrobiales; family Vulcanimicrobiaceae; genus DASRDE01. Next base: position 62,675 of record DASZHD010000048.1, read on the forward strand.
CGGTTGCTCTTTTGGGACGCGGACACGCGCTGATCGAAGGCGTTCCCGGAACGGGAAAAACGCTGGCCGTGCGGGCGTTGTCGGCCCTGCTGGGCGCGCAGTACGCTCGCATCCAGTTCACGCCCGATCTGCTGCCGGCGGACGTGATCGGCACGACGGTCTTCAATCCGCAAACGGCGCAATTCTCCACCCGGCCCGGCCCGATTTTTACCAACGTGCTGCTTGCGGACGAAATAAACCGCACGCCGCCGAAAACGCAATCCGCGCTTTTGGAAGCCATGGAAGAGGGCCGCGTAACGATCGACGGTACGCCGCTCGCGCTGCCGCAGCCGTTTTTTGTTTGCGCGACGCAGAATCCGATCGAATATGAAGGCACGTATCCGTTGCCCGAAGCGCAGGTCGACCGCTTTTTCGTAAAAGTGGAGGCGGGATATCCGCAAGCGGAACAAGAGATCGAGCTGCTTTCGCGCGTCGCTTCGGGATTCGATGCGCGGGCTATCGACGGGCTGACGATGACCGCGGTTACCTCGCCCGAAGAAATCTCCGCCGCGCAGGCGGAGGTTCGTGCCGTTCATATCGCACCGCCCGTGCAGCGGTACATTTTTGAAATCGTTACCGCAACCCGATCGCACCGGCAAATCACCTTAGGGGCCAGTCCGCGCGCGGGCGTCACGCTCTTAGTGGCGGCGCAAGCCGCCGCCGCGATCGACGGCCGTAACTTCGCGACGCCCGACGACGTCAAAGACGTCGCGGCATTCGTCCTTCCGCACCGGCTCATCGTCGCCCCCGCGGCCGAAATAGACGGCGTTCGCGCGGGTGCCGTCGTGGCGGAAATTCTCCAAACCGTGCCCGTCCCACGTGACCTGGCTTAGTCCGCGAACCGCGTGGTTCGGCACCGCAATCGTGCTGCTGTTTGCGGCAGGCGGCGTCGTTGCGGCGTTTTTGCCTTTTGCGTTTGCACTGAGCGCCCTGTTCTGCGCGTGGATCGTTGCCGATGCGCTTACGGCGCCGCGGGCAAAGGATCTGCTCGTCCGCAGAATCGAGAGCGAGCCGTTCGCACTTCGCCACCCTGCCGAATTGCGGTACGAGGTGCGCAACGGCAGCGCGCAGCCGGTGACGTTGGGGCTTATCGAAAGCCCTTCGACGCGTTTGCGTTTCGAGGTCGACGAACTCGCGTTTCACGTGGCGCCTCGCGCACAAGCCGTTGCTAGCCGTGCGGTTACGCCGGTTTCGCGCGGACGCGAGGATCTGAGCACGCTGTACGTGTGGTTCGAGCATCCGCTCGGAGCGCTGCGGCGCCGCATGCGCGTGCAGCAGCGCCAGGAGATTCGCGTCTATCCCGATTTATCTGCCGTAGAGCGCTACGGAACGCTGCACGCGCGCAACCGGTTAATCGAGGCAGGGCTTCGCCGGATGCGTCTTCGCGGAATCGGGACCGAAGTGGAATCCGTTCGCGAGTTCGAGACGGGCGACGCGTTTCGCGCAATCAATTGGAAGGCGACGGCGCGCCGCGGCCGTCTCTTGGTTTCTCAATATGAAGTCGAACGCAGCCAAAACGTCATGCTGCTGCTCGATGCGGGCCGGCTGATGACGGCGCAGGTCGGCGACCAGCGAAAGTTCGATTACGCGGTAACTGCGGCGCTTTCCGTTTCTACGATTGCAGCGCTGGCAAACGACAAGATCGGACTGGTCGCATTCGCAGCAGATATTCTGCGCGCGTACGCTCCGCGCAGCGGCGGACGCTCGTCTGCGAGAATTGCATCCGAACTGTACGATTTAGAGCCCGTTTTTGAAGAGGCCGATTACGAACGCGCCTTTGCCTACGCGCGATCGCACGTGAACAAGCGAAGTTTGGTGCTGTTTTTCACCGACATGGTGGACCCGGTTGCGCAAAGCAGCGTCTTGGCGCAGATCGGGACGCTTTCGCGGCGGCATCTGGTGGTGTGCGTGTTCATGAACGATGCAGCCATCGAGCGTGCGATAGCGGCTGCGCCGGTCACGATGCAGGCCGTGTTCGAGACGGGCGTCGCGCTGGAGCTGCGGGACGAGCGGCGTGCGGCCGCCGCCGTGTTGACACGCATGGGCGTTCGCGTCGTCGACGTCCCGGCGCCGCAGTTGACGACGGCGTTAATCGATCAGTATCTGCAGATCAAGCAGCGCGGCTTGTTGTAGATCGCGGCTCTCTTCCGGCAAACGCGAAATACAAAATCAGCAGTATTGCCGTGGCAATTCCGACGGCCGCGCGAACGGCGATCGAAAAGCGCAGCGGCGAGAAAAATCCCTCGATCGTGCCGGCGGCAACAAGCATCGCGGCGACGCCGCCGATCAGCACGCCGGCGCGACGTCCGTTCCGTACGAGCGCATCGCGCCGCGATCTCCGGCCGGGAAAAAGCACGCCGGAGGCTATCAGCAGCCCCGCGCCTCCGGCGATTTGAATTGCCGTCAGTTCGATGAATCCGTGCGGCGCCACCGTAGCCCAGAAATCTGCGCCGAATCCCGCTTGCCCGTACAACGCACCCAGCGCCCCGAGCATCAGGGCGTTGAAAACGATCAGATAAATCGTCCCCGCCCCAAGCGTGACGATACCCGCGGCAAACGTCATGACGGCAACGCGAATATTGTTGGACATAATCGCTGCCGACATTGCAGCGGATGCCTGCGGGCCGAAGGCAAAATTCGAATCGTGCAGGCTCTTCGTGATGTGCGCGGGCACGAGCCATTCGGGTAAGAGCGCGTACGCGTCGGCCGGATGTGCTTGCACGATGCCGTAGGCGATACTGGCCCAGCCGATCGTCAGCGCGATGCAGATTCCGGTGAAGACGAACGAGCGGCGGAATTCTTGTGGAAACGTGTGCGTGAAGAACCGCGCAATTCGCGCCCTTCCCGTTTCGACCGACGTTGCATACACTTGCGCGTGCGCGCGCGCCGTAAGGCGGTTCAAATAGAGCCGGAGCTGCGCATCGAAGCCATGGCCCTGCGCATACGCGAGATCGGACGTGACCCAGCGGTACAACCGCCCCAATTCGAAGACTTCCCCGGGTTCCAGACGGCGTAACCCGCGGCGCGAAGAACGCTCCAGCAACAGCTCCAGCTTCTCCCACGCCGGACCCCGTCTGCGCACGAATGCGTGTTGATTCACGGGCTCCGCCACTCCGAGCGCAGCAGCGAATACAAGACCTGATCGTGCCAGCTCCCGCCGCGCCACTGACCGCGCCGGATCACGCCCTCTTGCGTGAATCCCGCTTTTTCCAAGGCGCGCCGTTCCGCGGCATTTTCCGCATCCGTAAACGCTTGAACGCGTTCCGCGCGCGTATGACGGAAGAGGTAGTCGGCGACCAAACGCTGCGCCTGCGTCCCGATGCCTCTGCCGCGCATGTCCGTTACGATGCCGATGCCGAGCGTCCAGCACCACGACGTTTCGGCTCTGCCCCAAAACGCTTTGAACCAATCGACCGTGCCCACGGGCTCGTCGTCAAACGTCACCGCGAACGTACCGCCGTCCGGACCGATCGATCCGTTTTCGGCAAACCTGCGGCGTGCGGCGTGCGCGGTGGTGAAGCCGAACCATTGAAACTCGCCGGCATCCCGTTCGGATGAGCCGGACGTATCGGCAAGATCCAGATCGCTCTCGATGAGCGGACGCAGCCGCACGCGCTGATGCATTTGGAGCAGAGTTCATGCAATGGACTGCGGCGCCCTCGGAGCCCGCGAAGCGGGGGGCATGCGCGCCGGGACGAAACGCCCTTTCACGTGGATCGATCCGTCACCGTACGCACGCCCGAAAGCATCGCCTTTTCGTACGAGTTGGCGGGCCTGGGCAGCCGCTTCTTAGCGGTAGCCGTTGATTTCGTGATTCAAGTAACGCTCGTCTTGCTGATATTCTGGGGCATTTCATTGGCGGCGCCTCCGGCCGGCATGCCGTCGCGCAGCGAGATGCATCTGTCCGAATCGATCGCCATTGCGATCGTCGTTGCGATCGTGTTCCTGGTTTTTTTCGGATACTTCATCTTGTTCGAAGCGTTGTGGAACGGACAGACGCCGGGCAAGAAGCTGCTCGGGCTGCGGGTCGTACGCGACGGCGGCCATCCCGTGGACTTCGGCGCGTCGGCCATTCGCAATCTCGTTCGCGTCGGCGAAGCGTCCTTGGGCTTTTACCTCATCAGCGCGATCGCCGCCACGCTGTCGAAAGAAAACAAACGTTTGGGCGATCTGGCCGCGGGAACGATCGTCGTCCGCGATGCGCGCCCGGCGACGCTCGAAACGATCGTCGCGCAATCGGAAGCGCGTGCGGGCCGCATACAGGCGCTAACGCAAGAAGAGCATGCGCTCATCGACCGGTTCGTGTCGCGCCGCGCTTCGCTGGATCGCTACGTTCGCGCCGAAATGGCCCACAAGCTTGCCGCACGGATCCGGCCGCGCGTGCCGCACGACATGCAGAAGCTCGACGACGAGGAACTTCTCGAGCGCGTCAGCGGTTCGTAATGCGCTTGAGCAGATCGCGCGCGAACGTCATCGCTTCGTTCTTCGCCGACTCGTAGAGAGCGCGCGCGTCACCCGCGCTCATGTGCCGCCCCTGCTGGTAGTAAAACGTCACGCCTTCGCCCACGACGATCGTTCCGGCGTATGCGATTGCGCCTTTGATCGCGATGCCGGCGACCGGAATGAATCCGGAGAGCTCGCGCGCGAGCGATCGCCAGCCGAAACCGCCGCCGATAACCGGCAGAAGTTGCCACATGCGCTGCACGTCGGGATCGCGCCCGTACGTGGCCTCGATGTGAAGCATCAGCATCATTTGAATGCCGGTGATCGCGACCATGTCTCCGGCGGAGGCAAACAGTCCCATCACCAACCCGACGAGCGGAATGTGATCGACGACCGCGCTGGCCAGCGCGACTTTGAGCGCGTTGTTGGCCGCGTCGCGCGTGAGCTTCGCGGCAACCGCTTCGCGGAGCGGCGGCAAGCGCCGTCCGACCGCAATTTCAACGCCCTTGCTGCATTCGACGATGTGCGGAAGAACGCGCCCGCGCAGCGCTTCGCGCGTGAGCGAGGGCACGACGTATTCGGCAGCCGAACCCGCCGCCGGGGCGGCGGGCGGCCCCGCCGTAACGCCGCGTTCGTCAACGGTGATCGCCATAATCGGCAACCGCAGCGACCGGAGCAAATTGAGGTCGGCGCCCGCAAAATCGCCCTTGCGGCCCATGAACAGTACGAGGCGCGCTTCCTGGGCCAGCGTGGGCTGCGGAACGTTCAGGTTGATCGTTTCCAGGCATGCCGCCGCGTCGGCGGGGACGGTTTCATCGTGGCCCGAGAGCAGAAAACCGCGCATTTCCGCGATGAGCGCCGGATCGCCGGCAAGGTAGAAGCGGAACGGTTTGCGCGTGTGCGCGTGAACCGCTTTGACGTCGATGCCCTTGCGGACTAGGCGAAGTATGTCGCCGCTAGCAGTAGCCATACTTCCCTAGATACCCGCTAGGCGTCGGATTGTTGCCCGGTCGGGGGTCCGGTCGGGTGTATTTCTTTTGCCGGGTCGTCCGTGTAGTCGAGGTAGATCAGACCCATAAAGACCTCGAGGGCTTCGGTGTGCATGCCTCGCGACGCCGCGACGTCCACGATGCTCTTACCGGTGTCGTGCGATTCGCGGATGATCGCTTGCGGCGTCGTGTGGAAATCGGCCGCCACAATCGAGGCAGCAGTCAGATCGCCGGGCGTGACGTTGTCGTGCAGCATGTCGATGTAGCTGAGATCGTCCACGTTCCAGCGCACGTTGATCGCTTTTTGCAGCGTCTCGTAGCGTTGCTGCGACGTACCCAAGCCCAGCATCGTGATGCGCGCAGCCAGCTGCCGCGAACGCGCCATGTTGTAGAGCTGCTCCGCTTGCGATGCGGAGACGGCGGCTTGCCCGAGTGAAGCCTGCGCCTTTTGCATGTACGGCACGAGGCCCTGATAATCGATTTCACCGACGTCGCCGAAGTAGTTCAGCTGAACTTGCTGCAGGCGCTTGATGAACGCGTCCAGATCGCCCAGCGCGACGTCGAGCTGCATCGCCGACGCGCGCCCGGCGTCGACCGCGCGAACCATGTCGCTGTCGGCGCCGGCAAGTTCGCCGAGCATCTCCGGATACGATGGAAACACGGCGACGGAATCCGACGGAATCGGCGCCGCGTCGAGCGGCGCCCGCATCTCGCTCAGAATATCGGCGTTCTCTTTCAACAGTCCGGTCGGCTTGTTGGTTTTCGTATCGACCGATCCCACTTGATCGATTGCTTGTCCGGCATCTTGCAGCGCGGAGTTGACCGAGCGCGACATGCCGTTCAGGTTCTTCTCGATCGCTTCCAAGCGCGATCCCGGTTTTACCTGAATGCGGCTAAAGTCCGGAATTTCGTAGCTGATCGTATCCAGGCGCGAGCGCAGCGATTTCAGTTGGCCGCGTCCTTCATCGTGACGCGCACCCACCTGCGCGACGGCTTGCGTTTGCACGGCGTCGGCCTCTTGCAGATGCGTCCGCAGATCCGCGAGGTTCGGGCGCGTCAGATCGACTTTGTGCACTTCCATCGCACGCAGCGCCTCGATTTTTTGCTGAGCCGCCGCTTTCACTTGCGGAGACGTGCTTTGCGCGAGCTCGCCCAGCGTTTGTTCGCTCTTGCTCGTCAGGCCGAGCGCAAGTTGCGCCTGACCGAGCGCCAGCAGCGCCTGCGGATTATGCGGATCGCTGCCCAAAATCTGGTGCAGTTCCATGCTGGCGATGTTGTAGCGCGCTTCGTCGAGATCGTGGAGCGCCCAAACCAGCCGCTCTTGCGGCGTCGTCTTGGTCGGATCCAGCTCGGAGTAGCCCAACAAGTGTGCGACGCGCGCGCCCGAGCCGGGGTGGTCTTGGAAATACTTGGAAACGAGATCGTTGTGTTCGCCTTCGAGCGCGCCCAAATGCTGCTGCATCGAGAGCATCGCTTCGGGATCGTAGCCCGCGCGCGACATCAACAGCAGTCCGTATTGGTCGGCTTGCAATTCGTCGGTGCGCTGAATCTTCGAAATAGCGCCGGCTTCGATCAAGTTGCCGAAATTGTAGATGAACGGCGAGAACAGCGACGCGACGCCGAAGAGCAAGTTGAGGATGTTTGCCTTGGTTTGCGTGGTGAGCACATGCCGGCGCTCGATGTGGCCCGTTTCGTGTCCGATCACGCCCGCCAGCTCGTCGTCGGACTGCACGAAATCGAGAAGCGCGGAATTCACGTACACGTAGCCGCCGAGCGTCGAAAACGCGTTGATCGACGTGTCCTTCAAAATCTTGACGTTGTATGGCACGTCCCGGCGGGCCGTTTCAGCCCAGAGCTTGCTCGAAACGCTCTGTACCCATTGCACGAGCAGCGGATCGGTTTCGACGACGCTGCTTTCGACGATCTGCTGGTCGTACGCCCGGCCCATTTCGATCTCGGTTTGCGTCGAGACCGCGAGCGCAGGTGACGGGCATATGGCACCAATCAATGCGAAGATGATCGTGATCGGGATGATGCGACGAAGCATGACGTCAGTTACCTCTACCCGTACGGACGGGTTCGTTGCCGGGCGACACATCTACAACGCGCCCTGCTCTGTATATGTTACCGCTTTTTCCGGCGGTTCGCTCGTGTGCAGCTTCTGTGGATAAGCCACAGGAACTTGTGAAGGCCCTGTGGACTCCGCAGGGTCCCTCCGCGGCCGTGCGAAGGCCCGGGCAGATGGCGGTATTGCGCGGCAAAGGGATGGGCCTCGAACTCGCACTGGGAGGGCGCGATTTCGGGGACGCCTTAGCCGAACTGCAAGGCAAGCTCGTTGAGCGTCCGGGTTTTTACACGGGCGCATCCGCGGTTGCCGCGCTCGGGGCGACGAGTCTCACGCAAGATCAGCTCGACGCACTGAGTGCCGTTCTGAACGAGCACGGTATCGGACTCGAGGTACTCACCGGCGGTCTTGACCTGGAACCGCTGGCGCTTGCAAACGGGTTGCGATTCGTTCTCCAGATCGACGACGGCGGAGAAGAGCTTGCCAGGCGGCGCGCGCTGCGTCCGAAACGCGAGGTTCAGCTTTCGGACGCGGCGCGGTCGCTGGTCGCCGACTTCGCCGGCGCCCGTGCCGACATCGCGTCCCGCCGCAAGCTCGGCGAAACCAGCGTGCGCCGCGCTGTTTTTGCCGAACCACCGCCGCTTCCAAAAATTCCCGAGCCGGCACCATCGCCGCCGGCGGCGCCCCTCCCCTCGACGATGTATCACACCGGAACGCTGCGGGGCGGGCAGTCGCTGCACAACGTCGGCAACATCGTGGTGGTCGGCGACGTGAATCCCGGAGCGGAGCTCGTGGCGACCGGCGATATTCTTGTATTCGGCGCGCTGCGCGGGGTGGCGCACGCCGGAGCCCAAGGCGACATAACTGCTCGAGTCCATGCGCTCGAACTCGCCGCGACGCAGCTGCGCATCGCGGCGTATATTGCCGCGGATAGCGGCGAACGCGCGGGCGACGCCCTCGTTCCCGAAACCGCTTGCGTCAAAGACGGCCGGATCGCGATCTTTCCAAGGGGGACCACACCACAGTGAGCGCTCGCAAAATCGTTTTTACGTCCGGCAAAGGGGGCGTCGGCAAAACGACGACCACCGCCAACGTCGGCGCCGCGCTGGCCAAACACGGCAAACGCGTGATCTTGGTGGACGCGGACATCGGGCTGCGCAATCTGGATTTGGTGCTCGGCTTGGAAAAACGGATCGTGTTCGATCTCGTGGAGGTCGTCGAAGGCCGCTGTCAGGTCCGGCAGGCGCTGATCAAAGACAAGCGGTTCGAATCGCTTTCCATCCTTCCCGCGGCGCAAACGCGCGACAAGGACGCGGTCACTGAAGAGCAGATGGCCAAAGTGATGGACGATCTTGCGGCGATGTCGGATTACGTCCTGATCGATTGCCCGGCCGGGATCGAAGGCGGTTTCCGCAACGCCGTGGCGGGCGCACAAGAAGCGATCGTCGTGACGACGCCGGAAGTCAGCGCGATACGCGACGCCGATCGGGTCATCGGAAAATTGACCGAGCGATCGATGCCGGTCCGCCTGATCGTCAATCGCATCCGGCCCGACATGGTGCGCACCGGCGACATGCTTTCGGTCGACGACGTTTGTGAAATCTTGTCGGCCGAGTTGCTCGGCATCGTCCCCGATGACGAAGAAATCATCGACACTACCAACCGGGGCGAACCGGTCGTGCTCAGCGAAACGAACCGCTTGCGTGTGATCTACGACAAGATCGCGCGCCGGCTCGAAGGCGAGCTCGTCCCCTTCACCAATCTCGACACCCCCGGATTCCTCGGCCGCCTCATCGGCGCATTGAAAGCAGGCTGACATGCACGTGCTTCAGACTCAAGACGAACAACGAGTGCAGTCCGATGCCGGCGCCGCCGCGCTTGGCCGCGCAATCGTCATCACATCCGGGAAAGGCGGCGTCGGTAAAACGACGACCACCGCGAATTTGGGTACGGCACTCGCGCGGCGGGGCGCCAACGTCGCGCTGATCGACGCGGACGTCGGTCTGCGCAACCTCGACATCGTGCTGGGTTTGGAGAGCCGCGTCAAACACCACGTGCTCGACGTGTTGGAAGAGCAGGTTTCGCTCGAAGATGCGCTGGTGCGCGACAAGAATTCGCCCACGCTCTACCTGCTCGCCGCGGCTCAGACGCGCGAAAAGGATGAAGTCGACACGCAAAAGATGATCGCGCTCGTGCAAACGCTGCGCGAGCGGTTCGAGTACGTGTTGATCGATTGCCCGGCCGGCATCGAACGCGGTTTTCAGAATGCCGTCGCCGGCGCGCAGGAAGCGATCGTCGTGTGCACGCCGGAGGTCTCGGCGGTCCGCGACGTCGATCGGGTCGTCGGGTTATTGGGGAACCGGTTTACGCCGCAGCTCGTGATCAATCGCGTGCGTCCGCAGCTCGTCAAAAAGGGCAAGATGCTCTCGGTCGAGGACGTGAACAATATCCTGCGCTTACCGCTCCTCGGCGTGATCGCCGACGAGCCGGACGTCATCGTGTCGACGAACAAAGGCGAACCGCTCGCCTTGCGCACGGATTCAAAAACGGCAAGCGCGTATCACGCAATTGCCGCGCGCATCGCCGGCGACGACGTTCCGGCTCCCACCGTCGAGTACAAAGAGACGTTTATGGACAAACTCGGTGCGTTCTTCGGAGGCCGGCGCTAACGATGATCGAGTTTTTCAACCGGCTTTTCGGACGGCAGAGCTCCGGTGCGACGGCGAAAGAGCGCCTGCGCCTCGTCCTGATGTCCGATCACCTGTCGCTGGCGCCGGAAATGATCGATGCGATGAAGCGCGACCTGGTGGACGTGATTTCGAAATACGTCGAGGTGGATCGCGACAAGATCGACGTCCACTTCGAACATCAAGACCGCGCCCTCGCGATGCTGGCGAACATCCCGATTACCGGCGTCAGCCGCAACGGGGCTTCGAACGGGACGAACGGCACCAACGGCCATTACAGCAACGGTCACTCGCCCGTTCATGCCGAGCCCGCTCCGAGTCATGCGGAGCCCGCCGCTTCCACGGAGCCCGGCAGAGGTTCCGAGTCGCCGAACGCCGGCGAGGTTCCATCGGGTGATGCTCAGCCCGTTTCCGGTCATGCGCAGCCCGTCGCTGCGACGGAGCTCGGCACAGGGTCCGCACCGCCGAGTGCGGCCGAGATCTCACCCGCGAAGCCCAAACCTAAACCGGTGACGGCCAAAAACGCCGCGCGGCCCCGCCGCAAGCGCCGCAAGACGCAGCAATAGCCGCGGCGAGTCGGACGCCGGCCGTAAATGTAAAGCCGCTGTATTTTCAAGGCGTTCTTGCATGCTCGCCTGACAGGGCCGAATCGTCTTTTTGGCCGATAATGCCGCTAGATGGCCACTATCGCTCTTCCGTACGAGGCGCGGCGTTATCTCCGCAACGTCAACTGGTCCATGATCGCGACGGCGGTTGTGGTATCGCTCTTCGGCGTACTCGAAATTCAGTCGGCCAATCTGCACTCGGCCGGCGCCGCGACCGAATACAAGAAGCAGATCTTCTACCTGTTCGCCGGTATCGGTGCGATGTATCTCTTTTCACGCATCGACTACCGCAACTTCGAGCGTTGGGCACCCGGCCTCTATATTGCGAATTTGCTGCTCCTGGCATTCGTGCTCAAGGGCGGACATCACGCACTCGGCGCGCAACGTTGGATTTCGCTCGGTCCGCTGGGCACGTTTCAGCCGTCCGAACCGGCGAAGTTGATCCTCGCGATCTCGATCGCTTATGGATTGTGCCGTTGGCCGTTCTATCGCATTGAGGATATGCTGCGCCCGCTTGCTGCAGTCGGCATTCCGGCGTTGCTCGTCGTGAAACAACCGGATCTCGGAACCACGCTCGTCTTTTTGGCGATCCTCAGCACGCAGCTGTTCTTCGGGCTGGAGAAGATGTGGTATTTCGTCGCGTATGCCGCCGGTGTTGTCGCGACTGCCGCCTTCACGGTCGGCACGAACTTCATTCTGAAGCCGTTCCAAAAAGCGCGGTTGCTGGTCTTCATAAATCCGAAAGCCGACCCGCAAGGCGCGGGCTACAACCTCAATCAGTCGAAGATCGCGGTCGGCAGCGGAGAGTGGTTCGGCCGCGGTCTGCACCACGGTACGCAAACGCAACTCGACTTCGTCCCGGAGCACTCACGCGACTTCATCTTCACCGTCGTCGCCGAGGAACTCGGCTTTCTCGGGGTCGTGACGTTGATTGCTGCGTATGCCGTGTTTCTTTACGGCGGCATCCGGGCGATGCTCGCGGCGCGCGACCGGTTCGGATTTTTGCTGGCGGCGGGCATCGTCGGCATGTTTGCGTTTCACATCGTCGTGAACGTCGGCATGACGATCGGCATCATGCCCATTACCGGAATTCCGTTGCCGTTCATGTCGTACGGCGGGTCGGCAATCATCACGAATTTCATCGCGGTCGGGATACTTCAGAACATCTATTCGCAAAAAGACCGCGGCATGCTGGGCAACGCCTAGTGTCTGCGTAACGCCATGGCTACGCAGGTTGATTCGCCCGGGTCACCTGCCGCCCGGCCTTCCGGTACGGTGGCGTTTCTGTTTTCCGACATCGAGGGCAGCACCGAGCGGTGGGAAACCGTGCGCGATGCTATGGCGCTTGCCGTTTCCCGCCACGATGCGTTAATGCATACCGCGATCGAGCACCATGGCGGTTACATCTTTAAGACGGTCGGTGACCAATTTTGCGCCGCGTTTTCAAAGGCATCCGATGCGCTCGGCGCCGCAGTGGACGCCCAACGGGCGCTCACAGCGGAAGACTTCTCGGACGTCGGCGGCGTGAACGTGAGGATGGCGCTTCACGCGGGCGTCGCCGAGGAGCGAGACGGTGACTATTTCGGGCCGCCCGTAAATCGCATCGCGCGGTTACTCTCAATCGGCCACGGCGGCCAAATCTTGGTTTCGGCGGTCGGCAGCGAGTTGCTACGTGGTGAGCTGCTCGCCGGCTGTAGCCTGCTCGACCTCGGCATGCACCGGCTGAAAGACATCGCACAGGCAGAGCACGTCTATCAGCTCATGGCAACGGGTCTGCAAGGCACGTTTCCTCCTCTGCGGTCGCCGGACGCACAGTTCACAAACTTGCCCGCGACGCCGGGATCATTCATCGGACGCGAGGATGTCCTACTAGAGATCGAGGCGATGCTTAAAAAACATCAGCTCCTCACGCTGGTGGGCACGGGCGGAGTGGGCAAGACGCGCTGCGCAATGCAAGTGGGTGCGCAACTCCTCGGACGTTCACCCGACGGCGTGTGGTTCGTCGATTTGTCGGCCAATACCGACTCGTCGCTCGTCGCGGGGATATTCGCGAGCGCAGTTGGCGTGCGCCAATCGCCGAACCGCTCGGTTCTAGACTCGCTGATCGACTATCTCAAACGCAAGAATCTTCTCCTGATCGTCGACAATTGCGAACATCTGATAATGGAATCCGGCCGAATCGTCTCCGCTATCTTGCGCGCCGCTCCGGACGTGCGCATTCTCGCGACCAGCCGCGAAAGCCTCAACGTTGCCGGCGAACAGATTTTTCGGATGCCGTCGCTTGCACTGCCGCCGGAAGGTGATGTTTCCGTTGGGGATTTGCTAGGGTTCGCAGCGGTTGCCCTGTTCGTCGATCGCGCGCACGCCGTCGACCGGCGTTTCGATCTCGATGCCGAAAACGCGCCGTACGCGACCGAGATTTGCCGTCGTCTGGACGGCATTCCGCTGGCAATCGAACTTGCCGCTGCCCGAATCCTGGTGTTGTCACCGCGAGAGATTGCGCAACGGTTGGACGAACGCTTTCGCGTACTTACCGGCGGAGATCGCACGGCGATGCCGCGCCACCGAACGATGCGCGCGCTCATCGATTGGAGTTACGACCTCCTGACGGAACCGGAGCGCGCGGTTTTTCGAAGGCTTTCGATTTTTGCAGGCGGTTTTGTGATCGAAACGGCGAGCGGCGCCGCCGGCGGCGGTGCCGACGAAATCACCATGCTCGACGTATTGACGTCGCTGGTCGAGAAGTCACTCGTGCAGGCCGAGCCGGGGGGCAGCGCGATGCGATATCGTTTGCTCGAATCCGTTCGGCAATACGCGCGCGAGCGTCTTTTCGAATGCGGCGAGTACGAAGCAACATCATCAGCGCACGCTGCAGCAATGCTCAAGCTTGCCCTGCGCCTCGAAGACACGTTCGAAACGATGCCCGACGAGGAATGGGAAACGCTGGCGCAGGCCGAGATCGAAAACTGGCGCGTCGCTTTGGATTGGGCGCTCGGCAAACGCAACAACGTCGTCCTCGGCTGCAGCTTAGCCGCGGCGGTTCGGCGAACTTGGGCAGCGTTCGCGCCGGCGGAGGGCCTGCGCTGGGTGAGAGCCGCGGTTGAAGCCGTCGATCCGGCCTCGCAAGACACGATCGCGCGTCTCGACATCGCGCAAGCCCGGCTGTTCGAAGCTTCGAACCTTCACAAGGCAAGTCTCGACGCGGCGCAGCGCGCGCTGGAGCGGTTCGAGCGCCTGGGCGTACCACGCGGTATCGTTTCCGCCCAGTCACTGGCCGGGCGAGGACTTGTCCTTTGCGGGCGCATTGCCGAGGGTGAAGCGTTATTGCAGGCGGGTCTGGCCAGCGCCGAACGCCTTGGCTGGCGAAAGGCGGCGTGTACCATTCTCGCACATCTATCCGTGGCGCGAATGTTCGACAACGATTTCACGGGCGCGTGCGCGTATTCAAAGCGGGCATTGACCCTTGCGCGTGAGACGGGCTCCGACCGCGAGGCGGAGGCGATTCTGAATAACCTCGCGGAGAATGAATTTCACAACGGAGATGCCCAAACCGCCGTGCGGCTTGCGGAAGAAGCGCTCTACGCCACACGCTCGCGCAATACGTACGCTCGCGCGATCACGCTGGTCAACTTGGCAGCATATTTGGTGGCGACCGGTGCTTGGACGCAGGCGCGAGAGCGCGGGCGCGAAGGCCTACGGCTGAATCGCGACCAGCAGGACAGCGTCGCAGTGACGATCGCCCTGCAGCATCTTGCGGCCGTTGCAGCGTTGTCGCCGAACCGGTACGAGGACGTGAGACGTTCAGCGCAGATTCTCGGCTACGTCGATACGCAGCTGCGCAAACTACGCGCCGATCGTCAATATACCGAACAACAGGAATATGACAAAATTGTGAAAGCTCTGGGATGCACTTTAGGTGGAACGCAAGTGACGAGCCTGATGAGCGAGGGTTCGACGTGGAACGAAGACCGAGCGGTAGACGAGGCGGCGCTCATCTAACGGCGCTCAGGCGCTTGCGATATATTTTTCCAAATCCGAGATCCCCGACGCATTCAAAAGCCGAATGTTCGTCGAACAAATCGCGGTGCACGGGCGTATGGTACAGTACGCAGACATCGCCGGCCGTTTGCTGCGCGAGCCGGTCGATCAAGCGTTGCATGGTCGACTCGCCGAATGGGTTATAGAGATAAATCACCAAGTCTCCGGGCGGAAAACGGAAGGCGGTTGCGTCGCGGCACACGATACGGATGTCTTTACAAGCGACATCCGCTCGCTTCTGCCGCCATCGCACGACGTTATCGCGGGCCGTTGCGCAGAGCGCGGGTGAAACTTCGACGCCGACGATCTGCTTGTACGGATGCAGCGAAGCGAGGAGCACCACGCGCCCCATGCCTGCACCGACGTCGACGAACGTTCGTCCGGTCGCGGGAATGCCCGACGCCGCCAGCAGATCTGCAAATTCCGCGATGGGTGTGGGCTCGTAGTGCGTTGCGTCTTCCAGCGCGCCTCCGATCGCGTCGGGGTCCAATTCGCCGAGAAAGATCAGCGCTTCGGTAATTATGCCGTGCGTTGCATCGAACCGCTGTCCGCTTCGCTTGCCCGAAGTGCGCCGTATCGCCGCCACGCGTACGTACTTCCGCGTTGACTGCGAAAACCGCTACGATTCGACCGGCCGGACATCGGCGTCGCGGCGCGACGGCTTCGGAAATTGAAGCGTTTGCCCCGCGTTCCGGATAGCGGCGCCGATACGGCCGACCAGCGTCGTGCGAACGGCGCCTTCAACGAACGGCCGCTCGACGAACTTCCAGAAGCCGAATCCGATTGCGAGGGCGACTGCGAGCGCTACGCAAGCGAATGCCGGTGCGTTTAGAGCCGGCAGCGAGTTGGCGAGGCCTCCGACGAGCGGCGCATGCGTCAAGTAGATGCTGTATGAGGCAATGCCGATCGCGGCGATCCACGGAAGCGACAACAGTTTTCGAATGCCGTCATAAGAACTTGCCGTCACGACGAACGCAAACGCCGCAAGCTGCCACGATATCTGAATCTGCGCGAAGGATGCTTGGCCCATCGACGCGCCGACGGGCCGGTAGAGTGTCTCCGCGAAGATCGCAACCGGTACCAGCGCAACCAGCGCGGGAAGAGCCGCGCGCCGCCAGGGCGATTGCCGCACGTACATATGCGCGGCAACGATGCCCAGCATAAAACCCGGGAGCGTTCCGGCATCGACGATGGGCGTCGCGAAATTAAAGACGGCGACTGCAGCGGCGAGCAACGTCCAAAAAAGGGCACGCTGCCGTATCCACAGCCACAGGACCAGCGGGAAGACCAGATACCACCGGAACTCGACGGCAAGAGTCCAGAACGCCTCGTTGATATTTCCGGTGTTCATGCTCGTGAAGAAGAGCTCTTTCACGACGTCGTTCAACGTCGCGTAGTGCTGCATCATACGCGGGATCGCGAAGATGATGAGCGCCGCATAATACGGCGGCACGATGCGTACGATACGTTTGGCGAAGAATTGCGAAGCGTCAAAAGCGTGGCCGCTCCCCGCGGCCAGGCGCGAGAGAAACGGATACGACAAACAAAAGCCCGACAGCACGAAAAACAAATCGACGCCGTGCGAGCCTTCCAGAAGGAG
Source organism: Vulcanimicrobiaceae bacterium (assembly GCA_035938175.1). GTDB lineage: Bacteria > Vulcanimicrobiota > Vulcanimicrobiia > Vulcanimicrobiales > Vulcanimicrobiaceae > DASRDE01. Next base: position 79,141 of record DASZHD010000048.1, read on the forward strand.
ATGCCACATCGCGACGTGCCACGGCAGACCGGCAATCGCGTTCATGGCCGCGGGCGGCCGTCCGTGATAGTGCCACGCAATGTGATCGACGACGACCGCAAGCACCGCGATGGCGCGCAATCCGTCCAAATGACCGAGCCTTGATTTCATTTTAGGGATGGCTGCCGCTTTGCAAGCGCGAACAGTCCGCCGTCGTGAAGCGGCGGTACAAACAAGGCGACTGGTTTCGCGTTCCGCTGGGCGGCGAACACGATGCAATCGGCATCATCACGCGTGCCGATCGCTCGCGGTTGCACGGCTATTTCTTTGCAGTGAATTCATCCTTCGTTCCGGCGCACGAGCACTTGCGCGAACTGCGAAGTGCCGACGCGGTGCTCACTACCTATTTCGGCGGAACGGGACTGGAAGAGCAGCGCTGGCCGATCATCGCAACCTCGCTCACGCTCGACGAAACGCGCTGGCCCGCACCACCGCCGGCCGACGGCCGCTACGCGACGCCGATCCGGGTCGAACGCATGCTCCGTGCCGTGCTGCGAGGGGAGGAGCCCGAGACGCCGCTTGCGGTGTACGAAGCCCGTCCGCCCATCGATACGGTCGCGCTGCATACAATACAGCACGGCGGACGCGTGCAATTCAGCCGGCCCCTTTCCGCCGCGGATATCGACGCGCTGGGTGCATTCTTTCGGGAACGGAGCGATGTGGAGCTGCGCGTACACGGCGCGTGGCCGGATGGGTTCGACTTGCGCACGCTGCTGCGCGTCAATGCGGTGCAGTCGCTCGTGCTGGATTGCCGGCGCATGCGCGGCAGCGATGCACTTTCCGCACTCGTTTCTCTGCGCAGTCTGCGGGTCGGCGCGACGGAATACCCGGTCGCGCTCGGAGCGCTGCGCGACATGCTGCACTTGCGCTCGTTACACTTGCGCGGCGCCATGGCCGAGGTCGAAATCCTGCAGCATTTGCGCGAGCTCAAAAGCCTCTCGCTGATCGACACGCGCCCGCTGCGCCTGGCATCGATCGCATCCGCTCACACGCTCAAACGGCTCACCATCGCGCACACGGCCAACGATCTGGACGAGCTTCCTGCGCTCGCAGCGCTGGAGGAACTCGAGTTGCGGGATATTCATCTGGAGCGATTGCCGGATCTTTCACGCCTGGGCAATCTGCGAAGTCTCGTGCTGCGCAACGTGCGCGGCGTGCGCGATCTGTCGGCGCTGCGCGAGCCGCCGAGTCTGCAAGAACTGGTTATCGAAGGCATGTATCAGCTCGAGGTGCCGGACTTTCAGCCGCTCGCCGCATCGGAGCGTCTCCCTGCTCTGACGATCGAGATCGGCAGCAAAAGCAAGAGCCGCGAGATCTACAGAATGCTGCGCGGGGGAAGAAAGCGGTAATGGACTTTCGAGTGTTGCAAACCGGCGAACTCTCTCAAACCGCAATCATGACGCTCGATCCGGGCGAAGCGAGCGGTCCGCGCAAGGAAAACGAACACGCGCAGAGCGAGCAAGTGCTGTATCTGGCCGAAGGCGAGCTTTACGCGGAGATCGGCGATCGCTCGTTCACGATGCGCAGCGGCGATTCAACGATCGTGCGGCGCGATCAGCCGCACAAGTTCACCAATGCTTCTTCGAAGCGCGCGGTGACGTTTAATGTATATACGCCGCCTGCGTACTGACCGGCGGTAAGGCCGAGCGCGCCTGTTTTTCGCGATAGAGCCGCGAATCCGCGCTCACCACTAAATCGTGCTGGTTGCCGCAGCCGTCCTCGACCGACGCGATGCCGGTGCAAATCGAGACGGGGCAATTTTCCTCGATCGCATTGCGCATTCGCGAGGCCACGGTTTCCGCCTCGCTGCGCGAAACGCCGGGCAGCACCGCCGCGAATTCATCGCCGCCATACCGCGCAAACGTATCAGCGCGCCCTCGACAGCACGCCGCGCACAAATGCGCGATGCGCCGCAGCAGCGCGTCGCCCGCGGGATGGCCCATGCGATCGTTGTACGGCTTGAAACCGTTGACGTCGATCATGATGACGGCGAGCGCGCCGCGCGCGTGCGCCGCCTCGCGCCACGCCAGCGAGAGCGCTTCCTCGAATCCGCGCCGGTTGCGCACTCCGGTCAACGCGTCGTACGTTGCGAACCGGACGCGGCTCGCGAGCGCGAGCGCCAAAAATAGTGCCTCCCACGCAACCCCGCCGGGGAATGCGTAAATCCACGCGCCGCGCATGTGGAAATCTTCGGAAATGTCGCCGACGGCGAGGCCGGCGATCGCGCCGGCGAACGCCGTCACGTAGAATCGCGCGTCCTCACGGCCGATCGATGCGCTGCGCATTCCGGCCCACAAGCTCGCCGCGAGCATTGCAAACAGCATCGTGTCGTCGATTAACGAATGATAGAACGACGGCGGAATCGCGAACTCCAGCGCAACGCCCGCCAGGTTCATCACCAGAAGAATTTTCAGCAACAGATCGACGCGCGGCAGATCTTCGCGCAGATGCAAATAGGACGTAACGAAACCGACGGCGCAGACGAAGTACGCGCTCAGCGCGATCGTGCGGAACAGACCGCCGTCCGTGCTATCCGCCGGCAATCCGAACAGCCAGGGATCGAAGATGCCTTGAATCGCGAACATACTGGCCATCAGGCCGGCGTACCACGCGAACGGCTTATCGCGGGTGATGAAAAAGACGAGTGCGTTGTAGAGTGCTATCGCCCCGAAAAATCCGGTGAAGACCTGAGGCGGGTCCAGGTGACCCATGACGGCACCTAAAGCGCGGCGGTTTCCGGTATTGCGGCGCGGCCGATCGCGTTGCGCGCACTGCGCTGGGCGGCACGTTGAATGATGCCTTTTGCCGAGTGCGCTTCGTCGATCGAGCCGACGCCGACCCCGATAGTGATTTGGCAGCTCTCTTCGACGACGTCGCGCATGCGCTGCGCGATCGCATCGGCTTCGGATTTGGAGACGCGCGGAATGATCGCGGCGAACGCTTCGTCGCCGTACCGTGCGAAGACGTCGGCGCGGTCGCGGCAACACCCCGCGCACAAATTCGCGACGCGCCGCATCATCGTGTCGCCGGCCATTCGTCCGAACCGCGCTTCGTATTCGCGCAGCGCGTGAATCGAGATGACGATCACCGCTAGGCCGCCGCCGCGCCGAAGCGCTCCCCGGTACGCGCGCAGCAAACCTTCGTCAAATGCGCGCCGGCTCTTGACGCCGGTAAGGGGATCCAGTTTGAAATAGCGGCTTGCGAGCGCCAGCGTCAGGAGCGCTGCCTGCCATAGCGCGCCGAGCTGGAAAAAATATACCGGCCAGCGCGGAACGCCGAAATAATCGCACGCTGCGCTCGCGCCGGCGCATACGAAGAGTCCGCCGTACGCCACGAGATAGTAGCGTGCGTCTTCCTGGCCGACCGTCATGCCGCTCCAAGCCGCGGCGGCGCAGGTGGCGAGCAATGCCAGGAACAGCACGTGATCCAGCGCGCGGTGCGCCGGTGACGGACCCAGAAGCCGATCGAGGCCCAGCGCGAGCAAGTTTGCCGCCAGCAAAATCGCGATGGCTTGCGCGAACCGCGGAAAACGGATCGGGATGCGCAGGAACGTCCACGCAAAAATCACCTCGGCGCAAAAGAACAGCCCGAAGATCAGCATGCGGTACATGACCAGCGAATCGCCTCCGGCCACGCCGATCAGATGGGGCGCGAAAACGAACTGCACCCCGGCGATCGTGTCCATCAGGACCGCATACCAAAGAAACGCCCGATCGCTCGTCACGAAATAGATGAGCGTATTGTAAAGGCCGATGGCCGCAAAGAATCCGGCCAGCGCTTGAGTTACGCTTAGGTGCGCCACCCTTTTGTTTTCGGCACCTACCGGGCAAGCTTGCAGGGCAGGTCCGCCTGGGACTCTGGCGGAACCCAGGGCCCAGGCCGCGACCGCCTCCGGTTTGAGTTATGAGGCCGTCCGGCGTTTGAATGAGTTTTTGGAGCGCGCTGGCCCGCCGGCGTACCCGCTCGAGGATGACCGCAGGAAATCGCAGGGAGTGCGATTGGATGCCGGGTCGTTGCTCGCGGAGGAGTAGAGAGCGGCGCCGCCACCGTGCTTCGACCTGAAAAGGGTTAAGGTACAAAATTTGTCGAGCGAGATTCTGATCTCGAGCGACCCGTGGGAGAACCGGGTCGCAATTCTTGAGGACGGCGTCCTCTCCGAACTGTACATCGAGCGCGAAGAAAAGGTCATCGGCTCGATCTTCAAAGGCAAAGTTCAAAACGTGCTGCCCGGTATGGGGGCCAGTTTCGTCGACATCGGCTTGGGCCGAAACGCGTTTCTGTACGTCGACGACATCAACAAGACGCCCCTGAACATCGGGGACGTCGAGATTACGCAAGGGCGCAGCGGCTGGACGATCAGCGAGAAAGTGAACCGCGGCGACGACGTGCTCGTCCAGATCGTCAAAGAGCCGCGCGGGCTCAAAGGCGCGCGGATCAGCACGAACATCTCGCTGCCCGGACGTTACCTGATCTTAATGCCCACCGGCAAGTACAGCGGCGTCTCGCGCAAGATCGAATCGGCGGACGAACGCAACCGGCTCAAGGCAGTCATGAAGCGCATTCGCCCGGAGGGAATGGCGACGGTGGTTCGCACGGCTGCCGCGGGAGTGAGCGAGGCCGAGCTCATCGCCGACCTCGGCGTGCTCATCCGGATGTGGCACGGAATTCTGGAATCATACAAACGCGCCCCGTCCCCCTCGCTGCTGCACAAAGACATGAATCTGGTGTACAAGGCGGCGCGTGATTTCATTACCGCAGACGTGGATCGCGTCCTGATCGACAACGAGGACGAGTACAAGAAAATCTGCAGCTTCCTGCAGCTGCTCGGACCGCAATATCTCGATCGCGTGCAGTATTACAATTCCGGACGGTCGCTGTTCAAGGATTTCAAGGTCGACGAAGAGCTCCAGAAACTGATGAAGCCGAAGATCAACTTGCCCTCGGGCGGGTCGATCGTCATCGAAACGACGGAAGCGCTGACGGTCATCGACGTGAACTCGGGCAAATTCACCGGCGGCAAGAACCTCGAAGATACGATCGTCAAGACGAACGTCGAAGCGGCCGCGGAAATCGCGCGCCAAGTGCGCTTGCGCGACATCGGCGGCATCATCGTCTGCGATTTCATCGACATGAACTCGGAAGCGTCGCGAAATAAGGTGGTGCAGACGCTCGAATCCGGGCTGCGCAAAGACCGCACGCGCGCGACGATTCAATCGTTCAGTAATTTAGGACTGCTCGAATTCACGCGCAAACGCGTCGGCAAGGACTTGGGCTCGCAGCTGCGCGGGTCGTGTCCCACCTGTGCGGGTCTTGGCACGGTGATGTCGTCGCAGTCCGTCGCCATCGAAACGCTGCGGCGTATTCGCTCGCATTCCAACGGGCATTCGGATCATAAAACGATTTTGGTTGAATCGGCGCCGACGGTTGCCGCGCAGCTCGAATTCTGGTACGAAGACGAAACCAAAGAGCTCACCGAGGAGCTGCGTTTACCGATTCACGTGCGCGTCGACCCGCTGCTGCATCCCGAAAAGGTCCGCGTGCGCTCCGTTTCTGATATGCCGCAAGACGGTAAGCTGCGCGTCGGCGACGAGCACGAAGTGGAGCTGCTCTCCGGACGGTTGCCGAACGCCACGTCCGCTGCCGCGGTGATCGACGGCCGCATCATCGAAGTCGAAAACGCCGCGGGAATGGCGGGGCAAACTGCTCGCATCAAACTGATCGACGTCGCGGACGATTTCGCACTCGCCGAACTTTCGGCGGCTGTGCCTGCGGAGAAACGTAAGAAGCGGCGCCGCCGGGGCGGCCGCGGGCGCGAACTCAGTGCTTCGGAGCAAACGCAAGAGCTGCGTGAACTGGCTGAAGAAGCGGCAAAGTTCGCCCAGGCGCGTCCCCCGATCGGCATCACGACTATTACCGAAGAGGAAGAGCGCGCCGACCGGGCCGTCGCAGTCGAAGTTCGCGCGGAGCAATCGCCGGAAGCCATCGTGATCGCGGAGGGAGAGGTGCACGACCGCGAAGGACGTCATCGCCGCCGGCGCCGCCGGCGCCGGGGACGCGGCGGTCGCGGCGACGAGATGCTGCAAGCCGGGATTCCGCTGCACAGCGCGGAGGCGCAAGCCGAACCCGCTGAACCGGCGGAAGCTGCCGAAGAACCCGAAGCCGAGCACGAGGGCGAGCACGTCTTTCACGGTGACGAACTCGGACGTCGCCGCCGGCGCCGCCGCCGCCGCCGCCGCGGGCGCGGCGGAGCTGCAGCCGCCGAAGCCGGAGCACCCGGGCCCCAGCAGACGCCGGTGCCTGACCGCCACATTTTCCGCGTCTCCGCGGACGGAAGTGCCGAGCCGACAGGAGAGACCGCTCCGCGCGAGCCGGTGCGCGCGATCGCGCCCTGGAACCGGCGGCCGGCACCGCCGGCGGTAGAGCCGCCTCCGCCGCACCTGCGCGCGCCCGAAGAAGGCGCAAAGCCCACGAAGCCCGCGCGCCGGCGCCGCCCGGCTGCGGAAGAACCCGTACGGCGCGGCGGCGAGCTGGACGCGTCGCGGACTGCGGCGCTGCCTGCCCCCGAAGCGCAAGCGCCGGCGAAACCGAAGCGCCCGCGCAAGACCACTGCTTCTTCCACGGCAGCCGAATCCGAGGTGGCCAAGCCGAAGCGGACGCGCAAATCGACCGCTCAGGCCGCCGGCGAATCCGCGGCTGCAGCGGGCGCCGCCGCGCCCAAGCGCACACGCAAGAAAGCATCATCCGGTGGCGGTACGGCCGCACCGGCGGTGAAGAAAACGCGCACCACGCGCAAGGCCTCGACCACCAAAGGGACGTCCCGGAAAAAGAAAACCGAAAGCTAGTGCAGGGCCTGCGCATGGGTAACAGCGGCTCATGTACGAGAAAGATGCGCCCGAGCAGTCTTCCAGCGAGCGTGACGAAGCCGAACGGCTGAATCAATCGCGCAAGCAGGGCGGCGGCGAGGAGATCGATCAGCCTCCGGTTCCGGACAAGAACAGCTGACGAAAAGCCGGGAGAGAAATCTCCCGGCTTTTTCTATTTAGCGCTGGAGTACGCTACTGCTGTTGCGCCTGCGGATCCGTCGTCGCGGATCCCGGATTCTCGGTATGCGCGATCCGGTCGTTCAAATATTGAACGGCACGGCCGAGCTGCGCATCGCGCACCGGATCGCCGTAACGCGGCGACTTGTTTTCGGCGATGACGATGTCCGGCACGATGCCGAGATGGTTGATGTCGCGGTTGTGCGGCGTTAGATACCGCGCATCCGTGATTTTAATCGCGGAGCCGTCGGGCAGCGGAAGAATCTCCTGCACCACGCCTTTACCGAACGTCTTGTTGCCGATGATCGTGCCGACGCCGCTGTCTTGAATTGCGCCGGACGTGATTTCCGAGGCCGATGCGGTGTGTTCGTTTACGAGCACGGCAAGCGGAAGCGGCGGAATCGCGGTATCTTCGGCTTCGTACGTCGTGATATTGGAGGCTCGCGATTCTACCGAGACGATCGGCCCGCTCGCGATGAACTTGGAACTGACGTCGAGCGCGGCTTCCAAATAGCCGCCGCCGTTGTCGCGCAGATCCATCACGATCGCTCGAGCACCGTCTTGCTGCAGCCGATCGAGCGCACGCGTTAGTTCGGCGCCCGTATCCCGGCCGAAGACGGTGAGATCGACGTAGCCGATCTTGCCGGGCAGCATCTTGGAATACACGGACAATTCGTGGATTTCGGCGCGCGTTATCGAAACGGGCGGCACCGTTTTGCCGTCGCGCTGCAGCGTCAGTTGCACGGCGGACCCCGCTTTACCGCGCAGGTGCGAGGACGCTTGTTGAATCGTCATCCCCTTCGTCGACACACCATCGATTGCGAGGATCAAATCGTCCTGCTGCACGCCGGCTTTGTCGGCGGGTCCGTCGGGCACGACGTTGCTGACGCCGATGTAATGCGTCGCGTCGTCTTGTTCGATAACGATGCCGGTTCCGGCAAAGGACGTTCCGTCCAGTCCCTGATTCAACTCGGCGTAGTCGTGCGGCGACAAGAAGACGGTGTACCTATCGTGCACGGAATCGAGCATGCCGCTGATCGCGGCGTACGCGAGCAGATGCGAGCTGATTTTTCCGCGAGCTTGGCGCGACGCAAGATCGACTTCATGGTCGACCGCTTTCGCGGTGCGCGCGGCGTCTGTGTCCGCGAAGATCGGCGGAAGCGACGCGTTGACGCCGGCTGTCTTGAGATCCTTGAGGAGCTCGGTGCGCGCGCCGTCGACGATCGTTTGCGGGTCCGTCTTTTGATAGAAATCCGCGCGCAGCTTTTCGTAGCTGAATTGGATCTCGGTAGCGTCGAGCGCCGAAATAGACGGCGCCGCGGCAACGGATGCGGTGGGGATTTGCCCCGCGGCCAAAACGACTGCGGCGGCGAGGGAGAGGGCGGTGATTCGGTTCATACCTTCTATTAACGCGTCAAATGGTTGAGAAATGCCTTAGCGGCGGCAAGTTGCCGGTCGCGGGGGGTGTCGATGAGCGCGGCCTCCTGACAGCGCTGCGGGTTGGGGCACTGCTGCACGACGATATTCGGCTCGATGCCCTTGTGCTGGATGTCCCGCCCGGCGGGCGTCACGTAGCGTTGTGTCGTGATTTTGAGCGCCCCGCCGTTCGGCATCGTGAAGATACCCTGAACGACGCCCTTTCCGAACGTCTTCGTCCCGATCAGCGTCGCAAGCTTGTAATCTTGCAGCGCGCCCGAGGTGATCTCCGAGGCGCTGGCGGTGTAGCCGTTGACCAGTATGACGAGCGGGCGGCCGCCGCGCACGACGTTACCGTTTGCGTATTGCGATTCACGGTTGCCGTCGCGATCGATCTCGGTGACGACGACGCTGCCGCGCGGAACGAAGTAGCTCGAAATGCTCACGGCCGCATCGAGCAGGCCGCCGCCGTTGTCGCGCAGATCGAGAATCGTTCCCTTCGCGCCCGCATTGGCGCCGTCGGCCAACGCTTTTTTCACTTCCTCAGCCGACGTCTCGCCGAAGTCTGAAAGGCGAATGTAGTTGTAGCCGTCTTCCATCTTTTGATGAACCGTCGGCACGTGAATGATTTCTCGAACGATGTGGAAGACGTGCGATGCGGTGCCGGCGTACGGATGCGTTGCAATCGTTACGGGCTTCCCTTCCGGTCCGCGAATCATGCGCTCGACGTCGTCCAGCGGCTTGCCGGAGACCGGTTTTCCGTCGATGCTGACGACGATTTCATCGCCGCGCATGCCGGCGCGCGCGGCAGGCAAACCTTCGATGGGCTGCAGCAGAACGCGTCCGTCTTTCAACTGGTAAATGAACACGCCGATGCCGCCGAAATTTCCGCCGTCGAGCTGTTCGTTGAGCGCGCGGATTTGATCCGGCGACAAGTACACCGTGTACGGATCTTTCAACGAGCCAAGCATTCCGTCGAGAGCGGCTTCGGTGAGCTGCGTGCGTCCGTCTTTGCCCAAATACTGCGCGTAGTGATCTTCGGCGTACGCGAGCTGCTGATCCAGCACGTGGACGTCGGCAGTCTGATCGTCGTCGGATTGCGCTTGCGGCAGCGACGGCGTAACGCGGACGTTCTTGGCCTTGAAGTATTGCTGCAGATATTCCAAGAGGCCCGCGTGTTCGCCGTTAACGAGCGTTGTGGAATCGACGGGCCGGTAATAGACGTGCTCGACTTGGCGAAACGCGATTCCGACCAGTTGATTGTCGAGCACGCGCGGACCGAGAATGCCGTTGAGATCGAGCGAGGCGATCTTGCTGCCGCCCGTGTCATATGAGGAGTCGGCGACGTTCAGTCCGTTGCGAAAGCTTATATAGACCGCCCCGGCGAAAGCGACGGCTGCAACAAGAAGCGCGGCAATAACCGCGCGGATTGCGGTAGACACTACGGGACGGACGTCCTTCCTACGGCGTTCACGGGTACCCGCTTAGTACCCATTTTCGGAGAATCCAGTTTCGAGGAAGAGGGTCGAACGTCCGTCCCGCGATCGAGGGCTAGGCTGTTAGCAGGCCCCCGTGGCGCTCTTGCCCGGGTAGACCTCAATTACGCCGGTAGCGGCCGACGGAACGTTCAGCCCCTTGAGGAGCGTGCCCATGCCGCGAATGACGCCGCCGTGGGTTCCCGTTACCGCCTTCGTGTAGCAGGGCGTCAAGACGAACGTAAAGCCGCCGACAACCGCCTGGCCGTAGATGGTGTATTGCGAGCCGGGTGCGATCGACGCGCCGGTAAGTCCGCCGCCCGCGGCGGTGCTGCTTGCAAAAGTCGTCGCCGCCTTGGTGGCGATCTGCAAGTAGAAGATCGGCGTTCCCGGGCCGAGGCTCGGGAGCTTGCTATTGTAGTTCGTCGTACTGCTTATCAGATGAAGGTTTACCGACGGATTTGCGCCCGGATAGGCGATCGATCCGCCCAAACCGCCGAACCCGGGAATGCACGCGTGACCGCCGGTCGTGAGCAATGTGTCGGTGACCGCCGAGTGCGTTGACGTCGTCGTTTGATTTTTGCAATTCGGCGGAGGAGTGACGATACTCGATTGCTGCGATTCCAGCGAGCTGAAATGCTGGCTTTGCGCCGGCACGAACGACGGCGCGATTCCGGAGTGAGCTGAGCAGGCGGCGAGCGATGCGGAAAATGCGCTCGCTAAAAGCGGGCGCATGAACGATCGAACGTCCATGAGTTGAGACCTCCGTAGAGCTCCGCAGAGCGGAATTTGAGAAGGTCTGCTCGTTCTGGCTTTTCAAGTGCGTACCTACGACTAGAGAGTAGTCATTTTTTACCGTAAGTACGCCGCGGGATCCGTTGGTTTTCCGCCGATGCGCACTTCAAAATGTAAATGCGGCCCCGTGGACATACCGGTCGAACCCACTGCGCCAATCGCTTGACCTTTTTGCACTTGCTGACCGGCCGAAACGAAAATTTGCGACAGGTGCCCGTAACCGGTCGACATTCCACCGCCGTGATCGATCAAAATGTAATTTCCATAACCGCCGTACCAGCCCGCGGAAAGTATGGTTCCGGACGCGGCAGCGGTAACGGTCGTGCCCATCGGTGCGGCAATATCCAATCCTTGATGAAATTCTGCGCCGCCGCCGAACGGGTTCGGACGCATTCCGAACGGTGAGGTAATCGTTCCGGTGACCGGCCAGGCGAGTTGTCCCGGTGCCGTTTCGGGCCCAACGATACCGGCAGCGCGCCGCGCGGCTGCGCGCTCCGCCGCGAGTTCCGCTTCACGTTCGCGAATCATCCGCTCGAGTTCGGCTTCTTCGCCGGCAGATAGATCTTCGATTTGCGCGACTTGATCGGCAACGTTGCGGCGCTGCGCATCCGCCACGGCAACCAAGTTCCGCCGCTCTTGCGCCAGCGTGTCGAGCTGATTCTGCGCCCGCTGCTGGTCCTGCGTCTGCTGCTCGAGCTGCAACTGCGTCGATTCCAAATCTGTTTGCGCGGAGGCGACTTTAGCTTCGGCCGCTTTACGCGCGCGCACCGCGCGTTGGTTGGCGGCGATCAGCAGACGCAGGTCTTCCCAACGCTCCACAAAGTCGCTAAAAGATTTCGAGGCGAGCAAGACACTGGCGTAGCCGAGCTCGCCGTGCTCGTACGCGTCCACCAGCCGGTGTTTGAGCAGCGAGTCGTGCAATTGCAGCGTTTTGCGGGCGGCGTCGAGTTGGATCGTGTTCCACCACAACTTGCGCTGCGTGCTGCGCTCCTGCGCACCGAGATCGTCGATGCGCGCGTCGACCTGCGCTATTGCAGCGTTCGTCCGGGCGAGCTGACCCTGCAAATCGTTCACGCGGATCGTGGCAGCGTTCAACTCCCCGCGCTTTTGATGCAGCCGGCTTTGCAGCGCCTGCATCTTCTTGCGCTGCGCTTCGATGCGTTGCGTTATCGGCGAGGGAGCGGCGATCGTCGAAAGGACGCCGAAAGCCAGCAGCGTTGCGAGCGGCGCGCGGATCCAGAGCCTCATTTTCTGCGTTTATCCTTCACGTAGACCGATCCCCCAATGGATTTCGCGTAGCGTTTGAGCTCGGCGGCCGCCTCGCCGATTTGCGCGTAGTTTTCCAGCGTTCGCCGTTCGTTCGATACGATCGCAATCGAAAGCGACATGATCGGAAACCGGTTCAGCGTTCCGCGGCGGTCGCGCGTTTCGATGTAGCCTTGACGCAAGTCGTGCGCCGTATACAGCTTGCGAATGTCGCGATCGAATGTGTCGATGATCTCACGCGCGATCTCTTCGGCGCGATCGGGCAGCGTGACGATAATGAAATCGTCCCCGCCGATGTGCCCGACGAAGTCCTGCGGCGTGCCGCGCCGGCGCACGACGTCTACCGCCGTCGATGCCACGAGCTGAATCGCCTCGTCGCCGTGCGTGAAACCGTACACGTCGTTGAACGCTTTGAAGTGATCGAGATCCAAGTACAACACGGCAAACGCCTGACCGGCGTCCAAGCGGCGGCGCAGCTCCGCTTCGATCGCGAGGTTTCCCGGCAGCCGCGTCAGCGGCGAGAGCGATGCGTCCACTTCCACGCGGCGGATTTTCGCCTTTACCCGGGCGAGCAGTTCCTGCGGCCCGAACGGCTTGGTCATGTAGTCGTCGGCGCCGGCGTCGAAACCCTCGAGCTTGTCCTCGACTTCACCCTTTGCGGTGAGCATGATGATCGGCACGTGCGTGTTCGACGGATGCCGGCGGATCCGGCGCGCCACTTCGTAACCGTCCATTACGGGCATCATGACGTCGAGCAGCACCAAATCGGGCTGCATCGCGTCCAGAATACGCAGCGCTTCACCGCCGTTGGCAGCGGTCGTCACGTCGTAGCCTGCCAGTTCGAGATTCGTTTGAATGATCTTACGCAGATTGCGATCGTCGTCGATGACCAAAATGCGGCGTCCGCCCGTTTCATCGAGCCGCCTCATTGACGCACCGGAAGCGAAACTTTGAACGTCGTGCCGGACCCCGGGTCGCTGAACACGTCGATGGATCCGCCGTGCGCGCGCACCAGCGCCTGAACGATGTACAAGCCCAGGCCGCTGCCGCCCACGCTCGACGTCGCCTCATCTTCGGCGCGGTAGAAACGATCGAAAATATAGGGCAGATGCTCTTCGGCGATGCCGACGCCGGTGTCGCGCACTTCGAGTACCGTGCGATCCGTTTCTTGTGCGGCAAGCACTTCCACCGGGCCGCCTTCCGGTGAGTACTTGACCGCGTTTTCGAGCAGATTGCGCAAGATGTCGCGCAAGCGATCGGGATCGCCCGAAACCTGCACGCCGCTGAAGCGGCGCTCGATGGGATGCGTAACGGGATTGTGCTGGATCTGCCCGATGACTTCGTCGAGAAGACGGTCGAGATCTATGAGTACGCGTTTTCGTAAGAGCTGTGCGGTGTCGACGCGCGTGACGAGCAGCATGTCGTCGACGATCCGCGACAGCCGGTCGGCTTCGTGTTCGACCACACCCAAAAACTCTTGGCGATGGGTGTCGTACAGCGAGGGATTCTCGCGGAGCGTCGCGGTGTACGCTTTGATTGCCGCGAGCGGTGTTTTGAGTTCGTGCGAAACCGTGCTCACCAGCTCGTTCTTGAGCTGCTCGATCTCTTCCACGCGCTGTTTGGCGTGAAAGGCGATCAGCCAGCCTTCAACGGCGTCTCCGGACATCACCGTGACGCAGCGCGCGCGTACCGGAACGCCTGCGCCGCGCGAATCCCGCAGCGCCAATGTGAGGACGCGCGGATCCGACGGTGCGATCGACGCGAAGACGTCCCCGCGGTTGGACTCGTGCAGCAGCGACGAAAAATCGGTACCGATGACGCCGAGCGGCGAATACCCCAGAATGCGTTCCGCAGACGCGTTGAACCGTGCTATGCGGCGGGCGCCGTCGAGATGAATGATTCCCTCGGCTGCCACGCGCGCATAGGCTTCGACCAGCGCCTTGGACTCGACGAGCTCGTCGAGCAGGCCGCGGCTTACGTCCGCAGGTAGCGTCCGACCGATATCCACGAGGCGACGACGCCGACGGCCGCGCCTACAGCGAGCAACTGCAGGATCAGCGAGGAAAGATCGACTTGCACGACGTTCATCTGCAGCCACGGCAGCGCGACGGCGACCTTGGGAACCAGCGACGCCCGCGCAACGGCGAGTACTGCGATTGCCAGCAACGCGCCCAGCACGCCGTCGATGAGGCCTTCGCAAATGAACGGCATGCGGATGTACATGTTCGTGGCGCCGACGAGCTGCATGATCGAAATCTCACGGCGTCTTGCGTAGACCGTCAAGCGAATCGTGTTCGAGATGATGATGCCGGCTACGAGGATCGAAATGACGATGAGCGCGATGCCGACCCGCCGTGCCACGTTCGCGAGCTGCAGCAGCCGTTGAACGACGTCGCGGCCGTACTCGACCGTGTCGACGCCGGGCAGCTTGCGGATCGACGCGGCTACCGCAGGTACTTCGTTGGGATCGCGCACGGAGACGCGAAACTTGTCGGGCAACGGGTTTTCGGTGAGCAGCGAGGCGTCGATCTGCCCCTTCATCCGGTCGCGCAGCTCTTTGAGCCCCTGTTTTTTCGGAATGTATTGCGCGCTTGCAACGCGGAGATCTTTTGCGAGGGCGGTTCGGACGGCGGAGATTTGCGAAGACGTTGCGTCGCTCTTCATGTACGTCGAAATCGTAATCTGGCTGAATACGTCGTTGCCCAAATGCGCGATCGAGGCCCGCACATACAAAAAAACGCCGAGCAGCACGATGGTGACGGCGACAGTGCCGATTGCAGTTGCCTGCATTCCGGCGTTGCGGGTGAAGTTCCGGAAAACTTCACCCAGAAAGAACTTGATCTTGCCCCAGTCCAAGGAAGTAATAGCCTCGCTCTTCGTCGGTGACGATCTTTCCATTTTGCAGCCGCACCACGCGGCGGCGCATGCGATCGACGACCGCTTGATTGTGCGTTGCAACGACGACCGTCGTGCCTTTGAGATTGATGCGTCCCAGCAGATCCATGATTTCGGTGGTATTCGCGGGATCCAGGTTGCCGGTGGGCTCGTCGCACAGCAGCAATTTCGGATTGTTGACCAGCGCTCGCGCAATTGCCGTGCGCTGCTGCTCGCCGCCGGAGAGCTCGTTCGGGTACATGCGGGCTTTGTGCGCCAGGCCTACCAAATCCAGTACGCGCGGCACTTGCCGCAGCACGTCCTTGTCATGCGCGCCGGTTACTTGCAGAGCAAACGCAACGTTTTCCCAAACCGTCTTGTCGCTCAGCAATTTGTAATCCTGAAACACTACGCCCAGGTGCCGGCGCAGTGTGGGAATGCGCCCGCGGCGCAGTTTGTCGACGCGGATGCCGTCAACGGTTATTTCGCCGCTGCTTGGGATCATTTCGCGATAGAGAAGCCGCAGGAGGCTGGATTTCCCGGTCCCGGAGTGCCCGACGAGGAAGACGAAGTCGCCTTTACCGATCTCGAGATCGATCCCGTCGATGGCGCGGACTCCGTTCGGATACACGAGAGAGACGCCGCGTAATGAGATCATCGCTGCAAAAGGAGTTTTCAAATCGTTCGTACGGATACCTCTGGCTGTTATGAACTTTGACCTTTCCGACGAACAGAAGGCCATCCGGCAGACTGTCCGCGAGTTCGCCGTCGAGCGCGTTGCTCCGCGGGCCGAAGAGATGGACCGCGAAGAAGCTTTCCCGTACGACCTTGTCAAGGAAATGGCCGAGCTCGGATTACTGGGCCTGCCGTTTCCGGAGCGTTACGGCGGTGCCGGCGCCGATACGGTCAGTTACGCGCTGGCCGTGATGGAACTGGCACGTGCCGACGCGTCCACGGCGATCACGATGGCCGCGCACGTGTCCCTGGGAGCGAGCCCTTTCTATTTGTTCGGCACCGAAGAGCAAAAACAGAAGTATTTGGTGCCGCTGGCCCAGGGCAAGATGCTGTGGGGCTTCGGCCTGACCGAACCGAACGCGGGCAGCGACGCCGGCAATACGCAAACCAAGGCCGTGGCCGGCGACGGCGTCTGGATCGTGAACGGCACGAAGGCCTTCATTACAAATAGCGGGACCGACATCAGCGGCGGAACCACGATTACCGCGGTGACGGGTACGCGCCCCGACGGCAAGCCGGAGATCAGCAACCTGATCGTGGAGCAGAACACTCCCGGTTTCGTGCGCAGCAAGAAATATAAAAAGATGGGCTGGCGCGCCTCGGACACGCGCGAACTCGCCTTCACCGACGCGCGCGTGCCGGCTGAGAATTTGCTGGGTCAGCGCGGCGACGGCCTTAAAAACTTCTTGACAATACTGGACGGCGGCCGCATCTCGGTAGCGGCGCTTTCCGTAGGCCTCGCGCGCGGCGCGTATGACGAGGCGTACAAATATGCGAAAGAACGCGTTGCGTTTGGCCGCCCCATAAGCAAGTTTCAGGCGATCCAGTTCAAGCTCGTCGACATGCTCACCGAGATCGAACACGCCGAGCTCATGGTGCTGAAGGCGGCGTGGGAGAAAGATCAGGGCCGCGACTTTGCGCAGACCGCCAGCTTGGCCAAGCTCTATTCAGCCGAAGTCTCGCGCCGCGTGGTCAACGAAGCGCTGCAGGTTCACGGCGGGTACGGTTTCATGGACGAGTATCCGATCTCGCGCATGTACCGCGATCAGAAGATCAACGAGATCGGCGAGGGGACGAACGAAGTGCAGCGTTTGGTGATCGCCCGCATGATGGGTTTATAGTCATGCTGAGGCATCGAAGCACCCTGAGGAATCGAAGGGCTCACATCATGCTGAGGTATCGAAGCACCCTGAGGAATCGAAGGGGCACCTCTCCCCTCCCAACCGCGCCCGACGTTTCGCATCCGTGCAAAACGCTGGCCTACTGAATTGAGCGCTTCACCCTACATCCGTGTTTAGGCGCTCAATTCAGATGGTTGGGAGGGGAGAGATGCCCCTTCGATTCCTCAGGGTGCTTCGATGCCTCAGCATGACGAGGCGATACCTCAACATGACGCGGCCCTTCGATTCCTCAGGGTCGTTCGATACCTCACGATGACACTAGTGCACGCCGTTGTTTTGAATAACGGTTGCCCAGCCTGAATAAAACCCGCCGAACTCCTCGGCAAGCGTCGTCAGTGCGGTGCGCATCTCCGTGATTTTGAACGGATCGATCGTGTCGCGCCGGCAGCAGCGTACTGTGTTCACACCGTCGTCGACTTCGATTTCGTAACCGTGATCGGCCATAGCACGTGCGAACACGTCGCGCTTTTCGACGTCGTCGAAGCGGATCGTATGCTCGATCGGACGCGGCCGTTCGAAATCGTCGCCGGCATCGAGCAACGCCTGCAGCGCCTTCATGTCGTTCGCAAACGCGAGCTGGTGTTCGTCGGGATATAGATACGCGGTGTAGATCGTCCACGCCGGATCCGATGCGGCGAGCGCCCGGAACTTGTAGTTGTCGTGCGCCTGCATGACTTGGCCGACGACCGGAGCGATGTCTTCGAGC
>DASZHD010000049.1:0-19183 GCA_035938175.1 Vulcanimicrobiaceae bacterium
GCCGTGCCGGTGTTGCTGACCGCAAAGCGGCAAACGCTGATGACGATTAAAACGAAACGGCCCGGCGAAGTCGGCGCAGATCTCGTCGCGGCGGCACTCGGTGCGCGCGAAACGTACGGCTCGCCCGTGATCGTGATCAGCTACGGCACGGCCACGGTGTTCATCGCCGTTTCGGCGCAAGGTGAATACATCGGGGTCGCGATTGCGCCGGGTATCAATATCTCCGTCGACGCGTTGGTCGGCCGCACCGCAAAGCTTCCGCAGATCGCGCTCGAAGCGCCGAAGCGTGCGTTAGGGACCGACACGATCTCCGCGTTGCAGTCAGGGATCGTCTTCGGCTTCGTGGGACAGACCGAGGCGCTCGTTGCCCGCTTCCGCGAGGAGATGGGGGCCGACGTGCGCGTCGTCGCAACGGGCGGGCTTGCGGAAGTCGTAGCGCGCCACAGCACCGTGATCGATGAGGTCAATCCACACCTGAGCCTGATCGGCTTGCGGAAATTCTACGAATCCACGCGCGCGGCGCGCGAAACGGGGCACTGACAAGAGCAGGGCCGCGGACGCCGCGGCCCTGCCCCCAGCCGAGCAACGTCGAGGCCCGCGCAGTGCGGCCGTGCTATACTCGCTCCGTATGAGCGCCCCTAACCCAGCCGCCGCTCCCTTGGTCATCGGACCGCACCGAATCTGGCCGCCGCTCGTCTTGGCGCCGATGTCGGGCGTGACGAACCGCACGATGCGCGCGCTCTACAAGCCGTTCGGCCTGGGTTTGACCGTGACGGAATTCGTTTCCGCAAACGCGCTGCAATACGCGTCCAGCGCAAAGCGCACGATGGAAATGATCGATCAGCACGGCTTGGAAAAGCCGGTGAGCACGCAGCTGTGGGGCGACGATCCGGCGGTCATGGCAAAAGCGGCGAAAGTCGTGCGCGAATGCGGTGCCGACATCGTCGACATCAATTTCGGGTGTCCAGCTCCCAAGGTGACGAAGATCAACGGCGGCTCCGCGTGCCTGCGCGATGTGGATCGGTGCGAGGCGATCATGAAGGCGGTCGTCGACGCCGTGGACTGCCCCGTAACCATGAAAATGCGGCTTGGCTGGAGCGAAGAAAACATCGTCTACGTCGAGGTCGCGCGCCGCGCACAGCAGGTAGGCGTTCAAGCGGTGACGCTGCACGCGCGTACTGCGCGGCAGTTCTATAAAGGAAGCGCCGATTGGGAACACATCAAACGCTTGAAGCGTTCGATCGACATTCCCGTTATCGGCAACGGCGACTTGGACGAGCCGTACACCGCAATGCAGCGCATGCGTGAGAGCGGCGTCGACGCAATTATGCTGGGCCGCGCGACGCTTGGAAATCCGTGGCTCATCTCGCAGATCCGCGATTTGATGGAAGGGCGTCAGCCCGCGCCCGCGCCGGCGGCTGCCGATCGCCTGCGCTACGCGATCGACGTTCACTACCGAACGATGGTCGAGGAACTCGGTGAGTCGCGTGCCGTGCCGCAAATGCGCAAGCATCTAGCGCTCTACCTGAAAGGTATGCCGAACGCGGCGGTGCTGCGCGAACGCATCATGCACTTGGATCGCGCCGCCGACGTCGTGTGCGTCGTTCGTGAAACGATCGCTTCGCTCGAGCGCGCAGCGGCGGCATGACGGACGAGCTCATGACCAGCGACGACGTCATCGCGAGCGACGGTGTCATCCTGAGCCCGTCGAAGGACCCCGAGCCGGTCGAGGGGCATGCGCCGACGGGCGCCGATCTCTACACCGAAGTCTACGAAAACTACCGCAACTACGTGAACCCGCCGCTTGCGCGCGTGATGAAAGTCTCGGGCAGTCCCGTTGAAGTGCGAGCGCGCGGCACGACGATTTGGGATCAGAACGGCAAAGCGTATCTGGACTTTGCCGGCGGCTACGGCGTGTTCACGTTGGGACACAGTCACCCGAAAGTCATCGCCGCCGTCAAAGAGCAGATGGAGCTCATGTCGCTTTCGGGCAAAACGATGTTCAACGTCATGCTCGGGCGCGCGTCCAAGCGTCTGGCGGAACTCGCTCCGGGCGATCTGCAGATCTCGTTCTTTGCCAATAGCGGCACGGAAGCGGTCGAAGGCGCAATAAAACTGGCGCGCGCGGCCACGAAACGGCGCAAGATCGTCGCTACGCGCGATGCGTACCACGGAAAAACGCTCGGTGCGCTGTCTGCGAGCGGACGCGACTATTTTAAAGAAGCATTTGCGCCGCTCATCGCCGACGTCGTGCACGTTGAGTACGGCGCGGTCGAGGAACTGCGCCAAGCGCTTCATGACGCCGCTGCCTTCATCGTCGAGCCGGTTCAAGGCGAAGGCGGCGTCAACGTGCCGCCGCCGGGATATCTGCGCCAGGTCCGTGAGGCGTGCGACGCCGCCGGCGCGGTCTTCATCGCGGACGAAGTGCAAACGGGATTGGGACGGTGCGGCACGCTCTTCGGCTGCAATCGCGACGACGTCGTTCCCGACGTCATGACGCTAGCCAAAGGTTTGTCCGGCGGAATCATGCCGGTGGGCGCGTACATTGCGCGCCCCTCCGTGTGGAATGCCGCGTACGCGAAACATCCGGTCATGCATACATCGACGTTCGGCGGCAACGAACTCGCGTGTGCCGCTGCGCTCGCAGCGATGAACGTTTTAATCGAAGACGGCTTGGTAGAAAACGCGCGCGTCCGCGGCGAGCAATTGCTGCGCGGCGCAGCGGCTTTGGCTTCGAAATATCCTGCGGTCGTAAAAGACGTGCGAGGTCTCGGGCTGCTCGTCGGCGTGGAACTTACAAGTGAGGGGTATGGCGGCTGGATCATTCCGGAGATGGTAAAGCGCGGCGTAACCGCAGCCTGGACGCTGAACATGCAGCGCGTGATTCGTCTGGAACCGCCGCTGGTCGTAACCGCGGACGAAGTCGACGCTGCTCTCGCCGCGCTGGAGGCAGGGCTGGCCACCGCCTACGAGAAGCTGGGCGCCCTGTAATAATGCCGTACGTCGAAACGTCCATCGTCATCGCCGCACCCGCTAGCGTCGTGTATGAACTGGCAAAAGATCAAGAACGGTTTCCCCAGTTCATGCCGGACGTGGAGTCGGTCGTGATTCTCGAACGTCATCCGGCGTACGTGCTCAGCCGTTGGAAGACGCTCGTGGAAGAAGCGCCGATCGAGTGGACCGAAGAAGACCGTTTCGACGACGAACGTCTTCGCATCGAATACAAACTGCTGGAAGGCGATCTCGACAAGTTCGAAGGCGCCTGGACGTTTTCCGAAAACGGCGGCGAAACGCAGGTCGTTCTCGGCGTCGATTTCGACTTCGGCGTGCCGACGCTGGCCGAGCTCATCGGCCCCACGCTCGAGCGCAAAGTTCGCGAGAATAGCGAAATGATGCTCGCGGCGCTCAAAAAACAAGCCGAGTCCGCCGCGCGCGATGCGGGGCTCCCGACCGAGGTTTCAAAAAGCGCATGAGCGTGAACACCCCCAAGTTCTGTTTCGTCGTGCATCCGCTCTCGCTGGAAGACATCGAACGTTACGAACCGGCCGCAAAGGGCAAAGGGCCCGCGATCATCCGCAAGATCATGGAATGGATGCCGCCGTGGGCCGCAGTGCACGTGACCGGCGTGCGTACGCCGGACGGTCGCGAGACCGAAGGGTGGTTCGTGTCGGCGGCGCTCTTTCCGGAACAGATCATGGCTTTTCCCCGCGAGGAAGTGTACAAACGCATCACGCGGGCGATCGAGATCGGTGCCGAACTCGGCGCCGAAATTGCCGGGCTTGGCGCGTTCACCGGCGTTGTCGGAGACGGCGGCATCACCATTGCGGAACGTTCGCCGATTCCCGTTACCACGGGAAATTCGCTGACGATCGCAGCCGGAATCGAAAGCCTCTTCCGCGGCGCTCAAGAGATGGACGTGGACGTTGCAAACGCAACCGCCGTCGTCGTTGGAGCAACGGGATCGATCGGTGGCGCGTGCGTTCGGCTGATCGCGCCGCGCGTAAAACACGTTATCTTGGTCGCGCGCAACAATACACGCCTGGAGAAATATTACGAGTCGATCAAAGACGCTCTGCCGTGCAGTGCATCGTATACGACTGATATTTCGCAGGCGGTCCGCCAAGGCCAATTGATTCTGACCGCGACGAGTTCGACGCAAGACGTCATCGAACCCGAGGATCTGCAGACCGGTGCGGTCGTCTGCGAGCTTTCACTTCCGCACGACGTCAGCCGGCGCGTTGCGCTGGAACGTCCCGACGTGCTCGTAACCGAAGGCGGCAATATGCTGGTACCGGGCGACGTGCGATTCGAACGTGTGCGCGAACCCGGATTGGATTGGGACACCAATTTGCCGCCGCGCACCGCGCTCGCGTGCATGAGCGAAACGATGGTTCTCGCGCTCGAGAACCGGCTGGAGAGCTACACGCTCGGCCGCGGCATCGAACTGCAGAAAGTCGTCGAGATCCAAGAGATGGCCACCCGCTGCGGATTCCGCCTTGCCGACATGCGCGCGTTCGATGCTGCAATAACTTCGGAGAAAATTCGAGAAACGCGCGCGGCCGCACAGGAACGCCGCAGCGAAACGTCATCTCCGCAAGCGCAGAGCATCGCACGATGAAGACCATCGTCTCCGTTTCGCTGGGCAGCAGTTCGCGCGATCACCGCGCCGTCGTGGATCTTCTCGGAGAGCAGTTCGATATTTCGCGTGTGGGAACCGACGGAAAGCTCGATGCCGCCATTGCAAAGGTGCACGAACTCGACGGGAAAGTCGACGCGATCGGGCTGGGCGGCATAGACGTGTACTTGTATGCGGGCAAGCACCGCTACGCGCTGCGCGACGGTTTGCGCCTTTTGGAGGCCGCAAAGATTACGCCGGTCGTCGACGGGAGCGGTTTAAAGAATACGCTTGAGCGCGAAGCCGTGCGGTACATGCAAGAAGATCTCGGGATCGACTTGCGCGGAAAAAAGGTGCTGATGGTCAGCGCTTTGGATCGCTTTGGAATGGCCCAAGCGTTGGTGGACGCCGGCGCCGACGTGCTGTTCGGCGATTTCATCTTTGCGCTGGATCTCGACAAACCCGTAAAGGGCTTGCACGAATTCGAGGAAATGGCTGAAAAATATCTTCCGGACGCGTGCAAGCTGCCGTTTCAGTTCTTCTATCCCACCGGCAAGAAGCAAGATAAGCCGCCGCAGCCCAAATATCCGCAGTATTACCACGACGCGGACATCATCGCCGGAGACTTCCACTTCATGCGGCAGTTTATGCCGGACGATCTTGAGGGAAAGATCGTGCTCACGAACACCGTCACGCAAAACGACGTCGACGAGCTGCGAAAGCGCGGGGTGAGCATGCTGATTACGACGACACCGGATTTTGCAGGCCGGTCGTTCGGAACCAACGTCGTCGAGGCGGCGCTGATTGCGCTGCTGGGCAAACCGTGGAACGACGTGACGGCGGACGACTACGAAGCGCTGCTTGGCCGTCTGCACTTTCGGCCGCGCGTTTTGACGTGGACGGACGGACAGCGGAAGGCTGGTTCCGTACCCTAAAGTGACGCGCCGCTTGCCGCGCGTCTTGCGCTTTTTCGATATCTCGGTGCTGGCGTCGGCGGCAATGGGACCGGCATACAGCATCGCCTCGACCATGGGGCCGTTGGTCGCTGCGGCCGGAGGGTTAGCACCGGTTTCCCTCGTCGCGCTCGGCGCGATCATGCTCTGCATCGCGATCGGCTTTTCACAACTCGCACGCGTCGCACCCAACGCCGGGTCGTCGTATTCGTGGATTCGTTTGGCGTTCGGTTCGCGCGCCGGCGCGTACGGCGCATGGTTGCTTCTACTTTCGAACTTTTTCGCCACGATGGCGATCGCCGTCCCCGCCGGTATCTACACGCTCGATCTGCTGGCGCCGAATCGAGCGCAAGATCCGGTTTGGGATGCCGCGGTCGGTGCGGTGTGGATTATCGGCAGCACTATTCTCTTGTACGTTGGGTTGCGCCCTACGGCGGTGGTAACCGCCACTGCCCTCGCGCTGGAACTGGGCGTTCTGGGTGTGAGCGCAGCGGTTGCGCTGGTGCTTCCGCATCACGCAATACCGCATCCAGTTGGTGCCGCCGGAGTAAGCGGCGCGCAAGTTGCAGGCGTTTCGCTGTTCGGATTCATCACGGCCATGACGCTTGGCGTATGGATGAGCGACGGCTGGGAAGTCTCCGCGTCAGCTTCGGAAGAAGTGCAGGGCGACGGCCGTGAAGCGGGGCGCGGTGGCATCATGGGGTTGGTCGTGACGATGATCGTGCTGGCCGGAGCGACAGCGGCGTATCTGCACTTGGGCAGCATCGCCGGATTCGTCGCAAATCAGGCCGACGCGATGCGGTACGTGGCGGACTTGCTCGGAAGCGGTGCTTGGCGGCCGGTCATCATCACGACAGTGCTCGTCTCGACGTGCTCGACGTTGTGGACGACGATATTGTACCTGTCGCGTTCCGTTTTTGCGATGGGCCGCGACGGCGTATTACCGCGCGCGCTCGGAAAATTGGACGCGCGCAACGAGCCGCTGTGGTCGCTTGCGGTCGTCGCTATCCTTGTGACCGCGTGCGAGCTGCTCACCGGCTTTTCAAAGACCGCGGCCGACGCACTCAACGCCGTGCTCAACGCCAGTTCGGTCTTTCTCGGTTTGCTGTTCGTATTCAGCGCGGCCGCTGCAACGAGAATATTCTGGAAAACGGCGCGGCGCTGGCGCGGGGTCATTATCCCGAGCATCGGTGCGGCTGCGCTGCTGGGAGTAATCGGCGCGACGATTGCGACGGAAGATCGCTCGCTGCAGCTCATCGCTTTGGTCGGACTCCTGATCGGGATTCCATTCGCGTTTTGGCGTTCGGACGCGCCGGCGGTCGCGGGCAGCGACCGGCACGCACGTCTGCTGCTGGAGCGCGACCGCGTATTCGCGACGGCTGCGCAGGTTTCCGAGGACTAGGAGTTATTCTAAAACGCGGATGTCGTCGAAGGCGTAGACGACATCGTCAAACTGCCCGGCGTCGTTCGCGATCCCTTCCGGCACTAGGCGCGCTCCCAGACGCTCGTAGAACGTTCTCGCGCGGTTCAAGCGCAGCGTCCGCAGCGCCATGCTCGTGATTCCTCGTTCGCGCAGTCGTCGAGCGAGTTCGCGAAGCAGGTCGCGGCCGATACCGCGGCCTTGCACTTCGGGCAACAGGTACAACGTTTGCAGGTAGCTTTCAAAGCCGTGCGTCTTGGCGTCGATGAGCAAAGCGCTCGCGAAGCCCTGGATCTGTTCTCGTTCCTGCGCGACTAGCGTAATACGCGCCGGATCGTCGAAACATTTTCGCCATTGATCGCGACGCACGTCCAAGCTGCGAGCCTCGATCTGTTCGTCGGGCACTAAGCCGCGATAGTTAGCGTGCCACGAGGCGACGTGCACATGCGCGATGGGTTCCGCGTCGTCTACGGTTGCCGCACGAACGGTTATGGCCAGCGCGAAATAACCACACGCTGCTGCGTATAAAACGCTACCGCGTCCTTGCCGTGGCAGCGCAAATCGCCGAAGATCGAATCTTTCACGCCGCCGAACGCAAAGAATGCCATCGGTGCGGCAACGCCGATGTTGATGCCGACCATACCGACGGCAATGCGCTGACCGAATTCGCGCGCGCTTTTGCCGTCCGCGGTAAAGATCGAAGACGCGTTGCCGTAGCGCGAACGGTTGGCGATGTCGATCGCCGTATCGAGTGAATCCGCGTGCACGACGGCAACGACCGGACCGAAGATCTCCTCAGTCGCCAGTTCGCTGTCCGGATCGACGTCGTCGAAAATCGTCGGTGCGATGAACGCCTCGCCGGTTTGCGATTGACTCCCGTCCAGCAGCACCTTCGCGCCGGATTCCCGTGCGCGTGCGATATACCCGGTGATGCGCTGCCGCGACTGCGCGCTGATCACGGGACCCATGTCAACGTCGGCGTCGATTCCCGGTCCGATTCGAAGCGCGCGCGCCGCCTCGACCAGCATCGGCACGAACGTCCGCGCCGCATCGCCGACCGTTACGACGACCGACCCCGCCAAACACCGTTGCCCCGCACCGCCGAATGCCGAGGAGAGCACCGCGTTCAGCGTCTGTTCGTTCGCCGCGTCCGGCATCACGATCAAGTAATTCTTCGCCCCGCCCAGCGCTTGCACGCGTTTGTGGTGCCGCACCGCAAGCTCCTGAACGCTGCGCGCGACGCTCGAAGATCCCACGAACGAAACGGCTTGCACTGCAGGCGCTTCGATAAGCGCCTCGACGGCCTGCGCGCCGCCATGCACGACGTTGAAGACGCCGGACGGAAAGCCGCTGTCATTCGAAATCTGATACAGCATGTCCGACGTGACCGGAGTCTGCGGAGATGGTTTGAGCACGAACGTATTGCCCGCAGCGACGGCGATCGGCATCATCCACAGCGGAATCATCGCGGGAAAATTGAACGGCGTGATGCCCACACAAACCCCTAACGGGAATCGCAGGCTGACGGAATCGACGCCGCGCGCGACGTTCCCAAGCGCGTCGCCCATCATCAGCGTGGGCATTCCGCAAGCGAACTCAACGGCTTCGATTCCGCGGCGAACCTCCGCTCGCGCATCGCCGATGGTCTTACCGTTCTCGCTGGAAACCGAGCGCGCGAGATCTTCGAACCGGCGCTCGAGCGCATCCGCGTAGCGGAAGAGCAGGCGCGCACGTTCTACGACCGGGCGCTGCGACCACTCCGGATACGCTCGCGCGGCCCGCTCGACCGCAAGCCGGCAATCTTCTTGTGACGCGGCGGGCAAATTCGCAATCACCTCGCCGGTCGCGGGATTGCGGACTTCCAACATTTCGACTGCCATGACGGCTCCTAAAGCGATTGCTCGAGCGAGCCGAGCGCCGCATCGAATCCGGCGACCGCTTCGGCGATCTCTGCGGGTTCGATGACGAGCGGCGGCGCGATGATGATGGTATTGAAACGCGCATAAACGTAGACGCCGCGCGAGAGCAGATCGGCGACGAAGGCGTTCAACGTCTGTTTACCCTGCCATTCCACCAGCGGCTCGCGCGTCTGGCGATCCTTCACGAGCTCCAACGCGAAAAAGGCGCCAGTGCCGCGCACTTCGCCGATGGACGGATGGCGCTGCTGCAATTGAAGCAGCGAATCGCGCAGTGACTTCTCAACGCCGGGCACGCGCGGGAACACGTCTTCATAGGCTTCGAGCGTCGCGACGCCCGCGGCCATTGCGAGCGGATGTCCTGAAAAGGTGTGCCCGCACGGAAGCGGTGTTTCGTCGAAATATGACGCAAGCGATTCGCGAACCGCAACGCCGCCGAGAGGAACGTATGCCGACGTCACGCCTTTGGCAAACGTGAACATGTCCGGCGTAACGTCGAACGTTTGAGAAGCAAACGGCTTTCCCGTTCGTCCGAAGCCCGTCATGACTTCGTCAAAGATCAGCAGAATGCCGTAGCGATCGCAAACCTTGCGTAACTCGCGCAAATAGCCCTCGGAGTAGAGTACGACCCCATTGGAGCCGACGATCGGTTCGATGAGAATGGCGGCGATGCGCTCGCGGCCTTCATATAGAATGACGTCTTCCAAATGCGCGATCGCGCGCTGCGTCTCTTCGGCGGCGTCGCGCGTATGGAACGGACTGCGATACGGGAATGGTGCAAAGAAGCGCGCCACGCCGGGAATTCCCGGCTCGTTTGGCCAGCGGCGGTTTTCTCCGGTAAGCGTTCCGGCTCCCGGCGCGGACCCGTGAAACGATCGATATGCGGTGAGGATCTTGTGCCGGTTCGTCAGCGTCCGCGCGATCTTGACGGCGTCTTCGTTGGCCTCGCCGCCGCCGGCGGTAAAGAAAACGCGTCCGCCTTCGGACCACGGAGCCAGTTCGACGATCGCATCCGCCAGGCGCTCGCGCTTGTCGTTGCCCAAGCTCGGAGCGACATAGCACACGGCGGCGGCCTGCTCGGCGATCGCAGCTACCAGTTTCGGGTGCGCGTGGCCGAGATTCACCGCGACGAGGCCCGCCGAAAAATCGACGTACCGTTTTCCGTTTTCGTCGTATAGGTACGATCGTTCGCCGCGCACGATCGTGGGAACGTTGCGGTTGGCTTGCGCGCTCCACGGCGTGAGCACGCGCGACGTTTTACGCAGCGTGAGACTCACTCCGAAAACCACCCCGACGGCTCGACGGCCAGATTCACGTTGATCTGTTTGACCTCGGTATAAGCATCGTAGCCGTACGTCCCAAGCTCGCGGCCGATGCCGGATTGCTTGTATCCGCCCCACGGCGCTTCGTTGTAGGTGGGATGATACGTGTTGATCCACGTGATGCCCGCGCGCATCTTGCGAATGACGCGGTGCGCTTTGGCGACGTCTTGGGTAAAGACCGCGCCTGCGAGACCGTAGATCGTGTCGTTCGCAAGCGCAACGGCCTCGGCCTCATCCTTGAAGGTTTGGACGACGAGTACGGGGCCGAAAATCTCTTCTTGCACGATCCGCATCTTCGGATCGGTTTTCGTGAAGATCGTCGGCGCGATGAAACAGCCGCGATCGCCGATGCGGTTGCCGCCGCACTCGACCCGCGCGCCCTCTTGAATTCCCACGGCGATGTAGTTTTGCACTTTTTCCGTGTGGGCGCGCGAGATAAGCGGCCCCATTTCGGTTTGGGGATCGAATCCGTCGCCGACGCGGATCTTCTTGGCGCGCTCGACCAGCCGTTCCATGAAGCGATCGTAGATCGGTTCTTGCAGAATCAGCCGCGATCCGGCGGAACACACTTGCCCCGCGTTGGCGTAAATGCCGAATAGCGCATAGTCGACGGCCGTGTCGAAGTCCGCATCCGCAAACACGACGTTCGGCGATTTGCCGCCCAGTTCGAGGGAGATCTTCTTCAAGTTACCGGTTGCGGCGCGCATGATCGATCGCCCCGTCACCGTGCCGCCGGTGAAGGCGACTTTATCGACCAGATGGCTTTCCGCGATTGCGGCGCCCGCTGTAGCACCCGCGCCGGTTACGACGTTGACAACACCGGCCGGAAATTCGAGCTCTTCGAACAGCGTTGCCAGGCGAAGCGCGGAGAGTGGCGTCAGTTCAGCTGGCTTCAACACGCAGGTATTTCCGGCGGCCAGTGCCGGCGCGAGTTTCCATGCCGCCATCAAAAGCGGATAGTTCCACGGAATGATTTGCCCGCACACGCCGATCGGTTCGCGCACGACGAACGACTGTGAAGGAGCGGGAACGTCGAACGTTTGTCCGGACGGTTTGGTCGCCAAGCCCGCGTAATAGCGGAAGCAATTCGCCGCGTCCGTCACGTCGAATTCCGTTTCGCGGATCGGCTTGCCGCCGTTCAACGTGTCGATGCGCGCAAACTCGGCGCCGTGCTCTTCGATTTTGTCGGCCAAGCGCAGCAGTAAGCGCGCGCGATCGAGTGCCGTCATTTCGCCCCACGGGCCGTCATAAAAGGCGGCGTGGGCGCTCTTTATCGCCCGTTCGGCGTCTTCGCGCGTCGCTTCGGCAACGGCCGCGATGGTTTCGTCGTTGGATGGATTTACTAATGCACGCGTGCCGCCGTCCGATGCGTCGCACCATCGCCCGTCGACGTACATCAGCAGCGTGTCGTTCGCCGAGCGCGTCAGATTGCGCAGCAGTTCATCGGGAGAAGTAGAACGGTCCAGAGTTTGCATGTTTTACCTCGCAGCAGCGACACGTTTGAGTGAGCGCAAAGAGTCGGAGATCGCGCTGCAGACGTAGTCCGCCTGCGATTGCTCGATGGTCAGCGGCGGTTCCACCCGGACCACGCGCGCGTTCACGAGCGTGCCCGATACCAGTACCCCGCGTTCCAAAAGCTGTTTGCCCAGCTCGAAGCCGGCGCGATCGTTCACGAATTCGAGTGCAATAAGCAAGCCTTTTCCACGCACGTCGACCACGATGTCTTCGTAACCGCTCACCGCGCGCTTCAGCCCCGAGAGCAGATATTCTCCCATGAAGGCCGCGCGCTCCGGAAGCCGTTCTTCGATCAGCACGTTGAAGGTCGCCAACGCCGCCGCGCAGGCAAGCGGATTGCCGCCGAACGTCGTGGTGTGCAAGAACGGATTCGTGAAGATCTTCGAAAAGACTTCGCGCGTGCCGACGACCGCGCCCGCGGGCATAACGCCGCCGCCGAACGCTTTCGCCAGGCACATGATATCCGGCGCGACGTCCCAGTGGTCGCAGCAGAACAGCTTGCCCGTGCGCCCCATTCCGGTTTGCACTTCGTCCAGAATCAGCAGCGCGCCGAACTCGTCGCACAGCGCCCGCACGCCGGGCAGGTAGTCGTCCGAGGGAATATTGACGCCGCCCTCGCCCTGTATCGGCTCCAAAATTACCGCGCCGACGTCCTCGCCCACCGCCTTGCACGACGAAAACATGTCGCGCAGCGCGGGCAAATCGTTGAACGGCACGTGCTCGATGTTGGGAAGCATCGGCCCGAACGGGCGGCGGAACTCGGCCTTCGCGCTGGCGGACAGCGATCCGTAGCTCTTTCCGTGGAATCCTTTGGTGGCCGCGACGATCGTTTGCTTCTTGGGATCGCGAATGCGCGCCAGTTTCAGCGCGCCTTCAACGGCTTCGGTGCCGCTGTTGCAGAAAAACGCAAACTCCAAGTCGCCCGGTGTCAGCATGGCCAGCGTTTTCGCAAGCATGGCTCGCAACGGATCGAGCAAATCTTGACTGTGCAGCGGCTGCCGCCGCAGTTGATCGGTGACGGCCTTGACGACCTTGGGATGTTGATGTCCGACATTGAAGATGCCGAAGCCGCCCAGGCAATCGATATACTCCTTGCCGTTGACGTCGCGGTAGGAATTGGGCCCCGCGTCGGCCCACTCAACCGCGGCCGCGGCGCGATCGACCGACGTGGCCTTGCGGTATTCCAGGAATCCCGGATTGACGTGATCGCGAAACGATTCCACGGTTTCGCGCGTAATCCAGGCGGCGTCTTCGCCGGTGATCTCCGGCTTTGCTATCAGATCGAGAACGGTTGACGTATAGGCGTATGCGTCCGGTATCGAGCGTTCACTAATTTTTTATCACCTCAGGTTCAGATAAAACCGCCTGGCAGCTTTGCTGCAGGCGCGCGAGCGCCGTCTGAATGTCGGCGTCGCTGATGACGAGCGGCACGAGAAAGCGGATGACGTTGCCCGTTCCGGCGAGCAGCAGCAACAGTCCCCGCTCGCGTGCCTGCGCGACGATCGACTCGCAGGCGCGCGCGCTGTTCAACTCCATCGCAACCATTGCGCCTAGACCGCGCACGTCGACGATTGCATCGAATTGTTTTTTCAGTCCGGTGCACGCCTGGAAGATCGCGCTTCCGATCTCCCGCGCGCGTTCGAGAAACGCATCGTTCATGATCTCGAACGTCGCAAGCGCGGCGGCGCACGCGATCGGATTGCCGGCGTACGTTCCGCCCAGTCCGCCGGGCTCGGGCGCATCCATGATATGCTGTTTGCCGACGACCGCGGACAGCGGCAAACCGCCGGCGAGCGATTTCGCGACGGTAATCAGGTCCGGCTCGATCTCCGCATGTTCGCAGGCAAAGATGCGGCCCGTGCGCCCGAAGCCCGTTTGCACCTCATCGCAGATCAGCACGATGCCTTCACGGTCGCAGATGCGGCGCAGCTCTTGCAAAAAGGCCGCAGGCGCGGGTACGAATCCGCCTTCGCCCAAAACCGGCTCGATGATGATCGCGGCGACGCGATCGGCCGCGACCTGCGTTGCAAACACGTCGCGCAATGCCGCGAGCGAACGTTCAACGCTCCAGCCGCGCAGTTCGTGCGGATACGGCGCGTGGTAGATCTCGCTGCAGAACGGGCCGAAATGCTGCTTATACGGCGCGTTCTTGCCGGTCATCGAAAGCGCGAGCAGGGTGCGTCCGTGGTAGCCGTACTGAAACGCAATGACGGCGGGACGGCGCGTGTACTCGCGCGCGATTTTGACCGCGTTTTCCGTCGCTTCCGCGCCGGTCGTCAACAGCAGCGTTTTCTTGGGAGTCGGACCCGGAGCGGCGCGGTTCAGCGCTTCGCAGACTTGCACGTACGGCTCGTACATCGCCACCTGAAAACACGTGTGCGTAAGCCGCGATGCCTGCTCTTGCACGGCGGCGACGATTGCCGGATTGCAGTGACCGGCATTCAGGACGCCGATTCCGCCCGCGAAATCGAGGTACTCGCGCCCCTCGACGTCCCAGACGCGAGCGCCCAGCGCGCGGGTCAAGAAGATCGGGTGGGCGTTCCCCACGCCGCGGGCCACGCTGTCCGCGCGGCGATTCAGGAGCGACTCGGTTTGGGCGCCGGCAAGCTGCACAGCTCAAGGCCTTTCCGTGGTACAGGTTGCTTTCCAGTGTACCGGGCCGCGGGGCCTGCACTCTACGTGGCGAATCCACAAAATTATGCCGGATTTTCGTCCATGAAGCTTAAGGACGTCCTCGACTTGCCCTCGCTCCAGACGGCCCGTGTGGTCGCCGGCCGGTCGGGCCTCGACCGTGACGTGCTTTGGTCGCACGTCGTGGACATGCCCGACCCCATCCCCTGGGTCCGGCCGGGCTTCATGATCCTGACCAGCGGCTACGCCTGGCCGAAATCCGACGAAGAACAGCGGCTGCACATTTCCTCGCTGGCGACGGCGGGTGTCGCGGCCTTCGGCATGGCGGTTCCCAAATTCGTCGACGAGTTTTCCGAAACGGCGCGCGAGCAGGCCGATCTCAGCGGTCTGCCGCTGCTCGAGATTCCGTGGGAAGTTCCGTTCGTGCGCATCACGGAGGAACTGCACAAAGCCGTGACTGCCGAGCCCTACCGCATCATCGAGCGTTCCGAACAGATTCACCGCGCGCTCACGCGCGCCGCAACGCGCAACGCCAGTTTGGATGATTTGGCCAAGAGTTTGTGCGGCCTGATCAACCGGTCGGTCACGTTCGAAGATCCTTCGGGAAAATTGCTCGCGCATTGTTCCGTGGACGAATCGCACGACGACGTGCGGCGCGAAACGCTCGAGCACGCGCAAACACCGCAAGCGATGATGCGCGCGCTGGAGCGCAGCGGAATGGCGCGGCATATTCGCGCAGCCGAAAAGCCGCTGCGCGTTCCGGCGATGCCCGAAGTAGGGTCCGCCGCGCGCGTCGTGTGCCCGATCCGGATTGGTTCCGAATTGGCGGGGATGGTATGGATTATCGAAGGCGCTTCGCCGCTTTCGGAGCTGGATCACCGGGCCGCCGAACATGCGGCGCTCGTGGCCGCGATTCACATCGCGCATCAGCGCGAACTTGCGTCGGTGGAGTCGCGTTTGGGATACGCGTCGTTTCTCTCGCTGCTCGAATCGGAGCCCGGAGAAAAGCCCGTCGCCGAAGAGCGCGTGCGGCTGTTGGGGTTCGATCCGCGCGGGCGCTATCGCGTCGGCATCGTTCGCGTTCCCGAAGAACTGCCGCTCGGGCGCGAGGCGGTCCTGCGCCGCGATCGCATTGCCGCGCGCGTCCGGGATGCGCTCAAACAGATGAACGTCGAGCAGCTCGTCACGGTCAATTTGAACAACGTGCCGTTTTTGCTGCCGGAGAACAAGCCCGTCGAGCCGATCGCCCAAGCCCTCGGCGACTCTTCTCTGCAGATCGTGCTCGGGCGCGTTCACGACGGCGCCGACGGCGTTCGGCGGAGCTACCGCGAAGCACTGTCGTTGTTTTCGTACCGCTACCGGCCCGCGATATGCTCGTACGACGATTTGCTGGTTCCGCGCGTCATCACGGGCGATGCCAAGGCCCGCGAGACCTTTTTGGACGATCTGTTCGCGCCGCTGCGCGTCCGAAAGAACGGCGAGAACCTGGCACAGGCGCTGCTCACGCTGGCCCGCAACGGATTTCATTTTCGACAAACCGCGCAGGTGCTGGCGATTCATCCCAATACGCTGCGGTACCGCCTCGATCGCGCGACCGAAGCGCTGCAGATCGACCTCGACGATCCGGACGTGCGTTTCCGCCTTCAATTGGCAACGCGCTTACTGGATATCGAGCAGCGGGAATGGTAATTGTGGCGTAAAGACAGAATTGCGAGGGGAATTTGGTCCGCGCGTACGTGGAAGGCCCGTTTCCGCGGGCGTAGACTTAAACCCAAATACGCGCTGGTCCGCACATAGCGAGGTATCCGTATTGTTCACCCTGCGACTTCCGGCCATCGCACTCATCGCGGCGATCGTAACTTGCCTGATGCCCGCCAACGCGTTCGCCGGCACGACCGGCACGCTGCGGGGGCGCGTCATCGACTC
Source organism: Vulcanimicrobiaceae bacterium (assembly GCA_035938175.1). GTDB lineage: Bacteria > Vulcanimicrobiota > Vulcanimicrobiia > Vulcanimicrobiales > Vulcanimicrobiaceae > DASRDE01. The sequence continues at coordinate 16,299 of DASZHD010000049.1, forward strand.
CGGTACGCGCGCGCCCGTAGCCGGCGCTACGGTCGTGGTCGCGTCGGCAGCACAAAGCGCGACGGCGACGACCGATTCCGGCGGGAACTTTGCGTTCATCTCGCTTACGCCCGATTCGTACACCGTCAGCGTTCAGAAGACGGGCTACGACTCACAGTCGCTCCCCGGCTACTCCGTCTTCGCCGACCAATCCACGGAAGTCAACGTCGCGTTGGTGAAGTCGATCAAGACGATTGCCCAAGTCCGCTCCCGCGCGGCGCAGAGTCTGGTGCATCCGGGAACGACGAGCGACGTCTACTCGCTGAACCCCACCGGTCAGCGCGCCGCGATGGCGCTGGGCGGTTCCGGAGCTCTCAACCAGGCATACAGCGCAATCGCGAGCGCGCCCGGTGTCTCGATGCCGACGGGACAGCAGGGCTGGTATCAGAGTGTGTACATCCGCGGCGGCGACTACGATCAGGTTGCGTACGAGTTCGACGGCATTCCCGTTATTCGTGAATCGGACGCCGCGCCGATCGTCACGCTCTCCGATCTGGGCCAACAAGAAGTGCAAGTGTACACCGGCGGAACGCCGGCAACGTCGGATTCACCGGGACTCGCCGGATACATCAATCAAGTCGTTCGCACCGGCACGTATCCCGGCTTTGGAAACGCGGACTTGGGCATCGGCGGACCCACGTTCTATCACAAATTTTCCCTCGAAGCGGGAGGCGCTTCCCCGAATCATCTGTTCTCGTATTACGCCGGCACGCTGGCCGACAATCAGTCGTTCCGCTACGACAACCAGTTCAACGGCGGGGGCGATCCGCTGTACTTCATGCCGCTCTACGTTCCGACGAATAACGCGGTGTATCACATCTTGGACGGCAGCGGCGGTGCGCTGCAGAATAACTGGGGCGCATACTTCGACCCCGGCAGCGTCAACGGACAGGCGTATCAAGAAGATCGCGAAACGATAGCGAACTTCCATTTCGGAATTCCGCACCATCACGACGCCGGCCGCGACGACGTCCAACTGCTCTACACCGTCGGCAACATCTTCACGTACTTCTACAGCTCCGCGAACGACATCGGCGCGCAAAACGTCGTGACGTGCACGCCCGACGCGAACTTCGGCATCAGCATCGGCGACTATTGCAACCCCGGTTCGACGGCGAACTTCTGGCCCGGAACGCCTATTCCGTGGCTGGATTCCGTGTATTACAACGGTGCGCTAATGCAAGCCCCGAACGCATCGCTTCTCGTGAACAGCCCGTTTCCAAGCAGCACCGGCCAGCGCGCGCTCAATACGCCGTCGACCGTGTCGACGTTCCTGAATCCGAGTCTGCGCGACTCTTCCAGCAACGCGTTTTCGATTGAGAAGCTGCAGTATCAGCGGAACATCAACAACAATTCGTTCCTGCGTTTCGATACGTACGGCGAATACACGAACTGGTTCATCTTCGGCGGCAACGCGGCGCAGCTGACATTCGGCGCGTCCCTGCCCGATTACGAAGTGCTCGGCCACATCTTCGGCGGAAACCTGACGTACGCGAATCAATTGTCTTCGCAGCATCAATTGACCGCAAAGATTTCATACGAAACGCAACGCCTGCAAACGTACAATGCGCTCTTCGGCAGCACCGGACTCGGCACGATCGTTTCGAGTTACGTCGACAACAGCGGCAACTGCTACAACTATTCCACCGGCGCGCTGTGGAGTTGCTACGACCCGGGGAGCCAGGGCGGTCTGCAACCTGATTTTTCGATCAATCTCGCGCCCGGAAGCGCGCCGGCCGGAACGCCGGCTGCGAGTGCCGGCGCGCATTGGCTCGTAACGGAGAACGGTTACGCAGCGCAAGTGGACAACGTCGCGCCGTATTTCAGTTCGGTTGCTCTAACGGACGTCTACCACCCCAACGAAAAGTTGACGGTGAACGTCGGCGGCCGGTTCGACCGCTTTGCGTACCGCCTGGATAACTTGGCGTCGAATTATCCTGCACGCCAGTTCTGGTTCAATGCCTTCGATCGCGAGAATTGCGGCGCGCCGGGATTCGCACCGGTATCGACCTGGAACGGATCTTCGTTCGGATCGTGTCCCGCCGGTTTTTCACCGATGTGGGCGAACGGCGCACCCGTGCCGGGCGTGGGGCTGACGAACGTCGGCGGGAGCACGACGGTTGCGAACGTGTTTCAGCCGCGCCTGGCGTTTACGTGGGCGCTGAATCCCGACACCGTCATACGTGGTTCCGCGGGCCGGTACGCGCGCCCGGCTGCAACCTCGTACCAGCAATACAACACCTGGCAACAAGATCTCGCATCGTTCATTTCGCAATTCTATGCCTTCGGCTACACGAATCCCGATCACGACGTGCGGCCGGACACCGCCGATAACTTCGATATCTCGCTCGAAAAACACATCCGCGGAACAAGCCTTTCGTACAAAATCACGCCGTTCTACCGCCAAACCCATAATCAGCTGCAATACCTGGCGATCAATCCGCTGCAAGGCACGCTTGCGGGACTCAACATCGGCACGCAGGTCAACGACGGCGTGGAGCTTTCGCTGCAAGGCGGCGACCTGAACCGCGACGGGCTTTCGTTCTTGTTCTCGTACACGCACACCGACAGCAAAGTGAAGTACGCGTCGGTTTCGAACGGCGCCAGCGTCATCGATACGCTGAACAACTACATTGCGCAGTACAACTCGTACACGTCGGCCTGCAATCCGTCCACCAATCCGGCGGCGGGCCAACCCGGAACCGGCGCATACGCGCAGTGCGGGACGGGCGTATGGCAGGGTCAGAATGCGGTTCCGACGTTTACGATTACCAACCCGAACACCGGCGCCGTGAACACGATCGCAAATCCCTACGCGGCGAACGCCCCGCAACCGCTTCTCGACC
>DASZHD010000050.1:0-13697 GCA_035938175.1 Vulcanimicrobiaceae bacterium
ACCGTCGACGTTATACTTGCAATTCAAAACGGGATCAACATTCCGAAGGACTCGCGGTTCATGATTCAGGCGCCGCTGACGGGAACGCCGAATTTGATGATCGTCCCGCCCGTGCCGCACCGCCTCCCGCCCGGGTATATCGCTACGCCGTTGCCGCCCGAAGCAATTCTGCCGAAAGAAATCCAACCGATTGCGGATCAGCCGGTCGGAACGCCCGTTGCGTCCATCTCCGATTTGATGCAACAGGGGCAAGGCGAAGTGCGCCGGCTGGATGAGATGCTTTCTCTGCTCCAGCAGCGAGAACCGGTCTTGTTGGATACGCTGCAAACGGCGCTGGCCAACATGGACCAGCTTTCGTCGGAGTTCAAAGGGACGGTCGCCGATCTGTCGTCAACGATGAACGGCACGATGCGCGAGGCCGGCGGCAACATCGTCAGCATGACGTCCACGTTGAACGGAACGCTCAGCCGCAATCAATACCGCATCGACAGCCTGCTCTCGTCGCTCGATGCAACTGCGGTCGCGCTCAATAAGTCGATGGACCAACTGCAGTCGCTCGCATCCGATCCGCGGCTGAAGGGCAACCTGCTGGATACCACATCCAACATCCGCGATTTGACGGCGAACATTGCGGGCGTCACCAGCGACTTGCGCACGATCTCGGCAAATCCGCAAACGCAAGCACAACTGCGCGATACAGTCGCAAATTTGGATGCCACGATGCAGAAAGCGGATTCGCTGCTCGGCACGTTGGGCGGACGCAGCAACGTGTACGGTGTGGACGCGGGCGCGACGCCGTATCCGTTGCCGAAGGGGCCCAACGCCCTGCCGCCGCCCGGTACGGAAACGCCGAATCCGAACGGCGCGCGGAGTCTGAGCGGCGGTCTGGCGCGCATCGCGTCCAACCTCGTCGCGGTGCAGGCGCGCGTCGGTTATTTGAGCGCGCAATCGGTGAGCGGTCCCAGCCCGCTGCTTACGAACGACCGCGGACCGCAAGCGGACCTCAATGCGATCTTTTTGCCCCATGGGAGCATCAGTGCGATGGCGGGCGCAAACGACATCGGCGGTAAGACGACCTGGAATCTCGTCGGCTTGAAGAACGCCGGATGCGTTCGCGCGGGAGGCGGCATTCTGTACTCGCAAATCGGTATTCTCGCAGCGTGCAATTCCGGTAAACTCGGCGCGGAAACGCGCATCTACGATCTGCGCCGTCCGACGTTCGACGTGTACGGAAATCTGAACGTCATGCAATGGGCGCAGCTGTTCTTGGGCGAGCGCGACACGACGCGTTCGGACCGGCGCACGGTGTACGGGCTACAGCTGAACTTCTAGAACCCCGTGATTCCATACCGCGACGAACGCGCGCCGCGTTATCTCGCCGCAGGCGTCTGGGCCATCGTCGCGGCGAACGTGTACTTTTTCTACCGCGAGCTCACCGCGCCGTCGCCGGCTCGCGCAATCAACGCGTTCGCACTGGTGCCGTACGATCTGACGCACCACGTGCAACTCCCGCCGCCTTCGCCGCATCCGTACGTTCTGACGCTGCTGACGTCGACGTTCTTGCACGGCGGAATCGCGCACATCTTTTTTAACATGCTCTTTCTCGTCGTATTCGGCCCGCGCGTGGAGCGGTTTCAGGGTTGGGCGGCATTCATCGGATTTTATCTCCTCTGCGGCATCGCGGGCGGCCTCGTGCAGACGCTCGTTGCGCCAAATAGCCGCGTGCCCGAAATCGGCGCATCCGGCGCGATCGCCGGAGTGATGGGCGCGTACTTGATAACGTTTCCGCGTTCGACCATCGACACGATAACGCCGATCGGATGCTTTCCGCTGTTTCTGCGGCTCCCCGCCCTCGTCGTGATCGGCGTCTGGGCCGCGCTGCAGTTCTTTTTGGGCTTCGACACGTTCGATCCGCGCGTGAATCAAGGCGGCGTGGCGTACTTCGCGCACATCGGCGGGTTCTCGTGCGGCCTCGCCGTGCAAGGGTTGGCCTTAGCGTTCGCAAGACGGGAGCGCCAGTAGGAGCCGCGAACTCCGCGTCCGATGGAGCAGGGCAGAACGCGCGTCGGAATCATCGGTTCGGGTGCTATGGGCACACTCTTCGGGTTCCATCTTGCGTCGCGGTGCGATGTGACGATGCTCGACAGCAACCGGCAGATTTTAGACGAAATCGAACGCTCGGGCGGTCTGTCGGTAAACGACGCGCCGCCGCGAGCGGTGCGCACCGGTAGAAAGTCGCGCGATCTCTTTGGTTCCAACGTGGTGTTTCTGTTCGTGAAGGCGGTGGACACGCTGCGCGCGCTGCGGCCGTTCGCGGGAGAACTCAGCCCGTCCACGCCCATCGTTTCGCTGCAGAACGGCGTCGGCAACGAGGACGCAATCAAGACTGCACTTGGGGGCGCGGTGCCCGTAGTGCTCGGCATTACCACGGAATCGTCGCTGACCGTCGGCCCCGGCCGCGTGCGCAGCTCCGAGGAAGGCAACACGATCGTCGGCTCCGGCGGAGCGTCGCCGGCAACGTCGCGCGGCATTGCGGAGCTGCTGACGCAAAGCGGCATGCGAGCCGCCGTGGTGTACGACATCCGGCCGCATCTGTGGGGCAAGCTGGTGGCGAATGCCGCGATCAACGCCCTTAGTGCACTGCTCGACTGCGACGCCGGTGAGATTCTCAAGGAGCCGAACGCGGCGCGGCTCGCCGAGGCGCTCGCCGAAGAAGCCGCCGAAGTCGCCGCCGCCCTGAAGATCAATCTGCCGTTCGCGAACCCGTGGCAGTATGTGACCGAAGTGATTGCGGTGGGTGCGGACAGCAAGAGTTCGATGGCGTTCGATTTGGAGACCGGGCATCCGAGCGAAATCGATCACATCAACGGGGCGATTTGTGCGGCCGGACGCCGCACCGGAGTGCCGACGCCGTATAACGACGCAATGGTCCGGTTAATCAAAGCCAAGGAAGGCTTGATACAGAAGAGGCGAACTCGGGACGCCTAAGCTCTATACTGTTGCCGAGGAGGACGCCTTCATTATGAATTGTCCGTCGTGCCAGGCTAGTGTTCCCGACCAATCAAAGTTTTGTCCGTCTTGCGGCGCCCCGATCGCGCAAGCAGCCACCGTCGGTTCGTACAGCGAGCCGCAGCCCGAACTCGACAATCCGAAAACGCCCATCACGCTCGGCGACATGACGATCAAAGTCGAGGGTGAGCTGGTTCCCGTCGTCGACGTGGAGCTGGGCGCGCAGCAGGCAATCTACTTCGAGCACCACATTCTGCTGTGGAAGCAGCCGAACGTGACGCTCGGCTTCATGAGCATCCAAAACGCGGCGAAGCGGTTCTTCTCGGGGCTGCAAATCTTCATTTCCACGGCGCAAGGGCCCGGAAATATCGCGTTTTCACGCGAGGCCCCCGGACAAATCGTTGCGCTGCGCCTGGCGCCCGGACAGAGCGTCGACGTGCGCGAGCACCAGTTTCTGCTTGCGACGACCGCCGTCGATTACAATTTTTACTGGCAGCAAGGCTTGGCGAACGTTCTGTTCGCGCGCACGGGCCTGTTCATCGATCGCTTCACGGCGCAAGGCCAAGAAGGCCTCGTGCTGCTGCACGGCTACGGCAACGTATTCGAGAAGAACTTGCAGCCGGGTGAAATGCTGGACGTCGAGCCGGGCGGATGGCTTTGGAAAGACGCCAACGTGCGCATGGACACGGTTTCGGTTCTGCAGTCCAGCGGCCGCGGCGGCGGCCTGATGGGTGCGCTGGGAGCGTTCGTCGGCGGTGCCGCGCTGATGATGAACCGCTTCTACGGTCCGGGACGCGTAGGCATTCAATCGATGACGTATCACGAACCGCAAGCCGAGGGCGCGCAGCAGGCCGGCGGGACGAACAACATCGGCAACGTCCTCAACTCGTTCTTGAATCCGCGGCAGTGACGAAGCGGTGCGCTAGATCTGGGGTTTGAGCTGCATCAAGCGGATCGAACCGCGTTTGACTTCGATGTCGATCGATCGTGGGCCGCCGCCGTTGATCGGCCGGTCGATCGTTTCACTCGTGCCTCGTGAGGTGCCGGTCACCGGAAAGTCGCTGAACACGGTTCCGTCGTCCGTGTGCATTCGAACCTGCGCTTTGGCATGCTCGTTGACGTAGAGTTCGACGTTGCCGTTTTCCACGGTGAATTTCAACGTTCCGTGCCAGTCGGTGCTGGCGATGTTCGCGCTGATGTTGCCAGTCCCGACGGATGCATTGCCGTACTGCGGCAACAACATGCGCACGTCGCCGGCGCCGGTATGCACGTTTGCCACACCGTCGAAGTCCGCGACCATAATCGAGCCGCTGCCGGTCTGTAGATCCAGCGTTCCGTCTTTCGGACCCCGTACCAAAAAACGAACGCCGGGAGCAAGCGCGTCGGCCGAAATCAGCAGCGGATGACGGACGATCTTCACCGCATCGGCGGGCGCGCCGCTAACGGCTACCACGAACCGGTTCGGCGGCCGGCCGTGCTCCGGAGCGTAGGCGCCGATGTCGCCTTTGATGTTCCGCACCACGATTGCAGCGCCGGCGGGCATCGTTCCGGATATTTGCAGCGAAGGCGCGGGCGCCGCGCACGCGGAGAGCAGAAGGGGCAGAAGGAGAAGGAGGCGCCGGGTCACCGCGCGGGCGTTCGCAGCGCTTCTTCGATCTCCTCGAATGGCCTTAGCGATCCGGATCCCGGTCGCGCGGATGCGCGTTTTCGTAACTGCGGCGCATGTGTTCGAGAGATGCGTTGGTATAGATTTGCGTCGTCGACAGACTCTCGTGCCCCAGAAGCTCCTTGATCGTCATGATATCCGCGCCGTTTTCAAGGAGATGGGTCGCAAATGAATGGCGCATAACGTGCGGCGTCACGTTCCTTTCTAGACCGCTTAGCCGGGCAAACTCCCGGAACACCACCCACGCTTGCCGATGGGAAAGGCGTGACTTTCGCTTGCTCAGGAAAAGCGCTTCGTCCGCAGTGCGAGGCCGGACTAAGAGATACGCGCGTACGGCGTCGGCTGCGGCGTGATTGATGAACACCGTCCGCTCCTTATCGCCTTTTCCGATGACGCGCATCCGCCGGCGATCAAGATCGACATCGCTGACGTTCAGCCCGACCAGTTCTGCCCGGCGAATCCCGCTTGCGTACAGCAGCTCCATTATTGCCACGTCGCGCAGCCGCTGAAATTCCGTCTTTCCGGCACGCCGCGTCGTAAGAAGCTGCGCTACCTCGGGTTCCGACATGTATTGAGGAAGGCGTTTAGGCGCCTTCGGCGGCGGAACGTCTGCCGCCGGATTGTCGCGCCGCCGGCCCTCACGTTTCTGTAAGGCGAAATAGGAACGCAACGCGGCGATCTTCCGGCGCACGGACGTCGCCCCATATTTCCGCGGGCCCATCAGTTCCATCACAAAGCGACGGACGTCCGAGGCGGTCGTTGCCGCTAGTTTCGTAAACGCCGTACCGGCTGCGTGGCCGGGCTCTAAGAACTTGGCAAACAGGTCGATGTCGCGAGCGTACTCTTCGCTGGTTCGCGCGGAGCGGCCCAATTCGAGTCGGATATACGCCGCGAACTCTGCGATCGTCGGATCGGACGGTATGTAGCTGCTCATCGATTACAGGCCTCCGTGGTTGCCGCATCGATCGTACCTGCGCAGTTTAACGTACTCAAATGGCCTCGCCCCGTAAGTTCGGCTGACGCGTACCCCGCGCCGCTCGCCATATTATATCACCAAATAAGCGTTTGTGGATATTAGAATAGCAAAAAAGCCGTTCAAACACCTGTTTACGCCGCGGCTCTCGCCTTTTGCGTCAGCCCGGCAATGGCCGTTCGGCGGCTGCCGCTTCTGTGTGCGGGCGTTCGGCGCCAATGCCGGCCGCCGCACGTTTCGGCTGTCGCATGCCGAGGCTAAGACTTATCAGCAGCGCCAGCCCAATCCACGTCGGGACCTTTCGGCCCTCGGAGCGCAGCGTCGGCTGGGCCAGCACGGGCGTGTTGGTCACGTACGCCTGCCAGGGAACGGACGCGGAGTCGTTCGCGCTAATCTGCATCGACGCCGGTGCGGCTGAAACGCCGATGGCGCGCGCGGGCAGCCGGCTGAACAGCACGACGGCGCCGAGCAGCGCAATCCCGAGGGCCGCCGCCTTGGGCCACGCGCGCGCACCCGCTCCGAAAACGAGCAACACGATGCCTACGATGGCGGCGGCGTCGACGACAAGACTCAAGCGGCTTGCGCCGGTGTCCCAAACCAGCGCCGTCAGCGCGAGGGCGAGGCCGGCGACCACGTATCCCGGCCGTTTGGCGAGGATCAAGAGCGCGAGCGGCACCGCCGCGAACATCTGTATATCGTGCACGAACGTCCCGGCAAATAAGACGAACGCCGGCGGCGTGAAGGCGATGAACGCGCGCTCGTTCCAGTGCTCGCTCAGAGAGCGCGCGGCAACGATGCCCGCCGCGGCCAGAACGATATACGAAAGCGACCCAAGCGCGAGCGCTGCGCCATTGGGGACATGCAGCATGTGCAGCAGGTTGGTCAAGCTGTATTGATCCGCCGCCGCTATTTCCGATCGGGCTTGGCCCGGCAAGTAGGTTGAAAAATATGCTGCCGTTGCCGGGATGCCCACCGCTAACACGGACACTGCAATGGCCACAAGCCCGCCCGCCAGCAGCACGATGCGTGTTCTTGCCGCAAAGATGAACAGCGCCACACAGAGCGGTAGTCCGATATGCGGCTCGATCATCGATACGCAGGCGGCAATCGCTGCAGCGACGGGGCGATTTCGCGACAAAGCGAGGCCGCAAAGCGCGATCGCCGCTACCGCAACCGGCGGTATTTCACCGTATGCGGCGTTGAGCAGCCACGCCGGCAAACATACCAGCAGCACGAGCGCGGGCGAAAACTTCGCAATCGACGCCAACGCCCAAACGGTCAAAAACAGTGCGGCGAGCAGACACACAAGGTACACTGCATGCGAGCCGCCGGGCGGCAACAATGCGAACAAAGCGAAGCCGGCGAGTGCGTACGGAGGCAACGGCGCGGGCTCGACCGCGTACGCCGGAAAATCGTGCGACTGATAGATCCGGTGCTCGCACGTACGTAACGGTTCCACCAGATACGGATTGCCGTGTTCGAGCAGAACCTTTCCGGCGCAATAAAACGATTTGTAGCTGCTGAGCGCCAGTTGGTGGCGGGCCAGGAGCGCGCCGACGACCAGCACGAGAACGATGCCCAATGCGGTTGCCGCAGTTACACCTCGAGACTGCACGCGGGAATTGGAAAGCATCCCTCCGGTCGTCACAAAAGGGGTACCTCCATCAATTTTCCATTTGCAACGGGCCCCGCGCACGTCGCACCCAGCAGTGCGGAAAACTCCGCTACGGTTGTTGTGATACAAAAGCTTGAGTCGACCTTCTTGCGCGCACCAACCGACAGTAGTCGCCGCAGATCGCGATCGCGTGCTAGCGCCGCGATTGCTGCGGCGACGCCGTGCGCGTCATCGACGTCGACCAGGATGCCGCTGGAGCTATCTACGAGCTCCGGTACGCTGCCGGAGCGCGTTGCGATCACCGGAAGGCCGGCGGCCATTGCCTCGATCAGCGAAACCGGGATCCCCTCGCACTCGTGACTGCCGGTATCAACGCTCGTCAGAACGACGGCGTCGAAATCGCCGCCGTAAATCTTCTTCATCAGATCCGAATGCGGCATCTGGGGCACGATTTCGACCATCTTCCCCAGACCGTGCTTGTCAATGGCATGCTCTATAGTAGGGCGCAGGGGCCCGTTTCCGATCAAGGTGCATCGTACGGCTGTTCCAAGTTCCTTGAGCTCCCTTAGCGCCTTCAACAGTGTCGCGTGCCCTTTGACCGGCGTTAGTGTTGCTATGCACGCGATGCGCAAAGCGTTTTCCTCCGAAACGCCGGAACCGCACGCAATAGTGGGCGTTTCCACTCCTAAATGGATGACCCGCACCTCCGGTCGCTCCGCGCTCCCGAATGCACGCAAAACTAACTGGCGCCCACGCTCCGAGATAGTACGAATGAACTGCGCGCTCCGCACGAAGCCCGGGGCCGGTCCGTTTCCAGACCGAATATTGGTGTCGACGATGTCCCAGCGGTGGCCGGTTGCGCTCCACTTTACACCCGTCAATTGGGAAACGACATACGCGACTGTCGAGGGCGTGGAAAGCCAATAGGCATGCACGTGATCGAAACCGGTTTGCCGTACGAATCGCGTAACCGCCAAGGCTTTGGGAAAAACCAGCGCGTTTCGAATTCGTGCGGAAGCGCCCCGAGGGCGGGAAACGACATCCCACAATACTCGCAGCGCGCCCGAGGGATCTATCGCAAATTCGGCTGCTGCGGCGCGCAATGTCGCAATTGCGAACGGCCCGGAAACTGGGGCGACGCGATCGCGTAATTGCGGAAACCAGCAATCCTGCATTTTTGAGGCCGTTGGTATAATGGTCGCGTCGATGGTCTTGGTAAGTTCTTTGTACTCGGCATAAAAGAACATCTCCTTACCATCGAAAGGAAAGCGCGACGTGATGAATGCGACCTTTGGCTTTTGCTTCATAAAACGTTGCGTCGATGTGCGGTTTTATGCGGTCGTCGTCCGCGATCATTACGAACGCCTGCGGTGTCAAACAATACTTCGCGCTCCTCCGGGAACTGTATCCGAGTGCGTGACGAAATGTGGGAGCAGCGCGGCGGCGGCGTTCGCCCAAACGCATACTTTACTCGTTGCTGAATTCGCATAGGTCTCCCAACGCTCCGCCGTCGCCCTAAACAGAGCGTCACCCGTCATCGATGCCAGCACGTGCAGCTGCGCGATATGAAACGCATGGTATTTCAGGGTAGCTAGTTTACGAAAGCCTGATCTCGTCGCTAGTAAACTGTAGTACGACCAGCGACCGGAATCATAAAGCGGCAATCTTCGTCGGAGTGTCTGAACGCTTCTTTCGAAGAGATCCCGTAACGCCGGCTCTCCGCCTCGAGTCGACAACTCGTACAGCCCGAAAAGCGCGTAGATCCATCCGTTCAGAATATGAGCGGGTGGTGTAACCGCAGCTTCTTCTAAATACACGTCGTTTCCAGCGACGCATACGACTCCGCCTTGCTCGACCGTGCTCCGGAAGGGTCCGGATGCGGTATGCGCGGCACAAAAGAAACGTTCATCTTTGGTAGATTCGTAGGCGCGTAGCAGCACGGAGATGGCTTCACCCTGTGTCATCGCGGAAAGAAAGCCCGCGTTCGCGCCATACACAGTCCAGGGCAGCGGATGGGGATAACAACCGCGGATTCCCGCACAGGTGCGTTGGTTGTCGCGCAACCAGTTCGCTTGGCTTAGAAAAGCATCGCGTGCCTGGACGCTTCCAGACTCCAGCCACCGGGCGTGCAACTCCAATCCGTATTGCGCGATTCGAGTCGCGTGATAGAACGGAAGTGGTGGCGTGAGCAGCACACCGTTCGGGTCGAAAGGGGCGTCGTCCCATTCCTCCCCTAACGGATCGTTGCCGCCCGTCCAACGAATGTAATACGATCCTAAGCTAGGGTTAGCCGAATCGCACAACCGGAACGGCCGTCGCGGAGACCAATCGACGGGAAAGGCACGCGCAGCGCGCCTCATAGCTGAGGCGATTCCGGACGCGCTCATTCGGGGACTCGAGACAGCATGTTTGATTGTACGCATGGTTTGCGCCACTGGGGTTAGGGCTCTAAGGCCCAGCGTGCCGGGCGTTGGTAAGACGTAAAGAACATGCTTCCAGTCGTCCCCGGGCCAAAGCGCCTGCCTTTGTAGGGGACTTTCTGTCTACGCGCGGGTGCCGAGCGTCAGACGTAGGATGCGCCGTGCGCCATTACAATAGAGCGCGCATGGACGTCCTCGAACGGCGCTCCCAATGGAGTGTGGCCATTCCCTTCGCGGCGCTCGCCGCTGCAGCGCAGCTTCTTCTTACGGTACCGCTTGCGTTCATTCTGAACGTGGGTCAGGACGACGCGTACACGCTACACACGACGGCGCACGGGCTGGCGTACGCGTGGGGCCAAGCAATCTCGTTCGAGCAGAACGCGCCGCTCTATTTCATCGTCATCGCGCTTTGGCGCCACATCGACTTTTCGGCGCCGTTCGCGCGGCTTTTTTCCGTGTTCTGTGCCGCAGGATCCGTCGCTCTCATCCCTTCGGTCGTCCGGCGGTATCTGCCTTCGATCGATCCCCGGTGGGTTGCCATTCCGATCGCGTTCAATCCGTTCCTCATTTACATGGCGCTCGAAATCCGCGTTTACGCCTTAATCGCCCTACTCTCGCTGGCTTTGCTCGTTGTTTTCCACGACGCGTTCTGGCGCGAGCGGACGAACGTGCGCGCCGGAATCGTATACAGCGTGCTGTGCGCGGTCGCGCTTTACACGCAGTACTATCTGCTTTTTCTGATCGTGGCTCAAGGAGTGGCCGTCCTCGCCGTGCGCCGGCACCGGTCGTCTATTTGGGCGTATGGTGCCGCGGTCGCGGCAGCGCTGGCCGCGTTCGTCCCGATGCTGGTAATTCTGCCTTCGCAGATGCAGAATTTTGCGGGGGCCTACGCAGCGCCCCCAACGTTCTTCGCATCGATGCGCGTGATGGCCGCAATTCTTTTGCGCTATATCGTCGCATTCGAAGGGCTGCCGCATCCCAACCTCGTTACGGTCATCGCCGTTGTTAGCGCGCTGGTCACCGTAGTGTTGATACACCGTTCGATCCGTGCAAACGGTGAGGCGCTGCTGCCCGCAATCACTGTAACTGCAATGGTGGTGTTTTCATGCGCCATCTACGTCACGCACGAGCACCTTCTGAACCGTCACGTGGCGTCGCTCTTCTTCCCAGCCACGCTGAGCGTATACTCCGGCTTCACATTCTTCAGGGAGCCGGTGCAGCGCCGTTTGACCATCGCATGGGGGATTGTTGCGCTCGTTTTGGCGATTGTGGCGCTCGGGGTCACGTATCGCGACCTTGCAAAGCCGGGGGACTGGATACGCGTTAACCGGTACCTCCACGCGCAGGAACGCGCCGATCAACCGATTGCCGTATTTCAGGCAGAAAACGCACTTGCGCTCGAATACTACTACCATGGCCCCAACCGCGTCGTCCCGATTCCGCAGGGCGTGAATTTCCGCGTCTACGACGTTTCGAAATTCGTCATACGCGACGAGGCGGAGCTCCGTCGTACCTTTCCGCGTTCGCATTCCGGAATTTGGCTGGTTAACGCGGGCGGATGCCGCTCTGCAAACATCGAGTTCGGTTGCGACGTGGTCGAGCAATTCGTCCAGCAAAACTATCGTGTCGTAAAGAGCGCGAAATTCTATCGCGCGTCGGTTCGCCTGCTCGTGCCGCGGTAGCCCAAAACTATCGTCCGCCTGCCTGACCGCCAGGCACACCCCGCTTCGTGCAGTACTCCGCGTCGTTGCGCCAAGGATAGGCGCTAACGCCGGGAGCGCGCACCGATTCGCCTGGCAAGCAAGCGCTCTCCGCATCTAAAGGATTACACTCGCAGCTCATCTATCTGGGGAGGTTTCTTGATGCTGCAGTTTGGCATGCGCTCATGCGCAGCTGCCGTGTTTGTTTTAGCTTTGTCTGCGTGCGGCGGAGGGGGCGGGTCCGCGCCGCCTGGGAACAGTTTTGGTCCACCCGTCGGCTCCGGGACCGGCTCCGGTCCGAGCTCGCCGTCGGGGTCACCGGCCAGTTCGCCGTCGGCCAGCTCTTCCTCAACGCCGGTCCCGCAATCGGCGCAGACGTACCATGGGTGTTCGGTATTTCCGGGCGGATCGTATTACAGTGGTTCGATCGCCGGCGCGTCGATCGATGATCACAGTTCCGCGTACATCTCGGGCGCAGTTCAAGCCGGGAACACGTCCGGATTTTTTGCATCGACGGGATACGAGCGGGTAAACCTGGCCAGTAATTCAACTCCGCTTTTGCAGGTCCATCAAAAGACGTCGTATCATCATTTCCCCGTCCCGTATCCATGGCGGTCCTCGTTCTACATAGAGAAACTCGTGGACGCGCATGCGATCGTCGTCGATACGCAAAGTTGTCATGTTTATGAATCGTATGACACGACGTATTCAGGCGCGTTAGCTGCTTTCAGTGGGGCTAATTGGAGCCTTACGAAACCGTTCGTGCCGCTCGCACCGGACAACCCGTCGTCGATGGCATCCGGGCTTTCGCTCTTTGCCGGAATGGTTCAGTGGGAGGACTTCCAAAGCGGTGCGATTCGGCACGCATTAAACTGGGCGGCCCCGGACGGAACCGTCTCGCATTGGAATTTCGTCGTCCCGGCAAGCGACACCGGCGGGAGCGGATTTGACGGGCGAAGCTCCTACCAAATTCCGTTTGGTGCGCGGCTTCGGTTGCGCGCTTCCTTCGACACCCGGGGCTGGGGACCGCAGGCGACGATGGTTGCAAATGCGATGAAAACGTATGGCATCTACCTAGCGGACGTGGGCACGTCGGGCAACGGCCTGTATTTCGCCAATACGGTCACTGGGCAGAACCCCTGGAATCTGGGCGATCTTTCGGCGCTAGGCAAGATCACGATATCGGACTTCGACGTCATCGCGCTTCCTCCGATTCAAACGATTCCGCACTAGCCGGCCCGCAGCCGACGGCTCTTTAGCCGCCCCGTTTTCGGGGCGGCTTTTTTTTTACCGCATCAAGCGTGCCATAGGTCGAAAGTCCTAAAGTTTCGATTTCCATGGCCGAAGCCTATAGGGAGACGCCGAGATTAACTGTTCGCCATAGATTAGAAAAGAGCATTAAGACGGCGGTGGGGATGGGCGCGCAGGATGCGCGCTGCCGGGAGTGCTTTTGGTCTGACGACGCGCATGCTCCCCGCTTCCAAAAGGGATAATTAGCCAAGAACGACGCCGCGCCGCGCGGCTGCCCATTCTTGGCCGCTCAGCTTCTTGGAGGTCACGAATGCTTCACGCCGGCAAGCGTCTGTTTGCTATTGCCTTTTCTACCGCCGTACTCGCCGCTTGCGGCGGGGGATCGGGCGGCATGGTCCCCGGTGCTTCGGTAAACGGCGTTCCGTCGCGCGTTGTCCCGACCGCCACGCCCCCGAATCCGAACTCGCCCGGCACCACGCCTACACCCGGCGCGACGGCGACCCCGAACTCGCCCGGCGTAACGCCCACGCCCTACCGGACGCCCGAACCGACGCCACGATGGAGCCCGACGCCGCGTCCTTCATCGACTCCGCGCATAACGCCGACGCCGCAGCCGACCGGCACACCGCACTCGACGCCGACGCCGCAGCCTACGTCGACGCCGTCTTCGGGCAACGTTGCACGATATGACGGTTGTCCGGTGTTCACGGCCGGCGACTACTACAATGCCGACGTCACGAACGCCGCGGTCGATCCCAATAGCGCGAACTACATCAATAGCGCGATTCAAGCCGGCGACACCGATTCGTTTTACGCGTCGACCGGTTACGAAAAAGTCAACAACGCGAATTCCGGAACGTCGCTTCTGACGGTGAAGCAAAAGGTTTCGTACCATCAATTCCCTGTACCGTACCCGTGGCAGAGCGGATACTACATCGAACGGCTGAGCGACGCGCATGGAATGGTCGTGCAAACGCAAGATTGTCATCTGTACGAATCGTACAGCACGTCGTACAGCGGCGGCGTTCTCGCCGCGTACTCGGGCGCGAACTGGGATCTCACC
>DASZHD010000051.1:0-97974 GCA_035938175.1 Vulcanimicrobiaceae bacterium
AACGAGACGGTGCAATGTTCGGCACATTGCGCATCAGCAAAGGCGCGCTGGAGTGGTTGCCCGCGAGCGGCAAGTACGGGCGCTCGTTGAGTTGGGAACGGCTGGATCAACTGGCGGAGCAGTTCGGCCGGCCCGTACGATAGCTATCCGCTCAATCCCAACTTCGCCCGCGCCTCGGCATCATCGATACCCTCAACGGCGAATCGCTTCTGCCGCGCGCGAGCGCCCGCGAAAAGCCGAACGTGACTGCGCGGAACGCCCAGGGCATCCGCCAACGCTTTGATGCATGCTTCATTGGCTGCACCTTCGATAGCCCGTTCGCGCACGCGAAGATGCAGCACACCGTCTTCAACGCTCAGCCCGGGCTTTGAAGATCCCGGTTTGCAAATAAGCGCGATAACGGTGCTCACACGCCTCAGGACGCTTAAAACACGTGCAGGGTTTTTTCAAACCCGGATGTGGTAAGGCTGAAGACGGTTCCGTTGTTGTTGGTGCCGCCCGCGCTCGTCGTTCCGTACAGCACGCCTTTGTGCGCGATGACCCCCGATGCCGGGCTTATGCCGTCGGTACTTCCGTGGAAACTGTAAATGACGTGCGCGGTCTCCGTGGCCGGGTTAGCGACGAATACGGTACCGTTGTCGGTCGATCCGCCTGCAAACGTCGTGCCGTACAACATGCCGTCGATCGCCGCGAGATTTCCATTCGGCAAGAACCCGTCGCTGGTACCGCCGCCGAACGCGTGAAGCGCGATTTCTTTGCCCGTCGCCGGATCGAAGGAGAATACCACGCCGTAGTTGCCGCCGTTTCCGTGCAGCGTTACGCCGTAGAGCTTGCCATTGAGAGCGCGTAATCCGGAAGAAGGCTGCGCGCCGTCGGAGCCGCCGGTGAACGAATACACGACTTTTTCGGCTCCGGTGGAGGGATCTAGTTGATAAATCGTACCGTTGCCGACTCCGCTGCTGGAGCCGCCGAACATCGTCGTGCCGTAGAACTTTCCGTTGAAAAGCATTAGATTGGATGCCGGCGAGTCTCCGTCGGTTCCGCTCTTAAAGCTGTAGAGAACCGTCTCTTTGCCGGACGCGGGGTCGATGACAAACACCGCGCCGTCGTCCGAAGTACCGCCGTTTTCGCTGGTTCCGTAGAGCAGTCCGTTGTACGCGATCAGCGCGGCTTGTGGAAACGACGCGTCAGGAACCGCGCCGAACGAATAGTTTAAGCCGAGCTTGTATGTCGAGGCGCTGATTCCGAACGCCGTTCCGTACCCCGTGCCGCCTTTTGACGTCGTCCCATACAAGACGCCGTTGACATCGATAAGTGCTGCCGTAGACTTCGCACCGATTTGGAACGAATAGAGGTTTCGTTCTTTTCCGGCGGTGGTGATGCTAAAAACGTTTCCGCGAGCTCGCGTGCCGCCGTTGTACGTCGTTCCATATAACGTGTCGCCCACCGCTACAAGGCCGTTCGGATTTCGTGGAGGGCCCGGGGTCGCAAGCGGCAGCGCCGCTTTACTATAGGCGGTGCCCGAAGCCGGCGGCGTAATGAGCGCACCGCGCGAGCAACCCGCCAGCGCTAATGCCGATGAAAGTGCGGCAATCGTTACGATAGTCGGTCGAATATGAAACACCCGCGGCTCCTTTTTGAAGAAACGACTACGTGGGGGCGCTTCGCTGCAACTCGTCATTGTCATCCTGACCCTTTTTGTCATCCTGAGGTATCGAAGGACGCCGAGCTCGTCGAGGCGCTGCTGCCTAAGGCTTCGACTCCGTAAGCATTACCTTCCTAAGGAAGCGAAGGCGGATGCGGTGAAGGCCGCCGCCAGTGATATGAAACGAATCGACGACGAAAAGATCGATCTGACGGAGTGGTTTTTCCGCAATCGCGCGTGGTTTTTCGGCATCATGTTTTTCTTGCCGGGGCTAAGCATCGTTGAAGAGCTGGTGCGCAGCGGACACATGGCGTCGATGGTCAACATCGGGTTCTTGCCGGCGTTCGAAGTGGTAATCGGGTTCGCGTTTTTCGTAAAGTCACGCCGCGCGCAAGAGTGGATCTGCGGGCAAGCGATGGTCCTAACGCTGTTATACGTCGCGCCGCTGTATTTGGGTTTGGGCTAACCGGGTGGGTGGAATACCGAGCGCTTGACGAGCGTGCTACACTGTAGCAAATGCTTCGTTGGAGTAGCCGTACCGTTGCCATTTCCGAACGCCGCCGTCAAGGCGTTGGGCCTTAATCGGACATCTCTGTAAGCGCAAGAAACCCGGAAAGGGGACCGCGGCAGAAATGTCCGGTCCCCTCTCTCGTTTGCCAGGTCGAAAGGAGGTCATGTGCTGCAATCTTTAGTCAATCGTTGTCGCAATTGCAATGCGCCGGCCAGCGCCGAACTGTGCGCCCAATGCGAGCAGGATCGCGTTATAGAGCGCGCACAGATCGAAACGATTAAAGACGAGACGCAGGCCTAGAAACACGAAAGGGACGCACCCGCGCGTCCCTTTCGAATCTCCCCTGGTGTCGAGCGTGGCCCGCACCCAAGACTAGAAATCGGCGTTTGCCGCCGCAAACGCTACTTCTCGCCGCTTGCTCTTGCGCGATCTTTACTCGCGTTGGTTTGGCGCTCGACGTTATAGTCCGAAAGCGTACACACGTCCGTCCCAGGCGCTCGCGTACACCATACCGTTTGCAACAGTCGGCGCGGCCACGATCGGGCCGGCAATAGCGCTGCCCGAATTCCAAAGAATCGTTCCACTCGTTGCATCGACTGCGTACAGAATCGAGCCGGTCGTTCCGCCGGCGGCGTATACGACGCCGTTTGCAATAACCGGCACCGCTTTGCCGGTCGCATTGATGGGTGCTTGCCAAGCAACCGTGCCGGTGCAATTCGGTCCGGCATTGATGCGCGTCAAACCGTTCGGCACCGCCGCGTAGAGCGCGTGCGTCACCGGCGAATATGCCGGCGTCGCGAGTTTGCCTCCGAGCGCGATTTTGCTGCCGTACACGCCGTTTGCGAGTTTTGTGCGATCGACGGTAAAAAAGTTTCCATCTTTCCGTTCGAACGCAATGCACTGCCCTTGATCGTCGTACACGATCGGCGTCGTTCCGACGTCGTAGTCGGGGTGGCCCGTTATTACTTCGGGCTGATCGTCGGCGATGAAGGTCATCGAGGGCGTTATTTCCACGACGCTGTCGCTATTCGGATAATTCTCGCCGTTGGAGCCGAACGCGTTACCGACGCCTGCGTACAGATACCCTGTCGAGGGATCCTGCGCCTCGCCGCCCCAGCTCCAAATTCCGTTTCCGTAGTATTGCGATTTGTTCACGACCGCATTATAGGTTTTGATGGCTTGCGTCGACGTATTGATCTTGTTGATGGTGCCGTAATACGTCCCCTTGTCGCAATGGCTCGCCGTAGGATAGAACACGTTTTTGCCGTCGGCGCTCAGCAGCAGTCCGCTCCAAACCTGGTTGACGCTCGTGTTGCCGAAAAGGACCACCGGCGCAAAGCCGGCGGATTCTTTGCCGGTGCCCAGATCCAGCGCCCACAACGTCGCGCTATCGTCGGTGACATACAAGCGGTTCGTCACGCGATCGATCGTCGGCGCACTGGTAATACCCAGCATCGCTTTGCTGCACGACGGACCCGTCTTCAGCCTGCGCGACCACACGGGCTGTCCGGTTTGAGCCTGAATCGCATACACGTCCGATAGCTCATCCGTCGCGTATACGATATCTGTGGTGGATCCGTTTGACAGCTTTACGTTTGCCGCCACCAGCGGCTGCGTATCCGAATCTGTGGTTCCCAACTGAAACGACCACTTTTCTTTGAGGCCGGAGACGCTGCCCGTCGTCAAGAGCGTTTCGGAAGGGTTATAGCTCGTGCGCTGACGGTTAAAACCGAAGGTGGGCCAATCGACGGCGCCGCTCGCGTGCCCCGCGGGAAAAAATCTGCCGTTTGGAACGGTGGCGCCTCCCGTTTGCGGCATGGCGTGTTGGGAGATTCCTCCGCAACCTGCCAGAAACGATAGCGCCGCAACAGCGGCGATCCGGTGCAAAACGGCGCGTCCACACATGACGCCAGCATAGCAGTTTTTCGTACCAGGCTATATGCTGCTTTAGGACCATCGCCCACGATCGCGCATCGCTTATCGAATCAAGTCGGCGTTCTCTTCGACGAAGCGCGATAACGTTTCATCCCGCGTTTGCAACGCAAGCCTTTTTGCAAGGCGGAGCAATCGCCGCCAGCGCAGTTCACGAGAACGCGCCGTGCGGTGCTCGTTCAGCGCGTCCAGCAGAAGAAGAAAAGCGGTACCCGCCGTTCGCTGCAGCGCGGGTTTTGCGTAGACCGTGGCAGCGATCAGATCGATGCAAAAGCTCCGTGCCGCGTCAAGGGCCTCCGCCGAGGCGCCGGCGAGCAGCCGCTGAAAGAGTCGCGATTTGTTGCGCCTCGCGTACGTGGCGGCCGGGGAGTGAAGCGTTGAGGTCATGCCTTTCCTTTCCGCCCCAGGGCGAGCGCGAGCGGGCTCATCAGAATGCCGATGAACCCCAACACCAGAAATGCGTCTGCGTACGAAAGCGCCGACGCTTGCGAAACGACCATGGCGTACAGTGCTCCTACCGGATGGTGCTGTGCGAAAAATTGCGCGACCGGCGCGCGGTTAAGCGTCGCAGTGGCCGCGAGCGAGGCCTGGTGCACGTCTTCGCGGCGATCGACGAACGTGACGATCGACGCCGTGGCAACCGATCCGCCGAGTTGTGTTGCAAGCGTCACGAATGCCGCGGCCTTGGGTCCGTCGGCGGGTGCAACGGCGCGTACGGCGCTGACCAGAAGCGGCGAAAAGACGAACGCAACGCCGAAGCCGACCAGCATCAACGGGATTCCGATCGACAAGATGCCGTCGTCGGTTGCAATGCGCCGTGAAAGCCACAGCGATCCGATTGACGAGACGATCATGCCGCCGCCGATTAGCAGCCGCAAGTCCACCCGGCCGGCGTTCACTAAGCGTCCAATGGGCATATTCAAAACGGCAACCGGGATGGCGCGCATGCCGATGGCCATGCCTGCCAGCGTCGACGTGAAGCCGAGTTCTTCAACAGTAAACTGTGGCAACAGCAGCAGACCGCCGTATATCGTCGAAGCCACCGCAGCGCCCAGCAACGATGCAGCCGCAACGCTGCGATTGCGCAACACGCGCAGATCCACGATCGGACGCGGCGTGCGCAGCTCCCACCACACGAAGGCGGCGGCGCCCGCGAGAGCCGTTATCGTGAATAAGCGAATCGTCGCGCTGGAAAACCAGTCTTCACGTTGCCCCTGATCCAACACGTACTGCAAACTCCCGATGGCTACTATCAACAAGGCAATTCCGGCGAGGTCGACCTCGCTGCGCTTTGGCGGGCTATTCCGCAAGTACAGCGCCAGCAGTACGGTTGCGAGAATTCCGGGTACTACATTGATATCGAAGCACCATTGCCACGACATGTTGTCGGTTAGAATGCCGCCGAGCGTCGGACCGATCGACGGCCCGAGGATCGCGCCCATCGCGAACAGCGATTGACTCGTACCGAGTTGGTGCGGCGGAAACGTCTCGCGCAGAATGACCTGCGACATCGGCAATAGACCGCCGCCGAACGCGCCCTGAACGACGCGGAAGAAGATGAGCACGTCGAGTGAGGTTGCCAGACCGCACAATATCGATGCAATCGTGAAGCCGGTAATCGACGTTATGAAATATGTCTTGCGGCCAAGCCGTGTTTGCAGCCACGGCGTTATCGGAATCACGACGACGTTGGCGATCACGTATGCGGTGACGACCCACGTGGCTTCGTCTACGGTCGCACCGAGATTGCCTTGAATATTCGGGAGCGCGACGTTGACGATCGTAGCATCAACCGTTTGCAGCAACGCCGCGAGCATCACGCCCGCCACAACTATCGCGCGGCGCGTCCCGTACTCAACGTATGAGGGCGCAACAGGAGCAGAAGCGGGCGGCCAAGCCGGGACCGGAGTGAGGACAGCGCGCGAGCCGTTTGAACGGGACGTTTTGGGGATGAGGACATCGTCTTGAAGCGCGGTGCGTACTGCGCTCTGCATCGTGAAAAGACTCCTTGGGGCAGAAGCCGGGTGCTAGACTTGAGGCGGCTTCAGTGCTAGGATAATCTCAGAATCGTCCTATGACGAGCCCCGCAGTTATCCTAGTACTGAAGGTATCAGCTTCGATGATCGAACGTGCGCCCGCGGCGGATCGCCGTGCAGAACTCAGCGACTTCTTGCGATCGCGCCGCGCGCGGCTCTCGCCCTCCGACGTCGGGCTGCTCGAGGGTAGCCGCCGCCGCACGCCGGGCCTGCGGCGCGAGGAGGTGGCGCTGCTCGCAAACATCGGCGCCACATGGTACACGCGGCTCGAACAAGGGCTGCCGATAAACGTTTCGAGTCAGGTTTTGGACAGCATCGCACGCGCTCTGCAACTGACGGAAACCGAACGCCGGCATCTGTATTTGCTGGCATCGCAGCCGATCCCGGAACCGCTAATCGATCACGGTGAAACCGTGAGCCCGATCTTGCTGCGCTCGGTCAACGCGTTCGATCCCAATCCGTCGTACGTGCGCGGGCGCCGTTGGGATTTACTTGCCTGGAACCGCGCGGCAAACGAACTCTTCGGTTACGACCGTTTGGAAGGAAAAGCGCGCAACATGCTGTGGCGCTTTTTCATGGATCCGGTCTGCCGTTCGAAATATAAATGGGAGATGATCGGGCCGAGAATCGTCGCCCAGTTCCGCGCCGTGTCGGCGCGCTACCCCGACGACGAATCGTTCCGCGACCTTATCGCCGATCTGCAGGAGAACAGCGAGTATTTTCGCCGGTGGTGGGCCCAGCACAACGTGTGCGACGTCACCGAAGGCATGAAGTATTTCTATCACGATAGGCTCGGCGAGCTGATCTTCGATCACACGACGTTGGAAGTTCCGGGATGTCCGGATATGCGCGTGGTGCTGCTCACCGCCGAACCGGGATCGGAGACCGAGCGGAAGTTCCGCGCCTATATGACGACTGCGGTATAGCGGTCCTGCGCTCGCGGCCGGTCAAGCCGCGCGCTCTTCGCCCCACACCCGCAGCGGCGCTGAGAAGTACGGTTCTATCCGCCCTGCCGCCGTCAACGCAGGGCGCATCGCGCGCGCAACGTCCGTCGCCTGCGCGATCGTGCGCGCCGCATGAATGACGTCCGCGATTACGGCCGATGCCGTTGCGGCACCGCCGGCTCCGGGTCCGCATAGCGTAATTTCGCCGGAATCTTCGGACCGGATTTGAACGACGTTTTGCGGACCGCTCGTTTGTGCAAACGGATGATCGTCGTGCACGAATTGCGGCGAAACGCCCGCAACGAAGCCTTCCGCGGATCGCGAAGCGGCGGCGATGAGCCGAACCCGATACCCGAGTGTGCGGGCGCGTGCCGCATCCCGGCGGCTTATCTGCGATATGCCGCATACCGGCAGCATCTGGGTCGTGACTGCCGCACCGAACGCGAGCTGCATCAGAACGGCAAGTTTGTGTGCGGCGTCGATCCCGTCGACGTCGTTCGAGGGATCGGCTTCGGCGTACCCGCGCTTTTGCGCTTGCGCCAGGGCGTCGGGAAACTCATCGCCGTTTTCCATCGCGGAAAGTATCGCGGTCGTCGTCCCGTTGATGACGCCGGCGATCGAGTGAATGCGATCACCGGCGAGCGAATCGCGGACAACGCGCAGCACCGGAATCGCGCCACACACGGATGCCTCGTAGGTCAAGGTAGAGCGTGAAGCGTGGGCCAGTGCATGCAGCCGCGGGCCTTGCGTTGCAATCAGATCTTTGTTCGCGGTTACCACGTGCGCGCCGCGCACGAGGGC
This sequence comes from Vulcanimicrobiaceae bacterium, assembly GCA_035938175.1. Lineage (GTDB taxonomy): Bacteria > Vulcanimicrobiota > Vulcanimicrobiia > Vulcanimicrobiales > Vulcanimicrobiaceae > DASRDE01. The sequence goes on from DASZHD010000051.1 coordinate 7,870, forward strand.
GGCCTCAACGTAGTCGGCCGTTTCGCTGCAGCCGCCGGCGCATTCCACCACGATGTCGATGCGCGGATCGTTGACGATTGCATAGGGATCGTTCGTGAAGAGTTCGGCGGGAATTCCCTGCCGGTCGCGTTTGGTTCGCGTGGCGATTGCGCGCAGTTCGATCGACACTCCGCAGCGCTTGGCCACGTGGTCCTCGTCCAAAAGCCGCTGCGCCACTGCGGCGCCCACGGTACCGCAGCCGATGAGTCCGATGCCGATGGTCATGCGCATTTGCGTCGTTCCTCCAGTCTACTGCGAACCAAAAGGCCTCGCGCGGCAAAGTTCAGGGGCATGGCATACGCCTCGCATTCCGCTTTTGCAAAGCACGGCAATATCAATCGCGCGATCCGTTCCCACTGAACGTGCGCGTGCACCAAAGCCAGAACGCTGGGACCGGCGCCGGAGAGCGCGATTCCCGCGAGACCGTTTGCGCGAACGCGCAGCGCCTGCGCCATTCCCGGAATGTGCGCGGCGCGATACGGCTGATGAATGCAGTCTCGCATCGCGTCCTGCAATCCGCGCCACGTTCCGGTTGCGAGAGCCGCTCCTAAGAAAGCCGCGCGCTGCGCGGTCGAGACGACGTCCGCGCGATCGTAACGGTCGGGAAGTACCGCGCGTGAAGCGCTCGTGGAGAGTTCAAAGGCCGGGACGACGACGAGCGGACGCACGTGGCGCGAACATTCCAGCCGCAGCACGCTTCGCGCATCGGACGAACCCGCGACGACGACGCCGCCATACACTGCGGCGAGCGCGTTCTCCGGGTGACCTTCCAGAGCGCAGGCAATCTTTGCGATCGATCTTCCGTGCAGCGCGCGTCCTCGGCTGCGCAGACCGATCGCAATGCCGAGCACGGCAGCCGCGGCGCTGGATCCCAAGCCCTTGCCCAGCGGAATATCGTTTTGAATTTCGATTCGTACCGGAGGCAAATCATCGCACACGGCGTGAATCGCGCGAATGATTGCCCGCCTCAATCCGTCGTGCGTCGGTTTTTCCAGCGACGCATCGAAAACGATCGAAAACGCCTCGCCGGGCGAAACGTGTGCGCGCATGCGCAGTTCCAATGCTACCGCCAGCGCGTCGAAACCCGGCCCCAGATTGGCGCTGCTGGCGGGGACGGCGACGGAAAACGCGTCACGCATGAGCGAGGCGTTCCGACGCGGCGGAATCTTTCAACACATGCCCGGTGAGAATTGCAACGACGTCGGCGCCGGCGTCGATGATTCCGGCGTGGCGCAGCATGCGCGCACCGGCCAGCGCGGCTGCCGATGCAGGCTCGCACCCGATGCCCTCCACGCCGATACAGCGTTTGGCGGCGTCGATTTCCGCGTCGTCGATGGCGAGAGCCATGCCGTGCGTGTCGTCCAAAATCTGCAACGCGCGCCGCCACGATTTCGGGCTGCCGATGGCGATCGCGCTGGCGGATGTTTGCGGGCGCGCGACGGGGACCAGTTCGCCGCGAGACCGCCAAACATCGGCGAAAGGCGCCGCGCCGGATGCTTGCACCACGGCAATGCGCGGCATGCTTGCGATTAATCCCAGAGCGAGTGCCTCGCGCAAGCCTTTGCCGATTGCGCTGACGTTCCCTAAATTTCCGCCGGGCAGAACGATCCAGTCCGGCACGCGCCACGCCCGCGCTTCCAGAAGGGCGAACAACGCACATTTCTGCCCCTCCAAGCGATAGGGATTTACGGAGTTGACGATGGCCGGGGCATTTTTCAGCGCGCCGAGTTGCTCGAACGCTTCGTCGAAACTGCCTTCGATTTCGACGATGCGCGCGCCGTAATCGTGCATTTGCGCGAGCTTTGCGCGACTGATTTTACCCTGCGGCACCAACGCGTACGCCGCCAAACCGGCGCGCGAGGCATACGCCGCCATCGACGCGGCCGTATTTCCGGTGCTGGCGCACGCAACGCCCGGTGCGCCGGCTGCCTTCGCCGCGCTCACGGCGACGGTCATGCCCAGATCCTTGAACGATCCGGTCGGGTTCATTCCCAGATGCAGGTATGAAAGCCGGTCGATGCCGGCGTATTTCGCGCCTTGCACCGCTTCATACACCGGCATATTGCCTTCGCCGAGCGATACGATGTGCTCGCGCGGGATCGGAGGGAGCAACTCGGCGTAGCGCCACACGCCGCTGGAGAACAACGGATCGTAGGACGAGCGCCGCTGACGCACGGTATGCCTGAAGCCTTCGGGCGACATCCGGATACACGGCGGAGCGAATTCCGGCAGACCGCCGCACGGGCACACCGAATCTACGCCGGCCGGCTCGCCGCACTCGCTGCAAACGATGTTCATACTCGTCCTCCTTGAGAAGAACAAAAAACCCCGCGCGTTTGGCGCGGGGTTCGTAAGTTTTCGAGGTTCCGGTCTTTGCTTACGTCAACCCAACACCAAACTGGACGGAGCACGTCGTCGTGCTCGTCGTGGTGGTCGTCGTCGTGATGATTGCAAAGAGCGTCATCGTGTGATGAGCCTAACCTAGGGGCGGCTGCTTGTCAACCTGTCGAAACCAAGGATTTACGCACGCAACTTAGTCATCCTGAGGAATCGAAGGGCCAGCCGATCGCAAACGCCCCTCGATACCTCGGGTGGTTGTCGGCTCCGCACGTCCATGGTTCCGCCGACACTCCGCGCGTCCATGCGCTACGCGATGCCTCACCATGACGTGCAGTAGTCATCCTGAGGTATCGAAGGACCCTGAGGAATCGAAGGGCTCCATTTGCTGCGGCCGTTTCACGAACATCAACACCGGTATCGAGCCGACTACGGCACCAGCGACGACCGCGGCGACGCAGTAGGCCGCGCTCGGCTTGTTCGACATGATGTACAAGGCGACGAAAAGCTCCGCGGCCGACGTAAAGATCGAGTAATTCCAGAAACGATCGCAGCGCATTGCTTCGAGCCGCTGCGTAACCGGACCATCGGGCGTTTCTTCGGCAAGTTTTGCGATGGCCTCGCCCCGTTTGCCGTTGGTGATCGGCCCGTTGATGCCGAGAGCCAGAGTGACGATGAGCGCGATGGTCGTCCACGGCTGCCAGCCGGTGCCGCCCGTGTACACCATTGCGATGCCCATCGCAAGCAGCAGAAGTAAACCGCTCGACATCAGCATGCCGACCAGCGGACCATTTTGCATGGCTGCGCGGATTGCAGAAACGGTCGCGGCGCGGTGCAACTGAAGAATTGCGGCAAGTTCGATGCCCATACCGCTGAAAAGCAGCGCGACCGCGACGAGATGCAAAAACAGTAACGTTAGAAACATTGCCCCTCCATCATGGTGATGCGCCATTTGTCATCCTGAGGAATCGAAGGACCCTGAGGAATCGAAGGGACAGCCGATCGCAAACGCCCCTCGATACCTCGGGGTGGTTCGATACCTCACCATGACGAAACCCCTCGCCATGACAAGTCCTTAAGCCGGCGCACCCTCGTACGCGCGCCGCAGTTCGTCGATGTCGAGTTTTTCCATCTGCAGCATCGCCTTCATCGCGCGGTCCGCGCGTTCCGGATCGTCGCCTGCAATATAATCGCCGATGCCTTGCGGCACGATGTTCCAGGTAAAACCGTATTTGTCGGTCACCCAGCCGCACGGCAATTTCTTTCCGCCGTCGGAAAGGACGTCCCACAGGCGATCGACTTCGGATTGCGATTCGCAGCTGATGAACAGCGCAACCGATCCGGGATATGGCGCACCGGGATTGCCGGCACCGGAGCCGCCGTTGAGCGCCATGAAATCTTGCCCCTCTAACTGGAACTCGATCACCATCGCAGAGCCGGGCTTGCCGGGGCCGGTCTCGCCGTAGCGGCTAATCCGATCGATCTTTGAATTGTTGAAGATCGAAACGTAATGATTCACGGCCTCTTCGGCTTGATCGTTAAACCAGAGATACGGAATAATCTGTTGCATTGCGGACCTAGCCTTTCGGAGAAGTGAGGGTAGGCATGCAAAATGTACCGTTAAAACTTGTTAAAAGCAAGTACTATACAGAAGTGAAAGTATCAGGTATAATCGGAACGTGCCCTCACGTACTTATGGTCAGTATTGCGGATTTGCCCGCGCGCTGGAAGTAGTCGGCGAGCGCTGGGCCCTGCTGGTCGTTCGCGACCTGCTGGTGGGGCCCAAGCGGTTTAGCGATCTGCAGCGCGGCCTCCCCGGCATTCCCAGCAACATTCTCACCGCGCGGTTGAAAGAACTGGAAGAATCCGGCATCGTGGTCCGGCGCGTCCTCCCGCGCCCCTCCGGCGCGATCGTGTACGAGTTGACGGCCGCCGGCCGGGAGCTGGAAGGGCCCGTGATCAGTCTGGGCCGTTGGGGTGCCAAGCGCATGGGCGATCCGCGCCCGGACGAGATCGTGACGCCCGATTCCATAGCATCCGCGCTGAAAGCGACGTTTCGCCCCGAAAACGCCGGCCGCGATAACGTGAAATTCGAGCTGCACGTCGGCGACATCGTCGCCAGCGCGCACGTGCAGAACGGTTCCGTTCACGTGACGACCGCGCCGATCGAGAAGCCGGATTTGGTAATCCACGCAGGACCCGGCATACGGCAAATCATGGCGCGCGAAGTAAGGCCAGATCAAGCGGTCAAAAAGAAGATGGTGAAGGTCGAAGGCGATCGCAAATTATTCGCGCGGTTCACGCAGCTGTTTCAAATCTGACGACCCGGACGGCGAACGTCCGTTACGGAACAGAAATCTCGAAAACGGTGCCCGTCTTCGCCTGCAGACCATGCGTTGTTTTGATGAATCCGCCGCCCTTCTCCGTCGTACCGACGATCGTTTTTAGGTTGCTGTCCCAGACTACCGGCCCGGTCGGATTATAGCCGTCGTCAACGCTGTCTTGCACGAAGCGATGAAGAACGCGTTCGGCGTACTTTCCTGCGCCCTGCGGAACTAGTTCATAGACAGTTCCACATGAATTGAAACACCCGTGGTTGCCCGTTCCGCCGTCGTGCGTCGTTCCGACCAAATCTCCGTGCGCGTCGATAGCGGGTGCCAAGAACGGCGTCTCGCCGTCCTCACCGCCCTGGAAACTGTACAGCACGCTCACTTTCGCCGTGCCGATTTCGAGCTTCCAAACCGTTCCTACGTCGTTCGCGCCGCCGAGCGACCCGGTCCCGAAAAGATTTCCGGCAGCATCCATCGTCAAGCCGCTTTGCCCGACGAATCCTTCGGCGCGTGTGAAGTTGTGAACGATCGTTTCGAGCCATTGACCGCTACTTTGCGGCTGCAAACGATAGACCACGCCGCCTGAGGCAGTGCCGCCCCCGGCGCTGCCATATAAATTGCCTTTGCGATCGAAGACCGGCGTCGTGAAGCCCGGCCCCTGTCCGCCCGCGGTTCCGCAAAAGGAATGAATCACGCTCTCGCGCCAGTTCGCCGCTCGGTCTAATGTAAATACCGTTCCGTACTGATTGTTGGGCGAACAATTGCCGCCGCCGGCGGTCGTTCCGAAAAGGTTCCCCTGTGCGTCAAACGCGACGCCGGACCAGGGAAACGATCCGTCGGGTTTATCGAGAAAGCGGTACAGCACGCGCTCAGACCAGGTCGTTCCGCTGCGTGAAAGTTCGAACACGGTTCCGCACCCGACGCCCAGGCAGCCCGCTCCGCCCGAAGCCGTCGTACCGAACAGGTTGCCCTGCGTGTCGAGCGTTACTCCCGAATACGGATTCGCGCCGTCCGAGCCGCCGCGGAAACTGTACAACGTTTTCCCGGTCCAGCCGCCGCCGGCGCGCGCGATCAATTCGAAAACGACGCCGTCACCGGATACACCGCCGTTCGCCGTAGTGCCGTATACATTGCCGGCCGCATCGATTGCAATCCGGGACCCGTACGGATCGTTGCCGTCCGGACCGCTAAACGCATGAAGGATCGTCTCAACGGGCGCAGCGCTCGCCGATGAAGCGGGCGCGCGAGAGTAGAAGATCGGCAACGCCGAATTCCGCCCGCCGCACGCGGTAAGCAAAAGCAGGCACAGGGCAAACCACGTTTTGCGCATGGGCGCCTCCGGAAAGATTTGCGTGCTCCGAAGGTAGTACGCGCCGGCGTTGCGAGTGGATTGCCGGATCTGAAAACGCTAAATAAAGCGCTTTCTGCGGCAATCGTCGGCCGCGCGAGCTTTTGTGGCGTCCGTCGAATCCGATCCGTAGATCACCGTGACGTCCAAATCGTAACCGTTACTAATGTCGTGGACCACGCTGCGTCCCAAAGCCATATCGCCGGAAAAATCTTCACCCGGATAGATTTTTGCTTCGCCCGGCATGCGCCGCCCCGTCCATCCGTGTATTCGTACTACCGCGAACTCGTACGGCGCCGGTTCGGCTGCAAAGCTCTCGAACACCATCGTGTTGCAGTGTTTTGGAATGTAGTAGAGCCGCCACTTGGGATCGGGCTTTGAAGCGCACTGCACGCAAACGATGCATCCCAACAGCGCCAGTAGGCGCTTAGAGACATTTCGACCGCTCACATCCGCATCCGCAATAGCAAAACACGACGCCTTTCAATACCCGTCTGCGCGGTTTTTTCCAGCCGAAGCCGATTCGAGTCCTGCGCCCGTGTTGACCTGGTTGTCATCTGCCATACAGGAAAGCCGCACCGTTGAATACTGCGGCCTAGTCCATCGGCCCCATTTTTCAGCGCGCGGGCGCGATCTTGAAAGGACCTAAAATGCGGTGCAGAAGGTGGCCGCTGAACCGCCCGGGCCTGGCTTCTTGGAGAAAGGCGCGCATCATGTTTGCATCTCTGCAGCGGCTGAATCGTTTTCCGCTTTCCCCACGCCCGTTACTTGCCGCAGGCGCTCTCCTGGCGCTGCAAGCTTGCGGAGCGCATCTCTCGTCCCCGCCGGGCTTGAGCGTTACGTCAAACGGCTACGCGGGCGGAGCGCCGATTTCAATATCCACGCAGGCGCAGCCCTCAGCGCGATCCGTTACCGTCGTTGCAACGCGCGCCGGCCAAAGCGTAACCCGAACGTTCGATTGCGCTTCGGGAACCTGCTCGGGCGCACTTGCAGCGGCATCAGGAACGAATCTGTTTACGATCGAGTTGTGGAGCGGCCGCGACGGAACGGGCACGATGCTCTCGCGCGGCGCGGCGTATAAGACCTTGTCGGCTGCCGAACCGGTACGTTTTACGTTCACGCATATCGTCGGTTCCGTAAGGTTGAATTTCACGACCGACAATCCCGGCATGCCGCGCCTTGCGGACAAGGTGGGACCGTCGAGCGTGCAAATCGTCGTCGACGCGGAGACGCCGTCAGGTCAAACGATCGTCGGCAGCGGCACATTCGTCGATTCGGCCGGCAAGAACATCACGATCAAGATTTTGGACAGCGATTCCTCAACGACCGTGTCGCCCGCGTCGTTCACCGGGCCTCAGCCCGGAGGCCCCAATACGACGACGCTTTCGCTGGGCGCAACCGTTTCGCCGTTTGAAGATCCGCAGCTAACGCCCTCGATCGTCTTTACGGCTACGGGCAAGACCGACAGTTCCGTCGGCGCTCGCGGAATGGACGTTTTGGTTTCGCCGGTGGCGGACGTAGGCAGCCACCCACAATCGCTGGGTGGTCCAGGCGGGGGCGGTCCGGTGATGACCAGCATGTATGGAGCCGATACGCTCCAGTTGGCAGCGTTTAGCTTCACCGAGGGACTTTATGAGGGCAACGCTCAATGCATCGCCAACGGCAACGACACCGACGCGCCAGTCTGTCCGCCGTTCATCCACGACGTAACGCAGGGACCAGATACGGTGATCTGCTGCGGAGCCAATTCCGGCGACACGCCGATAACGCCGGTCGGTAACGTGCAAGATCACCTCATACACAGCTCGCCCATCGGCGGTGGAAGCGACAACACGTTTTGGTTTGCGGACGAACCCAACGGCAGCAACGGCGCGCTGAGCTATGCCGACGCCACCACCGACAACGCTCAAAACGATATCGTCGCCTTACCGAACGCGGCGCCCGTGGCGGCGATGCTCGCAAACAAGAACTACATTTGGCTCGGCGAAAATCAATCCGGCGCGCCGCCAACGGTCGAAGCGTTCAGCGCAGCCTCGCCTCCGGCAACCCTCAAGGCCGTGCCGTTGCCCGGCGATCAATCCGGCGGCGTACTCGACGGGATGGACGGCGGGCCATCAAACAGCGTGCTTGTCGTCGTAAGCAAAGGCGGCACGACCTACGTGGACAAGCTCGCGCTTCCCGGACCGGCCGTCGTTTCCGAGTTTAGCGTATCGCTCACCTTGCAAACGCTCACGAACGGATGGCAGCCGATTGTGGGGTATTCGCCCAAGGATGGCAATTTATACGCAGTCGACAACGGCACCGGAACGGTGTGGGAGATCAACCTGACGACGCACGCCGTGACGAAGATGGCATCGGACGGCCCGCCGATTACGAGCGGCGATCCGAACCTCAAGCGGATGTCACCGATGCCCGATGGGTCGCTCGTTTTCGAAGGCGCGACGCCGACGTCTGCGTACGGACCGAACCCGCAGCAAGGTACCGTGCCGTATTACTTCGCGCACATCGTTCCCGGACGATCCCCGACTCCGGTGTCGGTAGCGCCGCCTGCGTGTATGCAAGCGCCGTGCAACGTCTATGCGTTGTGGAGCATCAACGTGCCGAGCGCAGCGGCATCGACCGACGGCGGCAACACGCACGCGATGGTGTGGTGACTACGCCAACGCCTCGTCGAGTATCGAATCGATGGCGTCGAGAATGAAACGCACACCGGCATCGCGCGGCATCAGTTGACCCTGCGTCATTAAGCCGGACAGAGAGTCTGCAGACAGGTTCTGTTCGAGCGTGTAGCGCAACGCATGCCGCCGCTCCCGGTCGGCGCTCGAGAGCGGCCGTCCGTTTGCGCGCGCCGATTCGGCGAACCCATAGATTTGCGCCGCCTTCGCGGGGTTCGAACGCGCCAGAATATCGGCAACGATGAAGGCGCATTCGGCGATCTCAACCGGTTGGTCGAGTTCCGCAAACTCCTCGAGCGCATCGCGAACCAGCATCGATGCAGTCTGCAATTGTCCCGAAGCGGAATGATATTTCGCCAGCAGCATCATGCGGTCGGCGGAATATGACGTGTTGCCGAGGGTTTGAAATTCCTTGAGGCTTTCGGCGGCATAGCCGATCGCTTGCGCGAGATTCCCGCGCGCGTACGAGATCTCCGCAAGACTTCCCAAAGCTTGGGCGACGCGTAGCGCCAAATTTAGACGCCGAAAGACTGTCAGCGCCTCCTCGTAATACGCGGCGGCCCTGTCGTAGTCGCAGTCGATCTGCCAAGCAACCATGCCGAGGTTGCTGCGCACCATCGCCGTGCCGGCGTCGTTCTTCGCACGCTCGAGCAGTCCAAGGGCTTCGTTCCAAAAATGCCGTGCGTCGGCGTGCGACCCTTTCTCGTACAGAGCCGATGCCAGCATGTTGAGAGCTCGCGCACGAGCCTGCGCATCCTCTTGCGGAATCAGCTGAAGCGATGACTCGATGTCGCCTATCGCCTTATCGTGGTCGGCGCGGTAAAACGCGATCACGCCCGATGAGACCAGCAATTTCGCCCGCAGAACGGGATCGAATTCCTCGTAAAAACGCGCGGCCGTTTCGTACCACCTGGATGCTTCGATCCACCGCCCGCTGGTTTGCCAGAACGTGGTGAGCAAGTCGAGCAATTCCGCAGCTGTTCCGGTTTGCGGGTTTTCGACCAGCGTCCAGCGCAGCGCGCCGCGGATATTGTCGATTTCCGCATCTAAAAGCGGAACTGCGTCCTCTTTGTTCGTCAGTTCGGCGGCAAATTCGCGTACGTACGCTGCGAGCCTCGTTTTCAAAGGCTCCCCCTCGATTGATTCGCGCGAACGGTCACGGACGTAGCTGCGAATCGACTCCAGCAGAAGGTAGCGACGGCTGCCGGCGACATCACCCGCGATCGTTATCAGCGATTGGTTTACCAGGCGGTCCACGTCATCGAGTACGTCGAAGGCGTCCGCGTCGGGTGCGCACACGCGTCGCACGGCGTCCAAGGAAAACCGTCCGTCAAAAACGCCCAAGCGGAGCATCAGTGCCCGCCGGTTCTCGTCCAAAAGCTCGAAGCTCCAGTCGATCAGGGCGCGAAGCGTTTTGTGATGCGGCAGTCCGTCACGAGCGCCAGTCGTCAGCAGACGGAAGCGTTGTTCGATCGCCTCGGCGATCTGTTCGAGCGACAGACTGCGTGCGCGTGCAGCGGCCAGCTCGAGCGCAAGCGGAATGCCGTCGAGGCTCCGGCAGATTCTGACGACGGCCATCCGTCCATCTTCGGTAGCCAGCGCAGCTGCAGCGCCTTCAGCGCGATCCAAGAAGAGCCGCGCCGCAGGCGACTGATTCAGTTCCGCAAGCGACGGCGCGCGGCGGCTTTCGGGGGGTGAACTCAGCGGACATAGCGCAAAGACCCGCTCGCCTTGTACTCCCAGCGGCTGCCGCGACGTGCACAGAACGCGAACGCCTTCCGATTCCGGCAGAGTTTTCAGCCAATCGCATACCGCTTCGATAAGATGCTCGCAGTTGTCCGCGACGATCAACGAACGTTCGACGTCGGCGTTCTTGAGCGCCGACTCGAATGCGGCTGGAACGAAGGCGGAATCCGCAATCGAGGCGAGATCGGCGAACCAGACGCCACCCGGAAACTCACCGGCCATACCGCGCGCGGTTTGCAGCGCCGTGCGCGTTTTTCCGACGCCGCCGGGTCCGGCGATCGTGACCAAGCGGTGGTTGCGTATCAGACTGCGGAGATCGGCGACTTCGCTCTCGCGTCCTACGAATTTATCGCTCTCGGCAGGCAAATTATTGGGCGAGGGCGCCGTCTGAATAGGCGTTTCAGGCGGCTCCTCAAAAATGCGGCGCACGCGTTCGAGCAAGTCGCCGATTTTCGCTTCGGGATTGTCGTCGGAGGCAGCTACGCGATGTTCGCCGGCCAGTAAGTACTGCAGGGCACCGGATGGTTCGGCGGAATCGATCCAAAACGGGATCACGCGTTTCTTGCTGCGCTGCGCGAGATGGACCTCGCGGCGCACTTCGGCCGACGCACTGGCGTGCGCGGATAAGACGATCAGAAAAATCCCGGTGCGCTCGATGGCGGGTGCAATCGCCGCAGCCCAATCCTCTCCCGGCAAAATGTCGCGCGGAGCGATCCAGCAGTCGATTCCGGCACGTTCAAATGTCCGGCACACGGCGTCGGCCAGTGAGTAATCGGGTGAGGCATAACTGATGAAGACGCGATGCACCGCGTAGCCGCCCTAGTCTTTACGTGTGCACGAACGTAAACGGACGTTCGCGGTGCAAAATGAGCCAGTTCGCATGTTCGGTAAGCGCTTCGCGGCCGATTTGTTCCAGCAGCGCCGGTGCATCGCCGCCTTTACCATATTTCTGAATTTGGTGCATGCGGCGCAGCCCGTAGTCGAACACCACGTACATGTGCTGATAACGGCGCGCGTTTTCCGAGAAGCCGCGCTGTTCGCCGTAGAAACGGCCCAGCAAAGCGATAAGCCCGGCCAGGGCAAGCGGCACGCCGGCCAAATTCGTCACGAGCCGCTGATTCTGCGCGACCCAACGCAAGTCGAGCGCGACGTGGATGGAAGGCAGCCACCGGTGAACCACGTCGCTTTGCTGTACGAATTGCAGCGCCAGGGGCACGGCGGCGGCTGCGACGACGACTAACGCGACGGCACTCGAAACAGTCGCCGCCCGCGCGAGCCGCTGTTTGTAGCGCAGTTCCCGCGCGCCGGCGCGCAAGTAATACGCACGCTGCGAACGCAGCCACTCCAGGCAATGCGGGTGTGACGGCCCTGCGCCCTCGATCGCGTTGCGGCCTCCGAATTCCAGAAACACCGTGCGTAGCGCCAAACGAATCCACTGGAGCTCGCCGTGCTGCATGCGCAGATACGACGCCTCGACGGGGCGATCGCGCATTCCCGCGCAGCACCATGCCCGTTGGACGCGCAGTGCTTCGGCGAGAGCGCGATAGTCTTGATAGCGGTTTTCAAAATCGGCGCGCCGGGCGCGAATGAAGATCGCAAAGGCGATCGCAAGAATGAGCAGTTTTAAAACGACGCCCGGAAAACCGAACTCCACGGCTTGCGCGGCGCCGGCGAGGAGGGCCCAAATGTACGTCCAGGACGTCGACCGTAAGCTCGCGCTCTGCAGCCGGTCCGCAATCGCGGAGGTTCGATCCCCGATCGCCTCGAGCCGGTCGCGGCATTGCGGTTGCGGTATCGTGGCGAGATCGCGGTTGTAGCGGTTGAGATTGCTTAGCGCGGCTTGGAAATCGCGGGCCGCCGATCGATCTCCGCGGTAACGCTGCGGATAGCGGCGAATCAGCCGGTAGCTGCGAGGCGGTTCGGGCTGCGTCGCGCGCGGCGAGACGATTTGATAAACCGGACCGACGTCCGGAACGTACGGGATGGCTGATTGCACGAATCCCGCGGAGATCCCGGATAGTCGAAGCCGCACCATGTCCGCCGTGCCGCCGGGGCCGCCGTTGCTTTCGCCATCCCAAAACGCGACGACGATATGTGCGTAGTACGCAATGTAGGAACTCGCGGCGACGTAGCGGTGCGGCGCGCCCGGAGGACTCTCGGCGACGATGACTTCGCGGCACCGCGCGAGCGCCGAGCGAAACCGGATACGGCCCGCCTCGTCGAAGTCGTCTTCGAATTGCGCGGCGGCCTTCGGAAGCACCGCGACGATCGGAATCCCCAGTCGCGCCGCCGTCTCCGCCGCGATCAGATCGGCGCCCGCCGCGAGCGACGTCAAAACCAAGAGCGGCGTGTCCGGATAGTCCGTCCGTAACTCCGTGAGCACGCCGGCGAAGCGGTTTCCCAGATTCTCCTCGGCGTACGCTGGGATGTCGCGGTGTCCGCTGATGCCCACGATAATAGGAACCGCGTCGAACGGCTCCGGCGCGGTATGCCGAATAACCTCCGCTTGAGGCGTTCCAAGCGCGGTTTGCATCGACGCTTTCGTTCAATGCGCGCGGCGGCGCTTCCCCGCGGCCGGCTTTCAGTAATAAGTCCGGCACCTTACAGATGAGCTGACAACGGCCGCCCGGCAAAGAATCCAGCCGCGCACCCCAGACAAATGGAGAACGGCTGTGATGTTTAGAGTCGCCGTCATCGTTTTCTTACTGGGCGCCGGCGCATTTGTGCCGGTGCGCGCACAAGCGGACATCTGCAGCGAAGTCGTTACGGCACGCGGCAGCGACTTGCAGCGAAGCTCGCCGATCTTCGACCGCAGCGGTTTTCGCGTTCCGGATATCAAGCTCGGGTTTTTCTGCCGGCTGAAACCATCGCAGATCAACGTGCGGTTTTTCGCGCAGGGCGAAAGCGGAAAACTCTATCGCGTTCGCGACGTTTGGTATCAAGCGGCCGCGATTCGCGCATTACCCAACGTCAAGCCCGCACCCGAGGTGCAACCGGTACGGCACGCATTGGTGGGGGACGCTTGGATGAACTCGCTGCAGCCGCAATTCGATATGCTCTCGAAGCTCGCTGCGTTCGGCGCTCGCACGTGCACGTCGGGCGCCGACGATTGTCTTCCGTTTCGAACGGCGCTGGAAAACGCCGAACGCGGATCGTCTTCGTCTTCGCCGTCCCGCATCACATTCGCCGTCGGCGAGATTGGCAGAGGCGCGTCCAAGCCCGTCAACGGAGCGGTAATGGACTCGATCGTGTCGGCGCCTTCGAACGCGCCCGTTCCGGGGCTTTCAGAGCACGCGTGGCTGACGTTGTACGTGCAAAAACGTGCTTATAGAGTGCTCGATCTGCAGCAAGCGCTGACGCTCTCGTCGCCGATCGAGTATCAAATGGACGCGCTGGTCGGCGCGGACGTGGCCCCCGTAGGAAAAGACGCGGGATATTATAATTTTCAGCGCTTCGCGGGCGACTACAAGGGCAGCACGCTTTCGTTCAGTCAATCGGATCTGCAAGGCAAAGACTTCGATTTTTGCCCGCCGGTGACGTTCACATTCAATACGCCCGTTATCCCGCTGACCGCCGCGATGCATTGTTTCGGACATACGTCCGTGCGATACGACGTCAATGCCTTGCCGGCAAACGGATATTTTCGTATCGAGCCGGCTGTGAATCTTCGGTTGGAAGGAACGCTCGTAACGAATGCGGGCATTGGGGTCGGAACGCTGCAAGGAGATTTGACGCTTGCGTCATTCGGCGGCAGCGCCGGCGGGATGTACGGATATTTTCAGGATCCGTGGCAGCCCGGTGCGAGCATGCTCGCGTATCGTCAATTTGCGTACTACGACGCGGAAGCGCTGCGCTTCACGCTCACCGCGTCGTTCCGCACGATATGGGGCGCGCGGCCGTCTTCAAAGACGCTGTATGCTTTCCGCGCGGCGGGCCGCAGTTTGGCGCCCTCGCCATCGGACTGGTACGTCGTGCGCGTACGTTAAGCAAAACAGCCGGCACTCGTTATGTGAGCGCCGGCTCTTTCGCCTATCCAGGAGTTGGTTGCGCGCGAAGTCCGTAGGTTCGCGGGGCAATTACGTTCCGCCGGACTTCACCCGTGGCTTTACGGTACTGCGCGTTTGTGAAAAGAATCTGAGAAGCGCGGTGCTCGTAAAGCGCTATGATGCGGAAAAGGTGGTACCGTCCCAGACCAGCGCCAGCGAATTGGCGAACGCGCTGTTCTGAATATCACTCCACGAATAAAGCAGTGCCAGCTCGTCGCCGAGTTTCGTAACGCCCTTCACCAAGCCGGTCACATTGGTCAGGTGCGCCCAAGAAGCCGACGATAGCGACGAAGGCATCGGCATCGGCGAGACTTCGTAGAATCCCGCAGACTGCAGTGCTCCCGCCACGGTCACGAGCGGGGCTGCCGTGAGCGAGACGATCGTGCACGCAGTCTGCGTACACTGCACGGCATCGTAGTTTGCGGGCGTAACCGCGACCGATCCGGGACTCAGCACCCGCGCCGCAATCTCGAACGCATTGCTGCTGCCCGATGCGCGCACCAGCGCAATCGGATCGGTCGTCGGGTCCACGAGCGCACACGCGGCCACAACGTCCAAAGCTCGTCCCAGATACGGTAACGGATCCACGGGTACCGATGCGCCCGGCGCGCCTTGCGGCAGCGAAACGGGGCCGGTCTGCAACGGAAGCATGCACCCCTGGTTGTGCAGCGTCGTCAGCGCTGCTTTCAACGCATCCGCAAAGTCGCTGCGCACCGCAATGGTCAGCGGTATTGTCGATTGCGCCGCGCCCACCGGACGATCGTTCGGTATTTTCACGAACGTGAGCGGTGGAGCAGAAGCACTCAGCCACCCCAGCGGCGGATTCGGGCCCGCTACGCCCAAAATGCCTGCAAGCATCTGCGCGCGCATGTCGAGCTGGTTCACGTTGGTGAGATAGTTCAAGAAACCGCCGATCGCGGTGACTGTATCCGGCGGCGCAATGCGTCCGCCGATGATGTCACCCTCCAGCGCAATGCGGCGCAGGATGATGTTTTGCGCATTCAATGCGTCGGGTGACGTCGCGTTTTGCAGAATGCTGATGAAGCTGTCCGCAATTGCGCTATTGAAATTGGGATCGACGTAATAGCCGCTGCCCGCGCCGTTGCTCGTCGAACCGTTCGATCCGCTGACGGAGCCGGAGCCGCTTGTTCCGGGCGATCCGGACGGACCGCCCGAGCCCGTGCCGCCGGAAACTCCGGACCCCGGACCGCTGCTGGGGCCCGCACCGGTTCCGGCGCCGGCGCCGCCGCCGGGCGGCCCCGGCGATCCGCTGCCCGGACCGCTAGTGGGTCCGCTTGTGGCGCTCGTGGGAATTACCGGACGCCATGCGTCCACGGAACCTTTGGTTACTCCGCCGCCGGGGCCGAACTTGGGACCCGGGACGATACCGCCTGACTTTGAGGGATGTGGAGCCGCGTTTGCCATGAGAGCGTTCCTCCTTTCCTATGGAATCCGGCTCGCGGGAGGACCGGGTGCCGCGCTCGGACCGCCTGCCCCGCCGGAACCGCCGGCGCCCGCACCGCCGCCAGAGCCCGAAGCGCCCGCACCACCCGAGCCCGGGCCCCCTGCACCGCCCGAGCCGCCGGGGCCTGAGCCGCCCGCGGAGCCTGGACCCGCGCCGCCGCCGCTTTGGCCGCCGGCTCCCTGAGCACCGCCGCCCTGGCCGCCCGCGCTTTGTCCACCGCCGCCGGATCCGGGAGTTCCGGTCTTGCCGCCGGCGCCCTGACCGGATCCGCCGCCTCCGCCCGAACCGCCGGAACCCGACGTTCCGTGAACGGCCGCAGCGGCGCTGGAACCCGCGGTCGGATTGCCGGCGTAGATGCCGCCAAGGATGTTGCCCGCGGTTGCCATCGCCTGCGATTGCAAATCCGTCGCGCTCTTGAGTGCGTCCGAACGCGCCGAGTTTGCCGTGTTTTGAGCATTGGTCAGCAATCCGGCGAGCTGCGATGCGCCCGTGAGCGACGAGCTGAAGTCTTGCTGGCTCGCTGCGTCTTTGCCCAGCGCTTGCAGCAGCGACGTGTCTGCCGGGGGCGCCGTAAGGACGTTGTTGATGAGTGAAGGCAAATTGGTGAGCGAGTTCGGCGCAGTAAGTCCCGCCGTGAGCGATGGACTTCCGGTCGGCAGCGTAACGGGCGAGATCTGCGCAGACGTGTCGCTCGGCGAGTCTTGCCAGTTCCAGAACCGCGTGAGATCGATTTTTTCCGCCGACGGGCAATGTCCGAGCACTGCCTCACCCAGCACGCCTCGCGTCGGTAAAGCAACGATCGAGTGCGGCGGTTTGAACCCGGCAACCTGATACGCCAGCAGCGCGTCTTCGATCTGCCCGATGTCTGTAACGGTCGACACGCTCTGCGCCGCCGGCGTCCCCGCCGCCGCGTTCGTCGAACCGTTCGTTGGAACCGTCATTTGCTGCAGTAATCCATCGGGAATGTTGAACGGCATGATCATCGAATTACCGTAGTAACCCAGAACGCGATTCTCCACGCAGTTCAACAACGGAATCATCTGGCTTGCATCGGTGACACCGCCGGGCGGTACGCCGATGGTGTAGGCTTCGAGCAGTATCGCACGCTCGTCCGCCGAGAGCGATCCCCATACGGCGCGCGAGTACAGCACCGTGTTGCGCACGACGTGCTGCGCCATCTTCTCGATCTCCAGAATCTCGTTGAAGCGCAGTATTGCGCCGACCTGCCGTGCCGGAACCGGATAGGGCTGCGTGGGAAGCTCTAAGCCGTAGAGACTTTCGTTGGCGTACTGCTCTCCCGGGGACGACGGCACCGCATTTCCCGAAGAATCGTATTCTTGAATTGCGGCGTAGAAGTTCGAGAGAATCGGACCGCCGAGCGTTTCCAAATCCGACGGGGTCAGCGTGATCGTCGTCCGCGCGGTCGCCGAAGAGCCTTGACCGAGCGTCGATTCGATCGCTTGATTCACCCAAAAAGAACTGCCGCCGAAGATCGCGTTGAGCGATCCGAGCGCAGCCATCTCCGGCGAAAGCAACGTATAACTGAGCGTGCGGAACCCCCGGCTCAGTTCGAATCCGATGACGTCCGAGCGATTCATCGACTGCGGAAGCGCGAGCGCTCCGGTCATCGTCGTGACGGCGCCTTGGCGTTGGGAAAGCAGCCACGCCATCAACTCTTCTTTGCTCGTGAAGGCCGGATCGTCGGGTATCGCAGCGGATGCGTTGGTCAATTTCACCGGCCCGATCCGCGTGTTGCGTCGCGTTACCGCACTGATGTACACATCTTCGCATTTCACGAAGGTGCCTTGAAGCGAGAAGTTGACGACGTCTTCGGCCGCTCCGCCGAACGGCTCGACTTCGGCCGTGGGATCCGAGGCAAACTGCGAGAGCAGCGTCAACCCGTAATGGTACCGGCTCGGGAGCGCCTGCATCAAAACGTCCGCATGCTTGGCCAGAACGCCGTAGCGCTCTATGACGGAATTCCGGTTCGAAACGGTAGACGTGTCGGTGAGCACGAACGGTTCGCCCGGCGGCAGAAAACGAACGACCTGCATCGGCACCAGGCAGACCAGCGTAAGTCCTTCGATTGCCGTCGCGACGTCGTACATACGAAGCACTTCCCAGAACTGCAGCGTCAGCGCGCGCGTGTGGTTGTGGTTCGTGATAATCTTCGTCGTGACCGACTGCGTTTCGCTCGCCGTTGCAAGACGCATGCCGGTGCGCATTGCCGTGCGCCGTGCCGTCGCCTGATTTTGCGCCGAGGAATGCATGTTTTCCGCGGCTTGCTGTGTCGTGTTGCGCTGACCTTGCAGCGTTTGAGTGGAGCTGCCGCTGGACGAGGAACTTCCCGAACCGCCGCTGGCAATCAGCGGAATCGCCGTACCCCAGCTCGACGAGTCGGACTGCGTATTGAACGAGCTGGTGCCCTTGACCGATTCGTTGAACGCCGAATTAAAAGTCGCATTCGTCGACGTATCGGCTAGCGCGAGCTGCTGCTGCGCCTGTTCCTCGCTGAAGAATTCGCTTTCGGTGACCATCGACGTGTCGGTACGTTCGAAGATAGCAACTTGTTGCTGCTCGCCCGGCGCAAGCGGAAGCGAATACACCAAATCTCCCAAACCGACGCCTTGGAACGTCCAGCGCTGCGCGAGCCACAACACGTATCCCAGCCCCAGCGTACCGGCCATCGGCACGGTTTCATCGCCGGTGAACGTTCCGTCGCTCTTCAAACCCATGATGCGATCGCGGAAACCGTCCGCGCTGATCGGTTGTTCGACCGGGACGCGATCGACGTAGGAGACGGTACCGCCTGTCGTCGGATCGGCCGGGGTCGCCGCACCGTTCGCGGACATCGTCAAATACTCGGGCAGGAACGTCAGCAGTCTGCCGCCCGTTCCCGCGGGTGTCGGCTGCGCTTGCGTTACGATGCTGGTGCGCGGCTCGACGAGCCGGAAAAACACGCCGTACGGAAACCGGTCGACGGAATTATTCGCGCCGAACTGCAGCATGCAGCCGCCGTCCTCGCCGACTTTGACGACCGGAATCTGGCCCGGATTCGTTATCGTCGCGGTGTTATCGCCCGGAGCTGCGGTCGGAGCGGTGATATTCAAGAGCGCTTGCAGGATGCTCACCGGAAGCGGATCGATTTTTTGCGGAAGGAGAACCGAACCGACGAGACCGTTGGCACCGATTTGCGCCGCCGGTATCGTGATCGTCGCGTTGCCGTTGCCGCCGTGCACGACCATCGACAGGCCGGCGGACGGAATCGGCAGACCTTGCGGCAGCGGCAGCGTGAACGATCCGGTCGCGTCCGTTTGAACGATGACTGCCGGTTTTGCGCTGCCGACCGTGGCCGGATTGAATTGTATCTGAACCGTCGCCGCAGGCGTGCGGTCGGGTTGCAGCAGCACGCCGATGATTTGCGCCGGGGTCGAAGGTGTTGCGAGCATCGACGCAACCTGCGCTAGGCTGTTCGTCACCTGCGACATGCCCAAATACAGATTCGATATCGATGCGATACGGGACGCCGTGAGCGACGTATTCAAACTCGATGACGAAAGGGGATCCGCCGTCGAGAGAATCCGTTGCCGAACGAGCGTGTCTTGACCGTTGACCGCCACGGCACCCGGAACGATCATCTCGCGCAAACTGGACGCCGGTGTTACCGGAGTGGTGCCGCGTAGCGTTTTCGTGGGCATAAAATCGACACTCCCTTTTCTAGCAATCCGTGCCGCCGGGGCCGCCGAAGAAGAAGTAAATGTTCCACGGATCCGGTGCGGACGCGAGATTGATCGTGTAGCACGCGGGCGAGGGTTGCTGCGCGGTCAGATTCGCCCACGAGCTGCCCCCCGAAGCCGGATAATAGTAGATGTCGCGCTGATACGCCGCGTGCTGCCATCCCGCACTCGCAAACTGTCCGCTGCCCATATCACCCCAGCCGACGGCTTTGCAAACCGTTTCGCCGCCGTACATGATCGATTGCGCGTTGGTCGCCATCGGGCCGCCGGAATACAGCGACACGGGGTAGTAGCCGACGGCGTTCGCCGAGCTCGAGCCGCCCAAGTAGAGCCACCAGTTGCCGCCGCTCAAGTAGTACACGATCTCGATCTCGTATTGCTGCGCGCCGTCGGTGCTTACCGGCCCGAGCGCGCCGCCGATCGCCCACGACGGATTCGTCTGGACGAATGCAGGGTTGTCCAGGTTGTAATTGCCGGTCGTGTAGTTGTCGGGCGTCCAATAAATAAAGAGCACCGGCAGCGAATGCCCGTATTTGTCGGGCAGTACTTGCCAGCCGACTTCGGCCGTTTGCGTCGACGCGCCGCTGCCGGCGGAATACCACTTTTGCGAAAGGGACATCCGTTGGTTCGGCGTCACCACCTGCGGTTGCCACACATTCAGAATGCTGTGGCCGCCGACGTTGTCGACAGTCTGGTTGGCGTACGCGTAACGGTGGTTGTTGCTTTCGTTAGTGGTGTCGGGAGCGCTCGGACGTTGCTGCACCATGACCGTGGGAGCGGTCTTTCTGAAGAAGTCTTGCAGCGTCTCGTACCGCGAGAGTTGATCCAGCGTCAGGCGCCGCATCGGAATGGTGCCGGGCGGACAGCCCATCATATTGCCGTGGCGGTCTTTCTTGTCGGGGCCGAGCTGCGGCTGTACCTGCGCGCCGCTCTGCTCGTGACGCGCGTGATCGGGCGGTAAGAGATTCGAGATGTCCGGCGCCTTCGCGATCGTCGTGCGTCCGTGACGGTGAAGTGACGGCTGCTGCTCGATCGGGATGCAATCGAAAACACTTCCTGCCGCGTCGACGAAGCTGCTCTCCACCGTCACGCCGTGATACATGTGTTTGATGTGCGACTGCATCTCTTTGAAATGCGCCGGCGAACGTACCTTTACGCGCGGATCGGCCTTGTACGCATCGTATTGCGCCGAGTCCAAATCCTTGATGAACTCCTGATGAGGCACGATCCCGATCGGAGGCCGTTGGGGTTTTTGCGACATGGTAAGCTCCTCTGCGAAAGAGAACGGAGCGTCCCTGGCTTCTTACAAATTTGCCGGATTGCGGAGCGCGCGATAAATACTGAACGGCGCTCGATCGAGTGCGCTACCCGGCGCGCAAAAACGTGTCAGAGCTCGCAGAATTGATAGGAAATAAGGATAACACAACAGCACAGAGAAGGCCACAAGAGCGTGAGATAAATGCGAGCGCTCAAGAGCTTTACTGCCGAGGATTCGCTAGGCAGCTAAATGCGGCCCAATTCGGTTACGGCCTCGCGCGCGCAGCAGCACCCGGAACGGATCGTTTCGACGTGACGAGCCGTCAACGTTTGCACGGCGTTCGAGAAGTTCGGCCACGCGTTCGATGCCGAATCGCCACATTATGCAGTCATGCTGTCGGAGTGTCGATCCGTTGAACCGGTGTTGTCGACGAAGTCCGGACAATGCTTCGCCCGTGCTGACACCGCAGAGGTTTCCGCCCACACTTCGATTGCGGGCCCGCGATGAAAAAGAAAGGCTGCGTTTTTCCGCGAAGAGTTCGGCATGTCGATGTGGGAACCGTTTACAGAACCGGCTCGGCGCGCAATGATTTTAGCGCAAGAAACGGCAGAGAATCTGGGCCACAATTACATCGCGCCCGAGCACATCGTGATCGCGATCGCCGGCGAGGGCGCCGGCGACGCAGCGCGCGTTTTGCGGGATCTCGGCGTAACGAAGAGCGCGTTGATCGATCGCGTTCGCGAGACGATGCCGCCGAGTGACGGTCACTCCGAGGGCGAGCACTTCTTTACTCCGGCCGCGAAGCGCGGGATCGAGCGGGCGTTCAACGAAGCACGCGACCGCGACAACAACTATATCAGCTGCGAGCACCTGCTGCTCGGCATGCTTCGCGAATACCCCGGAAACTCCGATGGCATCTTCGCCGAGTTCGCAATCACCTACGATGCCGTGACGGAACGCTTACGCGACTCGATGCCGCGGGGGCGGATGCCGGGTACGGAGCCCGACAGAGAATCCGCGGGACCTTTTAGAACGATCGACCACATCCAGCTCGCAATGCCCGCGGGACAAGAACAGATTGCTCGCATGTTCTACGTCGGAATCCTCGGCATGCAAGAGCTGCCCAAGCCCGCACATTTGGCGGCGCGCGGCGGCGCCTGGTTTGCCAGCGGTCCCGTACAGGTTCATTTGGGCGTCGATGCCGACTTTCATCCGGCTACGAAGGCGCACCCGGCGCTGAAGTGCCGCGATTATCGAACGCTTATCGGCGAGCTGCGCGAAAAAGCGGTACCGGTCGAAGAAGTGCCGCGCGGCGACGATGAAACCGAACGCGCCTATATCGCCGACCCGTTCGGCAACCGCATCGAACTGGTGGGAGACGCTACTTAGCGCCCAGTACTCCGGCCAGCGCGTCCAGATGCGCGCGCGTCATCGGATCCAAGTTAGCTGCCTTGCGTGCGTGCGCAACTTCTTCGCGTAACTGCGAGAGATCTTCGCGCGCAAGAGATTGCGCATCGTACGGCGTCCCGTCAGCCGGTTTGTGAACCATGTCGCTCAGGTGATGCGCGTACCACTGCTGCAGCGAACGGTGGATCTCTCCGGCTTTCACTACTGACCCGTCACGCAAATCGCCGAAAACGGCCTGATGCGTCCAGGCGAAAAGGTCTACGAGGCTCATCGTCGACCCCGGCTTGTATTTCAGCGAGAAATCGTCGATGCGCTGGAGCACGACGGGGCTAAACATCTGCGCCAGTACGGAGCGCTGACCTCTTTCGACGACGGACGCCACCGGTTCGTCGTGGCGCAGCGGCGGATCGTACTGCCATGGCGCTTGCGTAAAATCCGTAACCCACTCCGTGTACACCAGCTGCCGCAGCAGGCCCGGATCGAAGGACCAGGCTTTATCGGAGAACAGATAACGGTCTAATACCGCAAAAGCCCGCTGCGACTGCGCGCGGGACACCGGATCGAGCGGTGCGCCGCGCGTCTCACCGACGTGCGCGCGCGATAGATATTCGCCGCCGATATAGTGCGTCGCGAGGTTGCTGCACCGGAAATACGGGTTCATCGCCAGTTCGAATGCCGTGCGCTGGGCGTCGTGCGTGTCTTGGAAATCGTTAAAGCGCTT
The DNA here is from genome assembly GCA_035938175.1 of Vulcanimicrobiaceae bacterium. GTDB lineage: Bacteria > Vulcanimicrobiota > Vulcanimicrobiia > Vulcanimicrobiales > Vulcanimicrobiaceae > DASRDE01. Next base: position 30,979 of record DASZHD010000051.1, read on the forward strand.
ACCGAGCGAGGACAAGAGCTGCTCGCCGACCTTCATCTGTCCTTCGCACCACGCGATGTTGTCGTTGGTCAAGTCGAATTGATTGACCCGCGGATCGATTGCGTGTCCGGTGCCCCACTGCACGTCTTCGTCGTTCATGAAGCGGTACCGCGGGTCGGTCCAGCGCGAAGCCCACTGCGCGAGCGTCGGAATCTCGTCGGCCGGCGTATGCGCGCCCGGAACCGTTGCGTAGCCCCAGTGTATCGCATAATAGTCGTACGGGCCCAACACGAGTTGAAAATAATCTCCGCGCGGCGTGCCCTTCGGCCAGATGTTCGCCGGCGTATATTCCATCACGCTATTGGTGAGCCCGTAGCGTGAGGTAAAGGCTTTGTTTTGGAGATCTTTCGCCGTATACGCCTCCGAGGCGATGAAGTTATGCTGCAAGCCCCAGTTGTGGCCCGACTCGTGCAGAATGATCGATTCCAGAAAGTCGTTGGCGTAATTGGGCGGTATGAAGCGCCACGACGATCCCGCTTGCGCGCGGAGGGCCCACAAGCCGAACACCGCGCTGCGGTGCGCTTGCGCTGCATACGCCGCTTCGCGCTGCGCGAACGTCGCGTGCGCGATCGGCCCCGCGACGTCTTCCCCTTCGATGTTTCCGAAGTACATCAAGTCCGCATCCACGACGATCGAGGTTTTAATCAGTTCGCCCGTTCGCGGGTCGAATACGAGGCCGGCCTGCGCATAGCCGCCGCTGTTGGACTGCGTGAGCCAGTGCACGACGTTGTAGCGCACGTCGTCGGGGTCCCACGACGGATCGGAGGGCTGATCCAAGACCTGCACTGCGTTCGGAATTCCGATGCGCGCAAATGCCGCGTTCCATTTCAACAAGGCGGTTCTGATAGCGCCTCGATAGTCCGGCGGCACCGTGTTGCTGATGTAGTACGTCATGGGATGCCGCGCGATGTTCCAACGCAGAATGTACCGCAACTGCCGTTCCTGGACGCGGTCTTTCGTGTAGTCTAAGAGGATATCGGGGTAATAGCCGACGCGATCGTCGGCGATGCGCGGCATATACGTGCCGGCAGCGGGCGCCTGCACGATGTTGTATTTGACTTTGATCTCCACGGTGCGCGGATCCGGAACGTTGTCGAGCGTGAGCGATCCGTCGGAGGCAACCGGTTGAGAAGAAACGTACGTCTGGTCGGCCTCGATGACCACATTTTCCGGAAACGCTTTGCTTTCGCCGAAAAAGGAACGATCGGGATCCAGACGATATGCGGCCCCCGGTTTGTCGTCCGTATTGGCGGCGAAGCGCAGGGTGTCGGTCATGTCGATCACATCACCGAGATACGGCGATGCGTCGATCACTATGGCGCCGCTGGACGCGTCCTCGGCAACGACGGGCGTAACGGCCAGTACCGACGGTGCAAAGCTCTGCGCGACGGCGTTACGGCCCGCCTCGCTGTCCGCGACGAACGACGTATTCGGCCAGGTAATGGCGACTTTGTCGTCGGTGCGCGTGAAGCGCACGATGCGCGCGAATTGTACGTACGGCAGCCCCGGCGTGATGCCGTAACCCCCGAGACCGCTCGCCGGTTCGGCAGTTTGAATGAAATCACGATCGAGCTGCGCTTTGGAAAGTTCGATATAGATTTTTCCTTGCTTGCGCCAAAGCGTCAGTAAACCGCGTTGCGGCGTAAGGCCCTTGGTGAAGTCGGCATAGGCGGCCGGTTTATCCCCGCCGCCCGCGGCACCGGGCGCATCGGCGGCCGCCGGTCCGGCAAAGAGGATACCGAGTGCGAAAAACGCTGCGGAAAAGTAAACGCCGCGGTGCACCATGATGCCACCTCCACTACGAAGCGTCGCGAAGCTTCGCGGTTCGGCTGGCGTCGTCTTTTATCGGTGGACTTCGGTCTCCGGCTCGGACATCAGGTTCTCTTTGGTGACGAAGAAACTGAGCGGACGTGTCGGGCGCGCCGTTTGCTCGATGCTTTCGAAGGAGACGCTGGCGTGCTCGTACTGATGGTCCCCTACGCCCACAGGCGCCAGCGCCGTCTCGGAAGCGATATACTGCGCGCCGCCCGCGTCGTCGAACGTAATGAGCCACGGCACCTTCGAAGAACTGAAGTTACCCGCGCTGATCAATTGACGCGTTTCGTACGTGTGCGTATCGACCCACACTTCGCGCAGACGGAGTTTCTGCGGATCGTAGTTCGGTTGCAGAAGCAAATGGTAGCATTCGCCTCCCGCCAGCGTATCGATGCCCGCCAGCGTGATCGTATAGCGCCGGACGAATGTGGTTACTGCTGCAATCGTACGCACGTGCGGATCGGTCACGGCCTGCTGCGTCTTCTCGGCAGGCACGGGGTCGTTGAATTCTTGACGGATCTGGGCAACCAGCGCGTCGTTGCCGGTTTGTTCGCCTTCATCAGAAGCGAGCGCCATCCCGAACGAATACGTCGGCGCGATCATCGGCACGCCCAAATAGTCCACCGCTTCGCCGGGATTGCCGACGCGTTTGTCCAGCAACGTGTGGAAGTTGCGTTTCGGCTGCAGATGAATAGTGACGCCGTTGGGATCGGGAGGGGCGGCTTGCTCTTCGTCGCTTACCGGATTGACGGCGATTTTGCCGGTTTGGGCGTCGTACGCGAGATGATAGTGTTTCGACTTTTCGACGCCGCGCTCGGTAACGGCAACGGCGACCACGTACGTCAGGTAATCGGGGTACCGCTGCTGCGCCCAGACCTGCCGCGCTTGCGCAAAGATCTGATAGGGATCCGCCGTGCCGGCGGTTCCAACCAGACTCAGTGCGGCGGCGAGTAACACCACACTGCTTGTTTACCCGCGGCGGGGTCCGAGCCCCGCGCCCTTACGGCCTAAAGCGGCGGACCGCAGGCCTCTGTGCAGCGAGCGATTCGGCCAAAGTTCCGGGGAAAAAGCCGGCAAGAGCCCGCTTGGAGGCTCTTCCCGGGCTCGCTCGAATTCGAACTTGCTGCCGGCCTGCGCCGGCCTTAGGGGACAACTGCCACGATCCGGGTGTTTGAGTTCGAAATCGATCCCAATGGGTCGCTTGTTGCGCGGGCCCCGGAAACCTATGAGCTTTCCGCGATGGAGTCGCTCCGCCGCGATGGATGGCGGCCGCTATGCATGTCGTTCATGCCGCCCGCCGGCATCGTCCGCCGCGTGATGGTCCTGATGGAAAAAGGCGACACCTGAGGGCGGCGCCGCGAGAATTACCCGAGCTCGACCCGCACGTGATTGCCGTAATCGTCTATCCGTTCGACGCGCAGATCGCGGCCGATACGCTGGACGATGTACAGGCCGCGCCCGGATTCGCTCATTTCGTCGGGCAGGCGCTGCGGCGGCGTGAACGGTTTTCCGGTGTCGATAACGTGCAGCACGGGCACGCCCTCACTCCAATCCAGATCCACCTCTACCGGTCCGGGCGCATGCCGCACGACGTTTCCGATGAGCTCGCCGAAGATGAGCTCGGCGTTCTCGATGAGCGTACGATCGGTAATACGCGTGCGCAGATGATGTACGAATTCAGTGCGCGCGTTTTCCGCCGCACGTGCGTCCTCGACCTTGAATGACCAGCGCGGCTCCGAAGACACGATCACCGTTAAGACCGCGACGTCGTCGTGTGCGCGCCCGGGAGTGCAAACGCTTTCAACGAGCTTTGCCGGCTCTACCGCGTGCGCAATTGCTTCGGTTTTCAGCAACTCGCGCAAGCGGCGTTCTCCGCGCTCCCAATCGCGGCCCCACTCAATCAATCCGTCGGTGAATAACACGAGCAAATCGCCTTCGCGCAGTTCGGCGGTTTCACTTTTCGACGGCTCTGCGAGTCCGCGCAAACCCATGGGAAGGCCGTGAGCCACGAGTTCGCGCAATTCGCCGTTGCTGCGGCGCAGCATCGGGTAGGGATGGCCGGCATTGGCGTAGCGGATCGATTTGCGATCAGGACTAATGACCCCGACGAACGCGGTGACGATTGCGTTCGGGTACCGTTTGCGCAAGAACCATCCTGCCGAATCGAGGATCCGCGCGGGATCGCGCTCGTGACGCGGCACGGCGCCGATGGCATGCCGCACTTTGCTCATGATTACTGCCGCTTGCAGCCCCTGACCGGTTACGTCGCCGACGCTGACGACCACTGCGCCGTCGTCCAAATCGATTGCGTCGTACCAGTCTCCGCCAACTTCGCCTTCTTCGCCCGCGGGTGAGTACACCGCGTCAAAAAGCAGACCCGGCGACTGGGCGATGATCGACGGCAGCGACGCTTCTTGTAACGTGGTTGCGATGCGCCGCTCGCGCTCGAGCGTGTCGGTGTTTTCGATTGCTATCGAAGCGCGCGCGGCGATCTCGACGAGCGCCGGCAGATCGTTCTCGTCGTAGAAACGCCCCGAGTCCGTGTAGTAGACGAAAATCGCTCCGTACGTCGCGGTGCGCGTCTGCAGCGGTACGACGATTGCCGAAGTCGGCTGCAGCGCGTCGATTCCGGTGGCCAGATACGGCCAGCCGCGGCTCTTTAGGCGCGCGAGGTCTACGTGCTGCCGCAGTATCGGCTTGCCATTGCGCAGTCGCGCAATCATCTGCGCTTCGGCTTCGGGCTGCATCGTACGCGTCCCGACGAACGCGTGCACGAGCGGACGCAGTTCGGGATCGCGGTGCGAAGCGGCGATCGCGCGCACCGCTTTGCCGTCGATACGGGCTACGAAGCAGGCGTCGGCAATTTCGGAGACGATGAGATTTGCGATGCGATCGAACGTATCTTTCAGATCCCCCGACTCCATCAGCATCTGGCTGGCTTTTGCGGTGAACCGCAGGCGCTGCGAGGTGCGTTCCGCTTCGCCGAACATGCGCGCATTTTGCAGGGCGATCGCGGCGCGCTCTGCGACAGTCATTGCTACATCCATATCCGACGCGTCGAATGTGTGACCGGATTCGGCCGATACCAGCGTCAGCGCGCCGTACACCGCCTGATTTACGGAAATCGGCACGATGAGCACCGATTGCATTCGCAGCGCTTGGAGTACTCGCAGGTGCTCCGCGTCGCGCGCCGCTTCGACGATCTGTTCGGGAGTTATCCGCTCGAAGAGAATCGGAATATTCGTGGCGATTACCTGCGCAAGCGGGCCGTCGTGGCGCTGCGGGTAGCGGTCGCGAAGTTGCTGCACTTCATGGACGAGCGATTGGCTGCGATGCGCAATTGCCGACGTATTGAATTTGCCGTCCGCGGTCGTTAGGGTCACGAAGCACCAATCGGCGAAGCCTTCTACCGCTACGTTCGCGAGTTCTTGGCAGATCGCGGTTTCATCGAGCGACGTGCCGAGTACCGAGCCGGCATGGACGACGAACGCCAGGCTGTCGCGTGCGCGGCGTTGGACGTCGATATCCGTGGCGGTCCCGATCCATCGTTCGATCGTGCCGTTTTCGCCTATCGGAACCGCGCGGCTCAGAAACCACCGGTAGCTGCCGTCGTGCGCGCGCAGCCGGTACTCGATTTCGTACGTCTCGCCGGTGGCCATTGCGCGGTTCCAGCGATCCCACATCGTCGGCAGATCGTCGGGATGTACGACGTGCGAAAGTGTGCCCGCGTGAATGTCGTCTAACGTGACGCCGGTGTAGCCGATCCACCCTTGGTTCAGGTAATCGAGCTTTCCGTCGGGTGTAGCGGTCCAGACCAGCTGGGGCATCGCCTCAGCGATCTTTCGAAAGTCGTCTGCTATCCCGGTCCGGTGCAACCGTTCGCCTCCACGCCCCAGGGATTCTGCGGGAGCATCCATATTACCCATGCATGCGGGCGGGTGCTTTTGTGCGCTATCACAGCGGAGACGAACTCGGTCACGTCGGGTGGGCGTTCGACGTCGGGGACGGCCGCGTTAATGCCGGGTCGGTTGAAAACCATAGCGGACATGTCTTTTCGCCTTCAACCGATGACGGATTCTGGACCGCGATCGTGGACCATCCTGCAAGACCGATGCGCGAGCGCACGTACGACGACGTGAAATATTGCGACCTTCCCGACGATGCGTGCGATCCCGTGCGCGCGTATCGCGTCGTGCTGTGGATCAAAACGCAAGCCTATCGCGCTGCACTCCGTAACTGTGAGGACGACGTGTACGACGTGCTGCGCGCATACGGCGTACGAAACTTGCCCGCGCCGGTTCTGCATTGGCTGCCGAATCGCTGGTTCACGGTCTTCGACGGCGTTTGCGTTCCGGTCGGCGAGCTGAACTGGGATCCGAAGAGCACGCGTGCTTCGACGCCTGCCGATCCTGTGGCGATCGAAGATCTGACGCCCTTACGTCCCCCCTGGCGCCACCCGTTGCGAATCGAATTCCACCTCTTCCATGTAGCCAAGACGGTGGAACTGGTCCGTGCAAAAATCTTCAGGCGACGTTGACGATCGGGCGGAATCGAGCAGATCGAACGTGATGCACGCGACGCAGCCGTACAGCGACCGTGGAATGACGTCGAAGATCCAATCGGCAGCGCTCCATTGGCGGGGATCGGTCTGCTTGAGCAGCGTGGCGCTGCCCTCGCTCAGCAGCATCGTTGCGGCCCCCAGGAGAAGGCCGGTCCAAAGCCATGGCACGCCGCGGATGTGCGGGCGCACGATACCGAGCAGCGCGCCGGCGCCGAAACCGTCCGCATATCCAAGCAAAGCGCCCAGTGCGGATCTGCGCGAATCGTCGATGTGCTCGATTCCGATCTTTTCCGCCAACGACGAGACGATTTTTTGCGGCAGCTCGCTGGGAGGACGGCCGCGCAAAGCCATGTCGATATAGGTGAACGCGTTCAGCGCTGCAGTGCCGGCGGCGCCGGCCGGCAGCCCATTCCGTATGTTCATTGTCAAGAACCCCGCAGAACCGTATTCCCGGCTGCGCATGCGATAGTCGGCGGCCCCCAATAAATTGTATGCGGGACTACACAGAGGGGGAGCGAACTACGGCGTCGCTTGACACCTTCAAAGGCTCAGCCGCTGATCGTTACGCTCAGCGGCGAGTTTGATATTCAGAACCGCGATGCGTTACGCGAATCGTTATCCCCGGCGCTCGACCATCCGCATGTCGTCGTCGATTTGAGCGACGTGACGTATTTGGACTCATCGGCGCTCGCCGCGTTTATCGCGATGCGCGGCACGCGCCGCGAAAAGGGCTTCTCCGCCGTGCACTTCGTTATCACGTCGCCGCACCTTCGCAAGCTCTTCGAGGTCACGCAGTTCGACCAGCTCTGGCCGATTTTCGACTCGGCTGCGGAAGCGGCAGAGGCGTTCTAGGCTTGGTGCGGAGAGGCGGCGAAGCGGCCGGCATGCGCTCGTTGTTGAGCCTGCTCCTGATCGCCGCGATCGCGTATGGGGCGCTAACCGCCTATGCCGGATTTCGCGTTGCGCGCGGGATCGACGAGGCGAAAGCATCCAGTGTGGTTACGCGTGCCGGCGCGCACGTTATGGGGCGTGACGCAGTCGAGCGCCTAGCGATCCGCAAGGGCAACGTGCCCACGTGGATCACCCAATCTCCGGCGTTTTGGCTTACGCTGCGCGCGTTGGAATAGCGCGGCCTCGTCCCTGAAGCAGCGACCGCTCCGCCCGCTGGCGTAAGGCGCGAAGATTTTCGCCGAGTCGCGGAGCCGCGACGGTGAGAACCCCGCGAAACGGCATCGCGCGATCGAGCCGCGCCAGAGCGGTTTCGCCGTCGGATTCGCTGCAGTTTTTCAGAACGACGGCGAGCATGTTTTCACTCACACGGAATGCAGCATCGCTGGCGCGCATCGCGCCGCGCAGGGCGCGCGCGCATTCGGTAGTCGCGTGCGGCTGCTCGTCGAAGTCGAATAGCGCCAGCGAAAACGGCACGCCGAACCGGCGGTACAGATCGTATTGCGCTTTGAGCTGACGATCGAAGGCGCGCCTCGATTCGAGTCCGGTTTGCGGATCCGGCGAGGAACGGACCTCACGTTCGCGCTCGTATATCGCATCGCCCAGGATGCAGCCGGCGATGCTGGTGAAATCGCGCACGTCGCGCGCTTGCGTGGCGTGAACGCCGTGCGCCGCGGGATACGTCGCAATCAACAGACCGTACGCGCGGCGGCCGTGCATGATGGGCGAAACGATCGTCGTCCCGAGCCGCGCGTACGAGCGCGTAACGTCGGCGCGCGGATCGATCGTCGAATTGCTCAAGTAGGTCTCGCGTTTGGAAAACGCGGCCCCGAAAACGCCGGAGTTCATCGGAATGCGCTCGCCGCGGCGATAGCGCGCCGCATGCGTCGAAGCGGAGACGGCGAACGCGTGACCTTCGGGCATTGCAATCGACGCGCCGACCGCGTCGGTCGCGTTCACGATGAAATCGAGAATTGCGGACATGGCGCGCGTCGTATCGTGCGACGCCGCGATGGTTTGGCTGCAAAACGCGCTGAAGGTTTGCAGACGCTCGGCGGGACGATCGTCGAGCGTGAATTCGGAGCAAATCGGCTGACCCATAGGTACTGTATCGGTGCCGCCGCGCGCCGTGTTTTTCCGGCGCGTCAGAATGCAGCTAATTGCATGTTTTTGTTGCGCTACGCCGGCAGGCGTTTCTACGGGCAAGCGGGCGGCTGTGCGGCTAAGGTGCGTACTAGGGCGCACGAGGCGCTTCGTTTTAGCGAACGCATGCTACGGAAAAAACACGAGTATGGGCAGGTGCAGCATCCGGTGAACATGCCGTTCTGGCGTCCGCGCCGCATCAAGCGCTTCGCGTGGTTTACGCCGTGGCTTGCCCGCGGCGGACAGCCAAGCGCTAAGGCGCTGCAATGGCTGGCAGCACACGGGGTGCAGACGATCGTGAACTTGCGCGAACACGACGGACGCCGCGCGGTTGAAGCGGCCGGCCTGCAATACGTGCACATCCCGGTGAAAAACGACCGAGCTCCAACAGAAGAACAAGTTCTGGAGTGGCTGCGCCTATGCGAACATCACGACCCGTCGCGCGCAGTATTCGTGCATTGTGAGGCAGGCGAAGGCCGGACATCCACGTTTTGCGCCGCAGTGCGGTTAGCTCAGGGATGGACGGCGCGCGCTGCGATCGACGAACAGCGGCGCTTCGACTTCAAGCCCGAAGGCAAACATCGCGAACAAGCGCAGTTCCTTGAACGGTTTGCGGAGCGTGTGTCGCAGGGTCTTGTAGTGCCGCCTCGGTTGCGAACCGAAAAGCGCGAAGCCGTTTAAGCGGCGGTCGTCGGCACCGGCTGCGCTTCGCGCGCTTTGCAGCGCACCGGTAACGTTACTTTGACGTGGCTGCCTAATCCCGGCACGGGTTCCACTTGCACGTCACGGCCGAGACTCGCCACCAGAAAGAGCCCGCGTCCCGATTCGGCCCAAAGATTTGCGGGCAACACGGGGCGGAACGTAAATCCGGGGCCCTTGTCGATTACGTGCAGAATCGCCTTGGAGTCGGTGTACTCGAGCGAAACGCTCACGGGTCCCGGTGCGTGCCGCACCGTGTTACCGATGAGCTCGGCAAAGATGACGCCGCAGGTCGAAAGTTCGTGCGGGCTGACTTCGCACACGCTGCGCAAGCTGCGGAAATACTCGTCGCGCATCGCGTAAGCGGCGCGCGCGTCGTCGGCTTCGCACTGCCAGCGCAGCTCGCGCTGCGCGAAGTTTAATGTGAGAATCGCGATGTCGTCGCGTGGCGCTTCCTTTGCGATCGCGCGTTCCAGGAATTCGGAAGGGTTGGCCGAGTGCAAGATGGCGTCGCTGGCAAGAACGCTTTCCAGCATGTGCTCTCCCGCGACGACGTCGCGTGTAATTTCGATGACGCCGTCCGTGTAGAGCACAAGCAGGCTGCCCCGAAGGCACTGTTGCGTGTGGAGTTCGTACTGAGCATCGGCGAACGCGCCAAGCGGTACCGACGGCGCTTGCAGGCGCTGCACCGTGCCGTCCGGCAGGCGCATCAGCGGCGGAGCGTGCCCTGCCGACACATAGCGAAGTTCGAACGTCCTCGGGTTCAGAACGCCCAGAAACGCGCTCGCGAGCCGGTCGCCCTCTTCGTTTAGTAAGAGGCGGTTACAAACGCTCGCGATCTTTTGCGGATCGTTCGAATCGAGCGCGGCGACACGAATCGCTTGCCGCATCAGCACCATCAGCCGCGCGGCTTCGATACCTTTGCCGGTGACGTCGCCGATGGTGATGACGATTTCGCCGTCCGCGATTTCAAACGCGTCGTACCAATCTCCGCCTATGGCTGCTTCGGTAGAACCCGGGCGGTAGTGTGCGGACATCTGCACGCCGTCCGCCGCCGGAAAACGGCTGGGTAAAAACGCGCGCTGCAGCGTTTCGGCGACGTATTGCTCGCGGTGAAACTGCTTGGCGTTCGCAACCGCCACGCCGGCGCGGCGGCCCAGTTCGATGGCGAATTCGAGGTCCGCGGGATCGAACTCCGTCGCGTTACCGGTGCGCACAAACGTGAGCGCGCCGAAAATGCGATCCTGCGCGATCACCGGAACGACGATTTTGGACCGGTAACCGAACCGGCGCATGTATTGCTCGTGCTGACGTGACGCGGCGTGCGCCACGATGACGTTCTCGTCGATGTGCGGCAAATAGAACGGAATGCCGGTGCGGCTAACCTGGACGACAGGATGAACGCCGAACTCTTCGACGTACAAAATCGTCGAGACGCTTGCGAGCGCTTCCTCTTTACTGGGATCGCGATGGGCGGAGGCGGTGACGAACAGCCGCTCCGAGCGCTCGTCGATCAAATCGAATAGGCACAGGTCCGCGAATGTTTCCACGGCAAGCCGGGCGACGTTGTTGAGCGTCTGCGTAACGTCAAGAGACTGGTGAAATATTTCACCGGACCGTACGAGAAGATTGAGCCGCTCTTGGTCGCGGTTCTCGAGAGAAACCACCAAGCAAGCATATTCCCATAGCCGGAATTATGAAACCTAGGCCTAAACGGCCATCGGTTCCGCGGCCGCCGACTGTATGAAAGAACACAGCAAGCTGATCGTGGCGATTTGCTCGATGGTTTTGCAGCGGATGTCCGCCAGACGGTCGCTCGCGACGACGACCGCCAGGGCGCGCGCCCGTGAAACGGCAACGTTGAACCGGTTACGCTCGAAGAGAAAATCGATATCGCGCGGGATGTCGTTTCCGCTGGACGTCGCCATTGAATAGAAGACGACCGCGGCTTCTTGGCCTTGGAATTTATCCACCGTCCCGACGCGCACGTCGATTCCGGCCTCGCGCAAGACACGGGTTATCAGGCGGCGTTGCGCGTTGTATGGCGTGACGACGATGATGTCGGCTTCGCAGAGCGGCCGCGCCGTTCCATCGTGCTGCGTGAACGTGCCGCGCAAGAGCAGTGCGATCTCGTCCGCAATACGCTCGGCTTCTTGACGGGATTCGCGGCTGTTGCCTTCGTGCTGCAACGGAATGTAGCGCAATCCGGAACCGTACAAGCCGGGTGAGTGCACCTGCTGCAGCGCCGTTTCCGGATCGGCCAGCAAGCGTCCGTCGTAGAGGTTCTGCGAGATGAAATCGCAGATCGCGGGATGCATGCGGTAGGAGCGATCCAGAAAGATGCCGCGATCCGGCGCGACGGTGTGATCGCCGCCGAGCACGTGTTCCAAAACGGAGCCGCCCGCATGTAGCGGATGCGCTCCTTGCGAGACTTGCGCAAGCTGAGAAGGGTCGCCGAGCAGGACGATGTTTCGAGCGGCGGCGGACACGGCGACGGCGTCGGCGAGAGAAACCTGTCCTGCCTCGTCGATGAACAAATAGTCAAACGCGCCGCTCAAGGCTTCACGTGCGAAAAGCCACGCGGTTCCACCGGCAAGCTGATAGCCGTGGGCTTCGAGCGGTTCATTCGTCGGGACCGACGTGATGAACGGATCGGCGAGCTTTGAAACGTATTTGGATTCACCGTTGCCGTCGCTGTGTTTGTAGAGGCCGGTGAATGAGAACCCGCGTTCGTGCGCGCACTCCTCGACTTTGTGCAAGAGATTGTGAATCGCTTTATGGCCCGTACTCAGCACGCCGACGCGTTTACCGGCACGCAGCAAGTTGCAAATCACGCGCGAGCCGATGGTGGTCTTGCCGCTGCCCGGCGGCCCTTGAACGAACAAATAGCTTCCGTCCAATGCCGTCACCGCTTCGGTTACGCTCTCTGCCGTCACCTCGCGCGGCTGAACTACGCTGCGGCCGTCGCGGAATGCGGGCTTGCCGGCCAGAATGAGATCGAGCGCGGGGCCCGCGAGCGACCCGCAAAGATACGCGCTTGCGATTCGGACGAGCGACTCTTTTTGTTCGCGCGTCGCTAACGGACCGCCCGGAATCAGGGCCGTGGTTCGCGCCGCATCGTCGATCGATCCGGAACGCTTGACCGCCACGCTGTTGCCGTCGTCGTCGATCGCGACGATTTTGCCGGCGCCCTTCCCCGTTGCGGGATCGTGGACGTCGTCGCCCGCAGCGAGCTTGTAGTGCTGATCCGGAAAACGATACGTATAGACGAGATTTCTGTCTTTGGGATTCAAACGGAACGGTTCGACGGAGCGGTCGAGAACGAGCCCGCCGAGCGCGTCTTTGTCGAATTCGACCAGCTTGTCGGGATTTTCGCAGCGATCGAAAAACGCCCACCACACCGGTTTCTCTTCACGGCGGTGGTATGCGAGCAAGTTCGCAAGCAGGTAGCGTGCGCGCCGTTCGTCGTCGAGCAAGCCGTATTCGTCTTCGGATTGCGGCGCCAAAATTCCATCGAGCAGCGCACGCTGCAGATCCGTGGTCTGCGCGGCTTCGCGTTCGAGTTTCTCCCGATTGTCGCACTCTTTGCAGCCGTCCACGCGCGGGTCGTGGCAAACCAGCCGCGCCTGGTGGAATGGAATGTCCACCCCCCAGCGCGCGATTGCTTCTTCGCGGCGTTTCAGCAGCCAGTCGCGCAGCAGTTGGGTCGACCGGCAATCGTCGCGATTGTAGCGTTCGATGTCGCGCAAGATTTCGCCGTTGCTGCGATCGTCGAGCCACCGCTCGAACATGACGATCGAATCGTCGCCCTTCTTGACTTCGGTAAGCCGTTGCAACGGATAGAAACGTTCGAGCCGCTTGATGCTGTAACTCGATTCGGAAATAACGACCGCTTGCCGGACAACTGCGAAGAGATCGACGAAGACCTCGCCGCGTAAGAGATCGTCGACTTCCTGCTCTCGCGTGCCGTGCGCCTGAGCGAGGCGGCGCAGCGCCGCACGTTCGTAATCGGCGTAGTGGTACACGTGCATGTTGGGGAACGCTTTCCGCCGATCGATGATGAAATCGACGAAGGCTTCGAACGCAGCTTTTTCGGCGAACCGATCGAGGGCCCAAAATGCTTTGAACGGATCCGGATCGTCCGGGAGCCAGCAGCCGAACAGATACTCCAGCCCGCGCGAGGGTTCGTACAGCGGGTCTCCCTCCATGTCGAAGAAGACGTCGCCCGTGGCCGGCCGCGGCAGCAGTCCGAATCCCGCCCACGGCTGGTGCTCGATGAGATCGTAAAGCGGCCCTTCGGTCCGGCCGCGGACCTGCATCGCGGCTTGGCGGCGCAGGCGCGCGAACGTGTCGGGATTCATTGCAGGGGGGCGCTGGTCGTCGCGGGCGGCAGCAAGATCGACGACGCTGACGATTCCGGCATCGTTCAGACGCTCGACTTGATCGCGGCGCATCCACGCTACCAGACTCAAATGATCGTCCGCTTCACGCCGCGCGGTGCAGGCGTCGTTCCATTTGCACGTTTTGCAATGCGTGCACGTGTTCGGATACGTTTGCGCGCCGTTCGCCTGCAAGAAGCGGTCTTTCAGATGCCGGTAGTAGGCGATGTAATCGGCCAAGCGGTAGCGGCGCTCTTCACCGCTGCCCAGCACGATGTACGCGTACTCGCTCGCGCTGCCCTGAATTCGCGCGACGTGCTCGCTGTAATTGCAGAGCTGGATGATGAAGTACGGCTTCGGGTTCAAGGCCAGTTTGGTATCGAGAACTTCGTAGCTCCACGCCCAGCGCGCCGACGGCACGTCGACGCGCCGCAAGAAATCCGGGTGACCCAAGAATTCACCGTCGAAGAACGTCGCCTGATAGATCAGCGCATCGCCGCGCTCCATCGCGGCGATCGTTTGCATCTGCGCCGCTTCGAAACCGGCAACGGAGTGCTCCGGCCGCTGCAGCACGGTTACGCGTCCGCCGTACCGGGCGTCGAGCTCGGCGAGATACCGGCGTTCGTGTTCGTCGCCCTTGCGCGCGATGAGTTCGGCCGTGGGATCGTCGCGCTGCGGAGCAGACAGCGCGCCGGAGGCGACTTGGCGGTCGAGGTGCGTCAATTGCCCGCACTCCAAATAATTGTTCAAATCCGAGGCCGCATATACGAAGCGCCCGTCAATCTGCTGCATTACTCACCTCCGCGGCGTTTTCGCCGCTCCGGCGCATATTCCATCACGGCCGCGTGACAGGGGGGTGGCACGATAGCGGAACCGCGCTTGCTTGTATGCGCCGGCACGCGGGGGGTTGTAAGGCCGTAGTGTGAGGGGTACGCTCTTGCCATGACAACTGTTAGCCAACCATTTTTAACCGACGTCAAGGAACTTCGGGAACGCGCCCGCCGGGAAATTGAAAAAGGCGCCATCACACCGAATTACGACGGCGACGTGCAGCGAGCGATCGAGCTGCTTCAGAGCGCCCTGGCGACGGAGATCGTTTGCGTGCTCCGGTACACGATGCATTCCGTCGCGGCGGTGGGCATCGATAGCGAGAGCGTCAAGCAAGAATTCGCCGAACACGCCGGCGAAGAACGCGAACACATGATGCTGCTCGCTGAGCGAATCAATCAGCTGGGCGGAACGCCGGACATGGATCCGCAAGGATTGCATACCCGTGCGGCAAGCGAGTACGGCACGGCGCAAAAATTGATCGACATGATCAAAGAAAACCTGATCGCCGAGCGCATCGCCATCGAACACTACCGCGACCTCGTGCGCTATTTCGGTGAAAACGATCCGACGACGCGCGTGATGCTCGAGGGAATCCTGGCCAAAGAAGAAGAGCACGCGAACGACATGCACGACCTGCTCGTCGCCCACGAGGGCCGCCCGTTTCTGAATTCCTAAGCGCGTTCACGCGGGCCGCGCGTGCGGCCCCTCAAAGACCTGCAGACACCGCAAGAAGATCGCTGCGGTCACCAGTGCATCGCCCAGCGCGCGGTGGGCGTTCAAGCCGCGCAGCGCCGGATCGGCGTCCAAGCCTAAGTATGCCCGCAGCGTCTGGTTTTTATAGTTCGGCGCGCCGGGAAAGACGCGGCGCGCGAGCCGCACCGTGCAGATGGAGCGGTGATGCTGCAGCATCGGCAGGAAGCCGAGATCGAAGGCGGCGTTGTGCGCGACCACGGTGCACTCTTCGCACAATGCCGCCAGCACGGGAGCGACGTCTTCAAAATGCGGAGCAAACGCAACATCGGCATTGCCGATCCCGTGTACCGCGGTCGCATAGTACGGAATTTCGCGCCCCGGATTGACCAAGCTCGACCACGCGGCGCGAACGGCGCCGTGCTCTACCAGCACGCAAGCGACCTCCACGATGCGATCGTGTACCGGGCTGAATCCCGTCGTTTCCACGTCGACCACCGCATACCGCATAGCCGCAGCATCGCGCCCGAACGTGACAGGTGTATGGCACAAAAAAAAGCCCGGCCTTTCGGCCGGGCTTTTTGCCCCGTGGAGTTATCGTGCCGTCTTACCGATGCACTCTGGCGTAGCTCGATGAGCCGTTACACGTGCCGTTGGTCTCGTTCCAGATTTGACCCAGGCTCGTTACGGTTTCATTCGAGGGCGGATTCGTAATGACGGTCGCGGTGCCGTTCTTCAGCAGCGTATTCGTCAAATACGTTTCGCAAGCGGCCATGTCCGTGGAATTGTCGGAGCTGTTGCCGCCGATCCAGATGTTGAAGTTGTTGCCGGGGCATTGACCGCTTCCGCAATCGTCTTCACGAATGAAGTAGCGCTGCAGAACCGGGATGTAGATCTTCGATCCGTACGGGTACGCCGAATCGTTTTCGGTATCGGTCGCGAACGTGATCGGGTTCGTCCACGTTCCCGAACCGCCGGCGCACGAGTGAATTACCGGATGCGAGATAGAGCAGCTGTTGCCGTTATCGAAGTAGTCGTACCACTGAATCGTTCCCGTGATGCCGCCGCCGCTGGGCGTCGACGTTGGCGTAGGCGTCGGCGTGTGCGATGGAGAGCCCGTGGGCTTGGGCGTCGGTGTCGGCGAGTGCGTGGGACTCGGGGTCGGCGTAGACGTTCCGCCCTTGTTGCAGCCGAGTTGATCGCTGTAAATCGGTCCCGTCCAATTCACCGTTTCGTTGGACGGCGGATCGATGATGATATTGACTTTTCCGCTCGGCGTGAGCTGTTGCTCGCACGAGACGACTTTGCTGAAATTCGAATTGGCGTCGCCGCCGATCCAGAGATCGGTCCAGATGCCGGAGCAGCCGTTGCTGCCGCTGCCGGAAGACGGTCCGGAATTGGTGCAGTCGTCTTCACGAATGAAATACTTCTGCACGAGCGGCACATAAATTACGGTGCCGTACGGAAACTTTGCGTTCTCGGACGACGTCGGTTCGGTTGCGAACGTCGTCGGATTGCAATACGATCCGTCTCCGCCCGCTCCCGAATGAATCACCGGGTGCGCGATTGCGTTTCCCGGCGGCGAGTTGTCCGGCCACCCGTAGAACGTAACGGTAGCCGAAACGGTATGCGTCGGGCCTCCCAGGCCGCCGCTGTTATAACATGACGCCGGCAGCTTTGCGAGCTGCAAGGACGTTCCCCCGGAATGTGTTTTTACGGACGCGGTCGGCACTGCAGACTTGCCGCCGCACGACGCGAGCGCCAATACGCTCGCTACTATCAGACCGCTGACCAAGATTCGCTTCATAGAACCTCCAGAGTGCCAAGGGTACGGGGGTCGACCGTCCTCCACAAGGAACTTATTTTATTCCGTAAAATAAGTCCATCGTGGAAAATTCCACCAGGCCCCCTGGACGCTCCTTCAAACGCCCGCTCGAGATAGAAGCAAGGCAGGTAAGCGATTAGCAGCATGGCGGACAGGCGTTCGCGGAAAACCCTTGCAGCGGCGGCACTTTTCGCGCTTGTGCCGGGCGCGGCCGGCTGCTCGAACCCGGTGCGGACGTCCGTTCCGCAAACCGCCTTTGCCGGGCCGATAGCGATCGAGCGGGTCTACTCGTCGGGGCGGGTCACGCGTCAATCCGGCACGGTGACGCAAACTCCGGCGTTCGAGGGCAACCGCATCGCGCTGCACGAGCAGGTCGCTCTCGCGGGCCGGATCACCACGTCTACGGCCCGCGCCGATTTTCAGCCGGCGCGCGGGGGTTTTCGCGGATTCACCTGGCGCGACTCGGCCGGCAACGCGGTGGCGATGCGCTTTGCATACCGAAGTCCGCAATTGATCGTTCAAGACTTTTCGCACGCGCTGCAAAGCAATCGCGCGGTACGATCGGACGGTTCGTACCGTGAGATCGCAAACGCAGTCGCGAAAACCGCAACGGTCGTTTCGACGATCGATTCCGCGGCTCGCGGGACGGGCTCGTGGAAAGTCGAGATCTTTCCGCACACCAGCGAAGCCGGCAGCACGTATTACGGCTTTTTGAACGATGCGAAGATCGAATATGATTTTGCGGTGCGCGCGGCGGGAAGCCGACTGCATCTGTTCGGAAACGGCGGTTTCGCTTCGGGGTACTCCGAACGCCCCGCGTTGCGCGATATTGCTGCCCTGCCGTCATCATTTGCCGCTGACGGAAGCTCCTACCGGCGGACCATGCAGGCCGTTGAAGCCGCCGCGGTCCCGCGGGACTGTACGATCTCCAAGTCAGCCCGCGGCCTGCGCAGCATGCGGGAATCCTTGCTCGACACGGATGCCCTGAGCGGAACGGTCGAATCGATCGATACGCAAACCGTTGCAGCGCCGAACGGCGGCATCGAATGTATATCGATCGCTGGGCGCTCGCAATATTTCCCGCTATCGCGTTTGCGGGCCGGCGTGGACTACCTTCGCTCGATCGCGATCTCCGAAACGCTGGCCTTGAAATCGCCGGGCGCCGGCGAAACGATTCCGGCGGCGTACGCCGCACTCGTGCGCGAGGACGTGCTGGCAATGCTGAGCGCGGAGATCGCGCAAAGCCGAACCGCGGCGCTGCGAGAACTTGCCGCAACGCGACCCGTACGGTAAAGTCAGTCGTTGTCCGGCGCGACGTTCGAGGGGCGTTCGTGCTCGAAGTGCAAGGCCGGCAGACGTGCCGGAACCGGTGTGAACGCTCGCGGCGGCTGCGTGAAATCGAAACAATCTATCAAACTGTTCGCACGCCGGTCGCTGGCCGCAAGCGGCGCCAATCCGAATGTCTCCTCGGCGAACTTCAGAAGGCTCCCGAACTCGTAAACCGTATGCGAAACGTAGCCTTTGCGCGCGTAGGGCGAGACGACGATCAGCGGCACGCGGCCGCCCAAACCATCGTAGTCCAGCTGCGGCGGCGGCACGTGATCGTACCAGCCTCCGGAATCATCCCAGACGATGAAGATCGCGGTGTCGTTCCAATACTTGCTCGCGCCGATTGCGTTCACGACGGATGCGACCCATGCCGGTCCCGTGGCGCTCTTCGACGTAGCGTGATCGGAGTTTTTCATATCGGGTATGACCCACGTTACGTTCGCGAGTTCGCCGCGGTTCACATCGGAAAGCACGCGGGTTTCTGGCGAGACGACATTGGACGCCCATTCGTACCCGTACCGGACCGGAGCAATGGCGTCGAAGGCCGACCACAGCTGTCCGAAGTCGGGACCTTTGTTGGAATCGATCGCGGAAAAGCGCATCTTGCGCGCAAGCACTTTGCGCCACACCGCAGCGGGCGTCACCCGCGGTGCGTAGTAGCGCCAGGTGAGTGCGTGCGCGTCCAGTTCGTCGGCAAGCGTGCGGATCGTAAAGCACGGATAGACGACGGGTCCCTTTTTACGCTGATCGGTAATCGTCAGCACCCACGTCTCTTGCATCGCATCGCATCCCCACGGACGGCCGGAGGGAACGTCGGCGGTGCGAGCGGCCTGGCCGGCAATCAGGTACAAGTGCGCGGCGAAACTCTGGTCCAAATTCGACTGAAACATGCGATCCGCCAGCACGTACGATCGCGCCATCTGCCAGTACGGCTCGACTTGCACGCGCGGAAGATACGCGTACTGCGGATACTTCTGGGCGGGTTTGGGTCCGATCGCGCCGGGCCATTCGCCCACGCGCTCCAAGTCGAACCCGTCCATTTTGCCGCCGTCATAGTCGCGCATCGCGTTGGCGTAGCTGTGGCCGATATCCCAGTCCGCGGTAAATGGAACGGGCGTCAGCGGTACGCGCCGGCCCGTGTGTATCAAGCCGCTGCCCGCGGTGTCGGCTCCCGGAAAACCGTGGAACACGTTGTCGAAGCTGCGGTTTTCTTGCACGATGAATACGACGTGACGAATGCGCGTGCTCGCCGGTGTTTGCGGCGTCGCACAGGCGGCCGTGACGCACGCCGCGATCGCGCAAGCAGCCGCGCGCAGAAACGAATTCATTTGCCCTGCCCGTACGGAACCGTCAACGCATCCAGCTGCGCGCCGGACGTCCAGGGCGCGGGCGGTTCGCCGCGCTGCCATGGGTCTTTCGCGCCGTTCCATGCATCGGTCAGCATTGCATAGCGCGCGGCGGATAATTCCTGCGGGACGCACGATGCGGCGGCCGTGTGAATGTGCAACGCCCGAGCGTCAACGAGAGGCAACGCGGTCGCGCGCACCGGTGTGCCGTCGAACGATATCCGCACGTTTTCACGCGAAAAGACGTAGATGTTCGAATACGCGCGCACGGCGATCGCTTCGGGCGTCCGCACTACTTGCGCGTACGGAGAGAACGCGAACGTGCGGTTTGCGCACGTCAATTGGACGAACAACGGAATCCGTCCGGTTTTTCGCGCGGCCAGAATGCCGCGTCGCAACTCCGCCGGCGTATCGCCGATCGCGGCAACGCGGCGATCGTCATGCGAAGCTGCGCCGGAACAGGCGCTTACGGCGATTGCGCCAAACATCAGCGGCGCTATGAAAAGGCGCGTTAGCACGTACAACGTCGAAGTGTACGGCTCGAGGCGCAAGCCTGTCAACTGTCTCGCGGCCGTGCTGATTGCGATTCTGCCGCCGGCTTGTGCGGCGCGCGCTCCGGCACCTCAGGCGGCGCGTAGCGCTTCCGTCGCGCGCGCATCGTGGACGATGTACCAATCTTCTCCGGATCACAACGCCGTATTGCCGGGGCGGGTGGATGCGGCGTGGAAAACCGACGTCGGCGATCGCACGAACGGCGGCTTGGCGATCGCAGCCGGATCGCTGTACGTCGATACGTTCGGCCAAAAAGTGCTTGCGCTCGACGCTCGGACCGGTGCGATCCGCTGGCAAACCCCCGTCGACAACATTGCGATGTCCACGCCAATCGTCGCGGAGGGGCTCGTGTTCGTCGGTACCGGCAAAAACGAGATGGGGAATACGATGCGCTGGGCCCGCGCCGAAGGCGATCGCGAGATTGCGTTCGATGCGTCGACCGGCACCGAACGCTGGTCGTTCAAAACGGCGGGTGAAGATATGCCGTCTCCGGCATACGTGCGCGGATCGATCGTTTTCGCGAACGGCGACGCGCACGCGTACGCGCTCGATGCGCAAAGCGGAAAGGTGCGCTGGTCCCGCGCGTTGCCCGGTATCGCCACGATGGCGTCCGCGAACGTGATCGGCGCCGACGTGCTGTTATCGATCTGCACCAAACGCTTCCTGAATGGAATGACGCTGCGCCTGCGCGGCGCGGACGGTGCGGTGGTTTGGAGCGCGCCGTACGGAAATTGCGACTCGGCGCCCGCCCTAGGAAACGGACGCGTATACGTCAGCGGTATCGAGGGGCTCGTTCAACCATTCGGCTTCGGCGGCCGCGGCGTGGTTGCGGCGCTCGATGTGCAAACCGGAAAACCGGCGTGGATATTTCGATCGCCGCGCACCGGTTACGACGTAACGGCGGGGTCGGCGGAACGCGCCGTCGCCGGCACTTACGCAGACGGCACGTATTATCAGTCCATCCCGGATGAGGATTTGGTGATCGCGTTCGACGCGCGCTCCGGCGCGCCCCGGTGGACGCTCCGCACGCTTGCGCCCGTAAAAATGAGTCCGCTCGTCGTTCGCGGCCGCTTGTTGTTCGGCGACGGCGCGGGTCTGTTCTACACCGTCGGTGTCAAAGACGGACGCGTCTTGCAGACGCATATGTTTCGCGACGGATTTTCCACCTCGCCGCCGGTTGCGTTGGGAAACACGTTGTACCTGAGCACCGGGCACAGCATCGTCGCGACGGGTCTAATCCATTACTCGGGAATGCCCGCCGCATCGATTCCGCATCTGTTGAGTCCGCAAGACGTTTGCCTTAGCGAACATAACTGCCCCCATTGACGTCGATCGTCGCGCCGTTCGCGTAATCGCCGGCCCCGGAACAGAAGAACGCGACGATTGCGGCAACTTCTTCCGGCGTGCCGATCCGGCGTCCGGGAATCTCCGCTTCCACCTCGCTGCGGCGCCGCTCCAATTCCTCTGCAGCCATATCGGTCTCGATAAAGCCGGGAGCGATGGCGATTGAAACGATGCCGTCTTTCGCGCACGATCGCGCGATCGATTTCGTGAGATTGTTCAATGCAGCCTTACTCGCGCCGTAATCGGCGAAGCTCAATTCGCCGCGATGCGACGACCGCGAGACGATGTTCAGGATTTTTCCGTGACCGCGCTCGCGCATATGCTGAAGTACCAGAAACGTCAGATTGGCGCTTCCGAAAACGTTCACCGCAAAGGTACGCTGCCAGCCGCGCTGCCACCGTTCGTACGTGTTGTCGAAAAACGGATTCCACTCGAAGATGCCCGCGTTGTTGACGAGAACGTCGATCGCTTCGAACCGTTCGATGCAGGCATCTACCAGCGCCGGTAACGCCTGCGGATCCGCGATGTCACACTGCGCGTATGCAGCGCGTTCGCCGAGTTCTTCGGAGAGTTGCCGCGCCGCATCTGCGTTGGCGTTGTAGGTGAAGAAGACGTTGTGATTTGCCGCGTGGAGTGCCCGGACGATGGCCGCGCCGATGCCTCGCGAGCCGCCCGTGACCAAGACATTCATGCGCGCGGCTTCGACTCATAGGCGCAGCGTCATCCCGGCGCCGCATACGGTGAATAAGGCCCTTTTCCGCGGCCGCGCGCCCCGATATACTGAAGGCGGAGGGGCGTTATCGTGACTATACATCGCCGGGCTCTTCGCATTTCGGCGGCCTGCTTAGCGCTTTCAGCCGTCTCGGCCGCGCCCGTCACCGCGCGCACCCTGGCTAATGGCCTGACGCCCTCGGAGCAGGCGCAGTTAAACCACTTCCGGTACGAGGTCTCGCCCAATGCGTTGCCGGGCGGTTTTCACGTCGTCAGATTCCATGCCGATTCAAGCGGCTTTCTGATCGAATACCAGCGCGCGAGCGACGGCGCGATGTTCCGCATCAGCGGCAGTCAAGCGGGCGGCGGCCGTGCCGCCAAGCCGACGCCCTCGCCGAAAGCGCACGGCCTCCTTGCAAGCCTCGGCGGCCTCTTTCATCACGTCACGCATCAAGCGTCCGGCGCCGTGCATCAGCAGAGCAACGCCGGCGAAGAAGAAGAGCAAATGACGTCGATGGTGATCGATAACCCGTACACGGGCAAGTACGCGGTGCGCACCGACGGCAATTGCCTGCACGGCGATTCGGACCCGTCGACGGCGCAATACCGCAACGCGCGTTATAGCGTGGAAGGCTGCAACGTCAACGGCGACCTCTTTGCGCACGTCGTCAGATCGGTGAAGCCGTAGGCGATGACCGCGGAAGCGGCTACCATTCGCGCCGAGCTGCGATCCACGCAACTGGTAAAGCTGCACCGGCTGGGTGTAATTGCGTTGGCCGTGCTTTCGGTTTGTTTCGTGGCGCGCGATCTCGCACTCGATTGGAACCGCGGCGACCTGCTGGCCGAAGGCATTGCGCGCCTGCTGATGACGGTACTCGCCGTCTTCTGTGCGTGCGTCACGAAAGGCAACCGCAACACGCGCCTGCTGATGTGGGCGCTTCTGCTGCTTTCCTTCGACGTGTATTGGCAAACGGCGTACGGACATGGAGGCGTGGAATGGCTTGCGATGGCCGTGAAATATCTGGCGCTCCCGATCGGCCTGATGTGTCTTGTGCGGTTTTGCGCAAACTTCGGCGACGGCGACTACCGCGGTTTACGAGCGCGGATCTACGACTGGGCGCCGGTGGCGGCGATTATCGTCGCCGGCTTGGGCCTCGCGCGCGGCGTGACGTGGATACACGCGTTCGACCAATACACGAGCACCGGCGTCTTCATCGAGGACCGCTGGTCGGAGTACATGTATAACGGGTACCTGATTTCGGACGCGGCGCTTCGCTTCACGACGATCGTTGCTGCGGTAACCGGTTTGGCGAGATCGTCCGAACCGTACCGGTCGCAGCTGGCGCTGATCGTCTGTTCCTGCGCCGTCCTCGCTCTCGGAACCATTCTCGATTTTGCGGGACGCATTCCGCCCGCGGGCAGCGCCTGGCGAACCGGGCTGATGTACTTGGACGCGTCGACGACGCTGCTCTTTCCGATCGGCCTGAGCGTGGCGCTCTTCGCGCGTCAGCTGTTCGACGTGAACGTCGACTACGTGCTGCGGCGCGCAATGGCGCTGACGATTGCAACGGGCGTTACCATAGCCTTGTTCTCGCTTGCCGACGCGCTGTTGAAAACGTTCATCGTTCCGAACGTGAAGGGCGCATTTGCCGGCCGGGACTGGATCGCCGATGCATCGGTGGGTTTCGTACTGGTGCTGTTTTTCCACAGACTCGAAAAGCACTCGCTGGAGGCGATCGACGAATACGTGCTTCCGGCGCGAAAAGAACGGCTGAGCCGGCTGCGAGCGATTGGGGAAGGGCTGCTGCAGATTACCAGCCTGAACGAATTGTTTGCGTTCAATCTGGCGGATCGGGTTAAGGCAGCCGCCGGCGCGCAGTTCGTCGATGTTTTTTTACGCAACCCGAGCGGGACATACAAGCCGATGCCGCAGCTCTGTAACGAAGGGGTGCCTCCGCCCGAAATCGACCGCGCCGATCCGCTGATCACGGACGGGCTGCGAAACGGAAAACACGCCGTCTTTGGCCGCGGCTCGCCTTGGCCGAACGGAGGAACCGCTTTTCCAATGTTCGCGGCCGCGGATCTGTACGGCTTCGTCGTTTGCGGTAGAAAATATCACGACATGGTGAACGATGCGTATGACGCGTTCGATAACGAAGAACTGCGTCAACTCGAACTCCTGGCACGGCAAACGGGAACGGTGCTGTATGCGCTTTCGGCGGCTGTTTAGTCTGACTCTGGCGTTCTGGGCGGTGCTGGGCGCAGCGGCGCTGGCCGACACGCATGCGGACGAGGCCAAAATGGGCCGTCAAGTGTACAGCGACCTTGCCGGCAAGGATCAGATCGTCCGCAATTCCCCGTATGCGGCAATAGTGCAAAACGTCGGCGCGCGCATAGCCGCAGCTGCCGGACATCAGTGGTATCGCGAACGCTTTTACATCGTGCGCGGCAATCAGATGAATGCGTTTTCCGCGCCGGGCGGGTACGTGTTCGTGAACGAAGGTTTGCTGCGCGGCATCGACAACGTCGACGAGCTGGCGAACGTGCTCGGTCACGAGACGGCGCATTTGATTCTCGGACACGTCGTAGCCCGCAATAAGCAAGCCGAGCGCCGGAATATGCTCACCAACATCGGCCATTGGTTTGTGAACGCGACGTCCAAAGGTTCTCAAAACACGTACAATGCCGCCACGGCCGCGAGTACCTATACGTTTTTAGGGTTTACGCGCCAGCAAGAATACGACGCCGACCGCACCGGCGCGCTGCTTGCCGCACGGGCGGGATTCAATCCGTGGGGAAGCGTGTGGTTTTCTGCGGAGGTGCTGCGCGTTCAAGGCGATTCGGGTTACGAGCAGTACGTCCAGCAGCATCCGTCCACGAACGATCGGATCGCGCATCTAAAAGCCTACTTCAAGTCGAATCCGCAAATGTTCGCGCGCTGGCCCAGCCGTATGCCGTCCAGCAGCGGACTCCCAATGAGCTAATGCCCTATTTTAGGCGTGCGGCAAGCGCCGCGCGGTCTTGCTCCAGCGCGGCAATTGCAGCAAGCGTGGCATGCAGAGCGGCCGCGTCGCGGTCGCGCAGATCGGCAAAACGCGCCGAGACGTCGTCGCGCGCCGCCGTGTAGGCGTCGATCGCCGCTTGGGCTTGCGTGCGGAATGTGCCGGCACCCTGCGCGCGCAGTGCCGCGACCGTGGATCGCAAGTCTTGAGTACGCGGTTGTGGTATGGCCGCGCCGCGGTCGATCGGTAGCGACCCGCGCTGCGCGCGCTGCGCAGCCAGGACGTCGCGGCGCGCCGCAAGATTTGCTTGCGTGCGAGACTGCAGTTGCGCCGACATATGCGCGATATCGCGGCTTGCCTGCGCCAGCAGCGTGGAGCGGTATGCGTCCAGCGTGGATGCATCTCTAGCGCGCTGCTTTTGGAGGACCCGGTCTTCCGAGGCCTGCAGCGCCGCCAACCGCCGTTCGATCTGCGCGCGTGTTTGATCGTTCAGGGCCAGCGTTTGCAATTTCGCCCGCAACACGAGGCGCTGCGGCGCGTCGCGGCGCGCGAGATCCAGCATCAGCGTCGACTGGCTCTCGCGCAGTTCCGTAGAACGGTTGAAATACGCCTGCTGCGTGCGGTTTTGAACGGCGGTCACGAACGTCGCATAATCGCGCTGCTCCTGGTCGAGCAATGCGCGCCGGTAAGCGGCCATGTCGCCTTCCGCACCGCTGCGCAACTGCGCGTATTCGGTACGGTAATCGGCTTGCAGGCGGGCCGCGACGTCCTTACGGCTCGGTGCCGAAGAGCCGGCGTTTGCCAGTACCGCACTCACTGCGTCGTCTTCGCGCGCCGCGTATGCGTCTGCTTTTTGTGCAATCACAGTTTGTATTTGAGAAGCGGAAGCTTGGACGTCGGCGCGCAATGCCGCGATCGCCGCGTTCATCGCCGCTGTCGTGTTGGGAAATGCGGCCGGATGCAGCGTTGCGCGCAGCGCGGCGATCTGGCGGTCGTACTGCTGCAAGACGAGCTGCACGTCGCGGCGCGGCATCGCGGTCGCGGCCTGCGCTAGCGGCGAACCTGCCGGCGCGGATGCAGACGAGGCAGCCATCGCGACGGCCCCGGCTGTCAACGCGGCGACGACGGCTGCGGCGGTTTTAGAACTTATGTTCATAAAGGAAACTCGTCCCGTTGGTGCCCAGGGTCGGTTGATTGATTGCAGCGCCCGCGCCGTTGTCGAATCCGAACATGTTCGCATTCTGCGTGAACGCGAGCAGCGTCGGAGACTGGACTTGATAGAAGAGCAGGTCGAACGCGGTCGACCGGCCCTTATGCGCCTCGATGCTCAAACTTTGCCGCTGCGGTTGGCCCATGCTTTCGCTATACACAACCGTCACGTGTTTGCCGAACGCCTTTGCGGCGCTCACGCCGAAGCCGCTGGCAAAGTCGTCCGTCAGCTGCAAGTTCTGCAATCCCAAAGCGCTGCCGAGCTGCGCCGAGAGCGGCTCGAGCATCTCGCGCGTGAAGAACGTGTTTACCTCGCCGGCCGCCAAATTCTCGACCGCGGAATTGGCGGAGAAATTGCCGGCGCCGGCCAGTGCGGGTCCGCTTGGGCCGCCGACACCTGCGAGCAATCCCATGATCTGCTGCTCGCTGTACGACGGATCCGACGTAAACGCGACGTGCATGTTGTCCGGCGCCAAGCCGCTGACGTTGAGCGCGACATACGTTTGGCTGACGTCCGTCGTCGCCGTCGCATTGACGAACGGCATGATCCCGTTGGCCTTATTGAATCGCACGCGCGCGTCTTCGACCGTGAACGTGCGGAAGAAGCTCACGGTGCCGCCCGTCGACTCGAAGAATCCTTGCAATTGCGGATCCGCGAGCGTTCCCGCGACCTGCAGCGACCCTTGTGCGCCGACGTCCACGTTGGAACTCTGTACGCGCACGTCGTTGCCGACGTTGGCGCGTACATTCAGCGCGACGGGCGGCAACGATTTTTTTGGTCCCTGCGGCGCATGCGGATTCCAGAAGGCGGTGAGGGGGATCCGCGCGCTTGGAATCGTTACCGATCCGGTCAGATTTGCGGGTTGACCCGGAACGCGCGAGGCGGTAACGTCGGCGTCGACTTTGCCGCGGAAGTATTGCGGACTGTTGAATTGCGCGCCGTTCGCGGTGATGCGCGCCGTAAACGCTGCTGCGCGAATGTCGCGCACGTTCGGAACACGCGCAGAAGCGGTCATGTCCATCGTTCCGCCGCCGACGTCGGCGTGAAGCGCCTGCAGTGCTACTGTCGTTCCGGAGAAGACCAGGGCGCCGTTCATTTTTTGAATCGGATTCTGATCGATCGGGCCCACGAAGTAGCCGTTACGCACGGCGATACGCCCGCCGAGCTGCGGATTGTCGATCGTCCCGTCGACGGTCATGCCGCCGCCGAGCGTTCCGGCCAATCGCGTACCCTTCGGCAGCGCGCTTTCGAAGTCGCTGAGATCCACGTTGTTTGCGGCTAACGCCAGACGCACCGGCTTGTTCGCCGGGTCCAGCGCGAAATGGGGCGTCATCGTGATCGGTATGACGCCGGAGGCCGAAACGCTTCCGCGCGCGAGCGCAATCGAACCGTTCCGCAGCGCGACTTGCGTACGCGTTGCCGCAATGTCCGCAGCGATTTTCGGAATGGTGAGCTTGTTGTAGCGCAGATTCGTCAGCGCCAACGTATCGTTCAAAAGCGGATTCGTTCTCGTTCCCCGAACGCGTACCGTCGTGTCCAGCGCCCCGGCGACGTCCTGCGGTTTACCGCTTGCCGTTTTCATCAGCGCGCCGACGTCCGGACTGGTCGCGCGCATCGCGAGATCGATGGGATCGTTCGCGTGCAATCCGAATGTGCCCGATCCGTCGGCGTTCAAATACGGGATGCGAATTTGCGCTTGCGAAATCGTCCCGCGTCCGCGTGTGGCGCTGAGCGCGACGTGCGCGAGCTGCAGCGGGATGCGGCCGACCGTGCCGTGGTAGATATCTGCGCGCGCGGCGATCGTTTCATCGGGGAAGCGCCCGCGAACCGCGGCGTCGGCGTCCAGCGTACCGGTTACCGGCGCGGTGTATCCCAGCATCGGCAGCCATGTCGCAAGATCGAGATTCGAAACGGTCGCATTCAAATTTGCGTCCGCGCGCGCCGCGAGCTGCGTCATATTCGAAGAATTCGGAACAGTTACGGAGCCCGAAAGCCGTGCACGGCCGGCCGATCCGCCGACCGCCGCGTTCATAGCGATGGTGTGGCCAACTGTAGACCAGCGCGCGGCGGCATCGCCGAGTTCGAAGCGGCGGTACCGCAGATCGTGCAGCGTGACGTTCCCGCCGGTGTTTAGACCGCCCGCCCCGGCGTCAAGCGTAAGCGCCACTCTGCCGTTGCCGCCCAGCGTGTCCCCGGTGTCGAAGTAATCGTTGAAATCGGCGAGCGTCGCGTGTGGTGCGCGTACGTCGGCGCGCATCGTTCCCGCGCCGGCGGCAGCGTCGAATGCCACCGCGGTAGTTCCGATCGCGACGTGACCGCCGCCGACGGTGAAGTCCTGCGGCGTTCCGTTCAGATTCGCGCGCAGATCGCGGAATGCGAGTCCGTGCACCGATCCTTCGGGTACTTGCAGGTTGCCGTTCACGCGAAGGTTGCGCCCCGTACCGCCGACGTGCACTGCCGCGTCGACGCTTCCCTGAATATCCTGCTTCGCGAGTTTGGGCTGCGCGATCGCAACGAGCGCGTGCGCATCGGCGGCCTGCATCGACGCGTCCAGATCGTACGCGGGCTGGATTGGGGCACCCATACGCACGCCGGAAACGGAACCGTCAATGGCAACGAGCGCCGGCCCCAGCCCCACCATGCCGTCGCGCAAGTTCAGCGTGTCGCCGGAATACGCAATCGCGGTTTGCGCGTCCACCGGGTAGCGGTTGAACTGCCCGTCTTGCAATAACACCGAGCCGCTCAAACGCGGCGAAGTCAGCGGACCGCGCACGTCGGCGGCGACGTCGGCACGGCCGGCTTGCAACGGAATGCCGGCGCCGCGCAGCGCGCGAACGTCGAGATTCGCCACCGTCAGCACCATGCCGCGATCGAGCGATCCGCTCACGCTCGCATGGCCCGAGTTCGCGACGATTGCGCGCGCGGCGTAGATACGCACGTTCTTGCCTTGCGTGCCGATCGTTGCGCTCATGCCGTTCACCGGCACGCCGCGTACGGTCGCGTTGGAAAAGCGTGCGTCGTGAATCTGCGCAATCGCATGGCCGCCGTCGTATACCAGCGCGATCGGCGCACTCACGCTGCCGCCGGCGGGTACGTTGCCCGCAATCTGCGAGAGCGCGGCGAGCGATCCCGAGTAGCGCCCTTCAAGCGCGACGTGATTCGTTCCCGAAATGGTGCCCGCCGCGCGAATCGTTCCGAAGCTTCCGCTGGCGTCGAGCGTGGGAACGCGCACGTCACCGACGCTGCCTCCGAATTTGGCGTCGGCGCGATCGATCGAAATCTTTCCGTATTGGGCGTTGTGAAGTGTTGCCGAGCCGAGCATGCCCAGCAGCGTGCCTTGCTGTTCGGCGTAGACGTCTCCGGTCATCGATGCGCGGGCGCCGCGCATCGCCACGGGATAGTCACGCGCGTCGACCAGCGCGCTCATCCTGTTGTGGGGATGGTCGATCGCAACTGCCGCATACAGCGAGCGATTCGGGCCTTCGATTTCCAACGGTCCGACGGTGCCGGCGCCGCGGCTGTTCACGTGAAAGATTCCGGCAAGCGTCTGCGCGCTTCCGTATCCTTGGAGGATCCCTCGCGTATCGATGCGTTTCGGATCGTCGCCGAACGCGAGCACCGATCCGCGGACGTTCATCGGAGCGAGAAAGTCCGAAGCGAACGGCACGCCGGCGCTTGGTCCTGCGATGCCCGCAAGCATTTCGACGGCATGCGGGCCGCTTTGAAGGGACGCGCGCCCGCGTGCGGTTAGCGCCAGCGAGTGATATCCCAATCCGGCGCTCAGCACGTCGGCTTCGCGGCCGTCGAACGCGACCGTAGCGTGCGGCGTCGAAAGCAGCGTGCCGTTATAGTCGATTTGCGGCGAACGCAGCGCGATCAGTACAACCGGGGTCTTGGGCGTGCCTTCGGCAATCATCGCAAACGACACCGCGCCGTGAATCGGCAGGCGGGCGGTTTGATTCGCGGCCTTCGTAATCTGCGAGATGTCGCCGTGGCCGCTAATCAAGAACCGCAGTTGCGGATGCGCGAGATCGGTGATGCCGCCGCTAACGGCGACCGGGAGGCCGTTCAGTTCGGCCGTAAATCCGTCAGTCGTCGCGCCGTCGCTGCCCACGTCCAGAATACCGTGACCGTTGCGTATGGGCGTGCGCAGTTGGTTCATTGCGACTTTCACGCCCGTTACCGTAGCGCTGGCGGCAAACTTCCCGTAGTACCAGGCGTTGACACCGGTTAGCGCTCCGCCGAGCATATGCAGTGCGGTGTTATTGATTCCGTAATTGACGATGCGCGGCAGCGGCACGCGTGCCGCGGTCCAATGCTGGACGTTCGTACCGCCGGGGACGTCGATCGTTCCGTTCCCGTAGACTGGATACGTGCGCGAACCTTCGCGATAGGCCAACGTGGCCGTGTAGCGGCTAACGCCCGCGGTGTTTACGGAAGCCGCCAGGTTTACCGAATCCACGTAAAGATGCCGGGAACCCGGATCCACGCGCGTATAGTCGGTGACGCTTACTCGGCCGTTGACGATTCGCGCGGTGAAGTTCAGCGGCGAGGCCGCGTTTTTCGAAGCGGCTTTTTTCGCTTCCGGCGGCAGATTGTAGGTGCCGTCCGGATTATGAACGACCGTGATTTGCGGATCGTAGATTGCGAGGCTGTGCAGACCGAAGTGATGGCTGCTTCCGGGAAGCAGGTCGTGCAAGTCGTACGCGATGTAGACGCGCGGAATGTACGCGATTTGCTGCCCGCGCCGCGACGTTACCGTGACGCCGTTGAACTCGGCGTTGGTAGCGTGGAGCTGAATCTTTGAAAAGGCCACGTTCGTTCCGGTGGCCGCTCCGATGACCTTCGGGATGATTGCAGCCGAAAGGGGACCGCGGAAGGCCGCGACCAGGCCGGCGATGCACACCAGGATGAGCGCGGCGACCCCTCGCCCGCTGCGTAATAACCGCATGCGGGTTTTATGCCCGCATGCGGTACTATTAAGCGTTTTTTGTCAGGTTATGCTGCGCGCTGCGGTCGCGAAATCCGCAAACGGTTGCGAATTGCCGCGCTGGGTACGCGAACTTTGTCGGCCAGGCGAAGGACCTTCAGCAAGCGGATCGTCCACCACGTGAGATCGAGTTCGTACCATGCCATCCCGTGACGCGCCGAATACGGGAACGCATGATGGTTGTTGTGCCAACCTTCACCAAAGGAAAGCAATGCGACCCACCAGGAATTGGTAGAACGATCGGTCGTTTTGTATGTCCGGTAACCGAACATGTGCGTCGCGCTGTTTACCAGCCACGTCGAATGATACGCAAAGACCAGCCGCCCGAAAATCGCCCATACCACGAACGGCCACCCGCCTATGACGAAGAGTCCGGCCGCGAGCGCAAACTGCAGCGGAACGTGCAGCACCATCATCGCGCGGTAAAATGGTTCTTCCCATAGATCGGGGCAATACTTCGCATACTCGCTCGCCGTCGGGATGTTCGGATTCGGTTTGAACAGCCACTCGATGTGCGCCCAGCTGAAGCCGCGCCGCGTGCTGTGCGGGTCGCCTTCGCGATCGGAATGCGCGTGATGCACGCGATGCGTCGCCACCCACGAGATCGGGTCGCCCTGAAACGCCAGCGTGCCGAGAAGCGCCATGACGTATTCGACCGGCTTGCGCAGCCGCACGCTGCGATGCGAGAGCGTGCGATGGAAGCAGAGCGTAATACCCCAAGCGCCGGTCGCGTACGCGAGAATTGCGGCCGCGGCCAGCGCCCACCACGAAAAGAAGGCGGGGACGAAAACGGCAAGCGCACCGGCGTGAATCACGATGAGGGCGATTCCGGTGGGCCAGTTGGGTCGAGCGTTGCGCATGTAGCGCCATTTCCCAAATCGCATGGGCGCTATGCGTTACGCCAGACGGTAAGACGTTCCCGCAAGAACGCAAAAACGCCCGGCGCGTATTCGGCGCCGGACGTTTTGCTGCTGCACCCGAGGAGGATACCTTTTCGCCGGCTACGCCAGCCCGGCGCGCAGCGCGTAGACCGCCACCTGCGTCCGCGCCGTTAAATTCATTTTAGCGAGAATATGCGAGATGTGGTTCTTCACCGTCTTATCGCTGAGTGAAAGCCTTGTGCTAATCTCCTTATTGGAGAGCCCTTCGGCGATTAAGCGCACGACTTCCAGTTCGCGGTCGGAGAGTGCGGCCAGCGCTTCGCGGTCCCGGGCGGTCAGCGAATCGCGACGCATGCGCCGCATGGGGGCGTGCGTCGTGGGGGCCAGCAACTTCACCGTCGTCAGTAGTTCGTGAACCGTGTAGTCGCGCAACGTCGAGAGCAGGCACAGTTTGGCGTCCGGCGCGATCTGCATCACGTAGTCGCTCGCTTGCTGACTATCGACGGCCTGGTCGTCTTGATCCAGGATGATGATGTCGGGCTGCAGCTCCGCGATCGGCGCAGTGCCGACGGAAGGCGCGTCGCCCAGCACGACGATCTGCTCGTCGAGCTCCAAAAGTTTGATTAAGACCCGGCTGATAAGCGGGTCTTTTCCGACTACCATAACCCGCGCGGCAGCCGGTTCGTGTATCATGGCCATCCCGTTACTCCCCTAGCGAACGGACGTTCCATGAGCGTACCCCGCGGCGTTTTCATGGGACTTACGGACCATAACGGCGGGATTACAAAACGCTTACAGCCAGGCGGCCTTTCCGGAAGTCGTCGGACGCTTCCCCGTCGTAACCAGCAAGCGTGGGCTCTTCCTCGGATTTCCCCGCCGAACTACTGCGCGAAGCGCTGCTCGAGCGGGTGGAGCGCGTGCGACCCAAGATCCTGGCCTTGCTGGCTCCGGCCGGGTTCGGCAAGTCCACGTTTGTCCGACAGCTGATTTCCGGACGGCCGGCAGCGGTCTGCGATTTGGCCGGCGTCGCAGGGCGGCTCGAACTGGCGCGCCGGATCGTACCGGCCTTGGCAGCCGAAGTGCCCGAGCGCGCGGCGGATCTGACGCCTTGCGAACTGTCGTTGTCGGACGCGGGATCGCCCGAAGCGGAGCGCCTCGATCGCGCCGTGCAAGCGTGGAAGGATCCCACGCCCGGTACGGTCTTCGCGTTTGAAAATGCAGAAGCCATAGCGCACAACGCGCCGGCGAGGGAGTTTTTCGGGCGTCTGCTGGCCGAGCTGCCGCCGGGACGCCAAATCGTGATCAGCTCGCGCGAACCGCTTCGGGTACATCTGTCGCGCTTCGCATCGCCGCATGAAATACTCACGCTCCGCGCCGAAGACTTGGCGTTCGATCGCTACGAGGTCGCGCGGCTCTTTGAATCGTCCGGATCGCAGCCGCCGCTGCTGGCGCGCGTCATGCAGATTTCGCAAGGCTGGCCCATCGCCGTCTTTCTCTTGAAGCGCTTCCTGCGCGAAGGCCGCATCGAGGAGTTGCTGGAGCGCCTCGACGACGTCGCGTTCGACGAACTCCAAGACTATTTGTCCGATCAAGTCCTGGCCGGGCTCGAACCTGCGCTGCTCGATGCGCTGTTTGCGTGCGCGTGCATCCCGCACGCCACGCTTGCCGATCTGCAAGCGGCGCTCTCGAGCGAAGAGCCGGTCGGTCTGCTCGTGGAATTCGCAAAAGATTCGCCGTTCCTGCGGCGGCGATCGGACGGTGCCTTCGCGGTTCATCCGCTGCTCGCATCGCAGTTGCTCGAGCATCGCAACGACACGCGCGACCGTCTTTTAGCGCGGACCGCGGCAGCGCACGCGGCGGCGGAGCGGTTCGAACGCGCGGCGGAACTGCAACTCGCGCGGGGAGACGCAGCGGCGGCGGCACGCATGTTGGCCCAGCATGAAGTCGTGCTGGATCACGCGCCGTCGATGACGTATGCGCGTATTCTCGCCTCGCTGGAACGCGGCGTAATCCAGCGCTATCCGCGATTGTGGGCAGTGACGGCGTTGCTGCGCATGTTTTGCGTCGACACCGAAGATTTGCTGGACGAAGCGGAGTCGATGTGGCGGATGCTCGCGCGCGATGTATCGCCGATGGAACGTTCGTACATTCTGGTCTTCCGCGTCCTATTCATGAGTTACATGGGGCTCGCACAAGAAGCGGGGGAGCTGCTCGCGCAATTCGGCGCCGAAATCGGGATAGGCGAAGAGCCTACGAATTCGCTGGAGGGCTACATCTTTTATCTCATGGGCGTGCTGCTGGCGCGAACGGGGCGCGTAGCGCAGGCGGAACGGCGGCTGATGCCGGCGATTCCGTTCGTCAGTGAAATGGACGTGGCTGCGTGCAGCATCATGACCACGCTCGGCGCAGACATCGCGCGCGTGCGCGGCGAGTACGCGATGGCCCGCCAATTCATCGAGCGCGCGATCGAACACGCGCGGCGATCGGGTTTACAGAACATCTTGGCGCTGGTGCTCGCAGAAGCCGCGTTCGGGGCGTGGCTGCGCGGCGACGAAGCCGATTTGAACCGGTACGCCGTGGAACTGGACGACGTCGTGCAGCGGAACGGCGTGCGCGGGCTGTCATATTTCGCGGGGGCGCTTCGAGGGCGTAACGTGGAGCCGCAAGACTGCGATTTGCTGAAATGGGTCGCGTGCGGCCGCATCATCCAAGCGTCCTCGTCGGCCGACAGTGTCAGCGCCGCGCGTCACGCGCGCGGAGCGGTGGCAGCGGCGCGGCAATACGCGGCACCCTTTGTTGAGACGCTTGCCCTGATCGCGCTCGCCGCATTCGATCATGTCGCGTTCGACGATCACTTGCGGGCGGCACAAGCGCTCGCGGAGCGGTGCGAATCTCCCGCGCTGGTGGAAGCCGTCAACAACGTCGCCGCCGGCAGCGGCGATCGCGGCATTTTGGAAGCGCTGATGTCGCGCCTGCAGCGCCGCCGCACGCAGCGCGAACCGGTTCTGGAAGTGCAGCTCGTCACCGGCGCCGTGCGCGCCGGCGGACGCGCCGTCGTACTTTCAGAACGGGAACATGCGCTGTTGCTTGCGCTGGCCGTGCGCCGCGAAACCGTACCGCGTTCGCGTCTGTCGTCGATTCTTTGGCCCGATTTGGATGAGTACGCGGCGCGTAACGCGCTGAGCGTGTGTTTGCACCGTTTGCGCGGCCGTCTGGGCGGAGGCGATGCAATAGTGCGGAGCGCCGACGGATACGCGCTCTCCGATGACGTGCGAGTGGATCTGTGGGAGTACGATCGCGCGATGGCCTCCATGCGTTCCCGCGCCGCGGTTACGGAAGCCGACAACCGCGTTCTCGACGCGATGTACGAGCAATTGCGCCTGTCACGCCCGGACCGCTTAACGCAATGGGAATGGTTTGAACCGACGGATCGTCATATTCGCGAATTGCGCTTGGAAGTCGCGCAGCGCCTCGCAGGATACGCCCTGGGACACGGTAACGCGCACCGCGCTCTCGAGCTGGCGCACGACATGATCGCGGCGGACGCGTGCGACGAGGCCGCCCGTCAATTGGCGATTACCGCGCACTTGGCGATGGGCGATCGCAGTGCCGCAATGCGTCAATATCGTCAGTACCGCGAGACGCTGATGGCCGAGCTGCAATGCGAACCCTCGGACGAACTGAAGCGTTTGGTCGGAATTACGGGCGTCGCGTAGAACGACGTACGTAATGCAGAAAAGCGCAATCCTGACCGCCGCGGTGTTATCCCTTTGTACGGGCACCTCAGCCGCTTCGTCCGCCGTTGCGTTTCTTTGCAATGCCGCACATACCGGTGTTTGCGGTGCTACGGCGTTGTCACCGAAACCCAAGCCGCTCTGGCGCTTTTTCACCGATCGTTTGAACCGGTCGACGCCGGCATATGCAAACGGCGTCGTGTATGTTGGAAGCAACAACGGACGCCTGTACGCCCTCGACGCAAACACCGGGCGGCCGCGATGGTCGTTCAAAGCACACGAACCCGTTTCGTCGTCGCCCGCTATAGCGGGCGGCGCCGTCTATTTCGCGGACGATCGCATGGTGTATGCGCTGGACCGGAGTTCGGGCAAAGTGTTGTGGAGCTACCGGTTCGGCGCCGACGTACCGCATCCGGGACACCAGTGGGACTTCCTGCAGTCGTCGCCGACGATCGTGCGCGACCGGCTCTACATCGGATCCGGCGATGGCCGTTTGTACGCGTTCGACCGGACCGGCGGCCGGATGCTCTGGAGCTATGCGACGTCCGGCCGGGTACGATCGACACCGGCCTATTCGGCCGGCGTCGTTTACGCCGGCAGCTTTGACGGTGCGATGTATGCCGTCTCCGCCGAGTCAGGACACTTGCTCTGGCGCTTCAAAACGAAAGGTAATGCGGATTTTCCGCTTGGGGAGATTCAGTCTTCGCCCACGCTTGACGGCGACTTCGTCTTCTTCGGAAGCCGGGACGGCACGTTATACGCGCTGGACCGCCGCAGCGGAAAGACGCGGTGGACCATCGATGAAAACGGATCGTGGGTGATTTCTACGGCTGCGGTTCGCCGCGGGATTGTCTACTATGGAACGTCCGACAACGATACGGTGCGCGCGGTGCGCGAACGCGACGGCAGGCCGATCTGGAAATTTGCGGCCGGCGGTCGCGTCTGGTCCTCCCCCGTCCTCGTCGGTAAGGCGATCTTTTTCGGAATCGGGAACGGCGAAGTCGAGTGGCTCGATGCGGCCACGGCGAAACTCCTGGGGTATGCGGACAGCGAAGGGACGATATACTCGTCCGTGACGGTAGCGGACGGTACGGTTTTTTACACAAGCGACGACGGCTATGTTTATGCCGTCCGTTAGAGTGCACGCGTGATCGGCGGTCTGGTTCTGGCCGCGGTTCTTTCTGCGCCGCTCCACTACGACGTGCTGATCTCCGCAGGTCACGAGGGGCGTCCGCAAAGCTGCGTCCATTTTCCCAAACGTGCATGCAACCTGGGCGCCGCAGGTGAACGCGACTGGACACCGGTAGTTGCGGACACCGCAACGCGCGAACTGCGCGCGATGGGGTATACGGTCGCGCGTGAACCGGCCGATTTCCATGGCACGTATGCCGTCGAATCTGCGGTGTTCATCCATTTCGACGGAAGCGTCCAGCCGTGCAGCAGCGGCGCATCGATCGGTTATCACAGTGAAGCGTCGCGCAGAGCCGCCGCACTTTGGCGCGAATCGTACGGCGGGGTTTTTCCTTTTCGTTTTCAGCCGGACAATTTCACGGAGAGTCTGCGCGACTATTACGGTTTTCGCCAAGTTCGCGCCACGCGCGGCGCGCTGGTCCTCGAGCTGGGCGAGGTCACGTGCCCCGCGCAGCGATCGTGGCTGGCGGATCGGCTGCATTGGGAAGGAGTATTCATCGCCGAGTTCGTCCGGCGTCTGTTGAAGCTCGAGATGGCGTAGCGATAACCGCCGGGTGCGCAGGCGGCGCGTGTTGAAAAGCCCGAAATGCAGCGCTTGTACGACCGTCTGCCGCTTTTCGTTGTCGCAATCTTCCTGATTACGTGCGCCGGCGCGGCGCTCTACGGGCTCCTCGCCAGAGCCTCGTCGTTTTCGATGGGATTTTATAATGCCGCGCTTTCGAAGATCTCATCCCCCGAAGATCTCGCCGTGGGCGGGCAATACGTTCAGTTAGTGCGCACGCGCGCGTTCGACGCGTTCCGGACCGCGGCGGACCCGAGCATACGGGGGAGCTTCAATCGAGAAGTGTTCGAGCGGATGGCGTCCATTCTTACCGATCGGCAACCGCAGCAGATAAGCGTTGCCGGCTTTAACAAATACTGGAACTCCGACGAAACGGACTGCGACGTCATCTATCAGCTCCGTTATCCGCACTGGTGGACGGTCGTAGAGGTCGCCTTCAGATGGCAGCGCGGGACTCCAAATTTGACGGGCTTCCATCTGCAGCGATTACAGCAGTCGCTGCAAGAGTCGAATGCTTTCAACGCGGCGGGAAAGGATATGCGCCGGTACCTTGCGCTGTTCGCGGCGGCCGCGGTTTGGGCTTTTAGCGCCGTCACGCTGTTGGTATGCGCCGTTACCCCCGGCTTGAAACGCAAGTGGCTTTGGCTGATCGCCATCGCCGCCGGCGTCGGTGAATATTCCGTGAACTGGACGTCGGGGGTGCACGCCATATCACCGCTTTCGGTGGCTATTCCGATTGCCGGAGTAACGAGCGCGGGTCCTTACTCGCCGTGGATGCTCTTCATGGGTTTCCCCTTAGGAGCGGTGGTTTTTTGGGTCAGACGGCTACAGGCCGCCGCACCGCAACTGGAGGCGCTGCAAACCTAGGGAAGCCGCGGTAGAGAGCGGAACCGCCCGCCAATACGGATTAGTGGAGGATCCCGCTTTTATGAAACTACTCGCACGCCGGTCGTGCGCGCTGTTGGTATGCGCGCTGATCGCGCCAATCCCATCACTCGCGCAGCAGAGTTCCGCCGGCATCATCGGCTGGGCATCGGGGCCCGCAGTAGCGCAAGAGCTCCAGTTCGAGCACACCATGATGAGCGTGCCGAGCTCGGCGAACGCAATGGAAATTGAAACGCATCTCTCGTCCGTGCCGCACCGGGCGGGCTCCGCAGCGGACGTAGCGACCGCGAATTACGTTCGCGACCGGCTGACGAAGGACGGTTTCAGTACGCGCTTCGTCAAGTACGACGTGTGGTTTACGGGTCCGGTTTCGCAGACGCTCGATCTCGTTGCGCCGCGGCACGAATCGATCGATCTTTTGGAAGGCACGCCGGGCGCGCACACAAAGTGGGAACGCATGGCCGGGCCGCCGTTTCTTGAGAACTCCGGCGACGGCGACGTCACCGGTCCCGTGTACTACGTGAATGCGGCGGCGAAGGACGATTTGGCGGACCTCGATGCGGAGCACGTAAACCTGAACGGTGCGGTCGTCATCGTGCGCCTCTCCGCGCCGGGCGGCGGTGGCCTTCCGCGCTCGTTCGATCCCAAGTACAACGCGTACAACGAACTGCGCAAGCGCGGCGTCGCAGCCATCTTGGAATTCATGGATCCGGCGACGCAAGGCTACGGCGGCGGAACGACGTGGCCCGCCGGCAATTTCAAGAATATGAACATGGCCGAACGCATGGGCGGAATGGCGCCGGGCAGTTTCACCAACAATCCGCCGGGCGATCCGACGATGCCCGGCAAAGCACCTGTGGTGGGCGCCGCGCATTTGCCGTACGATCAAGTTCCGCACGCCACGATCCCCGAATTGAGCATTACCATGCGCGTAGCGCGGATGCTGCTTTCCGGCTTGCACGGACCGGTGGTGGGCACCGATTGGCATCCCATGTTCGAGTTCGTTCAGCACGTCGGTGACGGATCCGAGAAAGTGCACGTCCACACCAAATTCACGCGTCACCTGGTAACGATCTACAACGTGCTCGGTGAAATCAAAGGATCCACCAACCCGGGTTCGATCGTGATGATCGGCAGCCATCGCGACGCCATGACCTTCGGTGCAATCGATCCGGGCAGCGGTACGACCGTGATGCTGCAGGACGCGGATGCGTTTCATAAACTGCTCCAGCAAGGCTGGCGCCCGCAGCGCACGATCCAGATCATGTCTTGGGACGGACACGAACTGGGACTCTACGGATCCGCTTCGTACATTTACGAAAACGGGGAGCAGTTGCGCAGCAGCGTATTCCAGTACATCAATACCGACCAGTTGACGACAGGCGACCCGTACGTGGTCAGCGCATCGCCGGGACTGTACGCGTTCAACAAGCAGATTGCGGACATCGTGCCGGGACCCGACGGACGGCCGCTAAGCGCGCGCGATCAATCGAAACGTCCGCTGCTGAATCCGATCACGGGCGGCTCCGATCATCAAAACTTCGCCTACATTCTCGGCGTTCCGAGCACGTCCAACGGCTTTTACGGGTTCTTCGGTGCGCATCACACGGCCGAAGACAATATCGACGGCCTTCGGACCTACGATCCCGGCTTGAAAGAGGCCGTCGCGTGCGCACAAGTGACCGGCATTCAAGCGATGCGTGCCGCCGGCGCCACCGTCTCCCCGTTGCGCATCGCGGAGATTCCCGAACAACTGCTCAAAGACGTTCCGATGATCGCCGGAGCGACGATGGGCAAGGCGAATCTCGCGCCTCTGACCTCGGCGCTTGCGTCGTACGAAACGTCCGCGAAAGCGATGGACGAGCAAATGGCCAAGGCCGAAGCCGCCGGTGACGCTTCGGCGATGAAGAGTCTGGCGGCAAAAGAAGAAGACGCGCGTGCGGCATTCTTTGCACCCGACGGCCTTGCGTTCAACAAGTTCTACCACACGTTCGATCGCGTGTTCGTGAGCTATCCGGAAATACTGTTTGCCGGAAACGATCCGATTGCACTGCAAGCCGCGATCGATCGCGCAGCTGCAGCGGCGAAGACCGCCGCCGCAGCGCTGGGTACCGCAACCGCTTCCGCGGGCGGCTCTACGCAGCCGCAGGGGAAATAAGCGCGAGCCGTTCGAGGCGCAAACGAACGCCCTTTGGCGTGCGCCCGAACAACAGTGCAAGATCGTCGATGCCGTTGCCGGCGGTGAAGAGTCTGCGCAGCTCTTCGTCGTCGGCGGCGCTCCACGCTTTTCCCGCGTTCGGATGCGTTTCGCGTACCTTCGCGTACGGCGCAGGCTTCTTGACGGCGAGTTGTTGTAGTTCGGCCAGCGCGTCTTCGAGCCGCGTGCAAACGCATTCTATTTTTACGACTACTGCGTCGATGTCCATACTTCACACCCTTTCTTGTGTTCGGCGAGTCTACGCGGCGAGCATACGGCCGCACTGTGCCATACGTGTGTCATTTCACAAAGGCGTTCGCGAATGAGCGCGTACGCTGCGATGCTTCGCGCCGTCAATGTCGCAGGTCACAACGCCGTGACGATGGCCGATCTCAAATCGCTTTGCGAACGGTTAGGGTATCAAGACGTCAAATCGCTGCTGCAAAGCGGTAACGTCGTATTCAATGCGCCCGGTGCGGAGGCTGCGGAGATCGAAGCCGCGCTCGAACGTGAAACGCAGAAACGCCTGCACGTTTCCACGCAGTTTTTCGTTCGTACGCGAGCGCAAGTGGCCGCCGCGGTGCGGGCAAATCCGTTCGGAGCGCAAGCGGAAGACGATCCCGCGCGCCTGGTGCTCGTGTTTCTGAAGTCGGCAGCCGCTGCAAGCGACGTGCGAGCCCTGAAAGCGGCGATCTCGGGCCCCGAGCAGGTGAGCGCCAAAGGCAATCACGTGTACGCCTACTATCCCGACGGACAAGGCCGCTCGAAACTCACCGCTAAAATGATCGAGCGATACGTGAAATCCGTTTGTACCGCGCGAAACTGGAATACCGTGACAAAGATTCTCGAGGAGCTGAAGAAGCAGTCATGAACATCGTAGCGTTTTTGCTCGCCGGGGTGCTGGTCCGCATCGTCACGTCTATGGGCGATATCGTCGTACGTCTCGATCCGGCGCACGCGCCCGTCACGACGAAGAACTTTCTGCGCTACGTCGATGCGCACAAGTACGACGGCGCGACGTTTTACCGCACGGTTCGCCCCGGTAATCAGGCCTACCACCGTCCGATACAGGTGATTCAAGGCGGTCTGAACGTCGAGAACTTCGGGCCGTTCGGTGCGATACCGTTGGAAACCACCGCGCGAACCGGGCTTCGGAACCGGGCCGGGACGATCGCCATCGCGCGAGACAAGCCGCCGAACACGGGCAGCTCGGAGTTCTTCATTAATATGGTGGACGACCCGGTGCTGGACTCCGGCCACAGCCCCGACCATTTCGGCTATGCGGTATTCGGCCGCGTCGTGCGCGGTATGGACGTCGCGCGCCGGATAGAATTCGCGAAAGCAAAGGGACAAACGCTTACTCCTCCGATCCGCATCGTGCGAATGGTCAGAGAATAGCGGCCCCTACCACAGCTGCCCGTCGGCCAGCAGGACATACAGAATCGGGCCGATGCCCCAGACCACGCACACGACCGCCCACAGAATCTTCTTGCCGCTCGACAGGTCGTCGCGGCCGGCCAGGTTGATCCAGCAGAGAATGGCGGCGATCGGATGCAGGAAGATCGCGATAAGGATTTCGAGCAACAGTTTCATCGTCTAGAGATACTAGCCGCGATGCAACGGTGTTGCGCTCGCCGGGCAGGCGGCCGAGCAGAACATTAACGGCGAATTTACCCTCCGGCCGCGCTTTTGCCCCACTTGGTCCCTAGTCGGATTCGCCTACCTTGGTACAATACGGATATGATACGTCCGGTAGCAGCAGACGGACGGATAGAGACGGGCGGCCCGTTCACTCCGATTCTGCGGCCCCGTATCGTCGAGCGGATTGGCGCGGCGGCGGCGCAGCGCATCGTCCTCATCGTAGCTCCCGCAGGATACGGCAAATCCGTCGCGCTGCGGCAATATCTCCAGACCGTTCCCGAGCCGCACGTGCGGTACGACGTCCACGCAGAGCATGCGACGCTGTTGGGCTTCGCACGCGGTTTTGCGGACGCCGTCATCGACTTCGCGCCGGATGCCCGCCGCACGCTTTCCAACGCGTACGAGAAGAGCCGCGCCTCGAAGACGCCGGGTGCCGATCTGGCGATGTGGCTTCACGCGCACATCAAGGCGTTCACCGGTGTCATCGCGGTCGACGATCTGCACGTTGCCGAAGACGATCCCGAAATTTCCAAGTTTCTCGTCTCGCTCATCGAGCGCACCAAAGGGCGCATCAGGTGGGTGATCGCGACGCGGTCTTCATTGGATCTCCCGGTGGGATCGTGGCTCGCGTACGGTGAGATGGACCTGAATATCGACGAGCAAGACCTCCGTTTCACGTTCGAAGAAGCACGTCAAACCGCCAAAGCCTCGCGCGTGGGCGTTCGCGACGACGAACTCTCCGCAATTCTCGACATGACCGAGGGCTGGGCGACGGCGCTCAGCTTCGCCCTTCGCACCTCGACGCGATCCGTGGATCTGCGCAACATTACCGCCACGACGCGCGAAATGGTCTACCGGTATCTCGCCGAGCAAGTCTACAAATCGCTGCACGAAGATGAACGCGAGTTGCTGCACCTCGTCGCGTATCTGCCCGTCATCGATATCGACGTGTTGCGCGCGGCCGGTTACGCGAAGGGCAAAGCCGTAATAGAAACGCTGCGCGATCGCGTCGCGTTCATCTATCCCGACCGACCCGGCGTCTACCGCTGCCACGACTTGTTCCGCGATTTCTTGCGGCACGAAGTCGAGCTCGAGGGCGACGCCGCGGTTGTGCGTACGCAAGAAGAAGCTGCGCGCGCGCTCGAAAAGGCGGGACAGCTGCCCGCGGCCCTTCGGCTTTACGCGCAGTGCCGGGCGGAACAGGATGTGCTGCGTGTGCTTGAAACGCACGGTTTCCATCTGATGGCGCAGGCCCACGCCGACGTCGTGCACGAGGGCATCGATGCGCTTTCGCGCGACGTGCGTTCGTCGAACGCGTTGGTACTGGGATTGCGAGGGCTGCGCGAATCCGAGCACGGGCGTTTCGACCGTGCAGAGTCGCTGATGCAGCGGGCCGTCGCGCACGCCGGCGATCCGGAGCTTGCGGCCGACCTTTCGATTCGACTGGCGCTATTGCTGATCAATCAAGGGCGCGACGTGATCGACTTGCTCGAGCCCCTCGTAGCGCAGGACCTCTCCGACGATCTTCATGGCTCCGCGTCGGCGCTGCTCGCGGCGGCGTACGCGTATGCAGGACGCAACGACGATGCGCGTAAGCTGATAGATCGGACGGACGATTTGTGCAGCGAGGTCGAATCGGACGAATTGCGAACGCGAATATATCAGCGCCTCGGCGCCGCAGCAAGCTTTCTCGTGCTTCCGCAAGACCGCGTCGTCTCGCTGCTCTCTCGCGCGCAAGCACTGGCGCAGGAAACCGCACAATTCAGTATGGCTGCCCATGCTCTATCGGGCCTCGCTAACGTCAGTCTGTTTTACGAAGACGATCCTTCAAAATGTTCGTGGTATGCGCAGCAGGCGCTGACCGCCGCAATGAAAGCCGGCGATCGCCTTCCCATGCAGACGGCGCTGCTGCAGCTGATTAACGTAGAGGCGCGCCGCGGAAATCAGGAACGCCTGGAAGCGCTCCAGTCACAATTCATGTCGACCGCTACGACCGATGCGGTCCGAATGTCGTTTATCATGCCCGTGCGCGCCATGAGCGCGGCTTGGAAAGGCCTTTTCGAGGACGCTCACCGGTTGCTCTCGACGGCCGATTTCGGATTCTATTCGTTCGATCGCGTGTTCAATCGCGCGATGCTGGCCGTGTATGCAATTGCTTCCGCGCGCCGTGAGCGCGCCGTCGA
This sequence comes from Vulcanimicrobiaceae bacterium, assembly GCA_035938175.1. Taxonomy (GTDB): domain Bacteria; phylum Vulcanimicrobiota; class Vulcanimicrobiia; order Vulcanimicrobiales; family Vulcanimicrobiaceae; genus DASRDE01. The sequence continues at coordinate 75,667 of DASZHD010000051.1, forward strand.
ATTGGTCGCGCAGAACATTGCCGATATCGAATCGCACGACTACCCGCATCTGTTCGGCAAACGTCAAGCGGAAATCGCGCGATACGTTTGCGCGTGCGTGGAAGCGTTTGCGGGACGCCTCACCAGCGCCAACCGCATTCTGCAGCGGCGCCCGTGCGTGGAGGGTCCCTCGGTAGAAGCGATGCGCGAAGCGGCGCTGGCGATTTGGCGCGCGGGCAAGAAACCGGCGTTGCGGGACGAGGCGCTCGACGCGCTGGCACAGGTTCGCGCGGTCGCGTGGGGCGGAGTCGGCCGCGTGTTGGAAGGCTTACTGATCTCGAATGCCGGCGAGCCGGCCGGCGAGGAGTCGCCGCTGACCAAGGCCGAGCTGCACGTACTGGAGCAGCTGGCGGCGGGCCACAGCCCTAAGGATATTGCCGAAGAATTGGGCCGCAGCATCTACACCATTCAGGCGCACGTTCAGAACGTCATCAAGAAGCTCGGGTGCAGCGGCCGTCAGGAGGCCCTGAGCGTTGCTCGCAAACGGGGCCTCATCGCGTAACCTCATTCACTAGCGGCGTTTAGGAAACGGCCTAGTGAAATTTAACGAGAGACCCACCCCCCGGCCAATCGCTATCCTCGGAGTAGAGACCTACGCCTTTATTCCAGGAGCGATTTTTTCATGCTAACAGCCCTCGTCGTCGCCGCCGCTATCGCCGCCACCGTTGCCATCAGCAACCCGCCGGGCGGAATCGGTTAACGAAAAGTATACGAACGTGACGCTCACCGCGGCCGCCCTGACGCTAGGCAAAAACGTGCGCCGTTTGACGGTGCAAGTGATCGAGCATCTCCACGATCCAAGCCTGATGGCGGATCCCGCGCTCGAAGCCTCAGTCGAATTGATTCTCGATAGACTCTGTCTGTCGACGCAACTCTCGAAGCCCGTCGGACTTGCGACGTGGGCAATTCGCGAGGCGCGCAGAATCGGGGTTGCGCGTACGCTCGAACTCGCCGATGCCGCCGCTCATGCGGTTGCAAACGAGGCGGCGCTCATGGATGTAGACCAGGGACGTTTGCTCGCGTTTCTCGATCTCATGCGTGCCGAGATTCATTCGGCGGTCTCCGGGTTGAACAACGAAAGCATCACGCCCGCGAAGACCCAAACTGAAACCACGCAAGCGCTGCTCGCAATGCTGGGCGAGCGCGATGCCGGGACGTGCTCGCATTCGAAGGCGACAGCCGAATGGGCGCGCCGTCTGTGCGCTGCAATGGGCTTGCCGCGCGCACAAAGTGAATTCGTCGAGTTGTGCGCCGTGGTGCACGACATCGGACAAGTTGCAACGCCGGATCGCATTCTCTTCAAGCCTGGACCGCTCACGTCGGATGAGTGGGAAGTGGTACGCGAGCATTGCGCTGCGGGGCAACGCATACTCAATCAAATTCCGTCGCTCTCGCGATGTGGCGTCACTATCCGCGCCCATCACGAGCGCTGGGATGGGCTCGGTTATCCGGACGGTCTCGCGGGTGAGAACATTCCGTACGAGGCGCGGATCCTCGCAGTCGTGGACTCGTTCCACGCGATGATCAGCGATCGCCCCTACCGACGGGCGATAGCGCCACGCCGAGCCCTTGAAATTCTGCAATCCGGAAAAGGAACGCAGTGGGATCCGCAGATCGTCGACGCGATGGCCGGCTTGTTCGACAACTCGCGATCGGAGCGGACGACGAAAGCGCATACGGCTTAACACAGTCCCATCGGGTCGTGGGCAAGGCGCGCCTTTAGGGCGCGCCTTCATTTTTTTCTGTCATCCTGAGGAATCGAAGGACCCTGAGGAATCGAAGGGCACTCGCCACTGTCATCCTGAGGCATCGAAGGACCCTGAGGAATCGAAGGGCACCTCTCCCTCGTCACCGCGCCCGACGTTTCGCGGTCCATGCGAAACGCTGGCCTACTGAATTGAGCGCTTCAACGGACATCCATTTCTAGGCGCTCAATTCAGATGATTCCGAGGGGAGAGGTGCCCTTCGATTCCTCAGGGTGGTTCGATTCCTCACCATGACAAACTGAAAGTGACACACCCCTGGCACCTCACCCGCGCATACTCCGGCTATGAACTACATCATCGGAGCGGGCGCCATTCTCGAAACAGGTGAAAACGCGACGATAACGCCGGCCACGCTGCACGCCCGCGTCGACGCCGCGCTCGCGCAACGGGTCGTCGTGGCGGCCGTCGACTTCGACGGAACGGCCGAATCGGCGCTGCGCAGGCTACTGATCCTCACCCAGGGTTGGAACAGCGCGCGCTTCCGCGCCGAGGTTACCGAACCGCTCCGGCGGCGAGGCGATTGCACCCTAGCCGACGTTCTTGAAACCCTGGCCAAAGGCGCCGGCACGGGCGAGGTTCATCTCTTTTCTCATTGGATGCCTGCCGAAGAAACATGCCGGGCGCTCGGCCGGAACGGCATAGAACTCGTTGCCCATCCCCTGGAATCCATCGAGGCAGCCTCCCTCATCGCCGGGCAAAAGCACCGCCGCTGGCACGCCGCCTAGCCTAGGCCGGCGCATTGACACAGCCCGCTCCCAGGGAGCGGCCCCAGGATCTCCAGTAATGATCCGTATGCAACCGGCACGCGTTGCCGTAGTCGACGACGATCGCTACGTCCGCGAGATGCTCGAGCTCGGCCTTGCCCGCGAGGGCTTCATCGTCCAGACTGCTTCGGACGGCGCCTCCGCGCTCGATCTCGTGCGCAAATTCGATCCCGAAGTAATCGTCCTCGACATCATGATGCCGAAGATCGACGGCATCACGCTGCTGCCGCGCCTGCGCGAGATTACGCAGGCACCGATTCTGATGCTCACGGCAAAGGGTGAAACCGGCGATAAGGTTACTTCACTAAGTGCCGGCGCGGACGATTACCTCGTTAAACCGTTCGTGTTCGAGGAACTCATCGCGCGCTTGCAAGCGAAACTTCGCCGGCCGCAGTTAATCGAAGAGCACGTGCTGCGCTGGCACGAAGTCTCAATCAATCCGACGACGCGCGAGGCCTGGCGAGGGCGCGAGCCGCTCGATCTGACGCAGCGCGAATTCGATCTGCTGGAAGTGTTCATGCGCGAGCCGCGGCGCGTGTTTAGCAAAGACCACCTATTGGAACTGGTGTGGGGACACGATTTCGAAGGCGGTCCGAACATCGTGGAGACGTATATTTCGTACCTGCGCGCAAAGCTCGATCGTCCCGACGAGGCCTCGTTCATCCGCACGGTGCGCGGCGTCGGCTACGGGCTTTCGCAATGAGCGTTCAGCCTCGTAAGTCCCTATCCGCGCGGTTAGCGACGCTCTACGCGTCCATTTTTGCCGTTACCGTGCTCGTCGTGATCGTGGCGTCCTCGATCGCGCTGGTGTACGAACTCTCGCTATTCAGCAACGACATCATCGTCGCCAAGCATCAAGAGGCGCGCTTTCTCACCGGGCGCTATCAAGCCGAGGGACAATCGCTGGCGCAGTCCGCGCCGCGTTTGGTCAGCGCGCTGAGCGGCATCGGCTTCCGCGTTGCGGTGTACGACGACAAAGGCAGGTTCCTGGGCGGCGACAAGTCGGTTCATCCGCGAATTCTCGATCGGGTCGTTGCCGGAAGCGTCAAGCTGACGCCGCCGCGCGAAGTAATCGAGCATGCCGTGCGCGGTGAGCGACCCTCGATTTTGCGCGCACCGATCGCTGGACCCCCGCCCCCCGGGGCGCAGCCTCCGTCTCCGCACGATTGGTGGCGCATCGTCGCCGTAAACGGCGGCTACGTCACGTTCGATGCCGCACCCGGAATTATTCTGGTGAATCTCATCCCGTATTGGTGGATCATCTTCGGAATTGCCGTCGTCGCGATTGCGGTGTCGTGGTTGATCGGGCGGGTGTTCGCGCGGCAGGCGCTCGCGCCGGTCAACGAAATCACCGGCTCGCTTCGCGCGCTCGCCGACGGCGATTATACGCAGCGGCGTTTCGTCACGGCGGCCGGCGACGAAATCGCGACTCTGACGCAGGCTTATAATGAAGCTGCGGCAAGCGTCGCGATCGCCATGCAAGAGCGCCGCGAAACCGAAGCGCGGATGCGCCAGTTCGTCGCCGATGCCGGGCACGAGCTCCGCACGCCTCTCACCGTGATCGCCGGCTATATCGACGTGCTCCGGCGCGGTGCGATCGATGAGCCGACGGTAGCAAAACAGATACTCGGAACGATGGCGCTCGAGAAAGAGCACATGCGAACGCTGATCGACCGGTTGATGCGGCTGGCGCGCATGGACTCCGAAACGCCGCCCGAACGCGCGCCGATTGACGTAGGCGATTTAATTCGCCGTCAGGTGGACGCAGCGCGCCGCATGGACGAACGCCGCGCGATAGACTACAGCATCGACGGCGTCAAGGAAATCGTCGGCGATCGCGCCGAGATTTCCGAAGCCCTCTGGAACGTCATCGAAAACGCGCTAAAATACGCGCCCGGCGCACCGATTCACGTGCGCGCGTACCGAGACAACGGTACTGCCATCCTCAGCGTGCAAGACGAAGGTCCGGGCATGAGCGAAGCCGAGCGGCTGCATGCGTTCGAACGCTTCTATCGCGGCGACGCGCGTGGCGAAATTGCCGGAACCGGACTTGGTCTGTCTATCGCAAAGCGCGCGATCGATCGTGCCGGCGGAAGCATCGACATCGACAGCGCACCCGGCTCCGGCACGACCGTTTCGATAAAACTGCAATCGTAACCGCGTAAACGAAGTTACGCGGCCGTCATTTGCATCATCCCGAAGATGTTGCCCTCGGTATCTTTTGCATACGCCAGCCACCCGACTTGCGGAATTTCCATCTTGTCGACAACGATCTCCCCTCCCGCGTTCCGCACGGTCTGCATGGACGTATCCAGCGAATCCACGTTGATCGTGCAGACATAGGCATTGGTTGCCGCGCCATTCGCCGGATCGTCTCCGCGGCGCTGAAGGATTGCGCCGTCGATGCCGTTCCCGTCGCGCTTAGCAGAAAGCATCCAATAATCCATGGGCCCTTCCCACTTCGTAGCCGTCCACCCGAAGGCGTCTTCGTAAAAGCGGATCGCGCGCTCGGGATTAGCGGCGTGGATTTCAAAATGCATTATCGGCTGCATGAAACGTTCTAAATTCCTCTCTATGGGAATGGAGAAAGACGCGAAAGCCGCACCCGGCGCCCTTGCAGTTCTACATACCCGTACCGTGTCCCGCGCAGCAAAAATCAAGAGATATCAAATCAAACCTTCACGTGCAATGTCAGATACATGCTGAACGGCATGCCGAGCGAACTCGCCTGATCGTTGTACGTGCCGAAATCCGGCTGATATGGATAGCGCAGGAAAGGCTGAACGTTGTCACCAGGATTGTACACGTTGCCTGCCGGCGTCGCGAAGTTCGAGAGATTTGTGTAACTGCAAACGGTCCGCGACGAGAAGTATGTGAACGGCGTCTGCTGCCCTCCGAAGCACGTGCTGATCAGGTTCGCGAGGGTGAGCGTCAACGTCGATTGCGGCGACAGATCGTACGAGACGCGCAGATGCATGAGGAATTGCGACGGCTGGCGGAACGCGCCGATCGGATCGAACTGGCCGGTATACGGATCCGGAATGACGATCGTCGAGAGATTGTTGTTAACGACGCCGCACGTGCCGGCGTCATATTCTAATCCGCCGGCCGGGACGCCGTGCGGATATCGCGGATCGTTCGGAACCTGCGTTGCGAGCGGCGAGCAGCCGGTGGCGGGATCGATGCCGGGGGTCGTCTCGGGCGCGCCGTACCTGTTGCCGGCGACGAATTGGAACGCCGGCGAGATCGACAATTTGTCGTGCTTGTAATTGAGAACCAGACTGGCGACGTACGGATAGTTGTACGCATTGACGCCGGTACCTAAACCGCCGGGAATGATCGAGTACGGCAAATACGCGCCATTGACGTCCAGCAGCGGCTGAGCCGGAGCATTCCAATACGGATTGCCGATATCGCCTGTCGCGCACGACGGATCGGGAACGCCCGACGGAGTGAAGCACGCGGCGGACGTGCCGGTGGCCGGAAGCGCCGCATTTCCGGGATTAATGTAGTTTGTCAGCCCGCAAATGCCTTTGCCTGTCTTCCCGGCGCACGCGGACGTATACGCATTGTACACGGCGATGTCGTTGTTGATCGGCGTGAGCACCGACTGACCGTTGGGCAGCGTGCTGTATTTCACGTACGAATTCGTGTACGCGAACGAGAACTGTCCGGCAAAGCCGTTTCGGTCGAAGTTGCCGTCGGTCAGCGCGAGCTCGAACCCTTCGGACGTTTGACTTCCGGCGTTGAGGCCCGACGTGATCCCGGCCTTGGTGCTGGTATAGAAGTTCTCTACTTCGTCTTTGGTTTGGCGGTAGAACGGCGTCAGCTTCAGCGAAATCGCGGTACCCTTGAAATGATGCTCGATCGAAAGGTCGCTGTTGTAACTGATCGGCGGCCGCACGTCGTGCCCGGGCGTGGTGAAGCCGAGCGCATAGAATCCGGCGAGCGTTGCGGGCAGATTTGCTTGCAGGGAATCGTATTGCTCGTACGCGGACGTCGGCTGCTCGTTGTATCTGCCGAAACTCGCCCGCAGCACGGTGTCGGGATTAACGGTGTACGTCACGCCCAAGCGCGGCTGCCAAACGTTGTACACGAATTCTTGTCCGGAAGCGTTCTGCATATTCGCGGCGACGTAATTTGCGCCGGCATCGCCGCACGGCTCCCCAATCGAGAAGGGCGTGCCGTTTGACGCGTTGAGCAGCGTGGACTTGTCGACGAGCATAGAAGTCGTGGTGTTAAAGCATGTATCGTTGTTGAAAGAATCGAACCAGAACGTGCGCGCCGGGCCGGTATCGGTTGCGTCGCCTTTGAAGTCGTAGCGATCGAGCCGCAATCCGAGGTTGAACAGCAATCGGTCGTTGGGGCGGTACTGGTCGGTTATCGAGAAACCGGTGAAGTACGGTTTGACGTTGTTGAACTCGCCGAACTGGCCGTTGCCCGTAACGAAGAACTGACACGGCGCCGCCCCGCAGGTATATTGCGACGCGCACTGGGTGAGCGATAGGCTGCTGCCGCATCCCGGCGCCGTTTGCGATCCGAGTGAGGCGTACGTCGGCGCCGGCAGCTGCGTGCCGGTATTCAGGTACCCGTTATTGCACGTCGTGGGCGTCGCGACCGTCCCGCTCGCGGGAACCGCGTAACAGATCCCGTGCGTGGTGTCGTTCGGATTCAGGAGTACCGCGAAGTTGTCTTCCGGGTTGAAGCTCGCGCCGAACGCGCCGTAGGACTGCTCGTTGTACACGCGGATAGCGTTCGCGGTGGTATACGATCCTTGGACCTGCAGTAAGTGCTGCGCGCCCAGCTGCTTGGCAAACGTTGCGCTGACGCCGCGGGTGTGCGCGCTGAGCTCGTAATCAGCCGCATCGAAACCGGTAAATTCATACGTCGATACGGGACCTGTGCCGACGTAATTCGAGTAGTACGTGTAGCCGTACAACCGCAAATACGCATCGGCGCCGAAGTTCTTCTGGTACTGCAGCTTGACGATGGCCTGTTCGTTGTACTGGATGTCGCGCTGGTTCAGCGGAATCTCGGATCCGAATGGACGGTTCGTGGGCGACGACGGAAACAAGTACGGGTGTATCAGTGTGCCGTAATTCGCCGGCAAAACGGTTCCGGTCTGACCGGTGTACGTGTAGTAGTCCGAGTAAAACGGCACCAGAAACGCATTGTTGAAAACCGGAAACAGCGGGTCGTTGAGATTTGCCGGAATGCCCATGTCTTGTCCGGAGTTGTAGAGCGCTGTAAAGATCTCGCCGTTGTCGTAAAGCAGCTGAATGTCGTCGCGTCCGGTATCGTGTTTGTGCGGAATGCCGAAATGCACGTTAGCAACGACGTCGCGCTGCGCAAGGTTGGTGGTGTAATTGCCGTACGGCATCGGGCCGAGAATCCAGCCGGGGGTTGGGCCCGTGCTCGACGCAGCCGCGCCAAGCTCCGTGGAAATGTTCGGTTGTCCGTTGGTATAGCACGACGTAAACACGCCCGTATCCGGAGGCGGCGGTCCGGACGGACACGTTCCCAAGATCGGGCCGAACCGCGAGCTGTAGGACTGCCCATCGAACTGGTCGATGTACCGGACGTCTTTGTTTGATCCGATAAACCCGGCGTAATAGCTGAAGAGATGGTTGGGCGAGGCGCCGCCGATTTCGATGCCGGCGCTGTGATAAAATGCCGGGCCGCCGATTGCCAAGTCCACGTTTTGAAAACCGGGGTACGTGCCGGTCTTGATCACCTGATTTACAAATCCCGCAAGGCCCTGCGCCTCGCCGTTCGCGGGCGTTGCTCCGGTGTATACTTGCAGCTCTTGCTGGCCCAAGGATGTCAGCGATCCCGACGGATAGTTGTCGAAGCTGCGGTTCACCGGCACGCCGTCGAATTCATAGCCCACTTCATAGGCATCGCCGCCGCGGACGTGCACCGATTGCAGATATCCGGCTTGGTTGGTGGGAACGTACGCGCCCGGCACGCTGGCGATTGCTGAAAACGCGCTGTTCAAGTCGCCGCCTCCGCCCAGTGCGCTCAGGCGCGCTTGTTGCGCGGCGTTGACCGAATACATGTCGGCCGTGGTTCCCGGCCGCACCAGATCGCCCGCGCTGCGTGAGGTGACGTTTGCAATCGTGCGCAGTGCGGTGAGCATGCGCAAGACGACCGTCTGCTGCTGGTCGGCGAAAACCGAAACGCCCGCCAGGGAAACGTCCTGATAACCCGTCTTTGCAGCGCTAATCGTGTACGTGTCGGGGCCCAGCGAGACGAAAGCGAACCGGCCGGCGGCGTCGGTGGTTGCCGATTCGGTTTGCGAAGCGCTCGTAACGGTCACGTGCGCACCGGCAACCGGCGCACCCGACGTGCTGTCGACCACCGTCCCGATAATTCCGCCGGTGGTACCGGCGGACGAAACCGAGCTCAGACACAAAGACAGGCATACGAAAAACACTACGGCGAGTCGGACGTTCATGGATGCACCTCGGCTTGTTGCAGAAAAGCATTATAGGCGGCCATCGCACTTTCATATTGCAGGCGGATGGCTTGCGCTTCGAGCAGATGCGGCGGTAGAGGCGGCCCCTGCGAGAGCGCGACTGCGCCTTGCAAAATTGTGAGGCGTTCGCGCAGGCGATCGGCGCGCCACAGATTATCCTCCGAGTTGACGACACCCGACGTCAAACGTCCGTAGACGGCGTCGATCGAACGGCGCGCTTGCGCGGTCGCTCCCACGCGCATTTCATCGAGACGGTTGAGAGCGGCATCGACTGCGGAGAGTTCGGAATCCAGTTCGCTCAAGAATTGGAAGCGCGCGGCGTAATCGGCCGCCGTCCAATGAGCGCGCGGGTCGGGACGCACGTCCACGGTTTGCAAAAGCGTTTCGCCTTCGGCGTGGAGTGCGATCGTGTATCGGCCCGGAACGACGATCGGGCCCGAAGATGGTCCGCGGTTCCAGGCGCGCGCTTTCCTCCATGCGACCGGAGGTTCGGCGCCCAGGTCCCAGGTAACGCGGTGAAGACCGGCGCCGGTGTCCGCGGCGATCGTGCGAATGACGCGGCCGGCGTTGTCACGAACGTCAATCGTCGCGGCGCGCACGCGCGATCGCAGATAGTACGAAACGATCGCTCCATAGTCGGGGTTGGACGCGCTGTAGTCGCCTGCGGGCGCGCAGCATTCGTCGTCGCGTACCCCGTACTGAGCGGTCCACCACATGTACCATGCGTAAGCGGGGCGCACCGAAAACAACGTCGGACCGGGATTGCGCAGTGCCGCATCGAGCTGCTCGATCGGTGCAAGGTCGTCCAGCACCCAAAGCCCGCGGCCGTGTGTCGCCGCAATCAGATCGCGTTGCAGGGGCTGAACCCGCAAATCGTAGATTGCGACGGACGGCATGTTCATGCGAAGGCTTTGCCAATGCGCGCCGCCGTCGGAGCTCATCCAAACGCCCTGCTCCAATCCCGCATACAGCACGCCGGGTGCGCCGGGATCTTCGCGAACCACGTGCGCGTATTCACCGCGCGGCAGTCCGGCATCGATCCGTCGCCAGTTCGCCCCGCCGTCGTCCGTGGCGAAGATGTAGGGTTCGCGATCTCCGAGTAAATGCCGATCTACGACGGCGTACGCGCGGCCGGGCGAAACGTTCGAAAGCTCGACGCATTCCACGCGTCCCCACGGTTTCATCCGCAGCTCCGCGGGCGTGACGTCGGTCCAATGCAAGCCCCCGTCGAGGGTTCGCTGCACGCGGCCGTCATCGGTTCCGATCCAAACCACGCGCGGATCTTTACTGGCAGGCGCGATGTCCAGTAACGTGTCGTAAAACTCCGCGCCCGAAACGTCGGTATTGATCGGCCCGCCGGGCAGTTGCTGCTTGGACGGATCGTCGCGCGTCAGATCCGCACTAATGCGGGTCCAAGTCCGCCCTCGGTCGATGGTTCGAAAAACGACGTTGGCGCCGAAATAGGCAGCGCCGTCGGGGCCGAACGCAATCGGCGCTTCCCAATTAAAGCGGTAGGGAATTCCCGAGAGCGCGATCCCGTTCGTGTCGGTGACGCTGGGCGTAATATCGTAGTTTTGGCGGGTTGCGAAGTCGTAGATCCCGAGTTGCCCGTTCAACTCGTTCACGCCCACATTCCATACGAACTGCGAATTGTTCGGCTCGGGCAACACCCAAACGCCGTCCGCGTCGTTCGCGACGTCGCGCCAATCCTGCGTTTCGATGCCGAGCGGGCTGAGTGAATTCACAGGGCCGCAGAACGAGTCGTCATCTTGAAACGCCCCGCACACCATGTAGGGATTCGCATTGTCGTAGCCGGCATGGTACGTCTGCGCGAGCACGACGTTGAAGCGCCAGTCCCAAGTGATGCCGCCGTCGATGGAGATCGGGGCGCCGCCGTCGTCCGCTTCGATGATGCGGCGTCCGTCGCGCGACATCCAAAAATCGTGGTGATCTTGATGAACTGCCGTGTGGACGTCGCGAAGCGTTCGGCCGCCGTCGCGGGTCTCGATGAGATTTTCCGATGCGAAGAAGACGTGATTTTCATTCGCCGGATCGACCACGAGGCGGCTCATGTAAAACGGCCGCTGGTCGACCAGCGTGTCGCGTGAGAGCAGACGCCAATGCGCGCCGCCGTCGTCCGAGCGCCACAACAATCCCGCTTTCGACTGTATCAGCGCGTAAACGCGGTTCGGATTGGACGGCGCAACCGCAACGCCGATGCGCCCCATCGGACCTGCCGGTAAGCCGCCGCCGCGCAAACGCCGCCACGTGCGCCCGCCGTCGATCGATTTATAGAGCGCGTCGGCCGCGCCGCCGCTGGTAAACGTCCACGGTAAGCGCCGGAACTGCCACACGCCGGCGTACGCGATCCGGCCTGTGCGATCCGCGGCCATATCGGAGATACCGCTTTGCGGCCCGGCGTAGAGCGTTCGTCGCCACGACCGTCCACCGTCGGTCGTGCGATACACGCCGCGATCCGCGCTATTTGCAAACGGATTGCCGAGCGCTCCCGCAAGCACCGTGTCCGGATTGCGCGGATCGATCAAAATGCGCGAGATGGCATATGACTTCGGCAAGCCCGCGAACTGCCAACGAGCTCCGCCGTCTTTCGTGCGCCATATTCCGTCGCCGTACGATGCGTCGTTGCGCGGCGCCGCTTCGCCGGTTCCAACCCATACCACGTTCCGGTGATGCGCAGCTATGGCGACCGCGCCTATCGCGCCGACCGAAGAAGCCGTCCAGACGTCGCTCCATCGCAAGCCGCCGTCGGTCGTTTTGAAAACACCGCCGCCGGCGGAGCCGAGATAATAGAGGCGGGAATCGTCGTCGGTGCCTGCAACTGCTGCGACGCGTCCGCCCGCCGCGGCCGGCCCGAGTTGACGCCAGGTCATGGCCGGGGCGAACGCGACGGTTAGCGCGAGCAACGCGAGCATTTACTCGTTCATCACACCCGCATAGTACGTGTCGAACGCGCTCAGTAGGCCTTCGGCATTGGAATAGGGTCCGGGCGTATAGGCGCGAGATTGCAGCCCCAATTGCGTGAGCTCGTTCACGTGCCAATCTTGGCGGTTCGTCAGATCCCAGAAGTCGACCGCGTCGCTCGCATCGAAGCCCGGCGCCGCCATCGTATCCGGATCGAATAGCCACGAGCACAGCACGCGCGTGCGATCGGCAGCAAGCGGCTGCGCGTAGTGCACCATCACGTAATCGGGATGCAAACTCAAGAGCATCGACGGAAAGACGGTGTAGTAATAGATGCGGTGCAGGTTTTCGCCGCGGACGGTTCCGAGCGGAGGCCGGTTCGTCGTTCCGGACATCGTCAGGCTGCCGCCGTGCTCGCGCATCTCCGAGTATCCGCCCAAGAACGGTCCCTCGAATAGATCGTTGCGGCCGCTGTCGGACGGCGAGAGTTTGTCCAGCTGCGGATGCACCAGCGGGCAATGGTAACATTCCGAATAGTTCAGAAAAACGAGCTTCCAGTTGCACGCGAGATCGTAGGTAATCGTTCTGGCCGCGCGCAGCCGTGAAATGTTCCAATCGCTGAAACGGCCGATAAGCGGTGCGAAGGCGTCTTCGAATGCCGGCGCGCCGGCCGCAAGGTTCACGAAGACGAACCCCTCGTACGTTGCAACGCGCACTTGATGCAAAGGAAACTCCGAGCGGTCGAATCCTTCAACCTCGTTCATGTTTCGCGCCGCTATCAGCTCGCCGTCCAAACCGTACGTCCATGCGTGGTACGGACACTGAATCGATCCCGTAAAATGTCCGCTGTGCTCGAAACAAATGCGCGTTCCGCGGTGCCGGCAGACGTTGTAGAACGCACGCGGCGCGCCGGCTTTATCGCGGGTTACGATCAGATTTTCGCCCGCGATTTCCGCAAGGAAAAAGTCGCCTGCGCGTTCGATCTGTTCCGTACGCCCGACGCAAATCCAGCGCTTGGCAAAAATTTGCTCGCGCTCGCGTTCAAAGATCTCCGGTTGCGTGTACCAGCGGCTTTCCAGCGTCATCGCGTTGCCGTAAACGCGCGGTCTAGCGAACGTCGTCATGTGCATTCTACCTTCGTCGCAAGGTCGAGGATTCGCTTAGTGTTTGGGCGAACCTTCAGCGCTACCCCGTTTTTGTTCGGTTGTTCGCGCAAATTACCGAAAGAAGTTCGGCTATGACTGCTTTGCAGCGTTCTCTTCCGAAAAGCGCGTACGTCGACGCCGCCTGGTACCAACGCGAACAGCGCGCGATTTTTTGGGATCAATGGGTGTATGCCGGGCGCACCGAGCTTTGGCCGGTTGCGGGTTCCTATCGCGTCCTCGATATCGCCGGCGAAAGCACGATCGTGATTCGCGGTTCGGACGGCGTTCTCTACGCACACGTTAATCTGTGCCGTCATCGCGGCAGCCGGCTCTTGTGCGGCGAAGGCACGCTGCGCGGCGCGATTCGCTGTCCGTATCATGGGTGGGCCTACAACGCCGACGGCTCGCTGACCGCAGCGCCGTTCGTGCAATTCCAAGATATTCCCGAGGAAGCCAAACAGCTGTATCCCGTGCGCGTCTGCGAATGGGGCGGCTTCGTCTTCGTCCACCACACGCCCGGCGATGCCGGCACACGCGGCGGATCGCTGCACGATCACCTCGGGCGAATTCCCGATCGTCTGGCGCGGTATCCGCTGGCAGATTTGCGAATTGCGCGCAGCATTTCGTACGAGGTGCGTGCCAATTGGAAAGTGCTCCTGGAAAACTACAACGAGTGCTATCATTGCGCCAACGTGCATCCGGAGCTGTGCCGCGTCGTTCCGGCATTCAAACGCAACGGCGGCGCCGGCTTGGATTGGGAACACGGCATCGCCCATCGCGAAGGCGCGTTCACGTTCACGTTCTCCGGCACGACGGCGCGCGAACCGTTTCCCGGTCTGAACGAAAACGAACGCACGCGTCACAACGGGGAACTGATCTATCCGAATTTTCTTCTGAGTCTTTCAGCCGAACACGTCGCGGCGTTCCGGCTGTTTCCGGATGGGCCCCTGAAAACCCAGGTCATCTGCGATTTTCTCTTCCATCCGTCGGAAATGGAAAAATCCACCTTCGATCCGTCGGATGCAGTTGATTTTTGGGATTTGGTGAACCGTCAGGATTGGGTAACGTGCGAACGCGTGCAGGACGGTATGCGCAGCCGCATGTTTGAATACGGATACTACGCACCGATGGAGGACGCGAGTCTGGACATTCGGCGGTACATCGCCGGCAGATTGGGCGACGCCTGATGCGCGAGTTCGATGCCGTGGTGTTAGGCCTCGGCGGCATCGGCAGCGGCGCCGCGTATTGGCTTGCGAGACGCGGTGCACGCGTTTTGGGTTTGGAGCAATTTCAACTCGGGCATGCGCGCGGCGAATCGCACGATCATTCGCGCATCATCCGGCTCTCGTATCATTCGCCCACGTACGTGCAGTTAGCGAAGTCCGCATATGCCGCGTGGGCGGAAGTCGAGGCGGAAGCGCGCATTCCTTTGGTCGTGAAAACCGGCGGGTTGGATCTGGGACCGCGCGACGGGGCGATTCCGCTGGACGGGTATGCGGACGCGATGACGGCCTGCGGCGTGCCGTTCGAACGGCTTGGCGCATCCGAGATACGCGCTCGCTACCCGGCGTTTCACATCGGCGACGACGTGCACGCTCTGTTTCAGGAAGATACCGGAATCGTCGCGGCAGAACGCGCGACGCATGCTCACCAGCGCTTGGCGCGGGAGATGGGCGCGGATTTGCGCGAGAACGTGCACGTGCGATCGATTCACAACCGCGGAGCCGAAGTCGAAATCGAGACCGATGGCGAACGGTTCTGCGCTGGACAATTGGTGATTGCGGCCGGTCCGTGGACGAACCACGCGCTCGCGCAGTTCGATATGCGGCTTCCACTGGAAATCACGAAGGAACAAGTGATGTATTTCCGGCCGGCGGCGCCCGAACCGTTCGTCATCGGCCGTTTCCCGGTGTGGATTTGGATGGACGATCCCTCGTTTTACGGATTTCCGATCTTCGGCGAACCCGCCGTGAAAGTTACGCAGGACGCCGGCGGTCAGCCCGTCGATCCGGATACCCGCACGTACGAACCGGATCCGGCGATCGCGCAGCGCGTTACCGGTTTCTTGCATAAATATTTGCCGGCGGCGCTCGGTACGCTGCACTTGGTAAAGACGTGCCTGTACACGCTTACGCCGGATCGCGATTTCATCGTCGACACGCTGCCCGAGCATCCCAACGTGCACGTTGCAGTGGGTGCCGGACATGCGTTCAAATTTGCTTCGGTCATCGGCCGGATTCTGGCCGGGCTCGCCTGCGAGGGCGCGGGCGATGCGGACTTGCAACCATTTGCCCTCGACCGGCCGATTTTGCAGATGCAGTCGCCGCCGAAGACGTACATGGTTTAGCCGTGCAGCTGCGTCGAAGCCTTGGATTGTTCGACGTCGCACTCTTTTTCGTCGTTGCGTGCACGAATTTGCAATGGGTGGCGACGGCTGCAGCAGCCGGCGCCAGTTCGCTGAGCATTTGGGTTGTCGGATGCCTTGCGATGTTCATACCGCTTTCGATTACCGTTACGTATTTGTCGGCGCGCTATCCGGAAGAAGGCGGCATGTATGTCTGGAGCAAGCACGCATTCGGGCGATTCGCCGGATTCATCACGGGCTGGACGTACTGGTGTTCAAATCTGCCGTATTTTCCGGCGCTGCTGTATTTCACGGCCGGAAACGCGTTGTATATTGCCGGAAGCGGCGCGCACGGGCTGAGCGGTTCGCCCGCCTACTACATCGGCGTTTCGCTGACCGGCTTTGCGCTTGCGACGATTGTAAACATCCTCGGCCTGGATATCGGCAAATGGCTGAATAACGCGGGCGCGATCAGCCGTTGGTTCGTGACGCTCGTCCTGATTGGATTGGGCATTTTTGCGTGGTGGAAGTTCGGGTCGGCAACGCCGGTTACGGCCGCGACGCTGCGGCCGGGTGCGGACCTGAAAGATTTGATTTTCTGGTCGGTGATTGCATTTGCATGGACCGGTCCGGAAGCGGTCCCGTTCATGGCGGGCGAAATCAAAGAACCGCGCCGCACCATTCCACGGGGTTTGGCCTTAGCCGCTCCGGCGATCGCTGCTATCTACATCTTGGGTACGTTAAGCGTTCTCGTCGCGGTGCGTTCCTCGGCAGTCAATCCGCTATACGGCGTGATGCAGTCCATCGGCGCGATTTCCGGGCGTATGGGATGGCCCGCGCTGACCACCGTGTGCGGGGTGCTCGTAACACTCAGCTGCTTGGGCAGCGTCGCTTTGTGGCTCGGCGCGGTCGCGCGTATTCCGTTCGTCGCCGGCATCGACCACTATTTGCCGGAAGCATTCGGGCGCATGCATCCGCGCTGGAATTCGCCCGTCGCGGCGCTCGTCACACAGGCGGTCATCTCGGCTCTGTTTATTCTGGCCGGACAAGGCGGCACTTCGGTCAAGGGCGCGTACGAAGTGCTGGTCAGTTCGACCGTGCTGATAACGCTCGTTCCGTTCTTGTTGGTGTTCGCCGCGCCGCTGAAATTGCGCGCGCCGCTGCGCGTTTCGCTGTGCGCGGTTGTTGGGTTGTTCACAACGGGCTGCGCGCTCGTTCTCTCGCTCTTTCCGGCACAGGACGAGACCAACAAGCCGCTCGCCGTCGCCAAGGTGCTCTTTCTGACGGCCGTGATGCTGGGCAGCGGGACGCTGTTCTATTATTGGAAGACGCGCGCCCTCGCACGGTCCGGGGAGGCGGCTCACGGCGACATACCCGAAAGCCCCGAGGAATCGAGCGCGGCATCGCCGGGCATAACGTCCGTATAGTCCTTCTCAGAAACTCCACAGCCGCCCCATGCTACAACTACGCTGATGCATCGCTTGCTTCGGGTATTTTCGGTTAGCCTGCTCCTGGTGCTGGGCGCGCTTTTGCCGGCGCGCGCGCAATCGGACACGGGCGAGATCGACATCTCGGTCCAGCAATCCAACAATAAGACGCCCGTCGTTTTGGCGCGCGTGTTGTTGGACGGCCCGGTGATCGCGAGCGAGTTTACCGGCGACAACGGTAAGGTCAAGTTCACCGACGTTCCGGACGGCATCTACCGGGCTCGGGTATTCGCTCGCGGTTTCCAGGCCGTCACGTCGGAGAGCTTCGAAGTGACGAACGGCAAAGTCGTCACCGTAAGTGTCGCTCTGGCGCTCTCTTCGAGTACTCAGCTCAAGACGATCGCTTCGGAAACCGTGAAATCCACGGCGACGGTCTCCACGACCGCGATCGATCAAAATAGTGCCCAGCGCCGGCTTTCGGACACGCTGGCCGACGCGCTCGGCAAGCTTTCGGGCGTCACCGTATCCACGTCGAGCAGCGATAGCGATGCGACGCAGACCGTCTCACTCGAAGGCCAAGACGCCAGCCAAACCGCGCTTACGCTCGACGGCATTCCGCTGAACGCGCCGGGAAGCGCGGGGGATCTGCGCGCGATCGGCACGGACTTGTTTACGCGTTCGTCGGTATCGTTCGGGCCGCAGATCGGCGGCTTGGCGGGCGGCGTGAATTTCTCCACTCTCGAGCCGACGCTGAGCTGGCAAAATGAGACGTCCGTTTCGGCCGGGTCGAACGGAAAGAACAATTATTCGTTCGGCGAGAGCGGCAGCATCGGAAAACTCGGGCTTGCCGTCATGCACTCGTACCGCATGTCGCCGAGTCTGCTCGACGGCATGCAGTTCTTGGACGCCAGCGGATTGGATTACGCCCATCAGGGCGATAGTCAATCCATCGGTTCGATGGTAAAGCTGCGCTATCAAGCGGGAACCGCGCAGACGCTCACCGGCATGTTTTTGCAAAACGTCAACGGTTCGCAGTTGGTCTGCGCCCAGTTCACCGGCGACGTGCCGTGCGGCTACGGCCCGAATAATAGCAACGATAGCCGCTTTCAGGTCTATTCGCTCACCGACAACGCCTTGGCCGGCGACACGCAGCTGCAAGCCAGCGTGTACGGAATGCACAGCTCCTCCACGCACGATTTGCTCGACCGGTATGTCGCAGGGATTGCGGAACCGACGGGAACCGATCAGACGATGAACACCGACGGGTTCACGCTCAACGCTACGCTTCCGGCGCATCAGCGGCATACGATTTCGATCAACGGCTACACCACGAATAGTCAAAGCAGCTTCACGCCGCTCGTACCGCAAGCGCAGCCCTACGTGTTCCCGGTACAAGGGGCGTCCTATAGCGCCGTTACCGTCAACGATAGTATCCGTTCCAATACGAAATTGCGCTTCAATACGTCGCTCGGCGTAAGCCACGCGTCGAATGCCCCGGGTTCGGTGCTCGCAGGCGTTTCCACGCAATGGTCGCCGACGTCGAACGATACGTTGGCGGCGAGCTATAATCTCGGCGGCGAAGCGGCGCATCCGGGACGGTTCGGATTACTGACGGACCCGGACCAACTCCGCTACGACTGCAGCGGCGACGTCGCTTACGGAAGCGCACCGGGCGATGAGCCGGGAGCAAGTTCCTCCACGTCCGCGCGGCTGAGCTACACGCATCACAGCACGGCGGGTCTGGTGAGCGTGTCGCTGTACCGCCAAGCGCAGAACGACATCGTACTGCCGACGCAGGTGAACGGCTCCGTGTTGGTCGCCGGCAATATCTTTCCGCCGGGGTACTTCCAACAAGTCGCCGGCCAGTTTTTGACGCAATGCAATTTCCCGGCGAGCACCGACGTCGCGCAGAACACGTATTTTTCGACGCCGATTTCGGGCGTGCGCCGCATTTACGAAGGCGCGCAGCTCTCGGCATTCTACACCCTGGGACGCTTGGTGCTCGAGCCGTACTACGACGTGCAGGTTGCGAAGGCGCTGAGCGGCGACGTCCGGTTGAACAATGCGTATTCGATCACGATTCCAGGTGCCCAGTTGCCGAACGTCCCGCTGCACCGGGGCGGCATTACGCTCGACTACAAGGCGCCGCGATCCAACGTCGAGTGGCTTGCCGATGCCAACTACACGAGCGCGAACAATTCGCAAAATCTTCCCGCGTACGCTACGGTGGACGCCGGCGTAAACGTTCACCTCTTGCGCGGCGATCTGACGTTCGCCGGAACGAACTTGTTCAATACCTATGCCGGCGTCTTTTCCGGTCCGCAATGGGCAGTACCGTACACGACGCTGGGCGGAAGCCAGGTTGCAACGATCGCGCGTCCGAACACGCCGCGCCAATTTTCGGTGACCTATACCGTGCGCACGGGAAGCGGCGTGCCGTCCCAAGCGAATCAGCGTTCGTTGCTCGCGCAGACCGGCGAAGGCGACCAGCGCGGCGGCCGCGGTGGGTTCGGCCGCTTCATGGAACCGTTGCCGCAGACTCCGCCCGCCGATCCGTTTGCCGTGAATCAAACGCCGTTGTGTACGGCAGACGCGCAAAAGATCGCGCAGCCGATTTTGAGTGCGCTGAAGGCGTACGTGGCGCAGATTGACGCGTCGAAGACGTCAAACGGCTATCCCGACACGGTCGCGCCGTCCGCCATCCCGGGCGTCACGGTAACCTATCACGGCATGAAATCCACGTATGCGCTGCAGATCGCCGTTTCGCAAACGGCGCAACTGCGTCCGATATTCGGCTGCTCGTCGTTCCACGTTGCGGACGAGCAGACGGCGCAACAACGGCAGCTGTTCATCCCATCGCAACCGGGCGGCATGTTCATGCGCCCGTCGGTAAACTTCATGCCGGCCGTCGGGCTCTACTTCGTACGCCGTCCGCCGCAGCCGGGCACCGAAAGCTTCCGGATGTACAAGTTGCCGCAAACGCCGCCGAAGATGCCGTTTGCGCTGATGAAGAGCCCGGCATGCACCAGCGACATGCGCGCGGCGGCGCAAACCGCGCTCGCGCAATTGCAGTCGCACTTTGCAACGAACGCGGCAGCACCGGCGTGGACGATCACGCCTCACGCGGTCGCGAACGGCACGTGGTATTCGCTCGAAGCAGCGGACGTGGCAACGATTCCGGCGGTAATCAGTTGCGGACGCGTTGCCGCAGCAGCCAAAGACGATCTCACGAAGCTCGGGCTCGACGGTTCGCCGCCGCCGACGCTGAACTACTCGCCGAACGTGGGACTCTATATCATGATGCGGCAGCGCCCGGCGCCGCCACCGCAATAGTCATGGTGAGCGCTACTTCGTCATCCTGAGGTATCGAAGGACCCTGAGGAATCGCAGGGCACTTCTCTCCTCGTCACCGCGCCCGACGTTTCGCGCTCCGTGCGAAACGCCGGCCTACTGAATTGAGCGCTTCAACGCACATCCATGTCTAGGCGCTCAATTCAGATGGTTACGAGGAGAGAGGTGCCCTTCGATTCCTCGGATCCTTCGATTCCTCAGGATGACACTGTGAGCGATCAAAATTCCGTCGAAGTCCCCGCCGCCCGTGCCCGCTCCACCATTTCCTTCATCCGCGGGTGATCGCCGGGAATCGTTTGCACCCACGCCTCGAATTTCGGCACGGGCTCGCGCACGCGAAATAAAAAATACCAAACGTTCATCTCGCCCATGAACTTGAAGTTCCGGCGAATGTCGTTCGCCAACGCCTTATAGTTGGGAAACGATCGAAGATAGGTTGCGAAACCGCCGCGCGCGCGATCGAGTTCCAAGATCTTTTGCGCATTGGCGATCGTCGCACGGATTTTTCGAGCGCTGTGCAAAATGCCGTCATCGTGCATCAAGCGGTCGACGTCCCCTTCGGTATACGCTGCGACGCGTTCGCAATCGAAACCCTCGAAGGCGTTGACGAAGCCTTCCCAGCGCTGCGCGATCGACGCCCAACTCAAGCCCGCCTGAAATACGGCGCGCGTCATTACGTCCAGGTAGTCCCCTAAACGCCCGGGCGTGACCTGATCGGGGATCGTATTCGCCATGACCGTATTTTCTTCGAGGCATGCCGTTTTGCTTTACGGAGGGGCCGCCGCAAGAAACCGGTCTCACTGGTCGAAGCTAGCGAGGCATGTTGCTTCCGGCAACGGTTTATAGTGAGGACTTCATCGGTAGGCGCGAAGAGCTCGCGTTTCTGCGCGAAGAGTTCCACTCCGCATGCGACCGCGGGCCTCGGTTCGTCACGATAGAGGGCGAGGCCGGTATCGGCAAATCGCGGCTTCTTCAAGAACTGCTCAAGACGAGCGGCAAAAGCGCATCGGTTTGCGGTGCGTGCCTGGAGCGAATTCAGAGTCCATACCTGCCGCTTACGGAGGTCCTCGAACAAATCGAGGGCAGGCGATCGCGTATTCCCAACGCAGGCAAGAAGTGGGAGTTTTTCAATGCCGTCCCAGCGGCGGTCGCGCGCCATGCCGCGCGCGGGCCGCAAATCATTGCGATCGAGGACTTGCAATGGGCCGACGGCGGTACGCTCGAGCTCTTGACCTTCCTCATGTCTCGCCTTGCCGGCGTACCGGTATTGTTCGTTCTCACAATGCGCGTGGATGCCCGTGCCGCCGGATCGGCGTTCACGGCGTTCCGGAGCGCCGCTTCCCGTGCCCGCTGCTCCACGGTTCAGCTGCGGCCGCTGCGGCGCAACGATGTCCGCAACCTCGTGCAGCAAATGCTGCGCAGACGCCGTTTATGGCTTAGCTCCGAAACCGTTTCGCAAATCGAAGCACTCGCCGAAGGCAATCCGCTTTTTGCCGAAGAGCTCGTCCGGGTAGCGATGGAAACCGGCGAATTGACGCTGCAACGGCGCATGCCGCTATCGCTGGCGGCGCTTTTGGACGAACGTTTGGAGGTTTTCGACCAGGCGGAACGCGACCTGTTGATTCGCGCGGCCATTCTCGGCGATGTTTTCAACGTGACGCTCCTGTCCAGCATCACGGGCGTGGCCACGGAGAGACTGCTGCAATTCATTCAGCGATGCGTCGAATGCGATCTGCTCCTGGAAGATCAAGCGGCGCCGCTGCGCTTTCGTTTCAAACACGGCTTGATTCGAAAAGCGCTCGCGGATCGCTTGGTCGTGGCTCTCGCTGCGCCGCTGCACGAGCAAATTGCGATCACTATCGAACCGCTGGCCGGCGATGCCGCGCGGCCGGCCGAATTGGCTTACCACTGGTCGGCGGCACGAAACGCCGAAAAGGCCCGATACTGGAACGAACGCGCGGCCGAGCACGCATGGAGCGTGTATGCGTATCGCGACGCCATTCGTTTTTATAGTGAGGCGCTGCGGTGGGACTACCCGGCGGGCGCCTCGCGCGCGCAGGTGTACGAACGTT
>DASZHD010000052.1:0-123351 GCA_035938175.1 Vulcanimicrobiaceae bacterium
AGGGGATGCCGTTAGGGTAACGGGGCCCGCCGGCGTCACGGTGAGGAAGGTGAGCTGCGTGACCGATCGGCCCAAACTCAAAACCCGCCGCAATTTTGATTGCAGGTTCGGTGTGCCGGGGGGCGGACTGGACCCGAAAACGAGGGTGACCTGCGCGCCTTGCGTTGCAGCCGGGAACGTTACGGCCGCCGATGCGCCGGAAGTGATGGGGCCGAAAGACGCACTAGCGCCGGCGCTGCCCAAGGTAACGGTTTCTGTTTGCTGCGCGGGAAGCGGCGTCGGCGTCGGCACAGGCGACGGCGTCTGCGGAATCGGCGCCGGCCCCGCGGAGCCTCCCCCTCCGCCGCCGCACGAAGCCAAAGCCGCCGAAAGAATAATGGCAGCGGCAACGACCAAAAAGCGGCAGTGCATACATCGAGAATACCGTGCGCGGCCGAAAGCCAACTAGAGAATTACGCCTCCGCCGCTGCCGCAAGTCCTAGGGACGTACCGGAATGGGCCTAATGCGTGTGCGTGAAGTTGCCCACGCGTACGCCCGCGCTGCGGATACGGCCGATCGCTTCCCGCATACCGCGCGGATTCGACGGCCGGCCGACCGTTTCAAAATACCACTCGGGGTCGATATTCAACGTGCGGGTTTGAATCATGTTGACCGGCACGTCGCGCAAGAACGCCTCCATCGCATCGAGCTCGGCTTCTTCATCCGTCACGCCGGGATGCGTCAGCAGATTCAGAGACACGCGCAAACCGCGCTGCGAAGCTAGGCGAATCGACTGGAACACGTCGTCCAAAGAATACCCCAACGGCCGGTAGTACGCGGCGTACACGCGCGGACGAAACGAGTTCAGGCTGACGCGCACCGCCTGCAGTCCCGCGTCGATGCAGCGCTCCAGCGCCTGCGGCATGCTGCCGTTCGTATTCAAATTCACCGTGCCGTTCGAACGCGTGTCTCTGATATGTTCGATCGCTTTGGCGATCGTAACCGAACGCAGCAGCGGTTCGCCCTCGCAGCCCTGGCCGAATGAAACGATCCCGTCCGGAACGCGATCCAAATGGTGCACGGCTACGCGCGCGAGCTCTTCGGGAGACGTTTCGAAGTTGATGCGAGTCTGCGGCGAGGGCAAACCCGCGTCCGGCTCTTGCTCGGAGATGCAGCCGACGCAGCGCGCGTTACATTTGGGTGAAACCGGAAGCGCCGCTTCTCCGCGCTCCAAAAACACGTTTTGCGCCGTGAAACAGCCGTAGGCGGTCGAGCACAACGCGACTTGTGCAAGGACGCGATTGAGCGGATCCGTACGTCGCCGCTCGGCAATGATTGCCTCGAGTTCGCCTGGCTCGAACGATCGCGGCTGCCAATCTTCTCCTTCGTCGGTCCGCATCGCAGCAACGTACAAGCGATCGTCGACGCAGCACGCGAGCGTATACCCGAACAGCGGCAATGCGGGCGCGTTCACCTCGCGCACGTACGCGGGAAGCAGCAAGCGCGTATAGCCGGCCGGAAGCATCGCCGCGAGCGCGTAGCGGCGTTGCGCAACGCCGCTGGTCAGCAGCGGCCGCCGGCCCGGAAGCAGCACCGGCACGGTGCCCGCGGGCGCCTCAATCAGTTCTTCGGTAGCGATCTCGCGAACGATACCGCCGTCGCCCAAAGGCGTTCGCCGTTCGTCGAAAAATATGCGGCCCGCTTTGTCGCAATAGGCCAGTCCGATCATAGGTCTTTTTTGAAAACGTACTCCGTTTTCAGGATATCGTACCCCAATCGCTCGTAGAAACGGTGGGCGCGATCGCGAACGATGTTGGAGAGCACGCGCATGTTCGTACAGCCGCGCTGCCGCGCCCATCGTTCCGCGCCTGCAAGCAGCAGCTCGCCGATGCCGTTCCCCCGGTACTCGTGTTCCACGACCAAACCTTCTATCTCCGCGCGGTCGACGGAAGTTAGCGATTGCGATACCGCGATACCGATCCACCCGACGACGCCGGCGCGCGGTACCACCGCAACCAGGAGCGCGCGATCGTGCCGTTGGGCCTTCAACCGCTGTTCGACGTGCTGTTGCGTCACCTCGTAGCCGAGTTGTGAAGCCAGCGCACAGATCCGTGCCGCATCGCTTTGCAGCGCTTCGCGCACCGAAGTGCCGAGTTGCTCAGACGGAGACTGCATGCGAACCCACGAGCTGCGCGTCGAATACCCGCACTGCCGGACCGGTCAGAAATGCTTCGCCTATCCCGTCCCACTCGACGCGCAGCACGCCGCCCGGAACATGCACGTCGACCGGCGATTCACACAATCCGCGCGCAATTGCGGCAGCAGCGCAGGCCACAGCACCGGTTCCGCAGGCATACGTCAACCCGACACCGCGCTCGAAATGACGAGCGTCGATGCGTCCGCGGTCGAGGACCACGGCGCTGTGGACGTTCCATTGCGGAGCCGATTTTCCGGCCGCAACGAGATCGAATCCATCGAGTGATTCGACGAAGACGACCGCGTGCGGATTTCCGAGACTAACGAACTGCGCATTCGGAAATGGCAGTGGCGGCACCTGAAATTGCGGCACGCCGATATTCAGCCGAACCGTGTATTCCTCGCCTTTTGAAAGAACGTCGGCGACGATGAGGCCCGCTAGTGTTTGGATGCGAAATCGATCGCCTTCGCCCAGCTCGCTCAAATACCGCACCGCGCACCGCATGCCGTTGCCGCACATCTCCGCTTCGCTTCCGTCGGCGTTGATTATCCGCATGCGCGCGTCCGCGCCATCGCATGTGGAAATTGCAATCACGCCGTCCGCCCCGATGCCGGTGCGCCGGTCGCAGACCATGCGCGCAAATGCCGCAAGATCGGAAACATCCTGCGAGCGCTGATCCAAAAGAACGAAATCATTCAGCGTGCCGTGCATTTTGGTCACGGCCGTGCGGGGCATTATCCGGAGCCGACCTCCGCGCGGGCCGGTGGCGCGGCCGGCTCGGCCGGTGTTGCAAACGCGCCCTGCGGCGATATCGTCGAAACGGCGTGTTTGTAGATGAGATGCGTTTTGCGCTCGTACTCGATCAAAATCGTGAACGGATCGAAACCTTTGACGACACCGCGCAATTGAAAACCGTTAACCAGATACACGGTTACGGGAACGCCCTGCCGTTTTATCTCGGCCAGATAGGTGTCTTGCAGGCTACCGGGCATAGTGCGGGCTTCAAACCCAGCCGAGTTTTTCCCTTGCCAGCTCTTCTACGCCGGACGGCGCTACCCATCGGGTGTCGGTCTCGCTCCTGAACCACGTCATCTGCCGTTTTGCGTAGCGGCGCGTCGCGCGATTCAACAGCGTGCGAAGTTCCCCAAACGTGCACTCGCCCTGCAGATACGCGAGCGCCTGCGGATAACCGACCGCGCTCGCGGCAACCGCTTGCGGGCCGATCCGTTCGGCCTCTTCCACCAAACCGGCCGCGAGCATGGCATCCGTGCGTGCCGCGATTCGCGGCTCCAAGTCGGTGATGTCGACGTCGAGAAAAACTTTCACGAAGGGAATTCCCGCCGTCACGAGAGACCGGTGCGGCGCGGTACGTACTGCGGCAAGCGGAGCGAGGGCAACTTCGAGCGCACGCAGCACGCGATAGGAATCACCCGGTTCGAGCATCGCCGCCCGCCGCGCATCGCGCGCTGTCAGCCATTCGTGAAGAAATGCCGCGTCGTGTACCCGGGCTTCGCGAGCCAAGCGCTCGCGCATGGTCTCATCGTATTGCGGAGCGAGGTCTACCGCACCGGTCAGGGCGCGAATGTAGAATCCGGTTCCTCCCGCGACGATTGCATTTTTGCCGCGGGAATGAATCGATTCGATCGCGTCTACCGCATCCGACGAGAATTGGGCGGCAGAATATCGCTGCAAGGGATCCAGAAAGCCGATCAAATGATGCGGGACGGCCGACAATTGTTCCTCACTGGGCGCCGCCGTGCCGATTGACATGCCGCGGTAGATCTGACGTGAATCGGCGCCGACGATTTCGGCACCGAAGCGTTGCGCGAGATGCACTGCGAGCGTCGTCTTTCCCGAGGCCGTCGGCCCCGCGAGAATTAGGACGGATCGCACCGCACCGGGAAACTTACCGAACGCGCGATAAAGCAGAGTTCGTGGGCGCGCTCGTGCAGCGCCGGCAAGACGTGCGCGCGCTGCGGATCTTCAATCGTGACGTGCGGATGCAAAACGACTTCGGTAAATTGTCCGGAACCGTCGGCATTGAGCTTCATCGAGCCCTCGGCGCGATCGCGATATCCCGTGACGATAACGCGTTCGGTCGCGCAGAGATGTAAGAACCACAGCATGTGACAGGACGAAAGCGCGGCGACGAGCAGTTCCTCAGGATTGTAACGTTCGGCATTACCGCGAAATTGCGGTATCGAAGAACCCGGAATCGGGACGCTCTTGCCGTCCGCTTCGATTTCATGCTCGCGCCCGTACGCATCGTAGCGCGCGGTGCCGCTGCCGCGGTTTCCCGTCCAAGTGACGGTTGCGACGTAACGGTGTGTGTCCGGTGCCATCCGCTAAATCCTCTTGAAGAGTTTTTGAATCGATTCGCTGTCCAGCCGCACGATCGTCGGCCGCCCGTGCGGGCAGTGCATCGGATTTTCGCACGATTGCAGTTCGTGCAGCAGCCGTTCCATTTCCGCGGGCTCCATCCGTTCCCCGGCGCGCGTAACGGAATGACAGGCGAGTGATGCCCACACGCGTTCGTGTACGTTGCGCTGTTTCGGGTCTTCCGTCAGATCGTTCAGAAAACCGGAGATATCGAAAGAACGGGCACGATATCCCGCCGGCGTCGCAACGATCCGGTACGTGCGCTCCCCAAACTGCTCGATTTCCAACCCGGCTTCGCGCAGCATGTCCAAAACCGCATCCAGCGCGGCAGCTTCGGCCGGCGCAAGCTCGAACGTCACCGGAACCAACAGCGGTTCGCTCGCGGCGGCGTTTCGCGCGGCGGCGACGATGCGTTCGTAGGCGACACGCTCGTGAGCAGCATGCTGATCCACCAGCACCAACGCGCGCCCGTCCGTCGCCAAAATGAACGTCGCGTCGAGCTGCGCCAAAACGCGAATTCCCGATCGCTGCTCGCTCGACGGCTCCTCCGCGCCCACCGGCTCGAATAACGACGCTGCGCGAAAAGCGGCTTCCCCGAAACTTTGCGGTGCTGCCGAGATTCCCGCGGCGCTGCCGAAGCGCGCCGTTGCGTGTGCGTGCAGCGTGCTCGAGATCGCGCGCTTGACCGCATCGAATACTTGGTGCCCGTACCGAAGCCGCACGTCGCTCTTAGTCGGGTGAACGTTGGGATCGACGTGCTCGGGCGGAAGCGTCAAAAACAGGACGCCGTACGGCTGCCGCCCGATCATTGCGAACGTCGAATATCCCGCGGTCCACGCGCCCGCCAATAGCGAACTGCGCAGCAGACGGCCGTTGACGAACAGCAGTTGCATGCGGCGGTCGGCGCGATCGGTTCCCGGCGAGCTAATGAAACCGTGCAGCCCACCGGACAAGCCGCGAGCAGCCGACGGGTCGAGCGCAATGAGCGACTGCGCCGCCGTTTTGCCGAAAACCGCCGCCAATCGAGCTTGCGGATCCGGTGACGCGGGAAGCACCCAAATTTCCGCTCCGTCATGGTGCAGTGAAAATGCGATGCCGGGATACGCCAGAGCGAACGTCGACAGCCACGACGATACGCGGCCGAACTCGGCGGACGGCGAACGCAAATATTCACGGCGTACCGGAACGTTTGCAAAAAGTGCGGATGCGCGCACGCGCGTCCCGGGCGCAGCTGCCGCCGGTTCGACGTCTGCGCCGCGTTCGGCGTGTGCCGTAATTCGCGCGCCGATCTCGGCGCCGTGCAGCCGCGAGACGATCTCGACCTGGGCAACGGCCGCGATACTTGCGAGTCCTTCACCGCGAAATCCCAGCGTATCGACCGATTCCAGATCGCTTGCAGTAGCGAGTTTGCTCGTAGCATGCCTTCGAACCGCAAGCGGCAGATCGGCGGCCGCAATCCCCGTGCCGTTGTCGACGACCTCGATCAGTTTTACGCCGCCGTCCTCCAACGTAACGTCGATGCGCGTAGCGCCCGCGTCGATCGCGTTTTCGACCAGTTCTTTCACTACCGAGACAGGGCGCTCGATAACTTCACCGGCAGCGATTTGGCCGATCGTCTGCGGATCGAGTTCGCGGATCAGCGACGCTTCGCCGATCACGTGGGCTGTTCGGCGTTCAGAAACGAGAGCTGCGCGGGCGGCGCCACTTTCGGAAGCCGCCGTTTGAGCGGCACCTGCTCTTCGACGTCCGCCTTTCCCGAAAGCGCGTCGGCGATTTCCTGCGCGCGCTCGACCACGGCGTCCGGCAGGCCAGCCATGCGCGCGACTTCTATGCCGAACGAGCGCGAGGAACTGCCGGGCATGACGCGATGCGAAAAGACAGGGGCGCCTCCCGAGGTTGTGTTTTCAACCGCAGTGATGTGATAATTCGCGACGAGTTTCCAATGATCGGCAAGGGACACCAGTTCGTGAAAATGCGTGGCGAACAGCACCATGGGAGATTGGTCTTCCAATCCCAGCAAAAATTCGCAGATCGCCTGGGCGATCGCAAGGCCGTCGATAGTACCTGTACCCCGGCCCACTTCGTCGATCAGCAGTAAACTGCGCTGCGTGCAGCGCCGCACGATGTTTGCGGCCTCGGCCATTTCCAGGTAGAACGTCGACTGCCCCGAGGCGAGATCGTCGCCTGCGCCGATGCGCGTAAAGATCCGGTCGACGATGCCCAGGCGCGCCCGCTTTGCCGGAACGAACGATCCCATTTGCGCCAGGATCGCCAGCAGCGCGCTCTGACGCAGATACGTCGATTTTCCGCCCATATTCGGACCGGTGAGCAAAATGAAGCGGTGATCGTCGCGGCGCAGTTGCAGATCGTTGGGCACGAAGTTGGTGCGTAAGACGGTTTCCATGACGGGGTGGCGTCCGTCCACGATCTCGACTTCGCTTTCGTCGCCGAACGCGGGCCGCACGTAGCCGCGTTCGGCGGCACAGCGGGCCAGCGAGCAAAGCACGTCGAGTTCGGCGAGCGCTTGCGCCGTGTCGAGCAATTCTTCGACGCGCGCGGCGATGCGTTCGACCAGCTCGTTGAAGAGCCGCTCCTCCAGCCGCAACTGCCGCGATTGCGCCGTCGAAATCGCGATCTCTAACTCTTTCAATTCCGGCGTAATGAAGCGCTCGCCGTTGGTGAGCGTTTGTTTACGCACGTAATCCGCCGGTACCGACGGCGCCGCCGCCTTCGCGACCTCGATCGCGTAGCCGAATGCACTGGCGTACTTGATTTTCAGGGATTTGATGCCGGTACGTTCGCGCTCCCGCTCCTCGAGTTCCGACAACTTCGTGCGGGCGTCGGTTCGCAGGCTGACGCACGCCGCCAACTCGTCGTCGGCCTCAGTGCGGATGACGCCGCCGTCCGCGAGCTGCGCCGGCGGGTCGTCGGTCAACGTGCGCCGCAGGTCGTCAATCAGGTCGGCATAGCCGTCGATGCGGGCCAGCTGCCCGGAGAGCACGTTCGGCGACACGCTGCGAAGCGGCTGCAGAATGTCGAGCGTGCGCCGCAGCGACGCGAGATCGCGCGGCGAACACCGCTTGAAGCGTATCTTCTGCGCGATACGCTCCAGATCGAAACAGCCGGAGAGCAACTCTTGCATCGAGTCGCGCCGCACGTGTTCGTCGACCAGCGTCTGCACGGCATCTTGGCGTTTGGCAATCTCCGCGCGATCGATCAGCGGTGCTACAATCCACCGCGCCAGCAAGCGCGAGCCCATGGACGTGCAGCACTTGTCCAGCGTAGCAAGCAGCGTGGCTTTCGGATTTGCGCCGAGGGCCTTGGTGAGTTCGAGATTCTTGCGTGTGTTCGGATCGAGCGACAAAAACGTGCGATGACGATACAGCTGCGGCTCGTTCAGAATCGCGGTGTCGTCACCCCTGGCCGATCCGACGCCGGTACGGCGTACGAACCCAATCAGGGCGTCGACAGCGCGATGGATTGCCAGCGCTTCATCCAAAGAAAACGCTTCGAGCGCGCCGCGTTCGCGCGGTTCGACAATGGCAAGTGCCGGGGCAGTAACGCGCGTCCCGGCATTCTCGAGCGTTTCCGTCAAAGCGACGCGCAAATCGCTCGACATGTCGGCGACGACTTCCGCGGGGCCGATACGGCCTAACTCGGCCAGCAACTCATCGTAGGCGGATTCACCGGTCAATGCCGTCGCGGCGCAAAGTCCGGTCGAGACGTCGGCATATGCCAGCGCGAACGTCTCACCGATCGCCGTGACCGCGGCAAGGTAGTTGTTTTGCTTGCCGTCGAGCAGCTGATCTTCGATCAGCGTGCCCGGCGTAACGATCCGCACCACGTCGCGGCGAACGAGTTTGTTCGGCTGAGGCACTTCGAGCTGCTCCGCGAGAGCGACGATGAAGCGCTGCTGCACCAATCGCGCCAAATATTGCGAAAGCGCGTGATGCGGAACGCCCGCCATTGCCACGCGTCTGCCGCTGCCCGCTTCTTTGGAGGTCAAGGCGATCGATAGCGCGCGCGCAATCGTTTCGGCGTCTTCACCGTAGGCTTCGTAAAAGTCGCCGACTCGCGAGAGCAAAATCGCTTCGGGATGGCGAGCTTTCATGCCGAAGTACTGCTGCAGCATCGGCGAGAACTGCTGGACTGCGCTCACGTCTGCGCTAGGCTTCGGCAGCGCTCCTGTGGATAACTTGTGAGCCTATCACCGGCCGCATCGTCAGCCAAGCGTAGCCCGCGCCCGCACGGTGTGCGAGCGCCTGGAGTGTATCAGTTTCCTCCGGGACGTAATGCGTATGATCGGTTTTCGGGCCGCAAGCGATGAAACCCACGAGACGCGTTCGGGCGGTCATTGGCAGCAGCAACGCGCCGCGTAGCACGTGTTGCGGTACGTCGCATTCAAACGGTTCGCTCCAGCGCCGCAAACGCAGAACCGCAAGGTCGTTCGCGGAGAGCATCGCCGGCAGAGAATCTACTCCGGGCTGCGCCTGAATGAACGTCGTGCCTTCCTCGCTGAATACGGCAACGTATTCGGCATCGACGCGCGTACGCAGAGTTTCGAGCGTTTGCGCGAGCAGCTGATTCGGATCTCCGATAAGGTCGACTTCATGTGTGAACCGGCGTATGGCGGCCAGCGCGACGGCCTGAGCGCGAAAGATTACGCGATTCAGCGCATGCTCCATGCGCTTGTGAACCGTCGTAATCGAAAATCCCAGCGCAAGCGCCAGAGCGGCTTCGGCGATCAACTGAAAGCGCGACTGCTCCAGCCATTTTCCGAAACCCCAATCCGCCAAAGCCAGAATGCCGACCATGAGCGTCGTCATGAAACCGAAAATCAAGGCCCGGCTCACAACGAACCGGATGTCGAACAACCGGTGCTTGAGGATCGTGTAGGCAAGCGCCACCGGCGCGACGATAAGCCATGCCTGCACGATATTGGCAACCGGCAATGAAATGACGTTTGCCGCGGCGTTCTCGGCAGCTGTGAAAAAGACGTACGGAAGAAAGGCAATTGCAAAGGCGCCCACTACCCACCGCAGCCGCGTGCGTTCCGCCTGCGCCGAACCGCTATACCGCGCGATCAGCACGACAATACCCGGAACGTAGAGCGCGGCGATCAGGAACTGTACCCAACCCGTAATTTCCTGCGGAAATGGAGCGCCTACCAACGGTACGCCCGACGAGGCGACGTTCAGCGCCGCGAGAACGGGAGCGACGATCCACCAAGCAACTCGCTCCGCGCGTCTCCAACGCCCTTGCGGACGCGCATCCGGAAAACGCAGTGCAAACGAAAAGAACGCAACAGGTCCAATCGCCGCCAGAACCGGCAGCGTCACGTACGACAACAACACCGTCATCCACGGCGGGAAATATTGCAGATCCTGATTGCCGTTATACAAAAATCCAGCGGAAAAAATAAAGAACATCCACGTAGCGGGCGTCGGGCGGAGCAGCACGAGCGTTGCGGCGATGAGCGTGTATGCAACTAACGCGGTCACCGACGCGAGATCGGTTAGGTTATCGGCAAGGCTTCTCCTACGGGGATGAGCGACCAGCGCCACCGTTCTCCCCGAACGCAGCGGGAGCACGATCCTACGGCCCCCGTACGCCGAAGGCACAGTGCCGACGATCTGCGAGCGATCTACAAACGTCATACGTGCAAGATCCACGACGTCCCCGACGCGCAACCCCTTCGAGGCGGCGTACTCGTCTACGGTCGTTATCACGCCGGAGGAGCTTGTGGTGATCCCAAAGTTGTTCCATGGAATCCACGGATCGACGATGTCGCCGGCGTTATAAATCAGCGCGCCGAGCGCAAGAAAAACGACGACGGAGACTCGCATGAACACGCGCATAAAGGCTCCTCCGTTGCTGCACGCTTCGGCGCGTGCCGCGCGGATACTTGCGCCTGCGGTTTCGCTTTCTAAATCGCGAGCAAATCGATTACCGGCGGCTGTACGGGGGTACCGCCGGCCGTGAAGCGCTCGGCGCGAGCGACGATCGTGCCGGCGTTGCCCCAAATGAAGGCCTGTTCGATTTCAACGTCGAGCCACGGCTCGCGCGCGTACAACGCTTCCGAATAATCCGGCGGCATCGGCGCGACGACGGTGGAATTGTCCGGGGTTTTGGCGGATAGCCGTGTCGGATCTTTTTTCGACGGCCCCTGCACGAGCGCGCGCACGACCTTCCCGATTTTGCGGTCCTGATAGGCGCGCGACGCAGCGTTCTGCGCCTCCGCCAAACGTTGGAACCGCGCTGTTGAAATCTCCGACGGCACCTGTTCCCAACGCGCTGCGGGCGTGCCGCGACGCGGCGAATACACGAACATATACGCGTTAGCAAAGATGCCCTCGCGCACGAAGTCGAGCGTCGCGGAAAAATCTTCCTCCGTTTCGCCCGGAAAACCGACGATCAGATCCGTCGTAACCGCCCATCCGGGCAAATACCGGTGAATCAGGTCCAGCTTCTCGCGAAACTGCGCGGCGGTATATTTTCTGTTCATGCGCCGCAGAACCGGATCGCTTCCCGACTGCAGCGGCAAGTGCACGCGCGGATTCAATTGCGGTACGTGCGAGAGATCTCGAACGATCTTCTCCGTGAAATCTTTCGGATGCGGTGAAATGAACGTCAAGCGTTCCAACCCTGCGACTTGCGCCACGCGCTTGCACAATTCGCCGAAATCCGTGCCGTCCGCCGGATCTTTGTACGCATTCACGGTTTGGCCGACGAGCATCACTTCGCGCGCGCCCGATCGTACACGTTCTTCGACGTCGGCGATGATTTCAGCCGCCGGACGGTGGTCGAAGCGGCCGCGCACGTGCGGCACGATGCAGAACGTGCAATAATAAGAACAGCCGCGCTGCACGGTCACGAACCCGCGCAGGTGCGAAAACGCGTCGGTGACGCAGTCCGCCGCTCCGCCGAACGGCATCAGCAGTGCGCGCTCCTCCGTCAAATCGGTATCGTCGAACTGCCCGCGCCACTGTGCGAGCGCGTCGCCCATCTGCACGAGTTCCGACGTACCGAACACTGCATCGACGTGCGGCGCGATCGTCTGCATGCGGTCGCGATCTTGCTCGGCAAGACAGCCCATCACGACCAATTTCAACGCGGGATCGGCGAGCTTGAGGCTCTTGAAGTGCCCCATGCGTCCGTAGGCGCGGCGCTCCGCGTTGTCGCGAACGGTGCAGGTGTTGAGCACCAGCACGTTTGCATGCTCGGGACGTTCCGCGATGGCATAGCCGGCAGACGCAGCGCGATCCGCGATGTACTGCGAATCCGCTTCATTCATTTGGCAGCCGAAGGTTTCGATGTAGATGCTCGCCATTGCGCTATTTCGATTTGCCCGTCAGAGTAAGTATCAGGTCCAGCGGCAGATACAGTTGGCCGCGAACAAGGCCCGCCGGCGCATCATACACGACATCGCGCCCGTCGACAAGGAAGCGCGCGTCCCCGATTCGCCCCGCCGCTACGTGCCCGCCCCAGCGGACTATTACCCTGTCGCCGGTAATCCTGGCCGCCGAAGCAGGCATGTACGCATCGGCGGGGGCGACGACCGCAGAACGTTCCTGCTGCGACGTTCGCAGCAGAACGTGCGTCGTTTGTCCGGGAAAGATCGCGACGGCACGCTCGAATTTGGTGGCGCCGTCTCTCACGACGAGACGATGCGAACCCGGGCGCAGATCGAACTGCTGCAAGGCGGACTGCGCATCGCCGCCATCGACGCTCGCCGTCGCCTCATCGCTCAATCCGTGCAGCACCAGCGAACCGGTCTGGGTCGATCCGTTGATCTCTTGCAATTGGATAACGGCGGGAGTGATCACACCCGAAGTCACGTTTTGATCGACTTCCTCGACTCTCCATCCGGTTTTCGTGATCGTCACGGCATGCTTTCCGGCCCGCAGGCCGTCGACCAATAGCGGCGTTCTTCCAATATAACTGCCGTCGACCCAAACGTCGGCGCCGGCCGGCAGCGTGTTGACGTACAGTCCTCCGAAAGGCAAGACGACGGCCGCCAGCATCAGCAGCAAACGCAGCATGTCGCGGGATTACCGCGCACCGGCAGGAATCTCCGTTCCCGTGCATCCCCTGCCCGAGCAAGACTCCGCCATGCTGCGCCCGGCTACCGTCGCCATTGTGGGCCGTCCCAACGTCGGAAAGAGCGCGCTCTTCAACCGCTTGATCGGGCGGCGTTTGGCTATCGTCGAGGACACGCCCGGCGTCACGCGCGACCGGTTGTACGGACTCTGCGAGTGGCGCGGCCGCACGTTCAGCCTGGTCGATACCGCGGGGATCGACCCCGAGCAAGATACGCAAGGCGACCACATCGCCGCCTCCACGCGCCGTCAAGCCGAAGCGGCCGCTCAAGAAGCCGATGCGATCGTGTTCGTCGTCGACGCGGCCTCCGGCCGGCATCCTCTCGACGAGGATGTCGCGAGAATTTTGCGCCATACGCGCCGTCCCGTCGTGCTGGTCGCCAACAAAGCGGAATCGCCGAGCGCGGCGCAAGCGATCTACGGCGAATTCGCGCCGTTGGGATTCGGCGAGCCGGTTGCCGTTTCGGCGATCCACGGGGAGGGTACCGGCGATCTACTCGATCGCGTCGTTGCGCACTTACCGCCCGAAAGCGCGGCGCTGCACGGTGAAGGCGAACTTGCGCTCGCGCTCGTGGGGCGTCCGAACGTCGGAAAGAGCTCGCTGCTGAATGCGCTGCTGGGCGAGGAGCGCGCCGTCGTTTCCGACGTACCGGGGACGACGCGGGACGCGATCGATACGATTCTTCAGTTTCACGAGCACCGCATCCGCTTGATCGACACGGCAGGCGTGCGCAAAAAGCCGCAGCAGCACGGCGCGATCGAGTATTATGCCGCGCTGCGATCGCTCTCCGCGATTGCGCGCTGCGACATTGCGATACTGCTCTTCGATGCGCTGCACGGAATGCTGGCGCAAGAACGGCGCCTGGCCGGTATGATTTTGGAAGAGCGCAAAGGTCTGATAATCGTCGGCAACAAGTGGGATTTGGCACGCGAGCAAGGCGAGTACAGCCAGGGCGAACTGATCAACGTGATCTACGAGCAAATACCGTTTGCCAGGTTCGCGCCGGTGACGTTTCTATCGGCAAAAACGGGACGGCGGTTGGGCAGTTTGATGCCGCTCGTCATGCGCGTCGCGAGTAATCTGGATCGCCGAATTCCGACGGCGCAGTTGAATGCCGTCATTCGAGATGCTTCGCTCGCACATCCCGCGCCGGCAATCGGCGGCAAGCCGTTTAAGATCTACTACTGCTCGCAGCCGGCCGTGCATCCGCCGCTGTTCGTATTCCACTGCAACGATCCGGAGCTCGTGCAAACGTCGTACCGGCGGTTTTTGGAAAACGTCATACGGCAACATTTCGATTTCGCCGGCGTGCCGCTGACGCTGGAGTTTCGCGAGCGGTCGCGGGTGGAGCTCGACGAGCAGTGAGGACCGCGGCCTGGATCGCGGCGGCAATCCTGTCGTTTCTGCTCGGCTCGATACCGTGGGGCGTGGTGATCAGCCGCGCCTTCTACCGGCGCGACATCCGTCAGGCAGGCAGCGGCAACATCGGGGCGATGAATGCGCTGCGATCGCTGGGCAAGCGCGGTGCCGTTGCGGTTTTGCTGTTGGACGCGGCGAAAGGCGTCATTCCGCCCGCATTGGTTCTTGCATACTTTCACGATGCGCGGCTCGCGTCGATTGCGGCGGCGCTCGCGGTGCTCGGGCATTGTTTCTCGCCGTGGCTGAATTTCAAGGGCGGCAAAGGCGTAGCGACGTCGTTCGGCGCAATCTTCGCGCTCTCGTGGCCGGCGGGACTCGTAGCCGTCGCCGGCTGGCTTGCCGGCGCGCTGACGACGACGTATTCTTCCGTCGGGTCGATGACGGGAAGC
Organism: Vulcanimicrobiaceae bacterium; assembly: GCA_035938175.1. Taxonomy (GTDB): domain Bacteria; phylum Vulcanimicrobiota; class Vulcanimicrobiia; order Vulcanimicrobiales; family Vulcanimicrobiaceae; genus DASRDE01. Next base: position 14,465 of record DASZHD010000052.1, read on the forward strand.
GTACTCGCGGCGATCGCGCTTTGGTTTTTTACGCATAACGCGTGGATGACCGGTTACGGCGTGTTCGCGGCGATCCTGATCTTCTACACGCATCGCGAAAACATCGAACGTCTGCGCGCCGGGCGCGAAAGCGGCATCGGCTTTTTACAGCGGAAGACGAAGTAGGAGGATCGGGGGCGTTGCAGCCCCCGATCGCGATCGGTTACGGACCGCCGGCCGGCGGCAGCGGCCCTGCGATCGTTGCGTGCGCCTCGAGCGCTTGTTTTGCAACCGCCGCGAGCGCTTCGACGTGCGCGCGCGTCAGCTCGTCCAGATGCTGCGAGCTCGTCGCGGTATTCGCGTCGTGAACCACATGCGTGAGCGTCATACGCGCCATCGCCTGCGCATCCGTCGGCGTCCCCGGTGAGGGCGACGTCCACATCAGACCGAGTTGCTTCACGAAGCGCATCTGCAGATTGCGTCTCACGACTCCATCGCGAGCTTCCCCTCCGCCGGCTAATTCGCCGAAGACGCCGTTCTCGGCCCAGCCGAACAGATCGGTGATGTTCATGGTGCGGCGGCCTGCGTACTTGGTCTGCAGATCGTCGATGCGTTGAAGCGTGAGCGGTGAGAACACCTCGTGCAACGCTTGGTCTTGCGTCTGCGCGGCAATTTCCACGACCGGAACGTCGTGGCGCGGCGGCGGGTTATAGAACCACGTCTGACCGTTGTTCAGCGAACTCATCTCGGAATACGTCAGGCGCGTCAGCACCGCCGGATTGAAGCGCCACGCTTCGTCCGAGAAGAGCCAGCGGTCCAGCAGCTGCCAGGCCTTGTGTTCGTCGGCCAGCGACACGGCTTCCAACGGCGCCTCTTCGCGCGGATCGCCCGCCGCATTGCGCGACAGATATTCTCCGCCGATCGTGTCCGCCGGACGCGTCGCGCACGTGAGATACGAGAACAACGGCAGCATGAACGCGCGCGTCGCTTCGTCGTACGAGCGCCCGCGCCACGGGAATCGCTGGTTTACGGCATCCATCACGCCGTGGAGCATCTTCAGCTGCGTTCCGCACCACGCGAGCGGATCGCTCGAAAGATCGAACATCTCCACGCGCGGATCGATCGAATGCCCGCTGGCAAAGCCCGTGGCGTCTTCATCGGACGCGAAGCGGTGCATCGGATTCGACCAGTCCGAGGCCCACCGGCGCAGCGTCGGAAGTTCGTCTTCCGGACGCTTCGCGCCCGGAATGTATTGATAGCCGTAGCGGATCGCGTAGTAATCGTACGGTCCCAAAACCGTTTGCTCGTAATCTCCGTTCGGCGTGCCTTTCGGCCACAAGTTGGCGATTGGCGTGTATTCCATCACCGAACTGGCGACGCCGTACTTGCCGGTAAACGCCTTGCTCTGCAGCTGCGAGGCACTATATGCCAGCGAGCCGATGAAATTGTGCTGCAGTCCCATGTCGTGCCCCGACTCGTGAAGGACTATCGCACGCTCCAGCAGCTGGTTGAACTGTTCTTCTTCCGTTGCCGTATCGGGCAGCCCGCGTGCGGGCGCGATCAGAAAGCGGAAAACGAACCCGCTCGCCGCACCGCCGGTGGCGTCGACGTTGACGCCGACGTTCATTTCCTCACCCGTACGCGGATCGTCCACGATGAGCGCTTCCGCGCCGTACAGCGGCTGCGTGTTTGCCACCCAGCGCACCATGTTGTGGCGAATGTCTTCCGGATCCCAAGCAGGATCGTTCGGCTGATCCTTCACCTGAATCGCGTTCAAGATGCCGACTTTCGCGTACGCCTGATTCCACGTCAGCAGCGCAGCGCGCACGGTGTCGCGGTATTGCTGCGGAATCGTGTTGCTCAAGTAGTAAACGATGGGATTGGTGGCGTTCGAGGGATGCGCCGGGTCTTGCGGCATGAAGTTCCAACGGGTGATGTACTGCAACCCGCGCGTTTCCAAGTTCTCGCTGGTGAAGTCGATGAGGCCCTGCTCGAAGTAGCCGACGCGCGGATCCGCCAAACGGGGCATGTACCCGTCCTTCGGCGCGGCGATCAGATTGTACGTCATGTCGATTTCAACGCTGCGTTCGTCGGGCGCGCTGTCGATCAGGTTGGGCTTTTCGCTTGCCCACGTCTGCGAGACGCGAAGCACGTCGTTTTGCGGAAACGCTTTCGCTTCGGCAAAAAACGATCGGTCCGAATCTAAATGGTAGCCGTGGAGCGGATTGCCGACCACTTGATCGAAAATCGCCGAGAAGTTCGCAACGTCGCCCAAAAACGGCGTCGCCGGAATGACGACGGTGTGGTCGTCCTGAGCAACGACCGGAACGACGGCGACAACGGACGCCGGCATCGAGCGCGCGGTGTCGAACGCTTCGGCCGAATTCGGGCGAACGCGCGTGAACGTGTTGGGCCAACGCAAGATCACTTGATCGTCGACGCGATCGAAATGCAGAATCCGCGCAGGTGCGACGTACGGCTCACCCGGCGCAGGGCCGTAACCGCCCAATCCGGTCGACGGCACGGACGTCTCGATGAAATCAGACCCGATTTGATCCTTCGAAAGCGCCAAATAGAGTTTGCCGTCTTTTTTGACGATTGGAATCAGTCCGGGCAATACTTGCGCGCCCTTTACGAAATCGGCGTACGCGGCCGGCCCCGAGGGCGGTCCTGCGCCTGCGCCCGCGGGCGGCGCCGGAGCTGCGGGCGCACTCGCCGGCAGCGACATTAATCCGAAGATACCGCTGCAGATAAGCAGGCGGATAAGAATGGCGATTCGCATCTGAAACCTCCCTGGACGTGCGACGTTCGTAGCAAGCAAAGGCGCCCCTCCAGGCCAAAAAGCGGGCGTCGTGCGCAGCTTTGCGGGGGCAACGGTGCCTACAGGGCCTTTGGCTTTGCGGTGCGTATTGGGCCAGGTCATGATTTCATCGAACGACCTGCGCAACGGCGTGACCATTTTGGAAAATGGCCAGCTGTGGACCGTGATCGAGTTTTTGCACGTTAAACCGGGCAAGGGATCCGCGTTCGTCAGAACGCGGCTCAAGAACGTGAAAACGGGCGCAACGGTGGAAAAGACGTTCCGCGCGGGCGAAAAACTGGAGCGCGCGACGGTCGACAACCGTCAGATGCAGATGCTCTACAATGATTCGGACGGCTATCATTTCATGGATCAGGAAACGTTCGAAAACGTAACGCTGCAGCGGGAGGTCATCGGCGACCCGGCGGACTTCTTGAAAGACGGCATGATCGTCGACGTCCAGTTTCACGACAGCAATCCGATCGGCTGCGATCTTCCCGCGCACGTCGAACTGCGCGTGGAACAAACCGATCCCGGTTTCAAAGGCGACACCGCAACCGGCACGACGAAGCCCGCGACGCTCGAAACCAATGCCGTCGTACAAGTGCCGCTCTTCGTCAATCCCGGCGACGTCATTCGCATCGATACGCGGGACCGCCGGTACATCGGACGCGTCGGCTCGTAGCGCCGCGCACCAAACATCCTTCACAACGCCTGGCTCTATCTCTGGCTGTTTCTAGCCGGATTCGGCGCGTCCGTATTCGGCTCGATGGTCGGCTTGGGCGGCGGATTTCTCATCGTTCCGATCCTGCGTCTGTTCTTCGGACTGCATCCCGCAATGGCCGCCGGTACGTCGCTCGCGCTCGTCGTCGCCAATAGCGGCAGCGGCGCGGTTGCGTACGCAATGCAGCGGCGCGTTCACGTTCGCGTGGGACTGGTACTCGCCGCTGCGGCGTTGCCCGGCAGCATTTTGGGCGCGATTGCCGTCAAGAACCTTGCGCCGCATCTTTTCGATCTCTTATTTGCGGCGTTCATTACGATCGTCGCAATCGACATCCTCATCAATAGCGAGAAGCGGCTCGCCGGCCGTGAAATGCACGGATTCGCACATCATACCGGCGGTATGGGCTGGACGCCGTCGATTCTCGCCGGATTCGTCGTGGGATTTATTTCGAGTATGTTCGGAGTCGGCGGCGGCGTCGTCTTGATTCCGTCGCTCATCTACTTTTCCGAATTGCCCGCGCACGCGATCACGGCGACGTCGCATTTTGCCATCGTGCTCACCTCGCCGGTCGGGCTGATCGCGCATTACCTGCAGCACGACATCGATTGGAATTACGTCGTGCCCCTGGTCGGCGGGGGCTTGCTTGGCGGGCCGCTCGGCGCGAGGCTCTCGCTGCGCCTGCATTCGCCTCGCCTGATGAGTTTGGTGGCTATTGCATTGATAGCCGCTGCGGTTGCGCTCGTTGCCCGCCACGTCTTTGGCTAACTCTTGACACTGGCGGGCGGGGAAAGCAGGGTCCCCCTACTCAATTAGCGACGCGGATGTATCCGATCGGGGCTTTATCGAGCGGAGCCGGTTCCGTTACGGAACTGGAGCGGCTGTTCGAAATTACGCGCGATGTTTTGGGAGCGCCATCATTAGATGCTGCGCTCACTTCGCTTGCGCGCGGAATTCAAGAACTCTTCGGCTGGCGTTTCGTAACGATGGTCGCGGCGGAAGAGCCGAACGGCGAATTGCGCCGGCGCGTTCTGCTGGGCTATCCGCAAGATGTAATCGAGCAGCGTTTGTACGAGCGCATCGATCATCAGGCGTTCGAAGAGATGCTCAGCCAGGCCGTGCGGTTTTTCGAGGACTGCTACTTCTTCCCGGCAGAGCGCGAAGCGCATTGGGAGCGTTCGATATACACGGGCGAAATGCCCAATGCACCGCAGCGCAAGTATCCCAGCCAATGGCACGAACGTGACGCGCTGGTTCTCACGCTGCACGACCGCGACGGCCTGATGATCGGTTATATGTCGCCGGATGGCCCGATCAGTGGCGAGATTCCCAGCGCGCAAACCTTGCGTGCAATGCAAGTCTTCGTCAATCTGATGGGTATGGCGCTTGCCACGGCGCGTTCGCAGAGCCGCCTGCAATACGAAGCGACGCACGATTCGCTTACCGGCTTGCCCAACCGCACGGTATTTTCTCTAGAACTCGCGCGCGCGCTCGAAGCGGTACAACGCGGCGACGCGCTGCAACGGGCGGTGTTGTATTTGGATCTCGATGAGTTCAAATCGATAAACGACACGCTCGGACACATTGCGGGCGACGACGTCTTGAAAGAAGCGGCAACGCGCCTGCGCGCGGTGATGGACGAGCGTTTTACCGTCGCGCGCATGGCGGGAGATGAATTTGCGGTTCTGGTCGCCGACGCCACGCCGGAGCGAATCGGCTCCGCTTTGGACGTGATTCATCGCACGCTGCGGCGGCCGTATCACGTCGCGGGACGCGAAATCGTCATGACGGCCAGCATCGGTGTCGCTCCGGTCGACAAGCAATACACCTCAATCGCCGAGGTGCTGCGCGATGCCGACACGGCGATGTATTACGCAAAATCGGAAGGGCGCAACCGCAGCGCCTATTTCGTCTCCAGCATGCACGAAGAAGCTCTGCGCCGGCTTTCGCTGCGCATGCACCTGCGTTCGGCCATTGAAGAAAAACAATTCGTGGTGCTCTACCAGCCGATCGTCGAGCTGGCGACGGGCGCAATTTCGGGCTTCGAGGCATTATTGCGGTGGAACCACCCGGAGCAAGGATACTTGAGCCCGGCATCGTTCCTGCCATTGGCGGAAGAGATGGGTCTCATGGTGCCGGTCGGACGGTTCGTCCTTTCGAGCGCGTGCTATCAATTGCGGCGCTGGCGCGAACTCACGGGCGATCAGAATCTGAAGATCAACGTCAACCTTTCCGTTCAGGAAGTGCTGCAGCCCGATCTGCCCGAGTTTCTCGCCGCATTAGTCGAAGAATTCGCCATTCGGCCAGGTCAGCTTTCACTCGAAATTACCGAGACCTCGATTCTACAGAGCGAGCTGCGCGCGGCGGGCGTGCTGGCCCAGTTGAAGGCGGTCGGCGTAGAACTCTGCATCGACGACTTCGGGACCGGTTACTCGTCGCTGCGATACATCAAATCGCTGCCGATCGACGCGTTCAAGATCGACCAAACGTTCATCTCGGACCTGGACGACGTCAAGAGCCAGCAAATCGTGGAGATGCTGGTGGGCCTCGGCCAGGCGTGCAAATTGCGCGTTACCGCCGAGGGGATCGAGACGCCGATGCAGGCTCAGCGGCTGCTCGCGCTGGGGTGCGTCTATGGGCAGGGGCTGTATTTTCACGCCGCAATGCCCGCCGAAATGGTCGCCCCGCTGTTGTCCCTGGCCTCCTGATAGAAGCAGCCGACGCCTGGGTACAACCCCGGCACCATGGTTGTTCAAACTGCTACGGCCACTTCACGCTTGGGCGAACCCCAAACGACTGTCGAACGCGGGACCATCGAACCCGAGTCCTGGACGTACACGCAGCGTTGGAATTGGCCGTGCGGCTGCGCCGGCGAGATCATCTGCGGCTCGCTGATCGAGCTGAACTCCTGCACGCAACACGAACGCCCGCGCTAGTGCGCGGCGCGCTTCCCCGCTAGATTCAATCCATCCGCCGCGGCGCGCGCGATGATTTGCGCTGCAAGCGCCGCGCAGCGCGGACCTTCACGTGCGAGGAACGGCAGATCCAACCACGCGCGTGGATGGAAAACAACCGTACGCGGATCGTTCCACGCACCGTCGATTTCGCGCCGCGGCGTGTCCAGGACGACGCGCACGCACGCAACGGCGTCCGCCTCGATGATTCCGGTCTCCATGTCGACGCCCGCGTAGCCCTGTCCGGCTAACGAGCGCCGCCCTTGCGCGCCATGGACCATCGTCGCACTGGTTGCGATCGGATCCTCAACGGGATCGATCTGCAGCGCTCGCGCGGCGGATACGAGCGCATCCGTCAACGCGGAATCGCACTGCAGCACCGAACCGTCGGGCCGCCGCACGCTGCGCGGAATCAGCACCGCGCCCGTCTCGAGATCCTCGCGCAAACCGCCCGCAAGTCCGCAACTGATGACACTCCCCGAAAAGCGGCGTATCCGCGACAACGCGATTCCGGCTTCCACGACGCGAACATTCGGGCCCAGCGCCGCGCGCGCTGCGCCGGCTTCCAACGACGTGGCCGTTACAACGGCGATCTGCATTTGTAGCCGTTATCCACGTACCACTTCACGGCGCGCTCCAACGCGTCACGCACCGGCGTGGGCGTGAATCCGAGCTCGCGCGCCGCTTTCGACGAATCGACGAACATGAGCTCGCGCGCCATGCGCACGCCTTCAACCGGGATTGCCGGCTCGGCGCCGGGGACCAGCCGGCAGCGCAATTCGTCGGCGTACGCGAGCGCGGTCAACACCGGATCGGGAATGCGCCATGCCGGCAGCGGCCATTCCGTAATCTCCGAGAGAATCTGCCAGATGTCGGCAAGCAAAAGATTTTCGCCGCCCAGGATGTACCGCTCACCGGGTACGCCGCGTTCGAGTGCGGTTACGTGCGCGCGGGCGACGTCTTCAACAGCGACCAGATTCAAGCCGCCGCGGGGCGGCTCGACGGACATTTTGCCGTTCGCAAAATCCAGCACCATGCGCCCCGTGGGAGTCGGCTTCCAATCGCCGGGACCAACGGGTGCGGTCGGCAGCAACGCGACCACCGGAACGCGCGATGCGAATGCGGCGCGTTCCTGATCTACTTTGGAATGATGGTAGCCGTGCTTCGAATCGTCGTTGACCCAATCGTTCTCGGTACGCAGCCGCCCGTCGCGCATCGGCCCCACCGTCGCCGAACTGGATGTAAGCACTGCGCGCTCGACGCCCGCGATATGGGCTGCTTCCAAAAGTCCCGCGGTGCCGCGCACGTTCACGTCGTGAAGACGCGCTCGATCTCTCGGTGAAAACGAATACAGTGCGGCGCAGTGCACGACGTAGCGGCAGCCGTACAGTGCGCGCGCAAACGCGCCGGACTCGCGCAGATCGCCCTGCACGAACTGTACGAGCTCCACGTCATCGTGCGGCTGACGCACCAAGGCGCGGACAGAATAGCCCGCGAGCAGCAATTCGTGCAAGACGTGGCCGCCGACGAAGCCGCTACGCCCGGTGAGAAATACGCGGCCCTTTCCGTTAGAGCCCATCGGCTCTAATGCGCAAGCGCGGCCCGAATGCTCTCCTTAATCGAGCCTGTCGTCTTGGCGACGGCAGTCGGTTCGTATCCACAGTGCGCCATGCAATTCGCGCACTTCTCGTGCTTGCCGCGGCCGTATTGCGACCAGTCCGTCTCTTCGATGAGTTCCTTGTACGATTTCGCGTAGGGCGCGTCCGACATCAAATAGCACGGGCGCTGCCAACCGAAGATCGAATACGACGGAATGCCCCAGGGAGTGCACTCCATGTCGAGTTTGCCTTCCAGAAAATCGAGAAACAGCGGGCTGTGGTTCAGCCGCCACTTTTTGCGTTTGCCGCCGGAGAACGCTTCGCGGAAAATCGCGCGGGTACGCTCGACTCCCAAGAAGTGCTCTTGATCGGGAGCCTTCTCGTACGCGTAGCCCGGCGAAATCTGCATCGAGTCGACCTGCAGTTCGTCGTTCAAATAATCGAGCACCGTGCGGATCGTCGCGGCGTCGTCGGGATCGAAGAACGTCGTGTTGGTCGAGACGCGGAAACCCTTCGCCTTTGCCACTTTGATCGCGGCCACCGCTTTGTCGAACGTGCCCTCGCGGCAGACGACTTCGTCGTGCCGTTCGCGCATGCCGTCCAAGTGCACCATCCACGTGAAGAGCGCGTGCGGTTTGAACTTGTCGATCTTCTTCTCCAGCAGCAGCGCGTTGGTGCAGACGATCACGACTTTCTTGCGGCGGATCAATTCATCCACCAAGCGCGGCAACTCTTCGTATACCAGCGGCTCGCCGCCCGCGATCGAAATCACCGGCGCGCCGCACTCTTCCACCGCAGCGACGCAGTCCTCCACCGACAAGCGCTTGCGCAGAATATCCATGGGGTACTGAATCTTGCCGCAGCCCGCGCATGCCAGATTGCATTGATAGAGCGGCTCCAGCTCCATCACCAGCGGATACTTCTGCTCGCCTTTGAGTTTCTTGCCGAAGATGTACTTTGCAATCTCCAGCTTTTGTGCGAAGGGTGTGCTCATTACGCCGTTACCTGTTGCCTTGCCGTGTCGCGTACCTGCATCTGGGCCCGCAGCGGCGCTTGCTCCATCGCCAGCGCCATCGTCGGAAAGAGATGCCGGTACAGATGATAGTTCAGATAAAAGTCGCGCGGAAAACCGGTGCCCGTGAAGTGGGGCTCGTCCCACGTGCCGTCGGTTCTCTGCGTCTCGCGCAGGAATCCAAGACCTCGCACGGCGGCCGGATGGTTGCCCATTCCGGCCCATTGCATCGTCATCACTGCCCACGCAGTTTGCGAGGGCGTGCTCGCTCCGACGCCCGCGAACGACTCGTCGACGTACGAATGGCAACTTTCTCCCCAGCCGCCGTCGGCGTTCTGGCGCGAAATCATCCATTGCACGGCACGTAAGATCATATCGCGCCCGGCATTCATTTGCCCGAGCGCCGAGACGACGCACCACGTGCCGTAGATGTGATTCACGCCCCAGCGCCCGAACCAGGATCCCCACGGGCGCTGCGTCTTGCGCAAGTATGCCAACGCGCCCGCAACGTACGGATCGCTTTCGTCGCGCCCGAGCATTGCAAGCATCTCCACGACGTGCGCCGTGACGTCTTCGCTCGGCGGATCGATCATCGCTCCGAAATCCGAAAACGGCATCCGGTAGAGAATTTCACTCGTGTTGTCGCGATCGAACGCCGCCCACGCGTTGTTGCTCGACCGCATCGCGAGCGTCCACCGCACCGCGCGTTCGATCGGCTCGTGCACGGTCGCCGGCTCGCCGGTTTCGAGCAGCGAACAGACGATGACTGCCGTATCGTCGATGTCGGGATAGGCATCGTTATCGAATTCGAACGCCCATCCGCCGTTATCGACGTTCTTACAGCGCACGCGCCAATCACCGGGCGCCTTCGGATCGATTTGCTCCGCGAGCATCCACGCGACCGCGCGTTGCAGCGCGGGATGATCGTGGCGTAAGCCGGCTTGGTACAGCGCGCGCAGCGCCCACGCGGTGTCCCAAACCGGAGACATACACGCCTGAAAGCGCCAGCCGGTTTCGTCTTCGAACGCAAATCGCTCCATGCCGTGCAGTCCCTTGCGCAACACCGGACTGTCGACGCCGTGCCCTTCCAAATTGAGGGCAATCAACGAATACACCCACGGCGGCTGAATGCCGCCCCAACTTCCGTCGGCTTCTTGGCGCTCGACGATCCAGTCGATCATCGCCCTGCATGCAGATTCGCGCCCCGGCTTCCACGGCAAGCGTTCGTAGAGCTTCAGCCCTTTGTCCACCCACCACAGCCATCCCGAACCGGGCACCGCGTGCATGCGTGCATGCGTTCCGGGATTGATGATTTCATCGACCGTTACACCTAACGGACGCACCGGACGCCGCGCGATGACGACGCACAGCGGCGCAACCGTGCCGCGCGCCCAACACGAAAAATCGTAGAGATTGAACGGCATCCACGGCGGAAAGTACACGATCTCCGGAGGCATCGTGGGAATGCCGTCCCACGGATACACGCCGAACAGCGCCATCCAAATCTTCGTGAACACACGCGCCGACGCCAGACCGCCGAGTTTGCGCACGATCTCGAGAGCGCGCTGCATTTCGCCGCGCGCCGGGTCGACGCCGAGTACCTTGAGCGCGACGTACGCTTCGATCGTCGTGCTGAGATCGGCCGGCCCGTCGTAATACAGCGCCCACGAACCATCGGATCGCTGATGATGCAGAATATGTTCGATCGCGCCTTCACGGATCGGGTCCGGCGAAATTCCCAAGAACCGCAGCAGCAGCACGTGCTCGGCCGTCATGGTGACGTTCGTTTCCAGCTCGTCCGTCCACCAGCCGTCGGGATGTTGCTTATCGAGCAGCCAGGCGACGGCGCGATCGAGATGATCCTGCATCGTTTCCTTTCAGTAAGACGCGCGCCGCCGCAAGTCCGCTGCGGACCGCGGATTCCATCGTGTCCGGCCAGCCGGTGGCGGTCCATGCGCCGGCGATTGCCAAGTTCGGCAAAAGGGTCCGGGATGTGGGACGCTGCGTGCCGGGCCGCGCGAGATACGTGCCTTCGGGATTCCGCGTGGCCGCGCCGCGGACGAGGCCGGCTGCGGCTAGTTCGGGAACGGCGCGGCGGAGTTCTTTCCACGTCTCGTCCACGACCTGGGCGGTCGGCACGGCGACCAGCGCATCGGCGGCGCTCAAACTGCAGCACACGTAGCCGGGCGCTTTTTGAAAGATCCACTGCACCGGCGAATCCAACAGCGCGGCAAAATCGAATGGAAGCGCGCCGGCGTCGTGCCAGAGATGCACGTCCATGATCGCAAACGGTTCGTAGACGTCGAGCGCCGGAACTCCGAAGGCCGCCGGATCGCCCAGCAATTTCGCGAGCGCGCGCGGAGGAACCGCAAGGACGGCCGCATCGTAGTGCGCATCGCCGGACGGTGTCTGCAAATCGACCCCTTCGGGCCGTGCGCGCATTTCGAGGACGGCGGATGCACGGTGAACGGCGTGCAGCCGGCTCGCCGCGGCCTCCATGATCTCCGCGAGCGGCACCGTAGCGAATCCGAAACTCGCCGCGTCGCGATCGTGCAGGAACGCCGTGGAAATCACGAACGCCGCTTCGGCGGCGTTCATGCGATCCAGCGGTGCATTGAGCGCGGGGACGAGAAACGGCTCCCAAAACGCGTGCATCGTTTCCGCGCTTTGCCCGTGCGCCCGGAGCCACTCCGCAAAGCTGCGATCCTCGGTCGCCGATCCGGGCCTCAAGCGCAGCTCCACCAGCGCGCGCGCAATGCGCAGTTTTCCGCCCGTCGAAAGATGCGCGTAGCCGGCGAACGACGTCAGCAAATGCAGCGGAGCGGGCAGCGAACCGGCGCGCAAACCGCTGCGCAAGCCGTCTTTTGAGTAGACGGCTACGTCAAAACGATCTTGCGTGTGAAGCGCGCGCGCCATGCCGGCGCGTTTGACGAACCTTATAAACTCCGTACAGCAGGCAAGATAGACATGCTGGCCGTTATCGACGACGTGGCCGTCGACTTCGAACGAGGTCGCACGGCCGCCGAGCAGACGGCTGCGCTCGTACACGTCGACTTCAAACCCCGCCTCCTGCAATTCAAGCGCTGCAGAAAGCCCGGCGAGTCCGCCGCCGACGACCGCTACCGTGCCCACAGCCACGATCCCACGACCACGCGCAGCTTTTCGCTCTTGCTCAGCGCCGCGCGCTCGCGAAGCGGCAACTGCGGATCGCGTTCGATCTTCTCCAGAATTCGTTCGTAGATTCCCGCCATGGTTTGCACGCAGGCGGCAGCGCGGCGCGGGATGTAGCGCAAAACTTCATATCCACTCTCGAACAATGCGCGGGCACGCTGCGTTTCAAACGCCACGAGATCGTTCCAGTTCGCTCCCGGTTGCACCGCCAAGATCGATTCCTCGGCGATGCCGTAGCGGGCGAGATCTTCCGCAGGCAGATAAATCCGTCCCATCTCCGCGTCTTCGCGAACGTCGCGCAGAATATTCGTCAGCTGCAGCGCGAGGCCCAAATCGTCGGCGCGAAGCAGCGCCGCTTCATCGGTAAAGCCGAAGATCCGCACGCACATTCTGCCGACGACGGATGCCACCAGTTTGCAATATTCCGCCAGCTCGTCCCACGTTTGATAACGCGTTTGCGTGCAATCGCGTTCGACGCCGTCGATGAGCGCCTGCAGTTCTTCTTCCGGAATACGATAGCGCCGCGTCGCCGAGGAAAGCACTTCCATCACGGGGTCGCGCCCCTCGCCGCGAACGCACCGTGCAACGCGATCGCGCTGCGCCGCCAACCGTTCGGGAATCAGCTCCGGCCGCTCGGCCCCGTCCACATCGTCGTCGACCTGCCTGGCGAAATCATACAGCGCGTAAATCGCCATGCGCTGATCGAAAGGCAGCGAGATGAAACCCCAGTAGAAATTCTTCGCCTCCCGGCGCGCCATTTCGCGGCAAAACCGCTCGGCATCGGACTCGATGTGCGGCGGACGCCGGACGTAGCGGACGGCATCAAGCGGTCTCAGCACGCCGCACCTCGCCGCCGCGCTGCGCGGCTGCCAGCAGCGCACGGACCAGAAGCGCAGCTTTCGTGCGCTTGGACACGTGCGGACGCGTACGATCGGTCCGATATCCGGTGCGCTCTATCGCATCGCAAATCGCGAGGCCGCCCATGCGGTACAGCGAGAGTTGCACGCGCAGAACGCCCGGCGCAAACGGTTCCAGCGCTTTGCCCGAAGCCAACAATCCCCGCGCACGCTCGACCATTGCGCGTACCGCTCCGGCGGTTCCACCGGCTTGCAGATCCGCAGCAAGGAGATACCGGCGGCCGATCGCGGCGTCGCGGCTGACGTCTTGCGCGTGATTGGCAAGCTGAAGACCGATGCACACGTCGTCCGACAGCTTTTCGGTGACCGGAGTTGCAATGCCGAAGAACCGCAGCACGACGCGGCCGACGGGTGCTGCGGAAAGCATGCAATACCGTTCCAATTGCGGCCAATTCTCGTATTCCGTGACGGTTTGATCCTGTTCGTTGGCCGCGATCAAATCGAGAAATGGCGCCGCATCGAGCCCGTAATGCGAAACCGTTTCGCGCAACGCGTCCAATACCGGATGCACGGGCCACGACCCGGCAAAAAGCGCCTGCGTTTCGTCCCGCCAACGCGCGAGCCGCTCCAGCGCGCGGTGCGGCGATCCGCTTTCATCTCCCAGGTCGTCCGTCGTTCGGCAGAATGCGTAAAAACGCATCAGATCCAGACGCAGCCGGCCCCGGACGAGCTTGGAAGCGACGACGAAGTTCTCGTAGTGACCGGTAGCGAGCAGACGGCAATACTCGTCTGCGCTGCTCAGACGAGGCACGGACCGTTAGCGTTCCTCATTCACGCGCACCAATCTCTTCGTACGCTGCAAATCGTGAATTGTCCGCTCCCCAAGGCCGAACATCGCTACCCGCAGTACTTGCGTCAGCTCGCGCGCGAGCGCGGATGCCGCATCGGGCCCCGCATTTGCAGCGCGTAAGAACGGCCCCGCGATGCCTGCCAAATCCGCTCCCAGCGCGATCGCCTTGGCGAAGTCCATTCCCGATCGGATTCCGCCGCTCGCAATCAGCAAGCCGTTCGAACGTTCCCGGCGCGCGCCGGCAAGCGCGTCGGCCGTCGGAATTCCCCAGCCTGCAAACTCTTCTGCTACCTGCGCACGCCAGGGCTCTTCGATCCGGTAACGCTCGACCTCGCTCCACGACGTGCCGCCCGCCCCGGCAATATCGACCGCCGCGACGCCCGCTTCGAACAATGCGTGGACGGTATCGGGATCGATACCCCAACCGACTTCCTTGACGATGACGGGCGCGTCGATCCGTTCGCAAACGCGCGCGATCCGGTCGACCAGCCCGCGAAAACACGTGTCGCCCTCGGGCTGCAGCGCCTCCTGAATTGCGTTGACGTGAAGCACCAGCGCATCCGCGCGCAGCAACTCCAAAAGGCGCCGGCATTCATCCACACCGTAGCCTTTGTTCAGCTGCACCGCGCCCAAATTTGCGAACAGCAGAACGTCCGGCGCGGCGCTGCGCACATCGAACGTCTCGAGCAGCTCCGGATCTTCCAACAGTGCGCGAGCCGACCCCAAACCCATTGCCAATGCGTGCTCTTGGGCAACGCGCGCGAGCGTTAAATTGATTGCCTTCGCTTGTTCGGTACCGCCCGTCATGCACGAAATCAACAGCGGCGCGGAGAGTGTCCGGCCGAGAAACACCGTCGACGTTCGAACTTCGTCGAGATCGATTTCCGGCAGCGCGCAATTCACGAAGCGCCAGCGTTCGAAGCCGGCGGTCAAGCCTTTCGACGATACGTCGCGTTCCAAATTGATGCGCACGTGATCGGCCTTGCGCGAGGACGTTTCACCGCTACTGCGACCGAGTTGCGACGTAATACGCCACCTCCTCGAACTCTTCGAGCGCCGGCTTTGCGACGGCGTTGCGCGCAAGCGCGCACACTGCCATTTCGGCGTAGCGCAATGCCGCGGCGCGCGTGATGTCGCTGCATCCGATTTCGTCGAGCAGCGCGCGCACTTTGCTTTCACGCTCGTGCGGACTCAGCCGGAACAGCTCGCGAAGGCGCCGCCGCTGCAGCGGCGGTGTGGAGTGCATCGCCGCAATCACCGGAAACGTCATCTTTCGCCGGCCGGCATCGCCGCTTGCCGATTTTCCGGTCACCGCGGGATCGCCGTACATCCCGAGCCAGTCGTCGCGAATTTGGAACGCCGTTCCCAACAGGCGGCCGGCGCGGCGGAAACGCGCCGCAGCGACCGGGCCGGCACCCCCCACGGCGGCACCGGCCTCGAGCGCGGCGCCGAGAAGAGCGCCGGTCTTTGCCGCTGCCATCCGTACGTAGTCGCGCATGCGGGCGTTCTCGCGTCCTTCGAGCTCCAGGTCCAGGCACTGCCCCTCAATGACCACCAGACCGGCCTGCGCGAGGGCGCCGATGGCCCGCAGCGTCCGCCGCGGATGCTTGGCGTGACCGGCCATCGACGAAAACGCCAACGCCTGCATCGCATCCCCCGCGTTTATCGCCTGGGGCACACCCCACATCGACCACACGGTCTCGCGATCGTGGCGGCGGCGGTCCTCGTCTTGAATGTCATCGTGCACGAGCGTGAAATTGTGAAACCACTCGATCGCCGCAGCGGCCGGAAGCGCCCACTCCGCATCGCCGCCGGAGGCCCGGCACGCCCAAAGGCACAGGCTCGGCCGGATCAGCTTGCCGGTTTTGATTCGGATTTCGTTTCCGGACGCGTCCGTCCAGCCCATATGGTAGGACACCATCTTGCCGGACAGCCAAGCACCGGGTAAACGCCGTTCGCGCATCCACGCCGTTATGAGCGAACGATGCCGGGTGAGGAGTAGCGGCTCGACGTTGCCGTCGTAGGCGGCGTCGGGAAGCCGCCGGCCGCGCGTCGACTGCGATTCGATCTTCAGTTCCTAACGGCGAACGACGACAGACACATCGTGCCGCGCTTGGATGCAACGCCCGGAGGGCCCTTTTTGACAGCGACATCGAAACGACTCATCGTCACGGCCGACGATTTCGGATTGGCGATTCCGGTCAATGAAGCGATCGAACAAGGCCATCGCCGCGGTGTGCTCTCAACGACCAGTCTCATGGTTGCGGCGCCCGCCACCGCCGATGCGGTCGATCGCGCCCGCCGAACGCCGACGCTGCGCGTCGGACTTCACGTCGTACTCGTGAACGGCAAACCCGCGCTTCCGCCCGAACGCGTTCCGCTTCTCGTCAACGAGCGCGGAGAATTCGAGCAGGACCTGTTTCGCGCGGGACTGCGGTATTTCTTTACGCCGGGAATCCGCGAACAGTTGGAAGCGGAGATTCGCGCACAATTCGCGGCATTCGCGGCGACGGGATTGCCGCTGGATCACGTGAACGCGCAGAATCACATGCACGTTCATCCCACGATACTCTCGCTGCTGATCAAAGCCGGACGCGACTACGGCGTAAAGGCGATTCGCATCCCGCGCGAACCGTTTCTGCCTTCGTGGCGTGCAACCCACAGCGGCGCGCTTGCGCGGCTTGCCAATTCGGTGCTGCTCGCGCCGTGGCTCGCCTTGATGCGTGCAAGATTAAACGCGGCGGACATCGTTACGAACGACTTTGTGTTCGGAATGAACGACAGCGGGCGCATGACGCCGCAGCTCGTCGCGTCGTTTTTGCGGAACCTGCCGCGGGGGACTTCCGAAGTTTACGTGCACCCGGCGACGCATACGTGGCCCGAAGCGTTTCCGCCCGACTACGATTTTGCCGGCGAATTTGCGGCGCTCGTCGATCCGCAGGTCGCGCGCACCGTGGCACAATCGTCGATCCGCCCGATCACGTTCACCGAACTGGCAACGAATGCCGGGTAGCGCGCGCCGCGCCGCTGCGTTCGCGCTCGGCGCTCTGGCACTGGGCGGCATTGCCTACACGGCAATGGCGATCGCGCGTGTCCGCGAATTCCGGCGAAGACCCTCGCACGTTCCCGATACTCTGCCGCCGCTAACGGTATTCAAACCGCTGCACGGCGCCGAGCCGCAATTGTACGAGCGTTTGCGCACGTTTTGCGATCAGCAGTATCCGGAATTTCAAATCATCTTCTGCGCGTCGCGCTCGGACGATCCGGCACTGGACGCCGCGCGGCGTCTGGCGCGCGAATTCCCGGACCGCGACATCGTAGTAGCCGCCGGCGATGCGGCGCGCGCAGAAAACCCGAAGATCGCAAACATCCTCGGCGCCTACCATTACGCCAAGCACCCGATTCTGGTAATCGCGGATAGCGATATCATTGTAGGCCCGGACTATCTTCGCGAGATTGCAGCCGCGTTCGCGGACGAGCGAACCGGAGCGGTGACGTGCCTCTACGGCGCGGTGCCCAACGAGACGCCGGCGTCGCGCTTGGGCGCCATGCATGTCAATGACGGCTTCGCGCCCTCCGTGCTGGTTGCCGAAGCGCTCGAACCGCTGACGTACTGCTTCGGGGCCACGATGGCGGTACGGCGCGACGTGCTCGAGCGCGCGGGCGGGTTGGCGGCGCTGGGCGATCATTTGGGCGATGACTATTTGCTCGGGCAAGCCGTCGTCCGAGCCGGATATCGCGTCGAGCTGGCATCCTACATCGTGCAAACCGCAGTCGACGACCTCGCCTTCGGATCGATCTGGCGGCGCGAACTGCGCTGGGCGCGAACGATTTCCGCAGTTCGTCCGGCGGGATTTGCGGCGTCGGGGATTACACACGCGTTGCCGTTTTCGCTGGCGTTTGCGGCGGTTTCGCGCACGCCGGTCTCCCTGGGCACAGCCGCCTTAGCAGCCGTGCTGCGAGTGCTGTTGCACTACGAAAGCGGAAAAACGTTCGCGCCGGACGTTGCGCGTTCGCCGCTGTTGATTCCGTTTCGCGACGTCCTCAGCTTCGCCGTGTGGGCCGCGAGTTTTTTCGGCCGGCGCGTGGAGTGGCGCTCGCACGGCTACGAGGTCGAAGCTGGCGGGCGTATGGCAGATGGGGCCGGACGGAGTGTAATGATTCGGTAACCCCTTAGGTCGAAAGCCCCAACGAACGCGAAGCTCCTGTATCGGAAAGCCGATAGGATACGTTGAATGGATATGAACGAAGGAGCGGATATGAACGACCGCACTCTGGTAGCGCTAGACACCGACGATTCCTATTTCAACGACTGGATGCTCGACTTGTACAGTCTCGAGCGTCGCGCGTCGGAACGTTGGAATGAAAAAATGTGGCGCGGCGTCAGCGGCACGTACGCTTCGATTCTGGTGCGCGACAACTAAGGTTTTTGCAAATACGTTTGCAAGAAAAGAAGCTCGGCCGCGGCCGGGCTTTTTGTTTTCACGCACCGCGTATCAATGGGCGCTAGTGGCTGACCAGTCGGTGTCCCGGATCAGCTGGGCAAATGCGCCCGCAAGTTCGGCGAGCGGTGGAGGCCACTGCGTTTCATCAGGAGCGAGCACCGCGTACTTCAAGCCGCCGCGGTAATCGAACTCGAACGATACGCCGTAGCCGTCGATCCACTTTCGCGGATATTCGGGCTGCAGCGATGCAAAAGCGCTGGCGGCGAGCAGATTGGTTACGCGAGAAAAGGGGAGCTCGGCATTCGCGTCGCGTGGAACACCGCGCAAATAGCGAACCCGTCGAAGCGTTGCACGGCCATCCGCGTAAAACGTTGCGCTATAAGCAGGGCAGGTGCCGAAACACCCGCCGCTCATGAATACGACGCGTTCTAAGCGATCCAGTTGCCTTACCCGTTTGACGAACGGCTCGCGCTCGCGCATAACCGCGCCGACGGAGACGGCCGATGCAAAGCGCGCCCAGCCTTCCAGCTTACTCGCGTCGCCTCGCGCGGCGCCGGTTGGAAAGCTGACTTGCGCGTGCGTCCCACCGTATTCGGTCCAAATCGTCGTCAACGAATCTGCTCCGCCGTACGAGAGCCGCCCAAAAGCCGGAACCCGCGTAAGACCTTCGGTGACCGCCTGGTACGTCTTCGGATCGAGCCTACCGTACCACGTGAAAGGGCGCCCGTTCGTGTACGTTACGCGGCGATCGGGCGTTATCGTATATTGCGCAAACGTGCATACGCCGGCACATTCCGTACGCGAGAGCACGATCTTCGTAATTTGCGAAGGCGCCGGAGCGCGAGCGCAGGCAGAAAGCGCCGCAGCCAAGATGCAAAATCGCCATGCTTTCATTGACGTTTGAACGAAGCCTTGCCGGAGGGAGTGACAAAAAAATAGAGCCTCGTCATCACGAGGCCCTATTCCGGTGTCGAGCGCCAAGCTACTTCGGCTGAGTCATCTCTTTCGGGACGACGAATTTGTCGAAGTCTTCCGCCGAAACGTAGCCGAGCTTCGTTGCGGCCTCTTTCAGCGTCGACTTCTCGTGATGCGCCTTCTTGGCGATCTCAGCGGCCTTGTCGTAGCCGATCTTCGGTGAGAGTGCGGTGACGGTCATCAGCGACTCGTTGAGATATTTCGCAATCACGTCTTCGTTGGCTTGCAGTCCCTCGACGGCGTGCTCGCGGAACATCGTGCACGTGTCGCGCAAAAGCGTGCACGAGTGCAGGAAGTTGTAAATCATCACCGGGTTGAAGACGTTCAGCTCGAAGTTGCCCTGCGAGGCGCCGAACGAAATCGCGGTATCGTTGCCGTAGACCTGCGCCACCACCATCGTCATGGCTTCGGATTGCGTCGGATTCACCTTGCCGGGCATGATCGACGAACCCGGCTCGTTCTCGGGCAGCGTCAGTTCGCCGATGCCGGCGCGCGGACCCGATGCCAGCCAACGAATGTCGTTCGCGATCTTCATCAACGCCGCGGACAGAGTTTTGAGGGCTCCCGAAGCAAACACGAAATCGTCGTGCGAAGCGAGTGCCGTGAACTTGTTCGGATGCGAACGGAACGGCAGTCCCGTCAATTCGGCGATCTTCTTGGCGGCGCGTTCCGCAAATTCGGGATGCGCGTTCAGCCCGGTGCCGACCGCCGTGCCGCCGATGGCGAGATCGTAAAGGGGATCCGTTGCGAGTTCGATCGCGTGAATCGCACGATCGAGCTGCGTGACGTATCCGCTGAATTCCTGACCGAGCGTTAGCGGCGTCGCGTCCTGAAGGTGCGTGCGGCCGACTTTGACGATGTGCGACCATTGCTTGGCCTTTTTGTCGAGCGCATCGCGCAGTTTCCTTACTGCCGGAAGCATGTCGGCGACGGCCTCGGCCGCGGCCATGTGCATCGCCGTCGGGAACGTGTCGTTGGAAGACTGCGACATGTTGACGTGGTCGTTCGGGTGGATGGGCTTCTTGCTGCCCAGCTCGCCGCCGGCGATTTCGATCGCGCGGTTCGAAATGACCTCGTTCACGTTCATGTTCGTCTGCGTGCCCGATCCGGTCTGCCACACGCGCAGCGGAAAATGCGGCTGCAGCTTGCCGGCGATCACTTCGTCCGACGCGGCAACGATCAGTTTCGTCTTCTCTTCATCCAGTTTGCCCAAGTCGCGATTGACCAACGCCGCGGCTTTTTTCAAAGTCGCCATCGCTTTGATCACCTGGCGCGGCATCACGTCGCGCGGCGTTTGGTCGTCGCCGATATCGAAGTGAATCAGCGAGCGCGCGGATTGCGCGCCGTAATATTTGTCCGAGGGGACTTGAATTTGCCCCATGGAGTCGGACTCGGTGCGGGTGGAAGCCGCTCCGTTGGCGGCCGGAATATTCGTCGTCGTCATGGCCCGTTTATCTTCGCGCGCGGCCCGATATCTCTGCCTGGATAAACGTCGGAAGCAGGCAAAAATCGAATCGCTCGCTTGCGGCGGGGCCGGCCGATTCCCACTTTTGTCGGCCCGCAATGAGAGCGCCGGCGCTGCCGGGTTAGCGGCGGGTCTTGAACGCCGCTCTTCCGACCGTGGTGCCCATTTCACGCGTTTCCAGCACCTCGAGCACGGTCAGCGGAAAGCGCGGATCGTATCCGCGCTTGCTGCAGCGTCCGCAGCTCATGGCGGCCGACGGAAGCCGTTTGCGAAGCAGCTCGAGCGCGCATTTTTCACAGCGCAATATGTACCGCCTCGAGCTTTCGTTGTACGGCTTGACGTTTCCGAGATCGTGATAGATCGACGTCATGCCGCAGTCGCGCATCTTTTTTCGGAACGCCATGCTATGCCCGGTGTCACCGCAGCGATCGTAGAGCCACGCGTGAATCATCTCGTGCAGCAGCGTTTCGCGAAGCGCTTGCGGGTTCGATCGGAAATGTTTGGGCGAGAGTTCGATCAGGAGCGGACGCTCGCTGTAGGTGATGCGTCCGGCCGAATTGGAGAACCGCGCGTTATACCGGATGCGGCAAACGGGTACCTCGCCGTTGAAAAAGTAGTTGTTGAGTTCGGCGAAAAGGAGTTGGAGATCGGTCTCCGAGGGCAGCACGAAGAGTTTGTTCGCCGTGTGTCCAAACGAATCTTGTGTCCGTTACGCCGCAGCGCGGCCTTCCGCCGCGCGTTTATCTGCCGATCGTCATCGTCATTTGCGGCGCCTTCGTCGCATCAGTCGCTTGGCTCGTGCATCAGGGATTCGCGACGGGCGGCTCCGTGTTCGGCAGCGGCTCGGGGTCAGCGAGCGCAGCCCGTGCCCCGACGGCCGGACCGCCCGCGGTCAACGTCGAGGGCGGCGGACCGCCCGCAACCGTTCGCGTACAACTCGCGCAGCTGCGCCAACGTATCGCGCGCAATCCGAAAGACGACGTGGCGCTTACGCAACTGGCGGACATGTATTTGGCCGTCGGCAAATACTCGCAGGCCATCCCGTTTTACCGCCGCGCACTGACCGCCAATCCCAAGAACGTCGCCGCACAAGAGGGATTGAGCGAGGCGCAAGACGGGCTCAAAGGCACGCAATGAAGCTGTATTTGTCGTGCGACATGGAAGGCACCGCGGCGGTCTGCAGCTGGATGCAATGCGATCCGTCCAACCGTGCGGAGTACCCCATCTACCGCAGGTACATGACGCAGGAAGTGCGCGCCGCGATCGACGGCGCGCGCGCGGCCGGCGTCCGAGACGTCGTCGTGAACGATTCACACTGGGACATGCGGAATCTGCTTTGGGACGAACTGCCGCAGGACGTTCGCGTGATTTCCGGATCCCGCAAGCCGTTCTCTATGACGCAAGGCCTGGGAGCGGGATTCGACGGCGCCTTCTTTACCGGCTATCACGCCCGCTCCGGCGATGAAAACGGCGTGCTGGCGCACACATATACAGCGGATACGATCTACAACGTGCGCGTCAACGGCGTGACGTGCAGCGAAGCGCTCCTGAACGCGGCGATGTGCGGGCACTACGGTATTCCGCTTCTGCTGATCACCGGCGACAGCGTCGTCGTCGAGCACGTTCGCGAACATCTCCCGTGGGTAACGGCGGTAACCGTGAAACACGGCATCGGCCATTATTCCACCGAGTCGATGACGCCGGCCGCCGCGCAAGCCGCCATTCGTGAAGCTGCGGCCCGGGCGATACGGAATATCGGCTCCGCGAAGCCCTTCACGTTCGAACCGCCGATTACGCTGGAAATCGACACCACGCGCGTGGAGCAGGCTGATTTCATCGAACTCATGCCCGGATTCGATCGCATCGCGGGCCGGACGCTGCGCTTTGAAGCCGCCGACTACACGGAAGCATTCCGCGCATTCGTCGCCGCGTTCCGGCTCGGCGGCGGAGCCAACGCGACCGCGTGAACGTCTACATCTCGTGCGACATGGAAGGCGTGGCCGGCGTTTGCAGCTGGCAGCAGGTCGATGCGCGCGGCTACCATCCCGAATATTTCATCTACCGGCGCTACATGACCGCCGAGGTGCGAGCCGCTATCGAAGGCGCGCGAGAGGCCGGCGCGACCGGTATACTGATAAACGACTCGCACGGCCCGATGCGCAACCTGCTGCTCGACGAACTGCCGGACGACGTTCGCATCTTGTTCGGCAACCGCAAGCCGCTTTCCATGACGCAGGGATTGAACCGCGAGTACGGCGGCGTCTTTTTCACCGGGTATCACGGCGCAATCGGCGATGCGGACGCTACGCTCTGTCACACCTACACGCCATCGGTCGTGTATAACGTCTTCGTGAACGGGATGCGCTGCAGCGAAGCGACGTTGAATGCGGCGGTGGCCGGTTTTTACGGCGTTCCGGTGTTGCTGATTACCGGCGACAGCGTCACCGTCGAGTCCGCGAAAACGCAAATGCCGTGGATTACCGGCGTCGTCGTGAAGGACAGCATCGGCAACTACAGCGTCGATTCCATCTCGCCCGCGGCGGCGCAATCGGCGATCCGTGAAGGCGCGGCGCGCGCGGTACGCGACGCCTCGCGCGCAAAGCCGTTCGTCTTCGAGCCCCCGATCGCTCTCGAACTCGACGTGACGCGCGTCGAGCAAGCAGACTGGATCGCCGTCATCCCGGGGTTCGAGCGCGTAAACGAGCGGCGCGTGCGATTCACTCACCGCGATTACCCGACGGTTTTTCGGGCTTTCGTGGCCGCTTTCAGAATGGGGGCCCTCGCCGATCAGCCGGCTTGACACGGGGCCGAAACCCCTGTACAGTAAGCCGCGAAATGCGTAAGTAACGACGTCCTCGCGTACTATCACTCGCTCGATGGAGTCGTTACGTCATGTCATCGCCAAAAGCACCGGCGCGCATCGCCCTTCACGATCTTTCGTATAATCATCCGGACGGCACCGGCGTTTTTTCGCACCTCTCGCTTGCAATCGAGCGCGGCGTACGCTTCGGCTTGGTCGGTGAGAACGGCAGCGGAAAAACGACTCTGCTGGAAATCATCGCCGGAAAGCTGCAGCCGCAACGCGGTCGCGTGGAGGTGCGCGGCACGCTCGCGTACGTTCCGCAGCGTGAAGCCGTGCCGCTAGATACGGACGCCGCCGTCTGGAGCACCATGAGCGGCGGCGAACGCATGCGGGCGCGGCTGTTGCAGGCGACGAGGCATTCACCGGCGTGGCTGTTGCTGGACGAGCCGACCAACCATCTCGACGCTGCCGGAAAAGCGTTCGTGCACCGCACGATCCGCGAGCGCTCGGGCGGCCTGATCGCCGCGTCCCACGATCGCGGGCTGCTCGCGCTCGTCGATGAGATTCTCGAAATACGCGGCGGCGTCGTACGCCGCTATGCGATGCCTTTCGCCGCTTACGAGGCACGGCGCGCCGTGGAAGACGCGGCGGCGCAAACGTCGTACGCGTCGGCGCAGGCGCGCGTCAAGCGCGAGCGCCGGGATATGCAAGACGCGCTCCGGCGTGCGGCGCGATCGCAATCCGGCGGGCGGAAGAGTGCCCTGAAAACCGGTGTGAGCAAGATGCAGCGCGGAGCGATGCAGCGGTCGGCGCAGCAGTCAGCCGGACGCGAATTGCAAACGCACGCCTCGCGCGTCGCTTCCGCGCAGCTGCAACGGGATGCATTGCGCGGCCGCGTTTTCAGCCCGCTTTCAGTCGCGATCGATCTCCGCGGTGCCGCGGTGCCGGCGCGTAAGGTCGTGGCGCGCTGCGAGCGCTTCAACCCGGTATTCGAAGACGGCCCGGTGCTTTGGAAGCAGCCGCTGAGTCTGGAAATTCTGGGGCCGCAGCGGCTGCACGTTGCCGGCGCAAACGGCAGCGGAAAAACGCTACTCCTGCGGCACTTGTACCAGACGGCGCTCGTACCGGCGGCCTACCTCGATCAAGACCTTTCGTTGCTCGACGCGCGAGCATCGCTCGCCGAAGCCATGCGCAATGCCGCACCGGCGATGCCCGAACACGAGCGGCGCATTCGTTTGGGACGGCTGGGATTCGAGCAGGAACGCGCGCTCGTGAAGATTGGATCCTTGAGCGGCGGCGAACGCGTCCGCGCGGCGTTTGGCGTGCTCTTTGCCGGCCGGGCACCGCAGCTGCTGGTTTTGGACGAGCCCACGAATACGTTGGATGCCGCCGCGGTCGACGAACTGGTTGAAGCCCTTTGCGCTTACGGCGGTGCCTTGGCCGTTGCGTCGCACGACCGATCGTTTATCGATCGCATCGACGCATCGCACGTCGTGGAACTTCCGGTGCGCTAGCCCGAAGATCGCGCGCCGACGAGCGCCCCGCCGACGAATGCACCTACACCACTCAAGATCGCGTTGGCATACGGATACCACCCGGGGTACGGCGACGGCGCCCGATGCTGCACCAACGCGCTCACCAGCACGGTAACGGAAAAGATCGAGAGCCCGAGCGCTCCCGCATGTGCGAGCGGGCGGCTCTGCGCGACGCGCGCCGCTACCGCGCCGCCTGCGGCTGCCGCGACGAACGTCGTCAATTCACCGGAGATCAGCAGCGAGCTTCCGGTGCGCAAATTCGCGGCAGCAGCGGCAGCAAACGCTCCGCCGATTTCCAAAATCAGGAAGGTGAGATAGCCGAGAAAGACCGCGAGAACCGTCCGCGCAGGCGATGGAGAGGTCAACCCGCGACGGCTTCCTTCTTCGATGCACCGATTGCGATGGCAATCTGCGTCACTTCGTCCGCGCCGATCGACAACTGCCGCATGGCGCGCTCGTATGCTTCGATCGTTTCCACGCTCTTGCTGCTTGCGGCTCGCTCTTCCCGAAGCCGTTTGATTTCTTCCGTGACGCGATGCGCGAGTTCCGGCGTGAGCTGCACGCCCGCCGCTGCCAGCGCATCCGCATTTTTGCGAAGCGTATCTTCCACCAGCGAAACGCCGGAATGTTTTCCGAACACCCACGACATTTCGCCGCCGACGAGCTGTGCCGGAACCGCTTCGTACATGCGCCGGTCGATGAGCATTGCGTGCGTATGGATGCCGGACTCGTGAGCGAAGACTTTCTCGCCGATGATCGGCTCGTGCTGCTGGATCGGGATCCCGCTCACGCGTTCCATAAAGCGCGCCAGTTCGCGCAGTTTCTGGTATTGGAAGCCGGGCAGTTCGACGCCGTACAGCACGTTGAGCGCGGTAACGAATTCGTGCAGCTTCACGTTGCCGGCGCGCTCGCCGTACCCGTTCGCCGTAACGGAAACGACTTTGAAGCCGCACGATACGGCGGTGATCGCATTGATCGTCCCCAAGCCGTAGTCGTTGTGGAAGTGGCAGACCATCGGTAAACCCTTGGGCATCGCATCGACGATCCGCCTGCAGTACCAGCGCGCAGCTTCCGGCGTCAAACAGCCGACGGTATCGGGCCAGGCAGGCCGTTCGCCGCCCGCCGCGAGGCTTGCCTTGAAGTATTCGATGAAGTAGTCCACGTCGCCGCGGCTTCCGTCCTCCGCGCCGAACTCGACGTGCTGCACGCCTTTGCTGCGCGCGTACCGTATCGCATCACATTGTAACTTGATGTTTGCTTGCCGGTAAAACGAAAGCGGCAGATCCAGCCACTCCGACTCGTCGCGGCCCTCCAATTTCAGCAGCGTCTTGCCGATCTTGTACTTCAAATGCAGATCGCTGCCGCTCGTGAAAATGAAGAACGTCACGTCCGCCGGCGCGACGCCGATCTCTTCGAGCGTCGAGACCGTAACGTCGATGTCTTTGGGATTGCTCCGGCACATGACGACGATCTCGACGTTGCCCAGGTCTCCGCGGCGCTTGCCTTCCATGACGAGCTGCAACGTTTTGCGATCGCCCGCCGAGGCCGCGGGAAAGCCAACGCTCATGATGTGCACGCCGACCGCCGCAAGGTGTTGTGCAATTTCGTACTTCTGCTCGGGCGTGAAGCATACGCCCGGCATCTGTTCTCCGTCGCGCAGCGTTTCGTCGTAGATCCGGATCTGCGCCGGATCGGGAAACGGCAGGTCTTTGGTGAATTCGCGCGGATTTCGAATGAGCCGCTCGATCGGTTCCCGGAACTCCATCGTAACCTCGTCCTTCTCGGCTTGTTCTTCCACCCGCGGGCCGGCCGCTACTTCACACGATCTCGTCGCGCGGAATGAGGCCGGCGTCCGCTGCAGCGCTGGAGTGCGCGCGGCGGCTGTACACGCGAAGTTCGGAGATGTCGCGCGGAAACAGCAATTCGAGCGTCCAATCGAATGCGACGCGCAGCTTCCGGTCCAAGCCGGGCAGCCGCGAGAGATAGTAACTGCGCCACAGGAACCATGCCGGAAAACCGGTCAGTACGCGGTCTCCCGGCAATTGCGCCACCGCTTTGCGCGCGCCCAGCGAAGCCATCATTCCCAGCGCACTGTAGTCGAACGGCTTGGTCGGCTTGCCGCGCAAGGTCGCGACGATGTTTGCGGCCAGTACGGGTCCTTCGCGAATCGCATGCTGCGCCGTCGGCGGATAGAATCCGCCCTGGCCGTTCGGAATCGCCGCACAGTCGCCCAAAGCCCAAAATCCCGGATGTCCGGCCACGCTCATGTCGCGTTCGACCGCAATCGTGCCGTGTTTACCGCGCGGTAAATCGCCCGTAATCGCAATCGAACGCGGCTTGACGCCGGCGCTCCAGACGATCGTTTTCGTTTCTATGCGGCGCCCGCTGGAAAGCTCCAAACCGTTGTCGTCCGCGCCCTTCACGCCGTCGCCGGTGATCACCGTAACGCCGCGGCGTTTCAGATCGCTGAGCGAATACTCTCCCATGCGCGCCGGCAGGCCCGGCAGCAGCACCGCTCCACCCTCCACCAGCACGATATTGACGTCCTCGTGGCGCACGTGCGGAAAAAAGCGCAGTACGCTGTGAAACAGCTCCACCATCTCGCCGGCCGCTTCGACGCCGGTGAAACCACCGCCGACGACGACCAGCGTCAGCAGGCGTTTTCGTTCGGCGTCGTCGGGAATCGTGTCGGCCAATTCCAACAGCCACATGAAGCGGTTGCGCAGAATGCCGGCGTCTTCCAGCGTTTTCAACGCGAATACCCGCTCGGCGACTCCGGGAAGATCGAACGTCGAGGTGGCAGCGCCGATCGCAATCACGACGTGATCGAACGCGATCGACTCGTTGTCACCGCTGAGCGTGTGCGTGAACGCGACGGTTTTCTGCGCTACGTTCAAACCCGTCACGTCGGCGAGCACGAAGCGCGTGCGGCGCAGTTGCGAGCGTATCGGCGTCACGATGTGACGTACGTCCAACGCGCCGGAGCTCACTTCGGGCAGCATCGGCGTGAAGAGCGAAAAATTTTCGCGGCTGATCAGCACGAGCTCGGCTTCGTCTTTGCGCAACAGTTTTTCAAGGCGCTGCGCCGCCGCTATTGCGGCAAATCCGCCGCCCAATATCACTATCCGCTTCACGATGGCGCGTACGTTCTGCGCCACGGTGGATGTTCCGGCGTACAGCCAAGCGGCGCCGGAACTCTCTACACACTGCCGAAGTACAACGTATCGTGAACGACCCCAAAAACACCGGATGGGCCGAGCGCCCGGAAAACAAGCAGTACGACGTAACGGAGGGCGACTATCTCCCGCCGGAACAGAAGCCGCGCGCGCAGGGCGGCACCGCAAAAGGTCTGGGAGCGGCCGGCGTGGGCGCGGCGGTGCTGCTCGCGAAATTCAAATCCGTTCTGCTGATTCTGCTCAATCTCAAATGGGCGCTCGCCTTCCTAAAGATTTTTTGGTACGGCGGATCGTTCTTCATCTCGCTATTTTTTTACGCGATGTTTTGGGGCTGGAAATTCGGGCTCGTCTTCCTCTTGATGATCTTGGCGCACGAGATGGGCCATTACGTCACGATCCGCAATTACGGGCTCCCGGCGCGGTTGCCGGTGTTCGTGCCGTTCATGGGCGCGTACACGGTCGGCGGCGTGCCGCAGAATTTGGAGCACGACGCGTACATCGCGCTCGCCGGTCCGTTGACAGGGCTCGGCGTTTCGGCCGCGTGTTTTGCGTACGGGTTACAGATTCACGAACCGTTCTGGCTGATGGCGGCAAACGTCGGCGCGTTTATCAATCTCTTCAATATGATTCCCGCACTGCCGTTCGACGGCGGACGGATCGCCGGCGCTCTTTCACCGGTGCTCTGGGTCGCCGGGTTCGTGTTGTTCATCGGTTTGTCGCTATGGCTGCATATTCCGTTGTTTTTCATTTTGCTGTTCGGCCTGCTAGCGCTGCCGAGCGCGATTGCGGGTTTCCGCGGATACGTCGATCCACGGTATGCAACGATGACGCCCGCGGCAAAGATCCGCGTGGGCCTGTGGTATTTGGGAACGATGTTCGCGTTGTTCTACATAATGAGCGCGTCGCATGTGACGGTCCCGCAGCACGTGCTGCACGTGTAACGGAAGATGAGCGATCGGCCTCCGGATTTCGCCATGCTGCGCGCCGTGGAGATTCTGGCGCAAATGCACGACCGCGCGCGCCGTCAATCGAACGTTCCGCCTGCGCCGCTCGATCGTCCCGTAATTCTGCATAGCCCAAATCTCACGATCGATCTGCGCGCGACGACGAAGGCGCAAATCGAACGCGAACTCGGAATCGGATTCAGCTATCCGGCGCGAGGCTGGCACACGTACGCCACGAAGGAAGGCTCCGTGCGGTGTCTGCTGAGCCTGTTTTACCGCGACGCCGCGCTGGTTGCGGTCGAGCTCTACACCCCCAGAAGCGATCGCGCGCCGAATCTTCAAGCGCGCGACCTCGGCGGCTTCCGTTTGGAACCGGGTGGAATTGCGATCGGCACGAGCGCCCAAGCGATTCCGCAAACGTTCACTGAGGCAGTGGGCGGCCCAGGAAAAGTCGTGTACGATCGCGCGTTCGAAGCGCGATTTCCGGGAGGCGTCGCGTATGCCATGGCACGGCGCGGCACGATCGAACGGTTAACGCTGTACGCCGATTTGCGCAAGAACGCGGCATAATCCGGCTGGCCGGTGCGCTGTTCGCCGTTGCAGCGGTAGCGGCAGCCTTGACGGTTGCGCGGCCGCAGCAAACGCCCGGACCGCCGATGCGCGATTTCGAGGCCTACTACGCTGCCGGTCGATTGTGGAACGCGCATGAAGATCCGTACGGTCCACACATTTGGGAAGCGGAGAAGCAGCTAACGGGCGTGCAAAAAGGACGCTACGAAGCGTTGCCCTTTGTCGGGCCGCCGGCGCTTCTTCCACCTCTTGGGCTTATCGCCCGGATGCCGTTCGAAGCTGCGAATATCGTGTGGCGCGCCATCCTGGCGCTCTGCATTTTCGTTATCGTTATTGCGACGTTAGGGCAATCCGGTAAGCCGCGTACGTTTGCAGTATGCGTACTGTTTATCATTGCGGCGCTCGGTTTCGGACCGCTCACGAGTGCTTTCGCTCTCGGGCAGGCCGCGTTGCCCGCGTTCGCGTTTGCGCTTCTCGCAGTCCGGTGGGGCGCCGTCGCCGTGCTCGCGTGGATTCAGCCGAATCTCGCACTTGCAACCGCGCCGCTGCGTGCCTTCATTCCGTGTCTGATTGCATTCAGCGCGATTTGCGTTGCAATCGCCGGTCCGCCCGGTATCGCTTCTTATGCACGCGTCGTGCGTCTGCACGGGGCCGCGGAAAGTCTTTCGGCCATTCAACTGACGCCGGCCGCCGTTGCATACGGCTTTGGGGCCGGTGTAACCGCAGCGTGGCTCATCGGGATCATCTTTACGCTCGCTGCCGTACTCTTATGGGCGGCGTTATTGACCAAAACACAAGACGTCGCGCTGCGTTTTTACGGGACGTGTGCGCTGCTGCCGTTTGCCGCGCCGTTCTTTCACGAGCACGACTTGCTGGTGCTGTTCCCGGCCGCAATCGTCTTATCGCTGCGGGCGGAGCAGCGCCTCTGGCCGCTCGCCGCCGCCGGCGCGCTGCTGTGCGGGACGGACTGGCTTGGGCTGACCCAACGTCCGCAAGGCGTCGCGCAAACGATTCTGCTGATCGCGGCATTCGGCGCCGCGCTGGCCGTACTGCGCCGCGACTGTACTGCGCGTATGCTTGCCGTTCCGGCCGCAGCGTGCGTTTGCATCGCGCTCTGCGGCGCCGTTGCCGCGCACTATCCGCTGCAGGTATGGCCCGACGGCATGCATGCGCTGCCGTCGAACGTCGCTAATTTGCCGATCGACGCAGCGTGGCACGCGGAGCTCGCAGCAACGGGGCTCTTTACACCGGCACCCATGGCTGCGGCAATGCGGTTGCTCTCGCTTTGCGGTTGCGGAATCGTTGCGATCGCAGCGCTGCGGTCGTCACCGCAAAAACGCGTCCTCAAGTCGCCCGTGAATGCAACGAACGCGAGTACTTCAGCTTATTTTTGATCGTCCTTGCTATACGACACGCCGTACGAAACAAGCGATCCCGGCAATTGACCGGTTCGCTGCCCCGACAAATTGTAGAACCACACATGCTGCCCGCTGACACTGCCGTCTTCGGCGACGAGCAGTTGCGTGTCGCCCGGGCTTACGGCGTAGGAGAGTATCCTGTCGCCGGTCGAGTGTGCCAGCGTCATGCTGCTGACGGGTGTTTTGAACGGCGCCTTCCAGACCGTGATGGTCTGCTGGATGTCGCTCGCGACCCACAACGCCCCGTCTTCCCACTCGAGTCCGGCGGAACCGGCCGCATGGATGTGCGAAAGCTCGATGACTTTACCGGTGCCGGCTTGGAACTCGTTCACAAACGATTTGTCGGAGGTTTGAGCTTGCGTATACAGGTTGCCGAACGAATCGCACGTAACGAAATATTCCAATAAGGCGTTCGGATCGCTGAGCGTCGTCTTCTGACCGTTGCGGAAGATGGTTACCGAGCCGGGGCCATGGCCTTTGGCCGTGGTGTTTGTGACGGCGATGAATCCCGGGCACGCCGCAACCGACCACGGATTTTGGCCTGAATCGTCAAACGTTGCCACCGGCGGCGACGTGTACGGCGGCGCGTATTCGGTTATACTCGACGTCTTGGCGTTTACGACGTACAGGTTGCCCTGAGCATCTACCGCCAAACCGCGCGGTCCGCTTATTCCCGTCGTAATCTGACCGCAGAGCGTCTTGTTGGAATAGATGTTTACGGCTTTGCCGTTGGTTGCGAAGTCCAGCAGCCCGGTAGCGCACGCATACTGCACGACGCCCGGCGAACCCCGGTGCGCGAGCGTGTTGACGAGTGACGGAGTGTTCGTATCCACCGAGGAGCATGCGGCAAGAAAAAGCCCCAGGCTTATCGCGACTGCCGCCTTGGAACCGCTGCGCATCGTTGCCTCCACTACGGAAATGTCGTTGCAGTGTAGTTTCGAGACTAAATGTCCACGTTCATCATGTTGTCGAGTTGGGATACTGCGTTAGGATGGAAGTTCTTGAGGTCCTTGTTCACGACGTAAATGTCTTCGCGGCCGTTAACGACGATAAACGGCACCTGTTTGTCCATCTCGTCTTGTACGATGCGATCGTCCTGGTTGCGCTCGGCCTGATTGAAATGTCCGAACAGCGAATGCATCGCCGCATTCGCGCGCGGATCGCACCACTGGGGATCGTTCTGGCCGTTGGGCGGGATCGATTCGCACGCGTACGTCGCGGAAAAGTCGCCTATCGGATCCAGGCCCCATGCGAAGGCCACTGCGTCGAAGCGCCCGTTGTAAACGATTCCGCCGTCGGGTTTCGGCGCCAGCAGCAGCGCGATTGGATAGCGCTTCACGTTTAAGCCGGCACCGATCTGCGACCATCCCTGGCGAATGAGCTCGATCTGCGTGTCGACGTCCGGCGTTCCGGTCGTCGAAACGAAGTCGAGATCCAATTTCACGCCGTTCTTCGCCCGTATCCCGTCCGGTCCGCGGACCCATCCGTCCTTATCCAGCATGGCATTCGCCTTGCCGGTGTCCATCGGTTTGAATGCGATGTCCGGATCCCAGTACGGTGCAGTGTGCGCCGAAGGCTCGTCTTGCAAATACCCGACGCCGTGCCCGATCGTGTCGTGAATGCGCTGGCGCGGCGTGGCCAGCTGCAGTGCTTGCCGGACGATCGGATCCGACAGCTTCGGGCTCTTCAGGTTGAAGTCCAGATGATTGAAGATATAGCTCGGCTGTCGAATAATGGTGTAGCCGGGCAAATTCTGCACGCGCGCGAGGTAAGCGCCGCCCACGGGATACCACATATCGATCGTCTTGGCTTGCAGCTGCGTCATGGCGGTGTTGCGATCGGGGATCACCAGCCAATCGATTTCGTCGAGCTTCGGACGGCCGCGCCAGTAGAGCGGGTTCGCCACCATGACGACCTTACTCGAGCGCACCCACTCTTTGTACTTGAAGGGGCCGATTCCGACTGGAAGCGAGTTGTAGGGAACGTTGTTGATGTTCGGATACTTTGCCAATAGGTGTTTCGGCAGGATGCACGGATTCGCTCCGCCCGTCGCAAAGAAGCTCTCGACGAAGGGCGAGTATGGCTTGCGCATAT
The DNA here is from genome assembly GCA_035938175.1 of Vulcanimicrobiaceae bacterium. Lineage (GTDB taxonomy): Bacteria > Vulcanimicrobiota > Vulcanimicrobiia > Vulcanimicrobiales > Vulcanimicrobiaceae > DASRDE01. The sequence goes on from DASZHD010000052.1 coordinate 47,832, forward strand.
GGTACACGACCGTGTACTTGTCGGGCTCGTCGATTTTCGTAATCTGATCCCAACCCGTCCGGCCGATCTCGTTGTTCGCGGTGTTGAGCACGACCCGCGTCGAAAACACGACGTCGTCCGCGTCGAACGGCGCGCCGTCGGACCACTTTACGCCCCTACGCAAGTGATAGATGATCGTCAGCCCGTCCTTGCTTACGCCGCCGTTCTGCTGCGTGGGCACTTGCGTGGCAAGCTCGGGATACGCGTCGTTGTGCTCGTCGAAGCGCACGAGCCACGCCATCGTGAGCTGCGAGAGCATCAGCAGGGTCGTCTCTTGCGCCAAGTGGGGATTGAGCGTCGAGATGTCGTCCGGAGCGGTCGTATACCGGAAGACGTGCGGGATCGTGAATGAGTTGACGCGTGCCCCTGCGCCGCCGCCCGTAACCCCGGCCTTGGAACAGGCTGCGATTCCCAGAGCCGCAACGGCGGCGAGCCAGCGCTGTCCACGCATCGCTAGATATCCACGTCCATGAAGTTGTCGAACGGCGAAAGCGCTCCGGGGCTCAGGTTCTTGACGTCGCGGTTGTAGACCCAAAGCGTCGCCGTACCCATCACGACGATCGTGGGAACGTCTTTGACCAGCTCTTCCATCACGATCGCATCGTCCTTGTTGCGATCGCTTTGGTTGTAGTGCCCGAAGAAGTCGTGCATCGCTTTGTCGGCGCGTTTATTACACCAAAACACACTGTTTTGCCCGGCGGGCGGGATCGCATCGCAGCCGTAGATGCTGGAGAAATCGCCGAGCGCGTCCTGACCCCAAGCATAATAGGCTAGGTCGTACTTGCCGCGATACAGGATGCCGCCGTCTTGATACTGCGCAAACAGCAGCGTGTTCAGGTAGTGGCTGACCGTCAGAGATACGCCGAGCTGACTCCACGTGCTGCGAACCAGTTCGATCAACTGATCGTTGATAACGGTCCCCGTTGCCGTGACGAAATTGAGATCGAGCTTCACGCCGTTCTTCGCTCGAATTCCGTCGGGCCCGCGCTTCCAGCCGGCCTGGTCTAAAAGTTGGTTCGCCTTGGCGACGTTGAACGGAACGACTTGAATGTTCGGATCCCAGTATGCGGAAACTTTGGGCGCCGGCTGCTCCTGCAGAATGCCGATGTTGTGGTAGAGCTTGTTCAGGATCGTGGGGCGGTCGATAGCCATACGCAACGCTTCGCGAACCGCCAAATCGCTCAACTTCGGGCTGCGCAGATTGAAGTCAATGTGCCGGAAATAGTAACCGGGCTGCGCCCAGGTGACGAACGGTCCCAGTGCGGCAAACTGGTCGACCATGTTTTGCGGCGCGTACCAGAACATGTCGAGTGATTTTGCCTGCAGCTCCGTCAGGACCGTATTGGCGTTGGTAATGATCTCGAAGTCGATTTCTTTGAGTTTGGGCAAGCCTCGGAAGTAATACGGATTCTGAACCAGCACCACGCGCGATCCGCGCGACCATTCTTTGACCATGAACGGCGCGATGCCGACGGGTTTGGCATTGTACGGCACGTTGTTCAAATTGGGATACTGCGCGAGCAGATGCTTCGGCAGCAGCGCCGGATTCGCGCCGGCGGTCGAAAAGAACGTCTCTACAAATGGCGAGTACGGCTTACTGAGGTGCAGGACGACGGTGTACTTGTCCGGCTCGTCCATCTTCGTGATACGATCGAACCCCTGCCGGTTGGTCACGTTATTATTCGGATTCAGCACGGCTTTGAAACTGAAGATCACGTCGTCGGCGTCAAACGGCTGGCCGTCGGACCACTTCACGCCCTTGCGAAGGTGATACGTAATCGTGAGGCCGTCTTTGCTCACGCCGCCGTTCTGCTGGGTGGGTACCTGCGTGACCAATTCGGGAATGGGCTGCGAGTTTTTGTCCCAGCGGACGAGGTAGGCCATCGTCAGGGGGGCCAAAATCAGCGTTACCGACGTGTCCGACGTCAGCAGCGGATTGAGCGTTTCGACGTCCTCTTCGTCCGTAAGACGGAGCACGTGCGGTTTGGTGAAGCTGTTCTGCTGGGTCGTCGACGTATTGACGAACGGAGGAGTGTTGCCGACCGTAACGCCTCCGCCCCCGGAAGCGCCCCCGCCCGGGGTACCCACTGCGGTTTGTTTCGTGCACCCGGCCGCGACGAACGATAGTGCCAGCGTCAATGCTAAAGCGCGTTTCATCAAATCGAATACTCCCACGGATTCCAGAATGCCGAAATCACCGGCGAGGGCTTAAAGCCTTTGAGATCGGTGTTGTAGACGTATGGTTCTTTCCAAAAAAACAGCACGATTGTCGGGACGTCGATCGCCATTTGCTGCTGGACGACGTCGTAATCGTGCTTGCGGCGCGAACGATCGAGCGTTTTGAGGGCGTCGTTCATAGCGGCGGTAGCCTCCGGATTGTTCCAAAACAGCGCGTTCTGACCGTGCGGCGGTAGATTATCGCCCGAATAGATGGCACTGTCGTCCGGATCCGCCGAGGCAAGCCAGCTGAAGAGCGCCACGTCGTAGTGACCGCCCTGGAGCGTGCCGGCGGCGCCGTTTTGAAACATCAGTTGTGAGGGGGAATTCTTGATAAGGGCTTCGGCACCCACCTCGTGCCACTGGCGCTGGAGCACGGTCTCGATCTGGCGGGCGTAGTTGGATTCGGCAATGCACGTCAGATTGAAGGAAAGGCGCTCACCATTCTTCACGCGGATGCCGTCGGAGCCGGGGCGCCAGCCCGCCGAGTCCAAAATCTGCCGCGCCTTCGCCTGATCGAAGTCGTGACGTTCGAAGTTTCCCGTATACGCCCAAGACAATTCGGGCGACTGGTCGGTCTGCGCGGCGATCCCCGAATCGTGCATCACCTTGTTCAGGATTTCGTTGCGGTCGGTCGCGTACGCAAGTGCCAGCCGAACATTTCGATCCTGCAGCAGCGGACGCTGCAGATTGAAATCGACGTGCGTATACAGAAAATCGTCGACTCGTATCGCACGAACACCCGACTCCGGACCGCTGATGTTCACGTAGCGCGGCCAGTTCAGACCCGTCCCGCGTGCAAGCAAGTCGATCTCGTGCGTTTGCAGCGACGTTATCTCGGTGCTTTCGTCCGGCAGATACCGGAAGATCACTTCCTTGAGCTTCGGTTTCCCGAGATAAAAATCCGGATTAGCGCGCAGACGGATGAAGCTGCCGCGCTGCCATTCGACCACCTTGAACGGCCCGCTGCCGATCGGCATCGATTGGTAGGCAGCGGTGTTGAACGATCCTTTGTCATCGTTATACTTTGCGAGAAGATGTTCCGGCACGATTGCGGCATTGCTGTTGACGCCCCACAACTGCTGCAGATACGGCGCATAGATCTTCTTCATGTGCACCACCGCGACGTACGGATCGCTGCAGTCGATGTCCCGAATATCTTTATATCCGTCGGTCGTAACGACGTTATTGTGCGGATTCATGACCGCTTGCCACGTAAACCGCAAATCACGGCATGTAAGCGGTGCTCCGTCCTGCCATTTGATGTTGTGGCGCAGTTTGTACTTGAGCGTCAGGCCATCATTGCTGACGTCGCCGTTTTCGACCGTCGGCAGCTCCCTGAGCGCGTCGGGTACGGGCCGCGCGCGATCGTCATACCGCACCGCGTACGAGTAAATGAACATCGACAGATCGCCCGTCGGCGCGGACGCGTTCAACATTGGGTCCAGGGACGAGGGCTCTTCGTTTTCGGCAAACCGCAGAATGCCGGGGCGCGTCCAGGCGTTGTGCCCGCTCAAACCACCGGCGCTCTGCTCTTTTGCGCAGGAAGCCAAAAAGAGCACGGCGAGCAGCGCCGCAGCCCATGGTCGCATGCGGCGCTATTTGGAGCCTATTGTGAAAAGTCCCGCGAATTCGGTCTCGGCGTTACGATCCCGCGGGAATGAGGTCGCTTTCTCCCAAGGAGAAAATATACGTCTGTTCTGCTTGACGCAGCCCGAAGAGCGCGTTGACTTGATCGGTTTGCGCCTGCGTTAGTCCGACTTGAGCATTCAGCAGCAACGGCAGCGTGGTAACGCCGGCACGGTACTGCGCTTGCGTCGCGCGTAAGATCTCTTGTGCCTTGGCGAGCTCGGCTTGCGCCTGCGCGACAGCAGCCTGCGCCGATACGAGGCCGACCAGCGCTTGACGCACGTCGGTTTCCACGGTGAGACGTGTTTGGGAGAGCTCGGCGTTCGCCAGGTCTAATTGCGCCTGGGCAGTCTCGGTTTGCGCGCGCGTCACGCCCTGATCCCACACCGGAATGCTCAACGTCAAGCCGACGCTGTCGCTGGGACCGAATGCGCCGCCCGCCACGTTCGTCGAATTCGTTCCGTAACTTGCGGTGCCGTTCAGCGACGGGAACAGACCCGAACGCTGAAATTGCAAGTTGTATTGCGCTGCCAGCACCGCTTCTTGCGAGGAATGATAGTCGGGGCGAAGCGCGAGCGCGCGCGTCACGGCCTGATCGTACGAGAGAATCGGCACGGCGGAGCTGGTTTGAACGGCCGCCGCGGTGCTCTGCGGCATGACGAGCGCGTCGGGATCCAAGCCCAGCGTTTCCGCGAAAGCGGCAACCGCAGCCAGCGCAGTTCCTTGCTGGCGCACGAGCGCCACGCGCGCTTGCGCCGTCGGCAGCTGCGCCGTAGCCAAATCCACGCGCGACGCGGTTCCCGCCTGCAGCTGCGCGCGAACCAAGTTCTCTTGGACCACGTTTTGATTGACGACCTGGACGTCGAGCTGCGTCGTCGCGTTGGCTTGCAACACATTGTAATACGCTTGAGCGACGTTGAACGCCAGCGTTTGCAAATTGCGCTCGTAGGTGTCCGCACCCGCGACGGCGTTGGCTTTGGCTTGATGGATCTGGGCGATCACTCGGCCGCCGTCGTAGATCAGCTGGCGAAGCGACGCATTGAGGCCTTTGCTGACGAACGAATTACCGACGGAGCCCGTCGTTCCCGTCGTCGAGGTTCCGGCGGCATTGCCGAAGCGGCGGCTTTGCGTCAGCGTGGCCGTTCCGCTGACGTTCGGTAAGATCGCGGTGCGCGCGAGTTGCACCGGAATCTGCGTCAGTTGCCGGTTAGCGCGCGCGGCGGCGAGAACAGGCGATTTCGCGACGGCGATTGCTATCGCTTGATTCAGCGTTATTTGCTGCGGAACGCCTGCCACGGGACGCTGCGTCGCAGTTCCCGGCGCAGGCGCGCCGTATGCCGGATAAGGCAATTGCGTCGGCGCCGGCGTTGGAGCGATCTGCAGCGCCAGTACGAAGAACAGGTGCAGCATTACTTAATAGCCGCCTCGCGGTTGCCCTGCGGCACCGTTACGTCCTGCGACGGCGACCGTGCTGCCGTTTTGCAGCGCGTCGGGCCGTGTCGTAATCACCAGCGTGCCGGGCTGAATACGCGGACTGCTGACTTCGCTCAGCGTGTCCGTTTGAATGCCGACGGTCACCGGAACCTGCTCCGCTTTATTACCGTTGCCGACGATGAACACGTTCGAGCCTTGATCGCCCTGCGCGACGGCAGAGCGCGGCACGACGATTGCATCGCGGTGGTGCGCTTTTTCGATCGTCGCCGTCACCAGCATTCCGCCGCGGAGCGATCCGTCCGGATTCGATTGACGGATCCGCGCCTGATACGAAAGCGTGCCTTGCGTCGGCACCGCGTTCACCGTATTCACCATTCCGCTAAAGCGGCGATTCCCCAACTGCGAACTGGTGAACGACACCGGCGTGCCGGAATGAACGTACGCCAAATCCTCATCGGGAACGTTCACGTTCACCCAAACCGTATCGATTTTATCGACGCGCAGCACTGCCGTGCCCGGCTGCGCCATGGCACCCGGATCCATCAAACGAGCCGTGACGACGCCGTCGAAAGGCGCGTACAGCGACGTTTGGCCGATTTCCGTGCGCAGCGTGTTGGCCTGTGCCTGTGCCGCGGCTACGCCTTGACGGGCGGCGGCGGCGTTCGAGCTTTGCACGCCCGTCGTTCCTTGATTTGAAATCGCCGTCTGATACTGCGCCTGCGCTGCAGCGTATGCCGCGCGCGCCTGTTCGAGTTGCAATTGCGAAACGTACCCTTGCTTGAACAACTGCTGATTCTGATTGTATTGCAGTTGCGCGTTCGCGAGGGCGGCCTTGGCCGATTGCACCGACTGCGCTGTTTGCGATTGCGTGATCGGAACGTTCAATTGCGCGGCTTGCGCCTGCGCCGATGCCTGATCGATCTGCGCCAGCACCTGACCCAGTTGCGCGCGCAGTGTGGAATCATCGACCTTCGCCAACAACTCGCCGGCGCCGACCCGATCGCCTTGATTCACGTAGATCGCGGTGATGGGGCCGGACTGTTGAAAGGAGAGCGTCGATTCCTCGAGCGGCGCGACTTGTCCGTCGAGCGACAAATACGTCGCAATGTCGTGTCGTTGCGCCGGAGCCGCCTCCACGTCGAGCGGCGGCGCGCCATGCTGTTGCGATGGCTTCGCGCATCCCCCCATAACGATGGCAACGGCGGCGAGTCCCGCCAGCGCCCAACGATGATACTGCATGCTACTCCTTCTAAATCCCAAGAAAAGCGCCCATTCGTTCGTACGTACATACGTTCCCGGGCGCATTTTGATTCAGAATCGTATGCACAAAACCTTAAACCGCGTTGGGTGCCCCAGGGAAGCGGGGATTCACGCGTGGTATTGTGTCCGGGCCATGCGAGCGAAACTCGATATCGGCCGCACGTTCAGCCGGCAGACCAGGGTTGAAGAGTGGATGACCGCGGAAAAGGCCGGCAACAAGGGGGTGGACGTGCTGTCGACGCCCATGCTCGTGCAACTCATTGAGGACGCCGCTATGGCCTGCGTCGCTCCGCTGCTCGACGAGGGCCAGATCACGCTGGGCACGCACATCGACCTGGAACACCACAAACCCGTGCCGGTCGGCTTCATCGTCCGCACCGAGGTCGAGGTGGTCCTGGTAGACGGCCCTCGCATCAGTTTCGCGGTCCAAGTCTTCGACGAACAGGAACCCGTAGCCGAGGGCACCCATGAGCGTTACATCATGGAGCGTGCGAAATTTCTCGCGAAGCTTGAAGAGAAGCTCGCTTAACGCTACCTTTATAGGCGAACGGGTGGGCCGTCTGTACTATGCTGCAGGGGGGCCTACCCAGGTCCCGAAGGATTAGCTCCGCTTGCTTCGGGGTACTGTACGACGTGACGCCTGGCTGCGTTTCGTCACGCTCCGACAAGCCGAGGCTTCATTCTAGCTAGGAGGAAACACTTGAAACGACTGAGCACCGGAGTCCTGACCGTGCTGTTAGCAGCCGGTTTTGGACTTAGCGCGGTGGCCGCTCCGTCGCAGTCTGGATCGCATGGCAACTTTGGAAGCAACGCGATCGCCCAGGCTACGCCGTCCGGTTCACCTGCTCCGGCAGCAACAGCCATGGCGTCTCCCGCCGCCTCAATGGCGCCGGGAGGTTCCGCTGCTCCGGCAGCATCCGCTGCACCTGCAGCGACGCCGATGGCTTCGCCTGCCGCTCCGGCGGCACCAGCGGCGAACACGCCGCCGGCGAACTTTGGTTCTCCGCCGTCCGGACAGATCCCGATCCTCTTCAACGATCACCACGTCTATTCGAAGCCGGATGAACTCAAGCAGGGCCGCGTCCTTGCCGCACTCATCCGCGGTGGTACGATCTTGATTCCGCTGCGCTCCATGTTCGAGCAAATGGGCGCGACGGTCGCTTACGACCCGGCGAGCAAAACGGTCGATGTTACCAAGCCCGGCGCTGACGTCAAAGTCACCGTCGGCAAACCCGAAGTCGTGATCAACGGCGAAACGCGTCCGCTGGACGTCCCGCCGGAAATCTATCAGGGTCACGTCGTCGTGCCGGTCCGCGTCATTTCGGAAGGCATGGGTGCGTACGTACAGTGGGTTCCGGACCGCCGCGTTGTGGTCGTCCGCTATCTGCCGCCGACGCCGCCCCCGCCGCCGCCGCCGACCACCACACCGACGCCGATTCCGACGACCGCTCCAACTCCGGTCCCGACCCCGGCTGAGTCAAATCTGTTCGTGGCGGGCGACTGGATCATCGCGCCCAAGGTGTACAACGAGTTCAGCCCGGGCAACACCGGCAACATCAAGAAGGACGGCATGTCGTACCGCATTCGCGGCGCGTACAAGTTCGATCTCTTCTCGCTGCCGTGGATGATCGAAGGCGACTTCCGGAGCTATCGTTATCCGCACAACCAGACGCTGCCGACGGATCCAAATGGCGTCACAGGTCCATTCCCCGGCGCGCTCTGCAACGGCACGAACGCCGTTTCGCACCCGAATCCGGCTAACGAGCCCGGCTGCGTAACGTCGATCGGCGGACTGACGTCGACCTTCGTTCCCGCGTTCACCGCGCAGGATCAGTCGATTGACGCCCGCTTGGGTCTGCAAGTCGCGAACATTCTCGACGAGCGGATCTACATTGCCGGCGGTTACCTCTGGCGTACCAACAACTACGGTTATCCGAAGATCAACAACTTCGGCGGCGGCCTGGAAGTGCTGCCGGCTCTCAAGCAGACCGGCTGGTCGTTGTACGGCAGCGCGTACTACTACCCCGACGTGAAGGGCACGTGTCCGATCTCGACGTGTCCGACGACCGGTTCGCCGTTCGTCCTGTCGTACAACATGTTCCGGTACGACGTCGGCGCAGCAGTACAACTCGGTCCGACGATTCCGGCATTCTTCGAATTCGGCTTCCTGGGCGATTCGGGTAAGAATCACACGAACGCTCCGTCCGATTTCTCGGAGAACGGCCCCTACATCGGTCTGGGTCTGAAGTTCTAGCACTGCGCTAGAATCGCAGAACGAAAGAGCCCCGCAATGCGCGGGGCTCTTTTCTTTCCAAATTGATTTCAAGGTCCTGACCTTGTATTCTTAAGGGGACCCGCGCGCGCAAGCAATTCGTATCTTTTTGTTGCGCTGCGAGCAGTGCATATTACTGAAAGAGAAAGGGTGTGCCATCAGTGTTTAGCAATCTCAGAGCAGCGGCTCGTGCTGTGCTGTTAATCGCGGCAGGCTTTGCCCTGTCATCGTGTTCGAGCGCGAATAGAGTAACTCCGCAAACGACCTATCAGTCCGAGGTTCACCTCAACCGTTCGGTCGAGTCCACGGCGCCCAGCTTCGCAACTTCCGATAAGCGGCTGTTCGTCAATTACCGCCCCGGACAAACGCAATCACCCGTGACGTTTACGACTTTGCCGGGGGCCGTCTGCACTATCAATACCCCCAGCCCTATAAACGCCTGGAAGACATTCGCCGATTCGAATGGCCGTGTTCTCTACTATGTGTCAATAGCCGGCCGGAACACCATTACTCGAGAGACTCTTAAATGCTCCACACGAGATCTTTCGCAATATTTCACGCTGATCTATCGGCCCGGTGCATCGGCATTCGTACCCCGCCAACCAGTAAGCGTCCCGTCCGAGTCTCAAATCGACACATTTATTAAGTCGAACGGCTTCGATCTGCGCACAGCGTCCGACCATGTGCTGCTTCAGCATAACATACCTCCGCGACCTCAAGACTTCTCTACAAACAAAGTTTCCGCCAGTGCTTGGCTCGAAGCTGCCCTGACGCCCACGCACCTTGTTTCGCCAAGCACGGCGATTACAAACATCGTTGAAGATACCACCGGAGTAACAAGCGGAACATGGGTGGGATTTGCGGATTCGGGCACGCATGGGACGTACAATACGGTGCGTGCAAACTGGATCGTACCCGCACTTAAGCCAATTCCTCAAAGCCCGGCTTACTCTTCGATGTGGGTTGGCATCGACGGGTCTACGTATTGCGCTTCACCACCGTGTTCCAACAATGTTATCCAGGACGGTACGGAGCAGGATTTTTCCAGTTCGAATGGCGTTGACCATTACAACTACTATGCTTGGCTAGATTTGGAGTTAAACAATACGCCGTCGACCTATTTGTTTGGCATTTCGCCAGGCGACAAGATGTATGGAACAGTTTGGAAGAACGACTCCGGAGGCCAAGTTTACGCTCAGTTCTACATAAAAGATCTCAACACCGGACAGACGACAAACGTCGGATATGCGGCGGGAAATGCTTTCGTCGGAGACTCCGCCGAGTGGATTATCGAACGTACTCTCGTCGGAAACGAACTTTATTGGCTTCCGAATTTTGGAAGCGCTCAAATGACAAACGCTTCGCTCGTTTCTGGTAATACGACACTTAACTATAACCAGGTTCTCGGATATCCCCTGTACGAGATCACCATGGCTGGCGGCCAAGGTACAGTCGGAAACCTCGCCACCACGGCCGAGGGAGGAGGCGCCACAATTGATTACACCTGGGTCAACGATGGGTGCTGTCCTCGTTAGGTGCATGTAAGCCTTGAACATCGCCGTCGAAAGTCTTAAGCCTTAGGTATTAACAACGTCAACGACGCACGTGAAAGGACGACACGCGTCTTTGGAAACTTGTTTTCCAAAGACGCTCTTCGTAATTCTGCGGACTAAACCACGAACACGGGGAATGAATATCCCAAAAGCGCATGGCACCGGGCGCGACAGCATTCAAGGGTGCGTGTCGCGCCTATGTTTTTGCGGCTTAGCGACCCAGAATGACGGTCGCCAAGGCCTCTTTTCTGCGGCTAGCGCACCCCTATCGCCGGTTCGGCCGATGCGACGAAGCTGGCGACGGCGTTGCCGACGGCACGGACGATCCGCCCGACGCCGGTGACGGCGAAGACGACGGCGCACTGGCCGGCGAACCGGACGCCGCCGGTGAGGGCGTAATTGCGCCGCTCGGAATCGGAATCGGCGAGCCGCTCGGTGTAACAATCGGAGCAACGGTCGGCACAGGCGACGGCGTGAAGCACGGAACCGGCAGAATCTGCGCCGGCGGCATGCCGGGCCGCGGCGACGGTGTCGGCGTGGGCGACGGCGTTTCCGTCGGCGAGGGCGTCGGTGTCGGATGCCGGTTCGGCGTTTCGGACGCCTCCGGCGTTACTTCCGGACACGGCTCCGGATCTGCGAAATAGTGTTCCGTGAAACCGATCTTCAGATCGCGCCCGAGGGCTTTTCCGAAAAAGCTGCCCGGCCATTTGCGGATGACGATATGCGCGTAATTCCACGCCTTGTCTTGGTATTCTTGAACCCAGACCTTGCGGTACATTTCAAACGCCAAGAAGTACGAGCGCGCGAGCTGCGGATCGTTCGGATATTTGCGCGCCCAAGCCGTCAGCGCTTCATCGGCGAAATTGATCCCGGAAAGAATTTTCGGATCGGTCGTGTACGCGCCGGCCCGTACGAGATCGTCGCGAAAGGTGTTGTTGATTCCCAGATAGCTCATCTTCATTCGCCCGAAATACTCGTCGCCGGGCGCCGAGACTTTGAGCATTTGATTGATGCGCTGCTGCCACTTCGAAATGCCCGGCGTAGCTTTCGTGCCCGGCTTACTGCCGGAAGAGGGCTTCGGTGACGGCTTCTGCGACGGCGGTGCGGAAATGGGAGCTGCCGCAACCGAGCCGAGAAGCCCGAGCCCGATTGCAGCAGCAGGCAAAGAGAGTAACGCGCGTTTCAACTACAACCCTTTCGTAGGCATACGTTTACGTTTGGGTCGTTCGCGCCTATTTCAAAGTATCCGCCAATTCCACGCGCGCTTGCGCCGCGTAGGTAGTCTTGGCATAGCGCGCTTGCAGCCAGTGAAACGCGCGCGTCGCGTTTTGCTGGCCCTCCGCGGAGTGGATGCGGGCGTACAGCGACGTCAGCTGGTACACGCTTTTTGCAAGCCACGGATCGGATGGATATTTGTGTTCCCAGTCGTGCAGTGCGTCTTCCACAAAGCCTGCGGCACCCAGTACGTCTGCTTCGCGGTCCGGCGCGTATTGCAGGCGCAGCCCCAGATCGCGAAGCTGATTTCGGATGCCCAGAATGCTCATCTTCAAGCGGCCGAAATATTCGTCGGCGGGGGCGACGCGAATGACGGGCGCGCGAGCGTGGTTTTGTGCGGCGGGGCCGGTCCCCCAGGAACTGAAGAACATGGCCGGCACGAGGAGAGCTGCGTAAAGATTGCTGCGGGTGCGCACGGCGCACCGCTCCTTTCCCTCCCCTACAGTAAAGGTTCGGACTGGTCGCTCGCCGCTTTTAGCTGCTTGCTCACCGCGCCTGAGCGAACGCCCGGGAAAGAAGGCGGGCTCCGCATGCGAAGTCCCGACCGATGACACGGACGCTGCGGGTTGCCGCATGTCAGATTCAAGCGCACGATCGCGGCGCGCTCGCGCATGCCTGGCCGCGCATTCGCGGCTTGGTCCGGCAAGCGGCAGCGGACGGAGCGCGGCTGGTCGTGCTGCCGGAAGGCACGCTTCCCTCCTACGTTTTGGGCTACCAACGCTACGATGCCGGCGAAATCGCGACGGCGTTGGAAGAATGCCGCGCCCTGGCGCGCGAGCTCGGCATCGTGCTGGTGATTGGGGCAGCGCGGCAAGAACGCGGCGAAGAGCGCGTCTTCAACAGTGCGATCGCGATCGACGCCGACGGGTCTATCGCGGGCCACGCCGACAAGCACTTCCTTTGGCATTTCGACCGGCAATGGTTTGCACCGGGGGAACGCATCGAACCGGTTCGCACGTCGATCGGAACGCTCGGCGTCCTGATCTGCGCGGACGGCAGAATTCCGCTGATTGCAAGCACGCTCGTGGACCGCGGTGCCGAAATTTTGGTCATGCCCACCGCATGGGTGACGAGCGGACGAGACCCGGACAACCTGGAGAATATCCAAGCGGATCTGCTGGTGCGCGTTCGCGCCCGCGAGAACGGCGTACCGTTTGTCGCAGCAAATAAATGCGGAGTAGAACTCGGCTGCGTCGCGTATAGCGGAAAGAGTCAGATCGTCGCGAGCGACGGTTCCGTGGCGGCCATTGCGTCGCAAAACGAAGAACAATTCGTCTGCTCCGACGTACAAGCGGGGGCTTTGAATATTCCTCGTCCGCCGCTTGGTGAGGCGCGGACCATGCAGCGTGACGGGGCGCCCGTCTCGCCGGTGCGCATCGCGATTGCGGCGGACGATCTCCGCGACGAACCGGTGATGGAAGATCGTTTGCGCATCGTCGAAGCGCAAGTGCTGGTGATGCCCGAATCCACGTATCCCGCCGCCGGAAATCAGGACGTTCCGCTCGTGTTCGTCGACGATCGTATCGTCCTGGATCCGCGCGGTCTGGCGGCGTACCGTTTGAACGGCGTCGATCTGGCCGTTTGGAAGTCTGCCGTCGAACTGCCGTGGCTCGTCGCATTTGCACGCGCTCGCGCGTTGGAATTGCGCATGTACGTCATTGCGATTCAACCGCGCGGACGCGCCTTTGCGGTGGATCCCGACGGAGCCGTCGTTTGCGGAACCTTCGGCGGGTACCGTATCGCAAGTTTTACGTACGATCCGGCACGCGCACGGCAAACGCTCGTTGCGCCCGGGACCGACGTTCGCGCAGGTCTTGAACGCGCGCATTCGCATGCGCAGCGTTAGAATCGCGGGTTTCGCGCTCGCGGCGCTGATGCTGGGCAACGCACCCGTACACCGGGCGCACTTGCGGATCGGATCGTTCGGATTGCATACCGGCGCCGGTCCGTTGATCTCCGGAAGCCGGGTACTCGTAGAAGCAACCGGCCTGCAAGGCACGTTCTCCCTTTCGCTGGTCGGACCGGGAAGGATTGAAGGCCACGACTACATCGCGCCTTCCGTCGACCGGCCGCAAACCGCGACGCTCGTCGCTTCATCGTCCGGCACCGTTGCGTACGGCACGGTGACTATCGTACCGCCGCCGGCGCCGCGGCGCGCACTGATCGCCGTCGCTTCTTACGACGACGGAATTGCGCTGCACGACGCGCGTTCGTTCGCACTGCTCGGTTACGCCGGTATCGGCGGACCGGCGGGTGACGTGGCGTTCGGCAAAAACGGCGACATTTTCGCGGCTGACACCGACGGCGACATCCTGACCGCAATCAAACGCAACCCGTGGACGGTGCAGCGCATCGCGGGCGTATCCGAAGGAAACGAGATTGCCGTCGACGCGCGTTCGGGAAACGTCTTCGTCAGCGATCGCGATGCCGGCCCGACCGGAGCGCTTACGCGAATTACGCCCGAGGGCGACGTCATGCTGGTTCGCACTGGGAACACGGCGGAAGGCCTGACGATCGACGAAGCGCGGCAACTCGTGTACGTCGGCAACGTGAACGAACAAAGCGTCGCCGTCGTCGATGCGCGCACGATGCGGCTGCTGCGCAAGCTGCCAAGTGTGAACCGCACGTTCGGCGTCGCGCTCGATCCGCGGCGCCAGCGTCTATACGTCGTCTCGAATTCGAGCCCGGGCATGAACGGGAAAGGCGGATATGTCGCGGAGATCGACGCGGGACGCGTGCCGCGTATCGTACGACGCAGTGCATACTTTACGTTCCCGCTCGGTATTGCTTTCGACGCGCAGCACCGCCGGCTGTTCGTCACCGACGAAGCGAAAGACATGGTGTACGTTCTTCGCGACGATACGCTGGCCGCGGCGCGCGCGCCGATCCGTACGTGCGGAACGCCGTGGCGTCCCCATATCACCGGCGGGCTTCTTTTCGTGCCGTGCGCGCACGATAATCGCATCGACGTGTTGAGTCTGCGCACCCTGCGGCGCGTCGCCGGCGCACCGTTCGCCACGGGCGGTTTCCCGCTCAGCGTCGCATCGTGGCCATAGCCGCGCTGCTTCTCGGAACGCTGTTGCCGATGGCTCCCCAGCCGCGCCCACCGTTTCCGAAAATCGTCACCGATGCGCCCACCGTGCAAGACGTTGCGCCGGGAGTGCAATACGCGCAGTACGACATGCTCACGCAGGATGGCCCGTTGGCGGTTCACGTGATTGCGGTCGACCTGCACGAACCAACGATCCGTATCGGCACCGCGCTCGCGCAAGACCGGTTAATCTCGAGCGGCGAAACCGTCTCTTCGATGGCGCAGCGGACGAACGCCGTCGCCGGCATAAACGGCGACTACTTCGACATCAACCAGACGAACCAGCCGCTGAACATTCTCATTTCCAACGGACGCCTGATACGCGCCCCGATGCAGCGCTGGGCGATCGATTTCACGGCCTCCAAACACGTCTCGTTCGACGAATTTCACATCGGCGCGACCGCAACGCTGCCGACCGGATCGATCGCGGTGAAGACGATCAACGACTGGCCGCCGCCTGGAGGCGACGCCGTGCTGATCACGCCCGAATTCGGTCCCCTTCGGCCGGAGGAAAACGTTACCGAAATTCCGCTTGCGCCGCAAAACGGTACGCCGCCGTTCGCGACGTACCGGGCGCTTTCGATCGCTGACAATACGGTGGCACAGCCCGCCGGTTACTATTTGGCGATCGGACAAAACGAATACGGTCAAGCTGATCCGCCGCAAGCCGGAGATCCGGTAACGATCGCCGCGGACGCGACGCCGCCGCTGCAAGACATCACGGCCGCGATCGGCGGCGGCCCGCTGTTGGTAAAGGACGGCGAGTGGTATGCCGATCCCGACGGTCCTTCGACCGGTGAATTTGCAACGCACATGCCCGCTTCGGGCGTCGCGTTGACGCGCGACGGCACGCTCTTACTATTCGAGATCGACGGACGGCAGCCGGAGACTTCGATCGGCGTGCTTCAGCCGCAATTCGCCGCGCTGATGATCGCGTTCGGCGCACAGACCGGAATGCAGTTCGACGGCGGCGGCAGCTCCACGCTCGTCGCGCGCGTTCCCGGCGAGAGGACGGCACAAGTCCTGAATGCACCTTCGGACGGAAAAGAGCGCCGCATAGCGGACGCGTTGCTCGTATACAGCGACGCGCCGGAAGGTCCGCCGGCGCGCTTGTACGCGACGCCGCAGGAAGTTCGTGCTTTTCCCGGCGCGCACGTCGCGCTGCATGTCGCGGTGACCGATGAAGGCGGGCATCCGCGCTGCGCCTGCGGCGTGCGGATGCAGGTCATTCCGGGAAATGCGGGCGCCGTTGACGGCGGCGTTTTCATCGCGGGCAACCGCGAAACGCAGGCGTCGATACGCGTCGTCAGCGGCACTTTACAGACGACCGTGCCGGTTCACATCAGCTCCGCGGTCTCGCGCATACAAATTTTACCGCTTCTACCGGTAGTTCCTGAAAATGGGGAACTGCAATTGACCGCGCGTGCATATACTGCGCAGGGCTTTCCGATTGCGCTTCCGGACACGCTTGTTTGGAGTGCACGCGGCGGCAGCATCGACGGCCACGGCCGGTTTGCAGCGCGCACGGCAAACGGCGTCGTCGGCCTGCGGCTCGGCGATCGAACGGCTTCGCAAACGGTTATCGTCGGCGAACATCTTTTCAACGTTGCATTTGCGCCGAACGCCGTCTTTGCCACCGCGCCGCGCGATCAAGCGGGCAGCATTCAGAAAGACCGGCCATGCGCGGGATGCCTTACGCTGGCGTACGATTTTTCGGGAACGGAGCGCGCGGCGTACGCCGACGCTGCGATAACGCTGCCGGAGCCGGCGCTCGGTCTGGCTGCAGACGTTTACGGCGACGGCAACGGTGAGATTTTGCGCGTAGCCGTAAACAACGCCATCAACGAACGCTTCTTGTACACGCTGTCCACGATCGATTGGCACGGCTGGAAAACGGTCGAGTTGCGCTTTCCGCCGGCGCTGGCACAACCGCTAACCCTGAAGTCGATCTACGTCATCAACCGCGTCGGCCCGTCGCAAGCGGTCACCGCGTCGGGCAGCGTCGCTCTTCGCTCGATTCGCGCAATTCTGGCAGGCAGCGCCGTCGAATCTCCCAAATAGCGCCTGCCATGAGTTTTGATTCGTTGGCCGGACGCGCGCTCGATACGGCCACCAAGCGCGGGGCAGAGTACGCCGACATCCGTTTTGAAATCGCCCGCTCGGAACGAATCGAAGCTCGAAACGGCGTCGTTGCGACACTTTCAGATTCTACCAGCCGCGGCTACGGCATTCGCGCACTGCTCGACGGTGCCTGGGGGTTTGCCGCAAGCTCCGATTTGAGCGATCCCGGAATCGATCGCACGGCCGCGCGCGCCGTTGAAATTGCGCGAGCCGGCGCTTCCATTGCCCGCCGCCGCATCGGCGACATGCCCGGCCGCGCATACGTCGATACGTTCAAAACGGCGATGGAACGCGATCCGCACGACATCCCGCTGGGCGAACGCGTACAGCTGCTCTTGGAAGCCGAAAAAGCGCTGCACGTCGGCACGCAAATCACCGTAGGGCGCGCGTGGATGGATCTCTGGAGCACCGACAAGTATTTCTACAGTACGATCGGATCGAACATCGCGCAGAGCATTCGGCAAACGGGCAGCGGGGTTCAGGCGCTTGCTGTGGGTGACGGAGACGTACAACGGCGCACGTATCCGGGCGACATCGGACTGTACAAAGCCGGGGGCTGGGAGATCGTCGAACAGGCGCGTTTGCGCGAAAACGCACCGCGCATCGCAGAGGAGGCGGTCGCATTGCTGAACGCTCCGCAGTGTCCCAGCGGAACGTTCGATATCATCTTGGGAGGATCGCAAGTTTCGCTGCAAATGCACGAGTCATGCGGCCATCCCGCCGAGCTCGATCGCGTCATGGGCTGGGAAGCAAATTTTTCGGGCGTCAGCTTTCTCGAGGTGGAGCAGCTCGGAAAACTCAAATACGGTTCGGACCTGGTTACGATCGTCATCGACAACACGATTTCAGAAGGTCTGGCCACAGCCGGCTACGACGACGAAGGCACCAAAAGCACGGTATCGGATATCATCCGCAACGGGATGCTGGTCGGATACGAGATGAGCAACGATACGGCCCGCGCCATCGGACGCCAAAGCAACGCGTGCGTGCGCGCACAAAGCTGGGAGTTCGTCCCGATGATCCGCATGTGCAACCTGAATCTGCTTCCCGGCAATACACCGTTCGAGAATCTTTTCGACGACGTCAAGGACGGCCTGTACATGGAAAGCAACCGGTCCTGGTCGATCGACGACCACCGTTTGAATTTCCAATTCGGCTGCGAAATCGCTTGGGAAGTGAAGAACGGCAAACGCGGGCGCATGCTCAAGAATCCCACGTACGCGGGCGTCACGCCGGCATTCTGGAACTCGTGCGACGCAATCGCAGACCGGCGGTCGTGGGTGCCGTGGGGCACGCCGAACTGCGGCAAAGGCGAACCGATGCAAACCGGCCGCACGGCACAGTGCGCGTCGCCGGCGCGCTTTCGTCAGGTGCAAGTAGGAGTCGGTTACAATGGATAGCGAGCAGCGCGAACAGCTGGCGCAGCGCGTGTTGGAATTGTCGCCGGCTTCGCAAACCGAAGTGCTCGTCACCTCGTCCAATAGCGAACTGACGCGCTTTAGCCGCAATACCGTTCACCAAAACGTCGCGGAGGCGGACGTCTCGGTGCGCGTTCGCGCGCTAATCGGACAGCGTTCGGGCTCCGCCAGCACGAATTTGCTCGACGACGTTTCGCTTCGCGAGGTCGTGCATCGCGCGGAAGCGATGGCCAGGTTAGCCCCCGAGGATCCCGATCAGCCGGAACTACCGCGCGGCGGAAACGTCGTGCCGCCGCCCGGAGCCTTCGTAACCGGCACGGCGCACGCCACGCCCGAGTTGCGCGCGCAAATGGCCGATGCGGTTTTCCGGGCCGCGGACGATCACGGGTATTGGTGCGCGGGTTTTGTGACGACGGAGTCGGACGGCGTTACCGTCGTCAATTCGAGCGGCGCGCGCGCGTCTTTCGAACGCACTGATTGCGGCGTGAACGTCAAGATGAACGCCGCCGATTCCAGCGGTTTCGGCGAGGGCTATCACAACGACGTCACCCAGCTCGATGCGCGCGACATCGGCGACGTCTCGGCGCGCAAAGCGAAGGACTCCGCGCATCCGCAAACCGTCGAACCAGGGCCGTGGACCGTGATTCTCGAGCCCGCGGCATTCGGCGAACTGATCTCCTATCTGGCGGATCACTTCTCCGCGCAGTCCTATGAAGAAGGCTCCTCGTTCTTCGCCGACGGTCTGAACCAAAAGTATTTCGGCGACAACGTGACAATCGGCGACGACTATGCCCATCCGCTGAATCCCGGCATGCCGTTCGATTACGAAGGGCAACCGACGCAGCGCATTGCGCTCGTAGAGAACGGCGTCGCGCGCAACTTCGTCACCGACAGCTATTACGCTCAACGCCTAAAATGCGCCAACACCGGGCATGCGCTGCCGGCGCCGAACGCCTACGGACCGCAAGCACTGCATTTGGTGATCGGTCCCGGAAGCAAGCCGCTCAACGAGCTCATCTCCGAAACGAAGCGCGGACTGCTGATCACGCGCTTTTGGTACATTCGCACGGTCGACCAAAAGAAGGCGATCGTCACGGGCATGACCCGCGACGGCACGTTCCTCATCGAAAACGGCGAATTGCGCGGCGGCGTTCGTAATATGCGCTTCAATCAAAGCATCTTGGAGGCGCTGCGGCACTGCGAGTTTTCGAATTCGCTGCACCGCACCGGCGGCTATTCCTATTCGCTCGTCGCGCCCGCCGCAAAGATCGAGGGATTCCGCTTCTCGAGCGGCACGAATTTTTAAGCCTTCACGAGTGCGCGGCTAAGAAGCTCCGCACCGGCGGCCCGGCCGGCGGGCGATCGAACCGGATATTGCCGTGACCCGCATCCGGAATCTCGATGAAGCGCTTATCGTGCAGGGGAGCGGCGGAAAACACTTCTCGGCCCTGCGCGATGGGAATCAGCTCGTCTTGCGCGCCGTGCACGACGATCAACGGCGCCTTCGAGTCCGCAATTTCTTTCGCGCCCTGAAAAAGCGATCGCACCTGCGCGCTCGGAACCAGCGTGATGAACGGCGACGCGATGCCCAGAAAACGCTGCGCGTACCATTTCATCTCTTCATCCGCCGATGCCGCCGGAGACTGCAGCAGCAGGCCGCGCACGCGCCGCTGCGCGGCGACGTGAATCGCGAACTGCGTTCCCAGCGAAATGCCGTAGACGAACGCCGGCTCATGCGATCGCTCGAGGCCGCCAGTCACGTAATCGTAAAGCGCAACGGAGTCGCGTCGAATCGTTTCTGCATCGGGAACGCCGCCGCTGTACCCGTAGCCGCGATAGTCGAAGCAAACGGCGTTGTAGCCGATCGTCCTTAGCCACGTCAGGCGGTCGCTTTCGTACGGCGCAAGCTCCGCGTTCCCATAAAATACCAGCACGAATTTCGCGTCCGCGCGCGTAGCGGGAAACCAAAACCCGCGAAGCGTGACGCCGCCGCTTTCAAACGTAACCGTTTTTGCGCGCAGCCTGCGTGCCATTTGCGCGAACAGAACCGGCGGCGGCGCGGGCGGACGGAAAACGTCGCTTTGCGAAACCGTTCGGGTTAGCAATGCCGCGAGCGCTGCGGCAGCTATCACGAGGGCGTCTGCGTTCGGCGCGCACGCCGGACCGCTCCGGCGGCGTATGCAAACAATCCAATCAGCAATGCAGGCCAATATGGCGCAGATGCGACGACCAGCGCGGGGTAGCTGCGCACGGCCGCACCGATCAGCAGCGGACCGATCCGCTTTTGGGATCCCGGCGTCACGATGCCGATTCCGCCCGGCACGTCGCCCCCGGTGCGATTGGAGAGGACGAACAGCACCGCCGGCTGCCCGGCGGCGACCGGATCGCGGTGAAATTGCGCGGCTTGCTGCGGCGAGAACAGCACCGCTTTTGCGTTGATATCCTTCGCGGGAACCGAAAACGAGTCGATCCGCACGTTCAGGCCGCCTATCACCGTGGTTTGCTGCATCAAAAGAACCGGTGACAAAAACGAGGCGTTCGTCGGCTGCGTCACGGTGAGCTGATTTCCGCGTGCATCGGCGACTCGAACCTCGACGACGTCGCGCGGCTGCTGCCACATCACGTAGGCGCCCCAATAGCGGCGGGCGGCACCGACCGGTACCGCTGCGTGCCCGCGCTGCACGGCAATATCCGTACCGCTCAACGGAAACGAGGCGGATGCGCCGATCTGATCGTCTCGAACCGTCGCACCCGGAGCGCCCGTAATCACGTGCGTGTCGGGCGCCATCAGACCGCACGCGATGCCGGCGAACACGACGATGGCGCAGCCTGCCAAAGCCAGAGATTCTTTACGTTTTGCGTTCGCCGCAACGATCAAGAGCGCCGCATCGATGACGTTGTACCAGCCGGAGTGAAAGACGTCCGATCCCGCAAAAACGTCCTGCGCGAGCGTCATGCCGATCGCGCAAGCCGTGCAAATCCAAAACAGGGTCACGTACTCTTGCCGACGAGCGGCGCGATCGCGCCCACCATTTGATCGTACGACAGCGCGCCGTCGAAGCCGCGAACGACGATTCCGTTGCGGTCGATTACGATCGTCGTCGGCATCCCGAGCGCCGCATAGACGCGTCCGTATTGCTGCTGCTGGTCGATCAAGATCGGATAGCGGATGCCGAGTGACTGTGCAAAAGCGGCAGCAGTCGTCCCGGACTCGCCTTGATCCACCCCGAGCACGACGACGTCGCGCGAACGGTAGTTTTCATAAAGACGTTGGAGATCGGGCATTTCGGCGCGGCATGGCGGACACCACGTTGCCCAAAGGTTCAGCACCACGATTCGCCCGCGATACGTGTCCAACGCGCCGTATCCGCCGCCCAAGCGGGGCACCGAAAAACTCGGCGCCGGCTGTCCCGCGAGCGCAGCCGGACCCGACGCCCCGGCGCTTTCGCCGCCGCGAAAGTAGACGGCCAAAACCGCAACGGCAATCGCCGCAGCCGCAATCCAATAGATCCAGCCGAGTTTGTTCCTCACCAGTCACCCATTCGGTCTTCGTCGACCTCGCCCTCGAATGCGATCGTACCGGACGGCATGATGGCCGCGCACACGCGAACGCCGTCAAACCGCAATTCGCGATAGTGTCCCGCGCCCGCGCGTTCGAAGAGTTCGCAGTATCGTTCGAGCACGTCCGGGCTGCACAATATGGCGGCCGGCCGCACTTGATACAGCTGTTGAAAACTGCGAAAGGCACGTTCGAACTCCGCGGGCCCGAAATGCCTGCCGATTCGCACTTCTCGACGAACGTGTTCCAGGTTTCGCTCCTTTACCGGACGAAAGCGCGAAGCCGTGCCGGCACGCATTTTGGACGGCCGCGCGGTCGCTGCCGAACTGCGCGCCGAATTGCTCGAACGCAGTAGTGCGCTTCGCGAGGAAGGGATACATCCCCGGCTGGTCATCGTGCTCGTCGGCGAAGACGAATCGTCGCTCGCCTACGTTCGCAATTTGGTGAAAACCGGGGAGCGAGTGGGCATCGCGGTTGACGTCGTGGAACTTGCCGCAAACTCTCCTGCTTCGGCCGTTCGCACCGAATTGCAAGCCTTGCGTGACGACGCGTCGGTCCACGGCGTAATGTTGCAGCAGCCGCTGCCGCCGCATCTGTCGATTCGCACAATCGCGGACGCGATTCCGCTACACAAAGACGTCGACGGCACGCATCCGACCAATCAAGGTCATCTCGCATTCGGAAGCGGCGCCGAGTTCGTTCCGGCAACGCCCGCAGCCGTCATGCTTCTGCTCGAACGCAGTCCGCACTGGCCGCTCGCCGGCCGCCGCGCGGTGATGATTGGACGCTCGGTCGTCGTCGGCGCTCCCGTCGCGATGCTGATGCTCTCGCACGATGCCACCGTCACCGTTCTGCACAAAGAATCGACGGCGCTGCAACCCTACGTGCAAATGGCCGAAGTCGTCGTCGTCGCAACCGGCGTACCAGGCCTTATCGGCGGCCGCGATCTCTCGCCCGGCGCCACGGTGATCGACGTCGGAACCACCGTGGTGAACGGCGAGCTGAAAGGCGATGTGGATTTCGAGTCCGCCGCGCAAGTCGCGGGCGCAATCACGCCTGTACCCGGCGGCGTCGGACCGGTAACGAACGTCGCGCTCTTACGGAACGTATTGAAGGCAGCTAATAAGGCTAAGCAGCGTTGAAGACGCCGGGAGCCGGCCTAGGGCCGCTCCGAAAATTTCCCGACATTTTGCACCGGCCAGGATGGCCGATTCCAAACTTGTTCTCGCAAAATGCGAGGAAGTAGCGATTTTCCACGGACGGAAAATCGCGAACGGTTTTCGGAGCGGCCCTAGGCCGGCTCCCGGCGTCTTCAACGCTAGTTTACGCTGAAATACTTGCCGAAGTAGCGTTCCTGTTCGCCGCGGCGTTCCTGGTCGTCGCCGCGTTCTTTGCGGGCTTGCAGCTCTTGTTCGCGGCGTTGGAGTAATTCGCGAAGCTGCGGCAGCAGGCGTTCGAGGCAGCCGAGTTCGGCGCGCAAGCGTTGCTTCGTGCTGTCGAGTTCCAGCAAACGCTGCTTTATCGAGTCTGCGACTTGCAGCGCGTCGCCGACGGCGTATGAGACGGATTGCGGATCGGCAGGAAGATCGACGGAACTTTGCTGCCCGCTGAACTGCACGATCAGATCGAGATATTGCAGAAACGCGTCCCGCACGTCGTCCTGCAGCTGCACGGATTCTCCGTCGTTGCCGTTCTTGTCTTCCAAGATGTCCGCGTCGACGGTGAGATACGGTTCGCGGCTGACGATACTGCGGATGCGAAAGCGCTGCCGCCCGATCGCCGATATGTAAAAACGGCCGAAGGGCAGCTGCGATACTTCCACGATTTCGGCGACGGAACCGATTTGATGCGGTTCCACCGAGGGATCACCGGCTTCACGGCCATCGCGAATCAGCACCACGCCGAAGTTTTCGCCCGATTCGATACATTCGCCGATCATCTGCTTGTATCGCGGTTCGAAGACGTGCAGGTTCAGCACGGCTCCGGGGAAGAGCACGGCGTTGAGCGGAAACAGCCGCAGCCGCGTAGACATGGGCGGCTTGGTTTCATCCGGAGGGGCGACCGGGCCTGCCGCCAAAGGCGGGCCCGATGTATCAAGACGTTCCCGCGCTGCACCCGCTGCTGTTGGAACTGGAGCAATATTCCAGGAAAGAGGAAGCCGGATCCGTTCAGCGTTCTGTGGGGCGGCTACTTTCAACGCTCGTGCACGCAATGCAAGCGAATCGCATCCTGGAAATCGGTACGGGCTACGGATACGCTACGTTGTGGATGGCGCTCGCGCAACCGCCGGCGGGCCGTATTTGGACGTTCGACCCGGATATCGAGCGTACGGACATCGCGCGTTCGTACTTCGCGCGCGCGGGTGAGGACGACTACATCGAAATCGTCAATCAGCCGGCGCTCGAAGTATTACCGATTTTTCCGCAGCGCAACATCGACATGATCTTCGTCGACGCGCCCGGCGCCGACTACGCAGCATACCTGCAGCCTTGCCTGCCGTTGCTCAAACTCTCGGGGCTGATGATGTTTTCGGGATTGCTGCGCAGCGAGGGTTCCGAAGCGTTCATCCGCGAGTTCTTGTCACACCCCGACATGGATGCGACGATCGTGCCGATCGGCGATGGTCTGGGCATCGGCGCGCGAATTCAGTGAGTTCCGCACCTACGGCTGCAGCGTTCAAAGCGGCGATGCGTCACTTTCCAACCGGCGTTACGGTAGTGACCAGTCTGCGCGAAAAGGAGCCGCGCGGCGTCACCGTCAGCGCTTTCGCGAGCGTTTCGATCGATCCGCCGATGGTCCTTATCTGTATCAATCGGGAAGCGCGCAGTTATCTCTACATTTCCTCTTCCAAAGTGTTTTGCGTGAATTTTTTGGCCGGCGATCAGCGCGACTTGGCGGAGCGTTTCGCCGGAAAGTTTCGCGAGCGCCAATTCGAAGGCGTCGGCTACTCCACCGATGTAACCGGTGCGGCCGTGTTAGACGGCGCGGTCGCGCATTTGGATTGCGCGGTCGCCGAAGAACATCACGCCGGCTCGCACAGCATCTTCATCGGGCGCGTTCTTTCGTGCGCGTCGCGGGCCGGCTCACCGCTCGGATACTACAACGGCGACTTTCACGACTTCGGAATACGGATCGACTGACGTTTATGGTGCACGAGCTGCATGCGAGTCCTCGCGATCAACGTTAGATCGGGCGGCATCCGCTCGAAATTGGACGATCTGCTTGCGCGCGTCCACTCGCATGGCCCGGACATTTGCGTTTTCAGCGAATATCGCGACACACCCACGGGTGAACGCATCCGCTCGGCCGCGCGGGGCTGGGGCCACAAGCATCAAGCCTTCACCGCCGGAGAACGCGGCAACGGCGTACTCGTTTCTTCGATTGTCCCATTCGAAGCCGTGTACAATCCGGCGGGGTTGCCGCCGGCGGCATATCCGGGCGCGATGATCGAATGCGTGTTTCCGGATTGGCACTTGATCGGCTGCTACTTACCCGGGCAGGATCGGAAGCGGCCGCACTTGTCCTATTTGATCCGTTTCGCGCAAGCCATGAACGAGCGCGGGCTTCCGGCAATGGCGATCGGCGATCTGAACTCCGGCCGAAACGAAACGGACATCGAAGCCAACGCCGGCAAAGCACGTTTGGCCGATTCGTTCAGCACGGCGCAGCTGTATGAAATGCTCGAACGGCACTGGACCGAAGCGTGGCTGGCGCGTCATCCGGACCGGCTGGAATACTCGTGGTATCCGCATATGGGCGTCCCGCAGCGCCGCAATGGCTGGCGCTTAGACAAGGCGTTTCTGTCGCCGGCCCTCTTACCGCGTCTGCGCGACGCGTTTTACGATCACGGCTTCCGGCTCGACGCTTTGAGCGATCACTCCGCGCTCATCGTCGATCTGGACGGCTAGCGCGCGAGATACTGCTGGGGATCGACGGCGCGATCGCCGACGCGAACTTCAAAATGCAGATGCGGGCCGGTTGAAGCGCCCGTCGAACCAACCGCCGCGATCGTCTGACCGGCGGTAACGATGTCACCGACGCGAGCGAAAATTTGCGAGCAATGGGCATACCGGGTGGTAATCCCGTTACCGTTGTCCAGCACGACCAAGTTTCCGTAACCGCCGTCGGGACCGGCGCTGACGACGCGCCCCGCAGCAGCTGCCGCAATCGGCGCGCCGCGATCCGCGGCGATGTCGATGCCCGGATGAAAATCGTCGCCGCTTCCCAAAGGATTCTTACGCTCGCCGAACGGCGACGTAACCGCCCCGAGCACCGGCCATTGGAGCGGCGTATTTTGAGCAAGGCCCGCTCCGGGCGAAATTGAACCGACAAGCGTTGCAAACGAGCCCGTCTGCGGCGCCGCCGGGGCGGTCGTGCCGTCCAACTGTGCGATGCGCGCTTGAATACGGGCCAGATCGACGTTGATGTCCACTCACCCAGATATCGGCAGGACCGAAGGCCGCAAATAACCGCCGAACGGCCGCCGTGTTCAGGGCGGGTAAATATCGCGTATGGCAAGCCGTGCAAAAGGTCCCGTCGCAAAGCGCCCCGGAGCGCACGCCCCCGAGGGCTCGTGGGCTTGGCTCAAGGAGTGGACGGGATACATCGTGACCGTGCTGCCGTATGTGTCGGCCGGTCTGGTGCTGATACCGACCCTCTCCATCACGGTCAAGGGCGCGATTCTTTTCGTATTTGCGGTCGCGGTGCTCGTCATCCGCTTCTATCATGAAAAAGCCGGCGAAGAAGTGACGTCCAGCGATATGAAGCAAAAGCGCGTTTGACGCAGAAAGCGCCGGGGTGATTCTGGAGACGTTTCCGGTAGGCGCCCTTGCGTGTAACTGCACGATTATCGCACCCGCGGCGGGCGGCGAAGCGATCGTGGTGGACGGCGGCGACGGCGTGGAAGAAGTCCTGCGCCGGCTGGCACTGCACGATCTGCGCGCGAAATATCTCATCCACACCCACGCGCACATCGATCACATCGGTGATTTGGGGAAACTGCGGTCGCGCGCGGGCGGGAGCGCGCTTCTTCATCCGGGCGATCTTCCACTTTACCGCGCGCTGGAGCTGCAGGCACGATGGATCGGGCTCGCCGAGCCGCCGCGCGTCGTCGAGTTGGATGCGGATTTGCACGATGGCGACGTGCTTTCGATCGGCGATCTTCGCGTGGAAGTGCTGCATACGCCCGGGCACACGCCGGGAAGCGTTTGCTTCGCGATCGCTGGCAACGCTTCG
This sequence comes from Vulcanimicrobiaceae bacterium, assembly GCA_035938175.1. Lineage (GTDB taxonomy): Bacteria > Vulcanimicrobiota > Vulcanimicrobiia > Vulcanimicrobiales > Vulcanimicrobiaceae > DASRDE01. Next base: position 74,935 of record DASZHD010000052.1, read on the forward strand.
AAAACGGCAACGGTGCTCTCGGGCGATACGCTGTTCGCGGGATCGATCGGACGGTGGGATTTGGGTGGAACGTCCATGGAAGACATCGTTACCAGCATCCGTACGAAACTGCTGGACTATGCGGACGAAACGCGCGTGATTCCCGGACACGGTCCGCATACGACCATCGGCACGGAGCGCAACAGCAATCCCTATCTGCAATAGTGTACCGCCCGAAGCTCTTCACCGGAATCGATCTCGACCGGCGTACGCGCGAATCGTGCGCGGAGATATCCGGCAGGCTGCAAGCACAAGGGTTGCCGGCCAAATTCGAACCCGCGCAGAAACTGCACGTGACGCTGGCGTTTCTGGGTTGGGTTGAACCGGAGCGCGTCGAAGCCATCGAAGGCGTCTTGCGTTCGGTCGCGTTCGAATTCAAGCCGTTCACACTAACGCTCGACCGCGTTGGAGCGTTTCCCCACGAACGGAGGCCGCGCGTCGTCTGGATCGGATCGCGGCAGCAGGGAGAAGCGTTTCGCGCACTCGCGCACAACCTGCGCGACGCATACGCACGAATCGGCTTCACTTTCGACAAGGATGCCGTCGCACACGTCACGATCGCGCGGATAAAGGGCGGGCACAGCCACCTTCCGCTGCTGGACATAAAGCCGATGCGCTTGCGCGTGCGCAAACTCACCTTGTTCGAATCTCTCCCCGACGGCAAAACGACGCGTTACGAGCCCCGCGCATACGCTGCTCTGCAAGGCGGCGGCGAGCGCGGGTCCGAATAGCGCCCAGATGACGCGCGTCCTGGTATTTGCGGTCACTCTCGCGGGGGCGATGCTGATGGTCTTGGGCCGCGCCGCAGCTACGACCGAATTCTGCCCGGGCGTACTCGACTACGCACCCTTGGCAAACGCCGCGGCAACGCAAACGTACGGCATTCAGCTTCGCGCGCTCTCCGAACGGCAGCTCAGCGCGCGCATTGTGTTCGATACGAGTGCGGGATGGTTTCAGGCCGACGTACCCCAAACAACGTTGTCCTCCGCGGTGCGCACGATACCCCTGCGATATCCAGTCGACGTGGGTCTTGCAGCTTCACCGGTGATGTACGTTCGCTTTCCGTCCGCGGTGCGCGTCAACCATGCCTTCGTGACCAACGCGCTTTCGATCGGCGACATCTTTCGCTGGAGCGATCGCGGGCGCGTAACGTGCCCCCTAGCTCCCGAGATTTGGTCCGAGCCGAAATATTCGTTCGCAGACGTAGGCGCTTTGAGCGCAACCCCGGATCCCGGCTCGGCGGTGCTGAAGCCTACGGCGCGTTCGCCGCTGGAAGCATCCGGTTGCGCGGATCCCTTTGAACCGGCAAAGTTGCTTAAGCAGACGCAGCCGACGTATCCCGATGCCGCGCGCGTCGTCGGCGCCTCGGGCTCGGCCATCGTCGCAGTCGCGCTGAATCCCAACGGATCCGTGGCGGATACGTGGGTAGAAGGCAGTACGACGGACGCGACGCTCGACGCCGCCGCACAAGCCGCGGCGCAATCTTCGACGTTTCAAGGCGCACGGGCATACTGCCAATCCGTGCCGAGTATCTATTACTTCATCGCAACGTTCGAAACGAGGACCTGATGGGGCGCAGCGGCCGCGAAATCGTTTTTGCCGCCGCCTTGACGTTGGCGGCAGCCGCGGTCCTCACCGGCCCGGCTCGCAGCCAGACGCACGCACCGACGATAGAGCAAGCGCGAACGCTGATTTCGCAGCACGACTATAAGGCGGCGATTTCCGTATTAGATGAATTAAACCGCGCCAATCCGCGCGACGCGCACGTGCTGGTGCTGCGCGGCGATGCGAAGGATTATCTGGGCGACGAAGCGGGCGCGATCGCCGACTACGATGCCGCACTGGCGATCGATCCGGACTACGAATATGCGTATGCGACAAAATGCTACAGCGAAGTGGAGATCGAAAAGATCGATCGTGCCATTGCGGACTGCTCGCACGCAATCTCGCTCAACCCCAAGGACGGGTTCGCGTATCGCGGCCGAGCCAATGCGGAGTATCTTAAAGATGATTACGCCGCGGCATTCGCCGATGCCGACCGCGCGGTAGCGCTGAACGATACGGACGCCTATGCGTTCCTCACGCGATGCCGTGCAAATTCTTCGCTGGGCCGGCTGCAGGAGGCGAAAGACGATTGCACGCGTTCGATTTCGATAGCGCCCACCGACAGTGCGTATTTCACGCGCGGGCAAGTGCTCGTGAAAGTGGGAGACTATGCCGGAGCCGCGTCGGATTTGTCGGAGACGTTGAAACTCAACCCGGGGTATTCGCCGGCACACTATTGGCTCGCGGTGTGCGAGGCTGCGCAGAAAAACGTCCCGGCGGCGCTCACCGACGTAAACGCCTACCTGAGCGCGCAGGGATCGGATCCGGACGGACTGTTTTTACGTGCCGTGCTCGAAGCAAAGCAAGGCAAACTGCAGGCGACTCGCGCAGACGCACAAGAAGCGCTGCGTCAGTTCAAACTCGCCAACGATCAGGATGGCGCGCGCCGCGCGCAATCACTTCTGGACAGCTTGCCGAAACAGTAGCGAATTCTTCGGGCGCGGCCGCGAAGGTTATCGCAGCTTTATCAATAGTTTTCCGTCGCCGGTAGCGGCAGGCGCGGCGGCTGCGGGCGCGGAGTTCTGCGCAACGGGCTCCGGCTGCGCGGCGGGCATTTCCTCGTAATCCGGAATCGCACCGTTCGCGACTTTTTGCGCATAGTCGTCGATCGCCACGTGGAGCGCCTCGAGCGCGCGCTGCGGGTAATCCTTCTTCTTCTCCGGGTATCCGCCCAACGCGCTCTCGATGTCGTCCGTAGAGATGGCGCGTGCTTGTGCGATCGTCTTGCCTTTCGCGAGGTCGACGACCAAGCTGCACGTCGCCGTACCGAAACCGCATCCCGTCGTGAAGTACGAAATATCTTCGATCACGGCGCCCGGCCCGATTTTCAAAAAGAAATTGTACATGTCGCCGCACGAATCGCTAAAGTACTCGCCGCTCGCGGTCGCGTCTTCCATAGTGCGGAAACCCGCCCGTTCCTCGACCAACCGCTGGAATTTCGGAAAATCCAAGACCTGTGCTCCTAACTGCTCGACTTCACTTCGAACCGGCACGCCGTGCCGCCGGTTGCAAGCGATTCCGTCTGCACGTGCGCTCCGCCTATCGTTTCGTCCAATACCTGATGGATGACCGAACAGACTTCGGGATGCTCGCGCACGACTTCCGAATACGGACAATTGTGTTCGCGCAACTCGTAGCCGCCGTCGATAAGACTATATTCCGCGACAACGCCGCCTTCGCGTAAGACTTGCGTCAATTGCGAGAGCCGGCCTTCGGCATCGGGCGCGGTCACGCGCTCTTTTGCTTTTGCTACCGTGCGTTTGGAGATGCCGTCGAAAACTCTGCTGATACCTTCCTGACCGAACTGCTGCTTGACCTCGCGCAACACCGCTCCCAGCATCTTGTCGTATTGCTGCGGGAACAGTTTATCGGCTTGGGCCGTCAGCGAGAACTCATACGTGGGCTTGGTGGGCCCGCGGCGCACCGGTTTTTCCACGACCAGGCCGTCCCGCTCGAGCACGACCAGCTGCTGCCGTATGGCATTGGGAGAGAGCCCGAACATCGCGGCGAGGTCCACGGCCGAAGCGGACCTGCGGCGTCGCAGCTCCTCGACGATGCGCCCCCGGGTGCTCTGGAAAAAGCGGTCGGCTTGCATATCCTGCTCGAATGCTAGCACGAAATGGGAAGATAGTCCAGGATTTCCTTGACTTTCTTAGGCGCCGCGCGATAGCATTACAAACGTCCCAAACCATCTAAGGAGCTGAATTCGTGTCCGACCGCGGCCTGCGCATCAAAGACCTCCACGTCGACGTGGCCGGCAACCACATCTTGAAGGGCATCGACCTGACGGTCGAACCTGGGCGCGTACACGCGTTGATGGGCCCGAACGGCAGCGGCAAATCGACGCTTGCCTTTTCGCTGGCCGGGCACCCGAATTACAATGTGACGTCCGGAACCGCGACGCTGGACGGCGAGGACCTGTTCGCGCTTCCCCCCGACAAGCGCGCGAAAGCCGGGCTCTTTCTGTCGTTCCAGTATCCGGCGGCCATCCCCGGCGTGAAGGTCGCAAACTTTCTCCATGCCGCGCGCCAGGCAGTGCGGCCGGGCGATCTGACGCCCGCCAAATTCCGCGCGCTGCTGATGGAAAAACTCGAAACGCTGGACATGGATCCGGGTTTTCTCGGGCGTTATCTTAACGACGGTTTCAGCGGCGGTGAAAAAAAGCGTTTGGAGATGCTGCAGCTCGCGGTGCTCGCGCCGAAGTATGCGATCTTGGACGAGACCGATTCCGGATTGGACGTCGACGCGCTGCGCGCCGTCGGCGAATCGGTAAACGCCCTTCGAAAGAGCGACGAAGGCAAAGAGACCGGTTTTCTGATTATCACGCACTATCCGCGCATTCTGCAGCACATCGAGGCGGACGTCGTGCACGTGCTGATCGACGGGCGCCTCGTCAAGGAAGGCGACGCGGAACTCGCGCACCGTATCGAGCGCGAAGGCTACGACACGCTTCGCGAGGAGATCGGGCAACTTGCCTAGCGCGATCGCCTTGGCGTCCGTTCCGCCGAATTTAGAACGGGCGATCGCCGGACTCGATGGTTCGCTGCTTACGGCGCCCAGGCGGTCCGAGCTGCTGGCGCGTGCTTTCGAATTGCGTTCCGGGCGTGAAAAGCCGAACCGCTTTTGGAAGATCGATCTCGATGCGCTCGATTACTCGGCGATAGACGTTTCGGCTGCTCCGGCTCCGAAATTGCAGGCGCCTTCGACGCGTGGACTAATCGTGTGCGATTTGCAGACAGCCGTGCGCGACCATGCGGATCTCGTCCGGCGTGCATTCGGAAGCGCGTGCGACGTTAGCGCCTCCAAGTTTGCGGCGCTCAGCGCCGCACTCTGTAATACCGGCGCATTCGTGTACGTGGCAGCCGACGCGGCCCCGGCAGAGCCGATCGAGATCACGTACGATGCAGCCGCAGCGCTCTTTCCGTACACGCTGGTGGTGCTCGAGCGCGGCGCCAATTGCACGATCGTCGAGCGCGTCCGCGGCTCTGCGCCGTTCGTCGGCGGTATTTCGGAGATCGTCACCGGCGAAGGCTCTGCGGTGACGTATTGTGCCGTACAGGATCTGGCGACTCCGTCGCGCGCGGTTTTCACCCGCGCGGCGAAACCTGCCAAGGATGCAGCTGCGGTCTTGTGCGTGGCAGAGCTGGGTGCCGCGCTTAGCGTCGAAACGATCGAGATTGTTACCGAACATCCGGGCGTCGATGCGCAAATAAACATCCTCTTCTTCCCGCGGAGCGACGAGCACGTCGACGTGGTTTCAACGGTTCACCATGCGGCGGGAGATTCTCAATCGCATACGCTCGTAAAGTCCGCGGCAACCGGCCGCGGCCAAGCGCGATATCTCGGAAACATTCGCATCGCACCGCACGCGCAGGCCACGGAAGCGGCGTTGCGTGACGATGCACTCCTGCTCTCGAAGCGTTCGCACATCGATTCCGTGCCGGCTTTGGAGATAGCCGCAAACGACGTCAAAGCGTATCACGGCGCGACGGTCGGCGCGCTCGACGAGGACCAGATCTTTTACATGACCAGCCGCGGCATCGAACGCTCGGACGCGGAGAAAATGATCGCGCTCGGCTTCTTCGAGCCCGTCGTCGAGCGATTCTCAACGAAAGCGCTGCGGGAAGAGATCCGCGCGGCTCTGCAAGCAAAGGTAAGCGAATGATCGCCACCCCGGATTCCAAACTTGCCCGAATCATCGGCGATTTTCCGATTCTGCGCCAACGAACGTCGCGCGGCAAACGGCTCGTGTACCTGGATTCGGCGGCCACGTCGCAAAAACCGCAGTGCGTGATCGACTCGCTCGTCGACTATTACACCCATTACAATGCCAACATCCATCGCGGCGTCTACGAAATTGCGGCGCGCGCCACGGAAGCGTTTGAAGCCGCCCGCGGTAAAGTCGCCGGGTTTTTGAACGCGCAGCCGCAAGAGATCGTCTGGACGCGCAACACGACCGAAGCGATCAATCTGGTTTCCTATTCGTGGGGCCTGTCCAATCTTCGTCCGGGCGACGCAATACTGACGACACAGTTGGAACACCACTCCAACTTGGTGCCCTGGCAGCTGCTTGCAGAGAAAACCGGCGCCGAGCTGCGCTTCATCCCCGTCGACGCGCGCGGCCTGCACGTGTTGGATGATTTGGACGAATTGCTGGATGGATGCCGCCTGGTCGCGCTCTCGCACGTCAGCAACACGCTCGGAACGATCGCGCCGCTGGAAGTAATCGTTCCCAAAGCGCATTCGGCCGGCGCACTCGTTCTTGTGGATGGCGCGCAAGCCGTGCCCAATATGCCGGTCGACGTACAGTCGCTCGACGTCGATTTTTACGCCCTCAGCGCTCACAAAATGTGCGGGCCGACGGGAATCGGCGTCCTGTACGGTAAGCGCGCATTGCTGGAGGCCATGCCGCCGTTTCTGACCGGCGGCGACATGATTCGCAAAGTCGAGTACACCTCGACGACGTTCAACGAGCTGCCGTGGAAATTCGAAGCTGGTACCAGCAACATCGCCGACGCAATCGCATTCGGAACGGCGATCGATTATTTGAACGGCGTCGGGATGCAATGGGTCCGCGATCACGAGGTTGCGCTGATGCGCTACGCGTTCGACCGGCTCTCTACGCTGGAATCGCGCGGACTGGCGATCTACGGCCCGAAAGATCCCGAGCGGGTCGCCGACGTCATCTCGTTCAATTTTGCCGACATCCATCCGCACGATTTGGCGTCGCTGCTCGATACCGAGGGCGTATGCGTTCGAGCGGGACACCATTGCACGATGCCGCTCATGGAGAAAATGGGGTGGCCCGCGACGACCCGCGCGTCGTTCTACATCTACAACACGGAAGAGGACGTCGAAGCGTTGATTACCGGACTCGAAAAGGCGGCCGATGTTTTCAAACTGTAGGCTACTCCCGGGCCGCGTTTGAAATGGACGACTTCTACCGGGATTTCATCCTCGATCACTACCGCAACCCGCACAATTTCGGACATTTGCCCGAACCCGACGCGGTTGCGGAAGATCTCAACCCGCTCTGCGGCGATCAGATCCGGATCGAACTGCAGGTCGATCCCGATCGCAAGGTCACCGATATCCGTTTTTCGGGCAAGGGCTGCGCGATAAGTCAGGCATCGGTGTCGATGCTGACCGACGCCGTGAAAGGAAAGTCGCTGGAAGAAATTGCGACGCTTCCCAAGGAAACGGTGCTCGAGAACGTCGGCATCGGCATCAGTCCGACGCGGATGAAATGCGCCATGCTCGGACTCAAGGTGCTAAAGAGCGCCGCCGTCGGCGAGCTTGCGGCGTGGCCCGACGAAGCTTGATCTTCGCAAAACTCCTCGCCGTTATCGCCGTTTGGTTTTGCGCGCTGCAAGTGTGGGATATCGCCACGCTGCACTTCACGGATCTGCTGCGATCTCCGGCCGCCGTGCTGCGCTTTCTCGCGGGCTGCGTCCTGGCGTTTGGAGCACTCGTTCTACTCTACGTCGCCGTGCCGTTTAGCGCGCCGGGGCTGTTCTCGGCAATTGCAATCGCGACGTTCGTTGGGGCACTTCTTGCGGAGTTTCTGATCGGGGACGACCTTCGGAGCGCGCTACGCGCTGCGACGAGGCGCTAGCCGAAGAATCCTACGGTCCCGTCGCGGACTTATCCAGGATGCGGTTACCTCCCGTGCCCGGCGCGACTTGAAAGGTTTCATGGTATTGCCCGCCGGTCGTTTGCAGAAGGACGTCTACGTTGGAACTGCCGTCCGGGTTCACGGTCTCGTTGATGCGTTCGATCCGCGTCTGTGAATTGATAAAACTCTCATCCGGAGCCCCGTTGCCGAGGTACGACGCAGCCGTTTGCGGGTCGCCGCGCATCAATGCGCCGATGTAAGCGCGTACCGTCTGTTCGGCGGCTGATTCCGTTTCTGCGGCCACGCGCGGTGCGATAGACGGCGGAGCCGACGGCGTCGGCGCGGGCTTCGGCGTGCGGCGGCGTGTCGGTTCGGGCGAAGGCGGGGCGGTCGCTTGCGCAGTCGGCTGCGCGGTCGGTTGCGCCGAAGGCGCCGGCTGTTGCGTCGGCGGTCGTGTCGGCTCTTCCGTCGGCGCCGGGCTCGGCGAGGGAACTGCGCTGGGTGAAGGCGGCGCCGTTGCAAGCGCGACCGCACTTACTTCTGAGGTCGGTTCGGCCGAGGGCGACGGCAACGGCGTCACGATGGGTACGCTCGTCGGCGGCGTCTGCGCTGTCTGCGTTTCATTTTTGCCGCCGAATGCGTGCGCGAGCGCTTGTCCCAGAAACCACCCGCCCGCGATCACGGCGAACGCGGCGGCTATCGTTATCAGCCATGGCGTGAATGCGTTGGAAGCACCGGCAGTTCGCCGCGTTTGCGAGCCCGAGTTGCGGCGGCGGCGCCGATCGTCGCTCATGGTTGCAACAGCCGCTGCGCGATGCCGTTCGCTAACTGTGGAGAAAGCTGCGACACGACGGGAGGCTCGCGTTCGATCAGGGCGATCGCTGCTTCTTTCAAGAGTCCGGTATTGGTGCGCGCATACTCGATCAGCGCGCGCATCGCTTGCGGCTCGCCGAGTTCGATGGCGCCGAGCGACGTGCCGGCACCTTCGGCTGCGTCTTCCGATGATTCGCCGCGCGCGCGGAACGCATCGAAGATCGCTTCCACCAAGAGCGTCCGGCCGCCGGGCGACATCGTGCGCTCGCTCTGCTCGATCGCGGACGCAAGTTCGCGTTCGTCCATTTTATTGATAAACTTCTCGGCCGCGTCGACGACCTGAGCGGAAGCGTAGTTGCCGAAAACCGACATCGCCGAATCGTTACTCCTTAACGGCAGGCGGGTCCTCGAAGCTGGGCAAAACCATACCGGGTGATACGCGTCCGAGTGCCCCTGGATCTCCACGCCGTTACGGTGAACGGTTCGGGCGCGTTTGCTTTGGCCACGCCCGTTCGCGTACGCGAGCTGGTGTCGTGGGCCGTACGCGAAGCCATCGGCGCGCGAGCGCCGCACGACAAATTCGCGCGCATGGTTCGCACCACGCTCGCGGGGCTCGCCGCGGGACGTTTTACCGTCCATGTCGACGGACGCGCGTACGGGGACGAGAACGACGTCGTGATGTGCGGCGGCGTCGCCGACGTGCGCTTCTTCATGCCGATGCGGCGCTCTCTGGTGTGCCCATCTGAATTGGCCTAATCCGGACCGGCTGGACCGTCAAGAACTGCCGTCCTACCGGCCAATCGCGCTCGTCGCAGCGCGACTGATCGCCCGGCGCTGGCCGCTGTATCTTGCCGCTTGTGCGGTCATTCTCGCGCTCGAAATACTCTTCTATCTCTTTTCGCGGATAAAATTTTCCGAGCTGTACGCGACGCTGATCGGCGAGCCGCTGCTGATCGTCGTGGTGATGGTCTACGCGGGCTGCGACGCGCGCGGCGTTTTGCCGGCTGCGAGCGAACGGTGGGGGCGAATCGTCGAACGCGCGTGGGCCGTTATCGTCGTCGACGTCAGCCTCTCGCTCGTCAACACCGTCGGCTTTTCCACTATGGAAGCCGGCGATGCGCTGAACGTCATTCTGGGAACTTTGGTGCTGTTCTTGGGCGCGATGCTCGTGTACTCCGAGCCGTACCTCTGCCTCAGCGACGACGTGCACCTCCTCACCATGGTTCCATACGCGATCGCGCGCAGCATGATGCTGGCGTGGGTGAATATGTCGCGCATCTTTTCGCTGTTCGCGCTAAACCTGGCAGTAACGATCGCTGCGGTATACCTGGAACAAGCGGCGATCCACGCGTTCAAAACCGCTGCCTGGGCGGATATGATTTTCTGGACGGTCGTAAACGTGCCGCTTTCGGCGATCTTCGCCGTAGCCTATTTGGACACGCTCTCGCAAGAGCGCAAAATGGTCAATTCGTAGCGGCGGAACGCGGAAACCAGGGGCGGCGGCCTAGTAGCGAGCCATCGACTCCAAGATCGGCGGCAAGCGGTTCTGCCGGCCGAGCATCATTTGCGCGAAGAGCGCGTTGGGCCACGCGAAATCGTCGCGCGTGTACGACTCCGGCCAGTCGGCGTTGAATGATTCGTGCAAACGGTGGTCGCCGGTATCCGAGGCGGCCACGTATCCCATAACCCGAGAAATCTCGCTTTGGTCGGTAGACGTGAGCGCTTGCATAATGAGCGCGAGCGGCCAGACGTAGCCGTGCGGCGTATGCGGGCTTCCGATACCGGACGCATATTTCCCGGTGAAATAGTACGGATTGCCCGGCGAAAGAATGAACCGCCGCGTCGCTTGATATGCCACGTCGTTCACGCCGACGTAACCGAAGTACGGAATCGACAACAGCGACGGGATGTTGGCGTCGTCCATGAGGTTGGCGTGACCGTAGCCGTCGATCTCGTACGCGTAGATGCGGCCGAATCCCGGCGCGTTGATGAGCCCATAGCGCTCGATGGCGCGCTGAATTTGAACCGAAAGGCCCCAAGCGTTCTGCGCGAGGCGTTTATTGCGATACACGTCGCGCTCGATCTCGGTGAGGTCGCGCAGCACCACGACCGCCAGCATGTTATCGGGAATGTTGAACTGGAAGCGCGCCGCGTCGTCGGACGGGCGGAACCCGGTCCAGACCAAGCCGGTGTAGGCGACGGACGTACCCATGCCGCCGTTGGCCAGTTCCGGATTGCGGTATTTCGAACGCTGGCGGTGACGCTGCTCGGTGCGCAGCGTTGCCAAAATCGTCTTGAACGCGCGGTGCACTTCGGGCGTGAAGAGGCTTTGGTCGCCCGTGCCCTTCCAGTACAGGTACGAGAACCAAATCGGATAGAGGAGCGAGTCGACTTCGAACTTGTGTTCAGCGACGTGGTAGTCGGACGTAAAGGCGTTCGCGTACGGATCGATCAGAATGTACTTGGCCTGTCGAGCGATCGTGCCGTGGAGCATCGCGCGGACATACGAATCGGACCGGGCCAGCCCGATATACGCCGTCATGACCGCACTGGAATCGCGCAGCCATTCCATCCCGATATCACCGGTAGAGACGAACGTGGTTCCGTCGCTTTCCGAAACAGCGTGACGGCTGTACGCTTCGTCGTAGGCGCGCTGGTAGATTCGTTGGAGCGTTGCCGAAACCGCGACGGTGCGGTTGGGGATTTCAGCAGTAGGAGCGGCGTACGCCGGGACGGCGGCAAAAGCGCAAGAAATCGCCAGCAGCATCGCTATGACGATGCGCAGCGGTCTCATCGCGCGGAGATACCCATTTTGGTCGTTTTCGTCACCACTAGTCCCTACACAGTGTATCGGCACCAAAGTTTCAACGAAAACGTGTCTAACAGACGTTTCGCAAAACTCCATTCCCTGGGATAATATCTTTACCAAACCCCCAGCGAGCACCTAGAAAGAGAGCAGGCACATCACTTCCCGGGGCATGCAGTTCGGCGGCTATGGCTTGGCGGCGCTCCTGGCGCTGGGAACGCCCGCCGGTGCCGATCAGCGTTATGTGGTCAGCGGTAACGACACATACCAGATCGGCCAGAGCAACCTTAACGCAAGTATTGCATACAACGGCGTTCAGACGCTCGTGGTGCGTCCCGAGGACGGCGGCAGGCGTTTTACGGCGCAGGCCCGGTACACCCGTGTCGACTCCGCGGGCAGCGTCCCGGCGCAGGCAACGTTCGTTCAGGTAATGTCGTCTGCCGGCGAGCTGCACGACCGCACGAATCTGGACCCCGACTATCTGACGGTTCTCAACCAGCCGTTTGCGATCGAGTTGGACGAGCCGACGCTGCACGATTTACTGCGCCTGCGCGGCCGCGTGCCGTTCGTCTTTCCCGCTCCTATGACGGGCGGGACGCTGCGCGGGTTTTTGGAGCGCGGCAGCATCGGGCACGTGAACGACCGGCCTGCGCTCGGCGTCGATTTTGACGCGCGCGGTCCGATGGTCGGGCCGCTGCCCGATCATGCGGAGATGTCGATCAGCGGAACGATGCGGATGAGGGGCACGGCCTATTACGCTCTGCGAGGCGAACCGTTGCTGCTCGCTCTTACCGAATCGTTGACGATCTCGGGATCGCTTCACGACCGCGGCCGTGTTTCACCGGTGACGATCGTTTACCGGCGCACGATCAAGGCTTCCGATTCGGCGTCGACCGAAGCTGCGGCGAACTCGAAGTAATGCAGAAACCCCACCGCGAGGTGGGGTTTCTCCCAAAACTCTACCGGGAAACTAGACCGCGGCCAGCAACTCCACCGACATCGGGTGCGCAAACGGCTTCTCCGTCAGCCACACCAGCGGCGTGAAGGCCAGGTGGTTTTGGTGGCAGTCGATCAACATCTCGATTCCGCGCCGCACGCAATGCGTTTCCTCGACGTACTTATTCAATTTTTTCACGAAGTAGGTCCGCGGATCGCGCAGCACTTTGGCGTAATACGGATCGTGCGTCAAGCCGTCTGCCGCAATGCCTTCTTTCGGTACGAGCCATACGAACCATGGGTCTTGTCCATGACGGTATCCGATGAGCACCAGCGGGATGGCCCGCGACGAGTCCAGGTTTGGAAGGAAGCTGCACATCGTGTACGCGTCAAAAGAGATGTCCGGTGGTTCGATCGCATGTTCCATACCGCGCTACCTCGCTCTAATAAAAAACCGCCGGGCGCTTGCGCGCGCTCCAGCGGTTTGGAAAGTTTGGTTCATGAACGCTTGAGGCGTCATGAAGGCAAGTTCGCCCACCGCCGCAAGCGGCACCTCTCGCGAAACACCGCAAGCCTGCTGCGGTAAGGGACCGTGACCACCGATGTGAAACCTTTGCACCGCACAGTGGTGTCTGGACGCCTGTATGAGCGTCGCAGCGCCACTCCTGACGAGGGAGTATATCGTGCCATCCGCGGCACCCAACAAGGCGAACAGAAGCGTATCCCGCGCCGGCCGTGCGACCCCGGCCGTGGGCGCCCCCGGCATCGAGCACTTCGATAAAGTAGTCGAGGAATACCAGCGGCGCCTGTACGGCTTCGCCCTGCGAATGACGGGCAACCGCGAGGACGCCGAAGAGATCGTCCAAGACGCCTTCGTCCGCGCGTACCGCGCCCTCGCCAAGATGTCGCCCGAGCAACGAGCCGAGCTGCGCCTGCAGCCCTGGCTCTACACGATCACGCTCAACGTTACGCGCAACCGGCTTCGCAGCAAGCGGCCGGCAAACGTTGCCCTGGACGCCATGGCCGACGCGGATGCGATTTTGCGCAGTTCGACGCGCGAGGGCCCGCCGCAGCCGGAAAAGATCATCGAGCAAAATGCCGACATGGCGCTCGTCGAGCAGGCGTTGTTGAAATTGCCCATGCATTTGCGCGCCGCAGCGACGCTGCGTTTCATAGAAGGCCGCAGCCATCCGGAAATCGCCGAGATCCTCGATCAGCCGATCGGAACAGTAAAGTCGCACGTGCACCGCGCCGTCCGCGTTCTGCGGCGAATTCTCGGACCGGAAATCGGTCGAATCGTGCCCCAAGGAGCAACAGTCCATGCGTTGTCGTGAAGTCGAGGCGCTCTGGGACGAAGTTCGCGACGGCGATCAATCGCTGCGCGAGGCCGTCCACGGCCATCTTCGTACCTGCCCACCCTGCCAAGATTTATACGAACAATACGAAGGCGTCGCCTATTGTCTGTCCTGCTTGCCTCCGCCCGCGCCTTCGTGCGATTTGGCAAAAAAGATCGTCGAGCACATTGCGGCGCTCAAGTACCGGCACGGCGCTTCGCCGATCACGTTGACGACGGTCGATACACCGATCGGACGCGTGCACGTCGGCTACAAGGGAACGCGCATTGCGTACATCGGCATCGACCGCGGCGAACCGGCGGATGCGGTGCGCGAACGAATCGAACGCCGGCTCCATCGGCCGGTCCTGTACGGCGAGACGCCCGGATGGCTCACGAGTCTATTCGACAGTTTCTTTCGCACGTGGCGCGTCGACGAGAGCGTCGTCGACATCAGCGATCTCACACCGTTCGAGCAAGCGGCGCTGAAGGCGGCCGCGCAGATTCCGCCGGGCGAGGTTCGCAGCTATTCGTGGGTCGCGCAAACCATCGGGCGTCCGCGTGCCGCGCGCGCCGTCGGACAAGTGATGGCGCGAAATCCGCTTCCGCTCTTCTTTCCGTGCCACCGGGTCGTCGATTCGAGCGGCGACCTGCACAATTACGGTTACGGAATTGAAATGAAAGCTCGCTTACTGAAGATGGAAGGCTATCGGCGCTGAAGGTACGGGCGCCCGGGCGCGGAACTTCGAGCGCAAATCGGTCCGCGGATCCCCCAGAGAGAGACGAAACGGGGGCAAACGGCCGGACGAAGGAGGTGGTCGTCGTTAGTACAGACAGTAGTAATTCGATGATCGGAGGTGCCGCCTTTTAGGCGGCACCTTTGTTTATCGGAGCTCGGCCGCCGCTCAAGGATAAGCAGCAATCGCGGTTAACACTTTAGAGAAAGTGGCTAAACACGTCCTCGTCACGGGCTTCGAGCCGTTCGGCGGCGAGAAGGTCAACCCGAGTGCGCTCGTCGCACGCAGTTTCGAAGGGCGCCTCATCGCGGGGCGTCCTATTGCCGTCCGCGTATTGCCCGTCGAAACGCGCAACATTTCCGAACGGCTGTCGCGCGCTTTGAGCGAGGAGTCGCCCGACATCGTCATCCTCGGCGGCCAAGCCGGCGGACGTAACGCAATCGCCGTCGAGCGCGTGGCCCTCAACGTTCTCGATTTTCAACAGCCCGACAGCGTCGGCGTCATGCGCAAGAACGATACGATTACGCGCGGCGGTCCCGAAGCCCGGCTCGCGACGCTGCCGCTGGCCGAAATCGTTTCCTCGCTCACCGAAAACGGCATTCCGGCGTACGTTTCTAATTCCGCCGGCACGTCCGTCTGCAATCAGGCGTTGTACGAGCTGCTCGCACTTTCGGATAACGCCCCCGCCCCGATCGTGGGCGGCCTCTTGCAATTTCCGTACTTACCGAATCAGGCCGCTGCGCTCGGAGCCGAGAGCACGCCGTCCATGTCGATCGACTTGATGAAACGCGCGATGGAATTGGCCATCGAAACCGTCGCGGCATGGGTCGATCAGCGCGCAACGCCCGATCGCGGAGCCCCTCGCGTGGCAGCGAAGGGACCGCAAATGTGGATCCCGCGCGGTGTAAAGGAAGTAGAGCGCTGAGCGACCCGCGTATCGCCGCGATTCCCGACGTTCACGGGCACGCGAAAGGCGAGCACAAACCGTTTTCGGAGGAACGGCCGATCGCGTATTCGCCACGGATGCTTTTTCTGTGGTTTTATCACGCATGCCGGCGCGGATCGCCGCGCTTCATGATGGTCTCCGACCACATCAACTATCTGACGTTCGAGGATCCCGGAGCCGTCCACACCGTGCGCCGCGCACTGAAACTTGCAGAAGCCGGCGATCTGTACGGCGCGGCCGAAACGGCGGGCGTCGACGTCGCTCACGCAGCAGTCGTTTCGCAAGGGTTGCGTCGCGGTATGCGCTTTTCAATCGGCGCCGAAATCGACAACGACCCGCGCGCTAGACCGGACGCGCAAAACATCGTCGACGCAATGCGTCCGGACGGAATGCTTCGCGCCGTGCACTTCCTGACGATCGACCACCCCGAAAAAGGTCCCGACTGGCAGTGGCCGTTCGACAACGCGGAGTTTCGCGATCTCTACGACGTCGTCGGCACCGAGCGCGTTTGGGAACTCTACATGGCCAAACTGCTCGACGACGTCGAGAAACTTCCCGGGCAAATCGTAGCGCATTTTTACGCGCCGGCAAATTTCGGCCACTGGCCCGAGCAGGGCAAAATCGAAGAATACGAAGACCGTTTGCTCGATGCATGCGCGGCGCGCGGCATGGCCGTGGAAATCAACACGCGCTATTTGTATCGCGATAACCCCGAGGACCTGAAGAACAAACACCGCGCCGCTCTCGCGCGCTTAATGAAAAAGGCCAAAGCGAAAGGCGTCGGAATCGCGATTGGTTCGGATGCGCACAGCCCGAAAGATCAGGGCAACGGCTTTGCAGAGATCTTGAAAATGCTCGACGAGGCCGAGGTTAACGAGATCGTTTTTCCGGTCAACGGGCGCCTGGCTCGCGTGGCGTTGCGCGCAACGAAGGAACATCTGCAACTCGTGCGATCGCAGGAGCCCGCCGCACCTCCGGGCAGCAGCATCAGCGGTTTTGGACGCGCCGAGCTCGGACTTCCCGAGCGGGACGAAGCCGAGGAAGCGCGCGAGCGCGAACTTGCCAAGACGGGGCACGACGCCGGCCCGCGCAGACGCGCGAGCTCGCCGGCGCGCGCAAGCAAGAAGCCCGTCAAAGACGACGCCGAGCGCAAGGCCAAAGCGCAAAAGACGAAAGCGAGCGCCGAACCGCCGGCCGGCGAAGCCCCGCCCAAGGCTCGCCCCAAAGCGTCCAAAGCGGAGGCGCAGGTCAAACCGGCGGCGTCTAAGCCTGC
The DNA here is from genome assembly GCA_035938175.1 of Vulcanimicrobiaceae bacterium. Classification (GTDB taxonomy): domain Bacteria; phylum Vulcanimicrobiota; class Vulcanimicrobiia; order Vulcanimicrobiales; family Vulcanimicrobiaceae; genus DASRDE01. The sequence goes on from DASZHD010000052.1 coordinate 91,538, forward strand.
CGCAAAGCCGGTCTCCGCGAAAAGCGCGAAGGCGCCAGCGAAAGCCGCCGCCCCCGCGAAGGCCGTTCTGCCGCCGAAATCCACCGCAACCAAGCCGGCGCCGGCGAAAGCCGCTCCTTCAGCGAAAGCCGCCGCCAAAGCCGTAAAGGGCGCCGCAGCGGCGAAGACTTCGGCAAAGAAACCCGCGGCCAAGGCCGCTCCGGCGAAGAGCGTTCCGGCGAAGAAGAAATCGGCTCCGCCGCCTGCAAAGCGGACGGTGAAGAAGCCGGCGCCGGCCAAGAAACCCGCTGCGAAGAAGGCCGCACCCGCGAAAAAGACGCCGGCGAAAAAGGCACCGGCCAAGCGCAAAGTTTCAACATCCAAGCGAGCGGCAACAAAGAAAACCTCAACCAAACGTCGTTAAGCCCAAGGAGACCATATGGCGTCCGACATCTCTCGCGTACGCAACATTGGCATTGTCGGCTCTCACCACGCCGGTAAAACCACCCTGGCAGAGGCGATCCTGGCGCACTGCGGCGCAGTCGGACGCAAAGGATCGGTAATCGAGGGCACGACGACTACGGATTTCGAGCCGGAGTGCATCAACCACGCGCAATCGACCACTGTCGGTTTCGCACATTGCACGTGCGCGACCGCAGGCGGAGAAACCGTCGACCTGACGTTGATCGACGCACCGGGATTCATCGACTTTTTCGAAGAGACGAAAATGGCGCTTTCGGGATGCGACGCCGCCGTCATCGTGATCGATGCGGACCCGTCACGCGTTTCGCAAACGCGCACGCTCGTCGATTTCATCGAGTCGCGCAAAATGCCGCACTTGTTCGTCGTGAACAAGATGGATCGACCGGGCGCGGATTTCGCCGGTACGCTCGAAGCACTGCAAAATTGCTACGGCCGCCACGTGGTTGCGGAACAGTGGCCGATCGGCGCCGCCGAAGCGTTCAAAGGGTACGTCGACTTAGCCGATCGCGTTGCGTTCACGTACGACGGCGACAAAACCGCGCCCAGCGAGATTCCGGCCGAGTTGTCCGCCGCGGTCGAGTCCGCGCACACGGCGTTGCTGGAAGCGATGGCCGATTTCGACGATCATCTCATGGAAGAGCTGCTCGAGGGCGTCGAGCCTCCGCAAGACGAGGTTCAGAAAGATCTGTGCGAAGAGTGCTCGCACGACCAAATCGTACCGGTACTCGTCGCCGCGGGTTTACCCGGTTATGGAACCGCAGCGCTCGTTCAGGCGATTTCGAAGTGGTTTCCGTCGCCTGCCGATGCGCCGCTGGTCGACGCGGAAGGACGTCCGATCGAACCGGCGCCCGGCGGCCCGGTTATCGCAACGGTTATCAAGACTATGATTCACCCGCAATCCGGCAAACTTTCCGTCGTCCGCGTTATCAGCGGCACGTTACGTTCGGACTCGACCTTGACGAACATGTCGAAGAACGCCGAGAAAGTTCGTTCGGCGGGCCTGTACCGGCTGCAAGGCAAGAAACAAGAAGCGATTACGGAAGCAGGACCCGGCAGCGTCGTCGCGATTGCGCGGTTAGAGAGCGTTTCCACCGGCGACACGCTTACCGAAAACGGCGCGAAAGTGCTACTGCCTCGCGTACCGTTCTCTGAGCCGGTCTTTGCGGTTGCGATTAAGCCGAAAGAACGTATGGACGAGGCGAAGATCTCGCAAATGCTCGCCCGGATCATCGACGAGGACCCGTCGCTCCGGCTGGAACGAGCGCCCATCACCAACGAGCTATTGCTGCTCGGAAACGGCGAGCAGCACGTTTCGATCGCCGTCGAGCGTCTTACGCGTAAATTCAAAGTGGAAGTAACCACCGCCGCTCCCACGATTCCGTATCAGGAAACCATTACCGCCGGCACGGAAGTGCACTCGCGCTACAAACATCAAACGGGCGGTCACGGGCAGTTCGGCGACGTGTGGCTGCGCTTTGCGCCGCGCGATCGCGGCAACGGCGTAACGTTCGAAGAGCAGATCGTCGGCGGCGTGGTTCCGCGGCAATTCATTCCCGCAGTCGAGAAAGGCGTGCGTGAAGCGCTGATGCACGGCAGCGTCGGCGGCTATCCCGTTACCGATATTCACGTCGTGCTGTTCGACGGCGCGTATCACGACGTAGACTCCAGCGAACAATCGTTCAAAACGGCGGCTGGAATGGGCGTTCGCGATGCGCTTCCAAAATGCAATCCCGTCGTGCTCGAACCGATCGTCCGCGTCAGCGTAACGGTGCCGACGAATTACACGTCCGCCGTTATCCAGCAACTCACCGGCAAGCGCGGACAGATTCTCGGAATGAACCCCTCCGACAAACCGGGACAGGACGTGGTCGAAGCCGACGTTCCGCAAGTAGAATTGTCCCGCTACATCACCGAATTACGCACTGCGACGCAGGGAACGGGAACGTATTCGTGGCGTCACGAGCGTTTCGATCCCGTTCCCGGAAAGTGGACCGGGCCGAAAGCGGCAGTTTGATGAAGCGGTTTGTGGCCCTCGCGCTGGCTGCGGTCGTCGCCGGCTGCACGCAAACAGGCGGCACCGGAAATGCGCCGAGCGGAACGCAGCCGGGAACGCTGCGCGTCGCGGTTCAGTCCGACTTCAAGAACATGAACCCGCTGCTCACGTCCAATACGACCGACGCGCTGCTCGCGCGCTTCATGTTCGAGCCGCTGCTGACGTCGGATCCCAAGGGCAATCCGCTGCCGATGCTCGCAACGCAAGTGCCCACTCCGGAGAACGGCGGGATCGGCAAGGACGGGTTGACGATCACGTATCACTTGCGGCGTGACGCCAAGTGGACCGACGGTCAGAGCGTGACTGCCGCGGACGTCAAGTTCTCGTGGCAAGCGATCATGAACGGGACCAACAACGTCATCACCCGTCACGGATACGACTACGTCTCGCGTATCGACACGCCGAACCCGTACACCGTCGTCGTCCACCTCAAGCGCAAATTCGCGCCCTTCGTAAACACGTTTTTCGCCGACAGCGACGCCCCGTTCCCGATCGTGCCGCAGCACGTGCTCGCGAAGTACTCGAACATCAACCAGATTCCGTTCAACAACGATCCTTCGGTCAGCGACGGGCCGTTCAAATTCGTACGCTGGGTGCACGGAGACCACGTGGAACTCGCTGCCAACCCGGGCTTCTTCATGGGCGCGCCGAAACTCAACTCCGTCGTGCTTCGCATCATTCCGGACGAGAACACCACGGTCAATCTGCTGCGCACGCACGAGATCGACTGGATGTTCGAATCGTCGATCGACAACTATCCGCAGATCAAAAACATTCGCGGCGTAAACATCGTCTGGGACGATATAAACGGCTACGAGTACATGCAGATGAATCTCGCAAGGCCGTATTTGCAAGACCTGCGGGTGCGCCAGGCAATCGCGTACGCGATCGACAAGCAGCGTGTCGTTCAGACCTCGACGTTTGGCCAGGAGAAAATCGCCACGGCAGACCAGCCGCCGTTCCTATGGTCGTACGATCCCAACCTCCCGCAACCGGTCCAAAACGTTCAGAAAGCACGCCAATTGCTTCAAGAAGCGGGCTGGGCTCCCGGCCCGGACGGCATCATGACGAAGAACGGCGAACGGTTGCTGCTGGTCATGGTGAGTAACAACAGCAACGTGACGCGGCGTAAGAACAGCGTGCTTATCCAAGAGATGCTGCGGCAAGCCGGCATTCAAGCGCAGATCAAATACTATACCGGCGACGTTCTGTTCGCGCCCGCCGGCGAAGGCGGCATTCTGCAATCGGGAAGCTTCGATTTGGGGCTGGTCGGGTGGAGCGCCGGCATCGATCCCGACGACTCGACGCAGCTGACGTGCGCCAATTTAGCGCCCAACGGCTACAACTTTATGCATTACTGCAATCCGGACATGGAAGCCGCCCAACGCGACGCGCTGCTCAACTACGAGCAGGCTACGCGCAAAAAGGCGTACGCCCGGATTCAAGAACTTCAGGCGCGGGATCTTCCGTGGATAATCCTTTGGTACCAGCGCTTTGCGCAGCCGGTCAGCACGGCTTTTAAAGGTTTCGCCCCAAATCCCGCAATCGAGAATTGGAACGCGTGGCAATGGAGTATTTAGGCTCGCCGGAACCGCTCGGGCGGATTCCCGATCTGACGTGGCTGCGAAAAGTCATCGTCGAACGCGCGCTCACGCGCGGCGATTACGTGCTCTCCGGCGGCGCGCGCAGCGATTACTACATCGATAAATTCCGCTTGTTCTCGGATCCGCAAGTGCTGCGGCGCATTGCACGTCTGTTCGTACCGATCATCGCGGAGATCAATCCCGATCTGATCGCGGGCACGGAACTCGGCGGAGTCGTCATCGCGACGGCCGTGTCGCAAATGAGCAACATTCCGCTGTTGGCTGTGCGCAAAGAGCCGAAGGGCTACGGTGCGTTTCCCGGCGAGTTCGTCGAAGGCCCATATGAGGCCGGGCAAAAAGTGCTGCTGATTGAGGACATCGTCAGCAGCGGACGCGAGCTGATGATGGCAAAAGCGCGGTTGGAGGAGTTGAATCTTCGCGTAACGTGCTGCGCCGTCGTTAGCCGCGGGCTCGCGCCGGTACGTTCGCTGATCCAGTTTTCGCTGCCGCGGGGGCACGCAAAGACCGACAACTAATTCCCCTTGTCATCCTGAGGTATCGAAGGACCCTGAGGAATCGAAGGGACAGCGCATCGCAATACGCCCCTCGATACCTCGGGGTGGTTCGATTCCTCACCATGACAAACGCGCGTTCGTCAAAGCGTGATGCACCAGCCGTCTTCGGCCACGGTTACCGTCCCGTCGAAACGCGCCGACGCCGCCGCCGCCAAAACGTCCGGTTCGGCCCCGTCGCCGTAGTGCGTCAAGACGAGATGCTTCACGCCCGCGCGTGCGGCCATCTCCGCGGCTTCGCTCGCGTTGGAGTGTCCGCGTGGTTCGCGGTCGACCTCAGTCGCCCCCAGCGCGCATTCGCACAGAAAAACATCCGAGCCGCGCGCCAACTCTACGACTGCGTCGCACGGGGCAGTATCCGACGAGTACGTAACCGCCGCGCGCCCGTCGCTCACCCTAATCGCGTACGCTTCGATATAGTGCCGAGCCGCGGCAAACGCGAGCTGCAATCCGCCGATCCGCAGCTCGCCGCGCGGATCGTATTCGACGACGTTCATCGAACGCGCAAAGAAACGCTCGTGCTCGGACGACGCTGTGGCGAGGGCAAGTTTTTGCATTCTGCTCGCCTCGCCCGCCGGTATGAACACGTCGAGCATCTTCGGGTCCTCGGACGCGAATGCGCGAAGATAGCGCAACGGAACCAAATCGAACACGTGATCCGGATGAAAGTGCGAGATGACGACCGCATCGAGACGCAGCGGATCGAGGTAGCGCCGCAGACTTTGCAACGATCCCGTACCGCAGTCTACGATTACGCGCGTTTGAGCAGTTTCCAGTAAGTAACAGCTGCACGCACTGCCCGCACGCGGTACCGCCGAGCTGGACCCGATGACGCGTAGCCTCAGGGGGCCTGCCGTCAGGTCAGCGATGCGTACACATCCTCCGCGTGCCCGTCGACTTTTACTTTCGGCCACACCTTCACAATCGTGCCGGCCGGATCGATCAGAAACGTCGAACGCGTGATACCTTTGAGGATCTTGCCGTACATATTCTTGTCGCTGATCACTCCGAACGCATTGCACAGTTTCGCGTCGACGTCGGCGAGCAGCGCGAACGGAATGCCGTATTTTTCTTTGAATTTCTTGTGGGACGCAACGGAGTCTTTACTGACGCCGACGATTTGCACGCCCTTTTTGGTGAAGCGCGCGTAGGCGTCGCGGAACTGCGACGCTTCGTTCGTTCAGCCGGGTGTGTCGTCTTTGGGATAAAACCACAACACGAGCGGTTTACCGGCAAACTGCGCGGTGTCGACCTCGCGGCCGGTGTCATCGAGCACCGTCACGCGGGGCATGGCTGCTCCGGCTTGCAGCATGAAAGCCTCCTCTCCGGTCAGGCTCGAAATTTCGAAAGCGGCACGATGTCCAAAAGACGATCGTCCGGCTGCATTTCGACGTAATCGTGCAGCGGCGCGAGCTTTCCTTCCCGCCAAAGAAACAGCGGAATTCCACCCGCGCGCGGCATATGCATGCCCGCGGCACGTTCGCCGATGTTGAACGTTTCGGAGGCCAGCGTTACGCGGCCGCGGCTCGCGGGAAATCTGGCAAGCCCCGCAAACGCCGGTGCAGTAAGATCCGTCGCCGAAAATGATTTAGCGATCCGGAAATTCCGCGAGACCGAGCGTGAAAATTCCGGATCTTGAATCCGCATCACCACCGGAAGATTCGGACTGTACGCAAGCGCGCCGAGCGCCGCTTCTAAATTCGCCGTGTCGCTGTCGGTAACGGCAATCAAACTTTGCGCCTGAAGGAGATCGCAGAAGCCGAGCGTTTCGTCATCCGTGGCATCGGAAGCCAGCAGCTCGATTCGCCGCGTCCGTGCGTGTTCCAGGACGATTGCGTTGGGCCGCGGCTCGATAACGACAACGCGCTGCTCCATGTCCAGTAAGAATTCGATTACCCGCGAACCGACGTTACCGGCGCCGCAGACGATCACGTGGTCCTCGGCGTGAATGTGCCGCAATCCGCGAAGGGCCGTTTCTTGCGCGCGGTTCAGCATCGCCGCGATGGTTGCAATGAACACGCCGCCGATCGTGACGCCTACGCCCATCACACCTATTGCGATCGCATACGCGGGCCATGCAGCGTGACGCGTGAACGGCGTGATGTCGCCGTAGCCAACCGTGAACATCGTAGCGGCAACGAAGTAGAGCGATTCGATCGCCGTCAAATGCATCGCAAAAACGAAATATGCCGTCGCGCCCAAATACAATATCGTCCCGACGGCAAAGGTATACAGCAACAGCGGCTCGAGCCGTGCGGCGGCGCGCACGACATCCCGAATGGAGGTTCGCGCGCGCGGACGCGCCGGTTTGGCACGCCGGCCGGGACGGCGCGCCAAGGAACGCCCGAGGGCGCGAATCGTTCCGCAAACGCTGAGGCGATCGTCCGGCGAAATCCGCTCGTCCGGCGCGGGCCGAATTCGCTCGTTCACCGCAACAATGCGTACGTCGAGCCGGTGCTCGGCTTCGGAAACCGAACAGCCATCCAGGCCGAACTCGTGCGCGCTCCGCTCCGAAAATCCCAGTAGCGTACCTTCCGCGGACGGAAACTGGACGGCGTACAAACACGATGCGTCGATGGCAGCGGCAGCAAATGTTGCCGCTGCGTGCGTCGCGGGCGAAAGCGCGGCGCAGTTGGGCAAATTTTGCTCGATCTTGCGCCCTAATCGCCGGTTGAATTGACGCAGGACGACACGGATCGAGGGATTCAAATCGCGCGCCTTCAATGCAACTTGCAGATTCAGCCGATCGTCGTCGCAGACCGGAATGATGCACGTCGCCGTTCGCGCGCCGACCGTTTCGAGCGCGTCGGAGTCGTTGGGATCCACGCTTGCAAACGCCGCGCCCGTGCGCTCCACGCGCAAGGCGAATTCGGCGCCGGACGGCCACACGACGACGACGTCATGGCCCTGCGTGGCGCACAGCTCCTCGCATACGCGGAGTGCAAGGTCATTCGGTCCCACCACAATAATGAGAGGCAGCGACGCCATGAGTCACAATTCGCCGGACCGCGAAGAGCTCCGTCCGCATCCGCTTGCGGTTTCGTTGATCGAACGGCTGAAATCCGCGAGCGGCGCGCGAATTCTTGAAATCGGAGCGGGTAGCGGACGCAACCGCAAGGCGCTGTTGGCCGCGGGTTTCGCCGTGGATTCCTTTGCAGAGCCGCCGGAAATCGACGAGCTATTCGATGCTGCGATTACGACGCACGCACTGCTGCACGGCACGCGCGAGAGCGTTGCGGAGGCAGTCGAACGCATTGGGCTCGCGCTGCATCACGGCGCGCCGTTCTATGCAACGTTTGCGTCCGTGCGCGACGCGCGTTACGGCGAAGGCAAGATGATCGCAGCGCACGCGTACGCTGCCGAAACGGGCGAGGAAGCCGGAGTCGCTCACGCGTACTTCGACGAGCCGGCGCTGCGCAAAATCGTTGAACGTTCGTTCGACGTGGAATCGCTGGAAGAACGTCCCGTGGACGCGATCGTAGGGCGCTGGGCGCACTCCGGCACGCCGCGCGGCCGCGTGCATTTTTTCCTAGTAGCGCACAAGCGACGGATCGACTTGTAACGCGTATTCGTCGATACCGCCTTCGACGTTATGCACGTTGGTGAATCCGCGCTGAGCCAGGAACGTGGCCACGCGCTCGCTTCTGCCGCCGTAATGACAAAGAACGGCGATCTCCGCCGACTTGTCGAGTTCGTTCACGCGCGCCGGAAGTTGCGTCATGGGTATATGCGTCGAACCCGGAAGCGCCGCGATTTGCACTTCACGCGGCTCGCGAACGTCGAGCAAGATGAAATCGCGGTTGCTCGCAATCCATTGCGCGAGCTCCCGGACCGAAAGTTCATGCATCGCGCTACGGTTCGTGAACGGCGATCAGATCCTGCATCGGGCTTGATGCATTCGCATAGAGGCGTTTAGGCATTCGGCCCGACAGGTACGCCAGCCGGCCGGCCTCGACCGCAAGTTTCATGGCACGGGCCATAGCGGCGGGATCGGCAGCAGCCGCAATACCGGTGTTCATCAACACCGCATCGGCGCCGATTTCCATGGCCACCGCCGCATCGCTCGCGGTCCCCACGCCGGCGTCCACGATCACGGGAACGTTCGCGCGCTCTTTGATGATGCGAATGGAATAGGGATTGCACACGCCTAAACCGCTGCCGATCGGTGCCGCGAGCGGCATCACCGCCGCGCACCCTTCTTCCTCCAGCTGTTTGCACGCGACCGGATCGTCGGCGATGTACGGAAGCACCGTGAAGCCCTCTTTGACCAGCTGAGACGCGGCGGCGATCGTTTCGCGCGTGTCGGGATACAGCGTCTGCGGGTCGCCGATTACTTCGAGCTTGATCAAATCGGTGTCGAGCAGCTCTCGCGCAAGCTGCGCGGTGAGTACGGCTTCTTTTGCGGTATAGCAGCCGGCGGTATTCGGCAGAATGCGATACTTGGCGCGATCGATGTAGTCGAGGAGCGTCTTGCCGCTTCGATCGTCCAAATTGATGCGGCGGATTGCGACCGTCACCATTTCGGCGCCGCTCGCGGCATGGCACGCCTGCATCACTTCCGGTGAGGAATACTTGCCGGTCCCGACAATGAGCCGGGACCCGATTTCGTACGGGCCGATTTTTAAGGGATCCACCTGTTAGCCTCCGGCTACTGCTTTGATGATTTCTATGCGGTCGCCGTCTTCGACCGGTTCTTGAGCGAGAGCAGACCCGCGCACGACGCGGTCGTTCTTGGCCACGGCAACGCCGGTTCGCGGAGTCTCGAAGCGGTCGAGCAACTCCGCCACGGTCAAACCGTCGGGGAGGTCGTACTGCTTACCGTTGATGCACGCTCTCACGCGACTCCCTTCGACGTTCGAGCGAAAAATCCGAGATACCGTCGCCCCGGCCGATTTCTATCATGTCGGCCAGCATTCGCGCGGTGGCGGGCGCCAACAAAATACCATTGCGGTAGTGGCCGGCGGCCAAGAAGTAGCCGGTGAGCGAGGTGGGGCCAAGGAACGGACGCTCGTCGGGAGTTCCAGGGCGAAGGCCCGCCCACGCCTCGCTCACAGTAAAATCGCGCAGCGAAGGTGCTGCTGTGACAGCAGATTGCAAAAGTGTATGAATTCCGCCGGCCGTGACCCGGGAATCGTATCCCGCATTCTCCGCCGTCGCACCGACGAGCAACCTACCGTCTTGTCGTGGAACGAAGTAACCGCCGGGTATCCAGGTCGTGCGCCGAACGAATCCGACCGGAATTTCGATTGCGAGCATCTGTCCTTTGACGGGATGAATCGGCGGAATGCATTCTTGGGGGACGCCCGCAACGCGTGAAGCCCACGCCCCGGCCGCATTCACAATAGCAGCCGCCGGGAAAAAGCCGCGATCCGTCCGCACGCCCAAAACGCGCCGAGGATCGCATTCGATCAATAGCGATTCGACGCCGGTTTGAATACGAACGCCTTGCGTTTCGCATGCCGCGATCAACGCGCGGCCCAGCCGGCGGTTGTCCACTTGCCCTTCACCATGAACGAGCAGCGCACCGGCGACGGTGCGCGACAGCGCGGGCTCGGCCGCCAGCGTGCGTTCGCGATCCAGAAGCGTTGCCTCGCGGCCGCCTTCTGCGAGCTCTCGCGCGCGGCGCTGCAAGCGCTCGTAGTGCTCTTGTGTGTACGCGGCATCGACGACGCCGTCGAGCTTGAGGTGCGGGTCGATTCCGGACGCATTAGTAATCGTCTGTGCGAACGACGGAAACAGCGAAAGCGAGGATTCGCACAATCGCTGCAGTGGTTCGTCCGGAATGCGCTCGGTGTAGGGCGCCAGCATTCCGGCTGCGGCCCACGAAGCGGCTTTTGCCGGCTCGCCGGTGTCGAAGACCCGCACGTGCGCACCGCGCGAGGCCAGCTCGAACGCAACCGAAAGACCGATGATGCCGGCACCGACAATCGCCACGTCGCCCCCCGGCTCGTGACTCACATTCACACGTTCGCAGTTCGTAAGAAGGAACGGATCGCCTCCGGACGGACGATCTCGAATGCGATGACTTTGAAATAGCGTCCGGTGCGCACGTTAGGCGCAGCAATAACGTCGCGCGCAACCACGATTCCGCGCAAGACGCCGCTTTTATCGTAGGCGCCTGCGCCGGAATCGCCGCGATCGCACGTGGGGCAGAACAGCAGCGTATGCAGTAAATGCCGCTCGGCGATTCCCGGCGAGGCAATCCAGCTGCGCGCACCCGGATGGCCCATTACGACGAACGGCTGCCCGGTTGCGAATCCGGCCGCACCGATTCGCGCCACGGTGTACGCGATGCCCGGAGCGGCCCGCACGTATACGAGCGCCAGATCCTGACGGCGATCCGGCAGTACCCGCAGCACTTTGAACGCAACGCCTTGACGAAAGACGACGAACCGCTGCCCTCCGTGCGCAACGATATGTCGCGCCGTCAGGATCTTGACGATGCCCGCGCGTTCGCCCAAAATGACGCCTGCGCCGACGTAGAGCGTGTGCGGCTCGCTTTGCGCCGCAACGATCACAGTCTGCAGCCGAAGCATCCGCGTCAGCGAGTCGGGCGCGCGCACCTGATAGGACTCCTGGATCAAGCCCGCGTCGACGAACAGGTCCTTCTGCGCTTTTGCAAAGATCAGCAGGCCGCGGTTCGCATCGGGATACGTGCGCGCGAATTGATAGATGCCGCCGCCGAAAAGCGCCAGCACGAGCAGCACGACGACCAGCGAAAAATCAATGCGCCTCACGTCGTCTTGAACGGCGATCGGACGCCGGGGGTTTCGCTTGGCTACTCCCGCCGCCTACATTCCCGTGTAAACCGGACCTTCACCGCCTTGCGGCGGCACCCAGTTGATGATCTGGTACGGGTCGGCGATGTCGCACGTCTTGCAGTGCACGCAGTTGGTAAAATTGATGACGAGCTCGCCCGAAACCGAGCCGTCCGTCTTTTCGAACATCGGCTCGTAAACTTTGGCGGGGCAGAAATACTGGCACGGGTTCCCGTACTCCACCGTGCATTTATCGCGGCAGATGTCCGTGTCCAGCACCTTCAAGTGGCACGGCTGATCTTCTTCATGCATCGTGCCGCTGTTGAAGACGTCGGTCAACTTGTCGAACGTGATGACGTTGTCAATCTTTGCACGGCGCGATTCCTTGGGGCGGTAGCCGCGCTTTTCCATGCGCTCGAATCCGGGTTCGCCGCGCAGCCGGTCGTTCAAACCGAATCCGCGGCCCTTGGTGAACATGCCGAGACCCGTATTGAGCATTCCGCTCACCAGGCCGTTTTTGAATCCTTGGTGGAAATTGCGCGCGGAATAGAGCTCCTGATACGCCCAAGAATCGCGGAATTTGCGATCGAACGACGAGAGCTGCTCGCGATCGAATTTGCCCGCTTCCAGCGCTTCGAACGCGGCCTCGGCCGCCAGCATGCCCGACTTCGTCGCCAAGTGCACGCCTTTGAGGCGCATGCCGTTCAAGAATCCGCCGGTGTCGCCAATCAGCAGCAGGCCGTCGCTATACAGGCGCGGCATCGCCCACAAACCGCCCTCGGGAATCGCTTTCGCGCCGTAACGCAACAGCTTCGCGCCTTCCAACATGCGCGCAATCGCCGGATGCGTTTTGTAGAGTTGGAAAATATTGTGCGGATCGGTCGTGGGATCTTTGTAGTCGAGACCGGTGACGAATCCGATGTCGAGAACATCGCCCGCCATACCGTAAATGAATCCGCCGCCGAAGGTGTCGTTCGGAAGCGGGAAACCCATCGTGTGAATAACGCTGCCCGGTTGAACGGAGCCGGGCGCGCACTGCCAGAGTTCCTTGACGCCGGCCGCGTATACTTGCGGTTCGCAGCCCTCGTGCAAATTCAATCGCGGAATGGCTTGCTTTGCGAGCGTGCCGCGCGGGCCTTCGCCCAAGACGACGATCTTTGCGAAGATGTCGGCGCCCGGCTCATAATTTGGTTTGGGGTTGCCGTTCTTGTCGAGCCCTTTGTCGCCGGTGCGCACGCCGATAACGCGGTCGCCGTCCCACAACAATTCCTGTCCCGGAAATTCTCCGAAGACTTGCGCGCCGGCGTCTTCGGCTTTCGACGCCATCCACTTGACGATCTTTTGCAGCGAGGCGACGTATTTGCCGTGATTGTTCATCATCGGCGGCACGATCGGCGCTTTGATGCGTCCGCGTTCGGTCAGCAGCCACAGTTGATCGCCGCTCACGGGGGCCTCCACCGGCGCTTCGTTCCGCCAATCCGGCAGCAGTTCGTCGAGCGCTTTGGGATCCATGACCGCGCCCGACAGACCATGATTGCCGATCTCACCGGCCTTGTCGATCACCAACACTTCCGGCGTTTTTCCGGCAGCTTTCGCGAGTTGCATCAGCCGAATGGCGCCCGCAAGACTGGCGGGACCGGCGCCGACGAAAAGGACGTCTACCTCGAGGGAATCGCGTTCAGGCATGATTCTGCTGCTTCGAAAGGGCCGCTAGCGCCGCCTTTACGGCGATCCCGTGAATGGTAATCCTGTCGCCCGCCGCTAAACACGACGGCGTTTCGAACGTGAGCGCCCGCTGTGCCGCATGGCGGATTATCGAGAGGCTGTAGGATAGGCCGCCCAGGCTTTCGATTTCGGCCGCGGGCGACGGACGCACCACGCCGTCCTCCAGTTGCATCTGCTCGAACGGTGCGCCTAGATCGCAGCGTGTTAGATCCTGAACCTGGAATCCCGCGGATCGCACTGCGCCGATGACGGCGCGGGCCAGTCCCGGCTCGCCGTATTCGTAACAGTAGAAACCTTCGGCATCGCAGTCTTCGTGCAAATCGATCGAGAGCGCGTATTTGCGATCGCGATTTGCGGTAACGATCGCTCGCGCCTCCGGCGTTTGACCGCCGCGTCCGAAGCTGCGGTTGACGTCTTCACCCTCCGCGTTCGCGCGCGTTCCTTTTTCGAAACCGGTGGGATTGGTACACGGCCAAATGCGGAATGCATACGCGCGATCCAATTCGTCGCGCTCGAACAATTCGAGCAGCGCCCACGGACCGGCCGGTTCGTCGCCGTGAACGCCGGCGGCAAGTGCCACCAGCGGAGCGCTCGCGTCGCCGCGCTCGGCACAAAGCAGCGTGCGCGCGGCGCCGACGCATGCCACTTCGCGTACGGCAAGCTCGCCGTTTGCACGCAGCGCTTTCCAGCGCGCCGCCAGGGCGGCATAGTCGTTCACACGAACGGTATGCGGCGTTGATGAAGGGCTTCCATTTATGAAGACTCAGATCGGCGTCATGGGTTCGGCCGGCGGACCGATCAGCGACGCTGAACTCGATCTCGCGCGCCGGCTGGGAAGGCAAATCGCCCGGAAAGACTGCACGATCGTCACGGGCGCGTGTCCCGGATTACCGCACGCCGCCGTACTCGGCGCACATGAAGTGGGAGGCGTGAGCCTCGGCGTCTCGCCGGCGCTTTCACCGGAAGAACACGTCCAGATGTATGCATCTCCGCTGCAGCCGTATACCACCATGGTATTCACGGGGTCGGGCTTGATGGGACGCGAAACGCATAACATTCACAGCAGCGACTTCGTCCTCTTCGTAGGCGGTAGAAGCGGAACGCTGGGTGAGTTTTGCATCGCCTACGATGAAGGTAAATTGATCGGTATATTGCAAAACTCCGGCGGAATTTCTAACGAATTTCAGCGCATCGTCGCGCTCGTAAAGAAAGAAACCGGTTCCGTGTTAATCACCGACGACGACCCGGAGCGCTTAGTGGACCGGTGTCTGGAACGCTATAACACCAGCGCCATGCCGAGTGCGCGCGCTTTCGACCGCGGTCCCATCATGGAAGAAGCCCGTGGCTGAGCTCACCTTTATCGGTGCCGCCGACACCGTAACCGGCAGCAAGCATCTTCTGACGCGCAACGGACGGCATATGCTGATCGACTGCGGATTGTTTCAAGGGACGGCCGAAGTCACCGCGCTCAACAGCGTTCCCCTTCCCGTCGCGCCGAAGGACATCGAGTCCGTCGTTATTACGCACGGCCACATCGACCATGTCGGATACCTGCCGAAACTCGTGCACGACGGATTCCGAGGCACGATCTTTGCGACACCGCCCACCAGAGCTCTGATGTCGATCGTGCTCGAGGACGCGCTGAATTTGCAGTCGCACTTGCAAAAGCGCGGACTCCATCACGAACAGTACATTCCGCCGGCTTATTACAATGAAGCCGACGTTCAACGCGTTTTGCAGCTCACGCAAACCGCCGCACTCGCGACGCCCTTCGACGTTTGCGGCATGAAAGCGCAATTCCAAAACGCGGCGCACATCATCGGGTCCAGCTTCGTGCAACTCGACATGGGCGACCGGCGCGTCGTCTTTTCAGGCGACGTCGGACGCTACAATCGGACGCTGCTCTACGATCCTACGGCGATGGGGCCGGCCGACGTGCTCGTGTGCGAAGCGACGTACGGCGATCGAGTGCATCCTCCCGATGCGCTCGGTGCGCTCGAGGCCACGCTGCTGCAAGCGGGCGAACGCGGCGGCCCGATAATCATTCCGGCCTTCGCGGTAGAGCGGACCCAAGAGATTCTTTTTTCGCTCGGCAGCCTTCAGGCAAGCAATTCGCAAATCGCAGCGCTGCCGGTGTATCTGGATAGTCCGATGGCCGAAAAAGTCGACGATCTCTTCCAGCAATTCCCCGACGCGCACAAACCGCTGCCGCCGAACAACGGCAAGACCTTCGGTGCGGCTGCGACGGTTGTCGTCACGACCGACGATTCCAAGCGCCTGAATACCCTTCCGGGCGCGCACATCATCATTTCGTCCAGCGGGATGGCGGCGGGAGGCCGCGTTCTGCACCACATCTACCATCACGTGTCGGATCCGAAGGCAACGATACTCTTCGTCGGCTACCAGGGCGCCGGAACGCTGGGCTCGGTGCTGACGAGCGGCGCGAAAACGGTGCGCATCCTCGGCGACATCTTACCGGTCAACGCAACCGTGGGCAACATCACCGGATACAGCGCGCACGCGGATCGTGATGAAATTCAGCGCTGGCTCCAAACCTGCACCGGCAAGCCGCACTTCTACGCCGTTCACGGCGAACCGGTCGCCGCGCAGTTTCTCTGCGACACCGTACGGTCGAAATATCAGTGGGTGGCGGACGTCGCGCATCGCGGCGTTACGGTTACGATTTAGCGGCCTCCGGCTGTGAATGCGCTCGTTAGGGGCGCCGGCGGCAGCATGTCCGGCGTGAAGACGCTCGAAAACCGCCCTCCATGGCGGTTTTCTGCTCCCTGAATTTTGGCCGAAACGAAGTTTTGTAGAAACCCTCCGGGTTTGGGCCAAAATATCAGAGGCTTCACGCCGGACATGCTGCCACCGGCGCCCCTAACGAACGAATTCGTATGCACACCCGATGCCGCTAAAACGAACGCGTCTGCATACGCGTCGTTTTCTGTTCCCTGAATTTTGGCCGGAACGATCCGAAAACTACAGCATCGCTTCGAGTTGTGTTTGTGTTGTTGCGTTTAGTCTGGAACGCGTTATGATGTCTCGCAGCGCCTGGCGATCGGGCAACGCGTGATTTCGATCGAAAGATTCAAGGGTTAATCCAAAATCTGTGAGTGCAGCCTGCTTCGACATTCGTAAGCGCGTCTGGAAGTCCCAGCGTCTAGCTTTCTCATTATTTGCTGCAACCGCTGCGGCATATTGCGCTTTCAATTTCGGATCCTTCAAGGCGCTGGGATCCACGCCGCAGGGCACGCCCGAGTCTGGCGGAGTAACGCATGTCGTGTATCTTAGGTGAGGGTTGTTCGTATCATATGCCGGGTCGTAATAGTGCTGAATCGCGATGAAAACCTGGACCCAGGCACTGACAATCTTCCGGCGATCGGTAACGTAATCGGTGGGCGATGCGTGCGCGAGGGTTTGTCCGGCCCCGTTAAAGACCGCTTCTACCGCGGATTCAAGCTGTTTTGTTGACTGAGTTTGGTAGAAACGATTGAGATCGTCCAGACCCTCTGATACCTGAGGCGCAACTTGGCCCGACGGAAAATGAGCGGCAACCGCCGGCGAAACGGACGTTAACAGAACACCCGCGAACAATGTGCCGCATTGAACCGCGAGTTTCAGCGCTCTCCCGGCCAACTCGTAATCAGTCGTGCGTCCAGTCCAGCATCGTTTTCCACTCCGGTTTCGGATAGCGATGCTTGCCTTTGATGGCTTCGACATATTTGCGTTTTCCGCTGCGGTTGCCTTTGCCCATGAAACATCCGCCGACTAGGCGGTTTTCCCAGAAATAGAGCGCGCGGTACCATTTCTTCTCGCGATCGATCGAGAACACGGTTTCGATGTCGCCGCGATACTCCGGCGATAGACCGAATTGGGTGATCGTCTGCCCCTTGAAAAGCAGACTCGAATATTCCGGCACGTCGTCATACGAGACGCTGCCGCCCATCATGTTCTGCGCTGCAACTTTGCCGTGCGCACCGGCATTGTTCCACGTACCCATGCGGTAGCGCATTTCAAGAATCGGATCGTAGAAATCGGCGATATCGCCTGCGGCAAATATTCCCGGAACGTTGGTTTCCAAGTGATCGTCGCAAAGGATGCCGTTCTTGCTGGTCTCTATTCCGGCGCCTTCGACGACATCGGTGTTCATCGTCAAGCCTAACCCTACGCCGTAGCACTGCGCCTCGATTTCAACGCCGTTCTTCGTCCGCAATTTCTTGACGACGCCGTTGTCGCGAACGAACTCGGCGACTTCATCTCCGTAATGCATGTGCACGCCGTCGGTCTTCGCCGCGTCATCAATCAGCTCGCCGGCGATTTCGTCCAGCATGCGGTGCAGAACGCGCGGACCGCGCATGATCCAATGCGTCTCGACTTTGCGCGAGATGAAGGCTTCGGCAAGTTCGTACGCGATGAACGACCCGCCTATCGCCACTGCGGCCTTTGCCGTCTCCAACTCGGACGAGATCGCGAGCGTATCGTCCATATACTGAAAATTGTAGACGTTCGCGCCGTCGTGGCCGGGCGCCGGATGGAGATTCGGCCGGCCGCCGGTTGCAACGAGCAAGGCATCGTACGGGTACGACGTGCCGTTGGCCGTTACCGTGCGTTCGCCGGGAGAGATGCGCTCCACACGCGTCTGCAAGTGCAGTTCGATGTTTTGCTTCTCGTGCCAAGCGACGTCGCGCATGATGACTTTTTGCTGCGTGACTTGTTTGCGAAGCAGTGGCGGGAGCGCGATGCGATTGTAGAGCGTGTACGGTTCGTCTGTAAAAAGTGTAATCGAGCACGATGGATCGTGCTTGCGCAATTGCTCCGCCGCCGTCGTGCCCGCAAAGCCATTTCCGACGATCACATAACGCCGGAAATCTCCAACCGAATTCACGAGGGGCCCCGTTCGTCAAGACGCAGAAGCGCTCCCGCGATGGAGGTACGCCTCGTTCAACTGCTCGCCTCGTTCATCCGCGTCGGCGGTGAATACGCGCTGGCGCGGTTGGAGTTCGCGATGCATCATCCCGGGCAGCCGGCGCCGCCCGTCATCGATCGTCCGCCGGATGCCTCCGAACACACGCTGCGTACGCATTGGCCGCGAATCGAGGCGCAGCTGGATGAAGCCCGGGCATATACGAAACAGTTTGCCCGCCCGCCGGGTATCGAGCATCAGGATACCGCCGGCGGATGGCTGCGGCGCACCGTCCAAGAACTGGATCAGTACGCACGCGCCATTCGCTGGGTGCTCACCGTAACGGACACACAATGAACGACGACAAACTGAACGACGTACTCAAGCAAACGCAAGCACAAGCCGAAGAAGCCGTCGATAAACTCGGCGTCTTCCTTCGAAAAGGGGCCGGCAAACTCAAAGAAGTCGCCGAAAAAGCCTCCGAACAGATTCGGAAAGACCTCGAAGGCCGCCCGTAACGCGGACTAGGCGTGCAGGCCTAGGCCCACCATCATCTTATAGCCGACGGCCAGCGCGCGCTCGTCGATGTCGTAGCTGGCGCTGTGCTGCGGGTACGTGCCCAGCCGCGGACCGCGTGCGCCGACGATGAAGTACGCGCCCGGCCGCAGCTCCAGCATGTACGCCATGTCTTCCGCCCACATCACGATGTCGTGCGGATAGACGACGTCGTCGCGTCCGAGTGCCGCTTCGCCGACTTCTCGAACGATCTCGTTCATCGCCGGGTCGTTTACCGTCGGCGGATATCCGTAGCGGTATTTCAGTTCGTACTCCACGCGCATGGCTTCGGACAGTCCCTTGACGATGCGCTCCATGCGCTGCGGCATCGACGCCCGCACGTCGCGATCGAAGCTCCGCACCGTACCTTCCATGTCGACTTCGTTCGGAATCACGTTGAACGTCGAGCCGGCGTGAAACTTGCCGACGGTGAACACGGCCGCGTCCTTGGGCGAGACCTCACGGCTGACGATCGTTTGCAGCATGGTTACGAAGTGCGAAGCGGCAACGATCGGATCGATGGCGCGCTCGGGCATGGCTCCGTGTCCGCCTTTACCGCGAATCTTCAGGTGAAACTCGTCGGACGAAGCGAAGAACGGGCCGTCGCGAACGCCGATCTTGCCGACGTCCAACCCGCTGAAGACGTGCAGCGCAAAGCACCGGTCGACGTGCGGATTCTCCAGCGCACCGTCTTCGATCATCAGCTTGTTGCCGGCGTATCCTTCTTCGCCCGGCTGAAAACAAAACACCAGCGTACCCGGCACGCGATCCCGCAAACGCGCCAGCTCTTTTGCGGCCGAAAGCAAGATCGCTATATGCGCGTCGTGACCGCACGCATGCATGACCCCGGGGTTTTGCGACCGGTATTCGACGTCGGCGGTTTCGGTTACCGGAAGTGCGTCGATATCGGCGCGCAGCAGCGTCACGGGACCGGGGCGTCCGCCTTTCAACGTACCGAGTATTCCCGTTTGCCCGACGCCCGTTCGGATCTCGTCCAAATTCAACGCGCGCAGTTCGCGCTCGATGTACGCCGCCGTTTCGAACTCTTTCATCGAGAGCTCGGGATGCATGTGAAAGTAGCGGCGGTGCCGCACGAGTTCTTCGGTGGGAACGGAAATCTCGGCAATCATCGCACTGAGCCTTCTCGCCACGTTTTGAACGCACCTGGAGTAGCGTCCGCGAGTGCGAGAACGGCTAAAACGTGTTGCCGGCGGCGATTTCTACGCGTGAAGCGCCTGTTGGCCTGAAGCGAACGTGAACTGACGCGCGCGATCGCTCGGCTCCGGCCGTCCGAACAGGAAGCCTTGCAACACGTCGCAGCCGAGTTCGCGCAGGAACTGCGCCTGCTGCGCGGTTTCAACGCCCTCGGCGACGACTACTAACCCGAGCTCCTTCGCAAGCGTCGTAACGGTGCGGACGATCGGCGGATCGGCGATATCATCGCCGCGCCCGCTGACGAAAAACCGGTCGATCTTGATGGCATCCACCGCCAGCCGGCGAATATGACTGAGCGACGAGTAGCCCATCCCGAAATCGTCCAACGCAAACCGCACGCCGCGCGCGCGGATGCGTTCGATTTTCGGACCGATGAGGCGCGGATCGGCAACGGCGGCTTCGGTGATCTCCAAACACAGGTTCTTTGCCGGCATGCCGCTCAGGCGCAGCGCGTCGTTCACGCAGACTTCGAAGAGGGGATGCAACAGCTGCACCGGCGAGACGTTGACGTGCAAAACGAAATCGGGATCGACACCCACGAAGTCGCAGCACGTAGAGCAAGCTTTGCGAAGCAGCTGTTCGCCCAACGGGAACGCTTGCCCATACCGGTCCGCCATGGTCATGAACTGCGAGGGCTCGACGGACACGCCTTGGGGCGTTTTCCATCGCGCCAGCGCTTCAAATCCCATAAAACGCCCGGTTTGCGCGTGTACGAGCGGCTGATAGTGCAGATCGATCGTCCCTTGCTCGACTGCCTCGATCAGCTGCATCAGCACGGCGTCGTCGGCGACGACGCTGGAACGGTGCTTCTGCGTTGCGAAAACGACCGGACCGATCGATTCTTGCGCGGCGGCTTCGGCAATCTGCAGCACCCGATCGGCCCGTTCTTCGGGAGCCAAGTCGCACAGACGAACCGCGCCCACCTTGAACGAAAGGCGTACGCCGCGAGCGGCTCCGCAGGTCAACGGCGCTTCGAGGCGTTCGAGCAATTGCGCAATGGACATCGCGTCGAATTCCTGAACGAGCACGGCGAAGTGATCGGCATCGCGGCGCGCGAGGGCGTCCAAACGTCCGATGCCGTCGCGAATTCTTGCGGCGATTTCGCGCAGCGCCTCGTCACCCGCGGTACGTCCGAAAGCCGCGTTCAAACGCGTAAACGCATGCACGTCCAAAAGAAGCAGCGCGCTGTCGTTACTAAACGAACGCATCGACAACATCTTCGCGAGGCGCTCCAGGAACAGCGCGCACGGCATCGCCGCCGGAGACGGATCCGCCGCCTGCAACCGCGCCACGCGCGCTTCCAAACGGCTGACCTCCTCATCGCGCGACGCAATGGCGCGCTTCGCGCAATCGTGCTCCAGCAATTCGACGATCTGGTCGGCAAGCGGAGACAGCAGATCGATTAACGATTGATCGAAATCGGGACGCGGCACGATGTCGAACGCCGTCAGCACGCCAACGACATGTCCCGAAGGCGAGCGCAGCGGAACGCCGGCGTAGCCTTTGACAAAGGGCGCGCCCGCCACGTGCGGGCGGTCGAAAAAGCGCGAGTCCTTCGAAGCGTCCGTAAGAACCAGCGAGTGCGCGGCGTTATCGTTCAGAAAATCGCAAAACGCCGGGCGTAGTACTTCCGTGATCGCGCAGTTCGCACGTGCCTTGAACCACAGGCGGCGGTCGTCCATGAATCCGATTCCGACCGCCGATTTTGAAAGACGGGCCGCAAGCTGCGCGATCCGGTCGAACCGCGCGTCGGGCGGAGTGTCGAGAATGTGGTAGGAGCGCAGAACGGCGAGGCGCCGCACCTCGCTGTCGTCACGCAATTCCGCTGCCATATGTACCGTGTCTTCGGTTATATTCGGGTGGGGCTGAACCAGCCAAGAGAGGTGTCAACCGGGCGCGCGCCGTCCAAACGCAGGATTCCGATTCGGATGCGCGTGACTACGCCCACGTGGCTTCCAAAACGAAAACGGCGAAGGCGGCGTTCGACCGGCGCGGCCTGAGCGACGACCGCCTGGTAGAGATCTTCCGGATCATGCTGACGCATCGCCGTCTGGAGACGCGCGGCTTCGAGCTCAACCGCCAAGGCAAGATCCCGTTCGCGTCGGCGGGCGAGGGGCACGAAGCCGTTCAGGCGGGAGCCGCCATGGCCTTCGAACGCGGGCGTGACATCCTGGTGCCGTATTACCGCGATTTGGGCCTGTCGCTGGGCATCGGGCTGACGCCGTACGAGGTGCTGCTCTCGCTGTTCGCGCGCGCCGCCGACCATAGCGGCGGACGGCAGTTTCCGCACCACTATGCCAGCCGCCGCCTCGGGCTCTACACCATTAGTTCGGTCATCGCGGCACAGACGCCGCACGCGGTCGGCGCCGCTTATGCGCTGAAGTATCGCGGCGAGGCGGGACGCGCAGTTCTCACCACGTTCGGCGATGGCGCCACGAGCGAGGGCGAATGGCACGAGTCGCTCAACTTCGCTTCGGTCCACAAGCTCCCGGTTGTATTCTTGTGCGAGAACAACGAGTGGGCGATCAGCACGCCCCTGTCCGCGCAAATGGCGCAGCCCCACGTGTACAAGCGCGCGGCGGGGTACGGTATGCCCGGCGTGTGTGTGGACGGCTTCGATCCCTTGGAGGTCTACGCCGCAGTGCGCGATGCGATGGAGCGCGCTCGACACGGCGGCGGTCCGACTTTAGTCGAAGCGAAGTGCTATCGTTTTTTGGCACACACGACGGACGACGACGACCGCACGTACCGTTCGCGCGATGAAGTATCCGAGCGCCGCAAAGACGATCCGGTTCCCAAGTTCGAGCGCTTCCTTCTGGAGCACCGCATACTCTCGCAAGCGCAGGTCGAAGCCTTGAAGTCATCCGTCCTGGCCGAGGCGAACGAAGCCACCGACAAGGCGGAGGAAATGCCGTACGCCGCGGCCGCCGGCCTCTACTCAAACGTCTACGACGGCGCTTGGGAGCCTTGGCAATAAGCTCGCCGGTTTCGACACACGTTCGACGGTTTAGAAAGACAAACACAGATGGCAAAAACTGAAACTCAAGTGCGCAAAACACTGGAGCGCCACGGGCTGTCCGACGATCAGCTCAAGGCGATCTTTCGCAACATGCTGCTGCAGCGGCAATTGGACAACCGCGGATTCCAACTGAACCGCCAAGGGAAAGTCCCGTTCGCGCTGGGGAGCGAGGGGCACGAAGCCCTTCAGGCAGGCGCCGCGATGGCATTCGAACGCGGCAAGGATATTTTAGCGCCGTACTACCGCGACTTGGGACTGGCGATCGGGATCGGACTGAGCCCGTACGAAATCATGCTCTCGATTTTTGCGCGTGCCGACGATCACAACGGCGGACGGCAATTCCCCAACCATTATTCGTCAAAGCGCGCGGGGCTGATGTCGTTTTCATCGATTCTGGCGGCGCACATCCCGCACGCGGTCGGTGCGGCTTACGCTATCAAATACCGCAATGAAGCCGGGCGCGCGGTTTTGGTAACGTGCGGCGACGGAACGACGAGCGAAGGCGAATGGCACGAGTCGATGAACTTCGCGGCGATTCATAAACTGCCGCTGGTGATGCTGGTCGAAAACAACCAGTGGGCGATCTCTACGCCGCTGAACCAGCAGATGGCCGAGCCGAACATCTACAAACGCGCCGAAGGATACGGTATGCCGGGCGAACAGTTCGACGGTTTCGATCCGATCGTGACGTACGGTGTGGTAAAACGCGCGATGGATCGCGCGCGCAACGGCGGCGGGCCGACCTTGATCGAGGGCGTGTGTTACCGCTTTTTGGCGCACTCCACCGACGATAACGACATGACGTACCGTACGCGCGACGAAGTGAGCGAACATCGCAAAGACGATCCCGTTCCGCGATTCGAGAACGTGCTTTTGTCCGCGGGCGTCGTGACTGCCGCGGAAGTCGAGGCGATGAGGAAAGACGTGTTGCGCGAAACGAACGAAGCGACCGATAAAGCCGAGGCCATGCCCTATCCGCAGCCTTCGGATCTCTACAAGAATCTTTACGAGGGAGCGTGGGAACCGTGGCAGTAACAAGCAGATCGTCGCAAGTCCTCAACAACGTCGAAGCGGTACGCGCGACGCTGTACGAGGCGATGAAGAACGACGACCGCACCGTGATTTTGGGCGAGGACGTCGGAAACCGCGGCAACGTCTTTTTGATCACGAAAGACTTCATCAAGGAGTTCGGACCCGAGCGCGTGATCGATACGCCGATCGCCGAAGCGTCGATCGTCGGCATTGCCGTCGGCATGGCGATGGAAGGCTTGCGGCCGATCGCGGAGATTCAATTCGCCGACTTCATCTATCCGGCGTTCAACCAGATAGTCGGTGAAGCGGCCAAGACGCGCTATCGCAGCAACGGCGAGTATACGTGTCCGCTCGTGATTCGCACGCCGTACGGCGGCGGCGTTCGCGGCGCGCTCTCGCATTCGGTCTCGATCGAAGCACTGTTCTATCACGTACCCGGCTTGAAAATCGTCGCGCCCGCCTTTCCCGCGGACGTCAAAGGGCTGCTGAACGCCGCGATCGACGATCCCGATCCCGTCCTTTTCCTGGAACACAAAAAGACGTACCGTCTGATCAAAGGCGAAGTGCCCGACGGCCATTACACGATTCCGATCGGAAAAGCCGACGTCAAAAAATCCGGATCGCAGCTCACGGTCGTTTCGTACGGACTGTACGTGCACTGGGCGCTCGAAGCGGCCAATGCGCTCGAGAAGGAAGGTATGTCGGTCGAAGTGATCGACTTGCGTTCGATCCGCCCGATGGATCGTACGGCGATCCTCGAGAGCGTACGAAAGACGCGCAAGCTGCTGATCGTGCACGAAGACAACAAGTTCGGCGGCATCGGCGCGGAGATCAGCGCGATGGTCGCCGAGGAAGCGTTTTTTGAAATGGACGCGCCGATTCGCCGCCTGGCCGCGCCCGACGTTCCGGCGATGGGCTACGCGCTGCCGCTCGAGGAAGAGTACATGAGCTCGCCCGCGGAGATGGCCGACGCGATGCGCGAAATGGTGAAGTTTTGAAGCACTATTGCCCCGGTATGACGAGGACTAGATAATGGCGACCACGATCACGATGCCGCAACTCGGCGAAACCGTCACCGAAGGAACGGTGGAACGGTGGCTCAAGAAGGCCGGCGATCCGGTTGAAAAATACGAAGCGTTCGTCGAAGTTTCGACCGACAAGGTGAACTCCGAAGTCCCCGCGCCGGTAACGGGTACGCTTCGCGAGATTTTGGTGCAGGAAGGGACGACCGTCGCGACGG
The DNA here is from genome assembly GCA_035938175.1 of Vulcanimicrobiaceae bacterium. GTDB lineage: Bacteria > Vulcanimicrobiota > Vulcanimicrobiia > Vulcanimicrobiales > Vulcanimicrobiaceae > DASRDE01. Next base: position 116,658 of record DASZHD010000052.1, read on the forward strand.
GTACGGCGATTGCGGTCATCGATGAAGTGGGTGCGGCTACGCAACCCGCGACCGCGACCGAACCGCCGAAATCGCGCGATGCAATGGCCGAGAGCGCAAATGCCGAACCGGTGCCCGGCTTCAACATTCCGGAGATGCCCGTGAAGCATGTCGGTAACGGCCACGCTCGGGTGAGTCAATCCGAAGGCACGCCGGAAACCGCGTTACGCGGCGTTTCACCGGCGGTGCGAAAGTTGGCGCGCGAACACCACATCGATATCCGCGCGATCCGTGGCACCGGCGCAAACGGGCGCGTTACCGCCGAGGACGTGATGACCGCCGCTCAAATGGGGCCCGCCGCGGCCGTGGGACAAGCGATTTCGGTCGGCACCAATTTCGGCGCAACGGGCGCTCCGGCGATGCCCGCGACCGGCACGCCCGGTGCGCCGCCCGCGCGCCACGACGCCGCCTCCGGTGCGAAACCCGGAACGAGCACGTACGGCGAACCCGTCCCCGGAACGATCATTCCGCTCACGTCTGCGCGGCGCATTATCGCGGAACGCATGGTCGAGAGCAAACATACCGCGCCGCATGCGTGGTCGATGGTCGAAGTCGACGTCACGAACGTCTGGAAATGGCGCGCGCGGGAGAAAGATAAGTTCGAACGCGACACGGGTTACAAACTGACGCTTCTTCCGTTCTTCATCCGCGCCGTCGTCGAATCGTTGGCAATCTTCCCGCTGATGAACGCAAAGTTCACCGCCGAAGGGATCGCGGTCGAAAAGGACGTGAACGTCGGTATTGCGATCGGACTTCCGACCAATCTCGTCGTTCCCGTGATCAAGAACGCGGACAAACTTTCGATCAAAGGTTTGGCGATTGCATCGGGCGATCTGGTCGATCGCGCGCGCCGCAGCAAACTCTCGGCGGACGATCTGCAAGGCGGAACGTTCACCGTCAACAACAACGGAGCGAACGGTTCGTACGCCTCGGCGCCGATTATCAATGGCGGTCAAGCCGGAATCGTGACCATGGAAACGGTTGTGAAAAAGCCGGTCGTTACGGCGGACGACGCAATCGCTATCCGGCAGATGATGAATGTCTGTTTATCGCTCGATCACCGCGTCGTCGACGGCTATGTGGCCAGCGGTTTTCTCGCCGATCTCAAAAAGCGGCTGGAGGCCATGGGCCCCGCCGGCGTGTTGTAGCGTCCGCTCGAGGCTAGCGGATCAGCGGCGTCGACGCTTGGCCGACGAAGAAATTGAGTGCGAACACCAGCGCCCAGAAAGCGCCCATCGCGCTCAGCACGGCGATCGATTCGGCACGTTCGCGCAAGCGGGCGCCTCTTCGAAGCTCGTAATCCTTGGGTAGCAATTCAAGCGTGATGTCGGGTCGCAAGGTCTTCACTTATTCTATATTCCCATCATTGGCCCAGATTTACGTAACTTTAGCCCTATCTCGTCCGGCCTGTTTGGCTTCGTGAAGAGCGCTGTCGGCGCGCTCCACGAGCGTTTCGACGGTATCGACGGGGTAGCTCAGCGCCACACCGGCCGAGGCCGACAGCCGGTACGGGTAGGACGGCCGTACCTGGCGCAGGGCGTCCAAAATCCGCTCCACGATGACGCGGGCGGCTTGGTGGTCGACGTCCACGAGCAGCATACCGAATTCATCGCCGCCGAACCGGGCCACGAAATCGACGTGCCGAGCGCGAGCGCGAACCGTCGCGGCGAAATGCTGCAGGGCCTCATCACCCGCCGGATGCCCGAACCGTTCGTTTATTTCGTTGAAGCGGTCCAGGTCGAACAACGCTAATCCGAAAGGCCTGCGGCTGCGCGCGCTGCGATGCAGTTCTTCTTGCATACGATCTTCCAGCATGCGGCGGTTCGCAAGCGACGTCAACGCGTCGGTCGTGGAAAGCGCATCCAGTTCGGAAAGCAGCCGTTCGCGCTCCGCAATCAGACTAAACTTTTCGCGAACGACGCCCGCAATTTCCAAAACGTAGGCGATCGCCGACGCGGCTTCTTCGGTGCCGGCATCGTCACGGAGTGAGTCGGCATAGACATATCCCGCTAATCGATCGCCCTCGCGCAGCGGCGCCAAGACGAACGTGCCGCGCACGTCTTCGTGCGGCAACGTACCATCTTGCGCGCGGCCGGTGCGCAGCCCATCCAGAAATCCGCCGGATGCGAGCGGCGATCCGTCAGGAACGCCGTGCAAGGCAACCTTGGGATAGCCGACGGTATAGAGCACTTGAGACGATTGCTGCATGGTCGGCAGAGACAACAGCGCGACGCGTTCAAAGCCCGTGGCGCCCGGCAGCACGTCTACGATCTTGCGGTCGACGTCCCCGGCATCCCCAGCCGCCAGGATCGCGCCGATTGCGGAGCGCAAACTGCCGTCTCTCATCGTCCCTCCAAGCGTAGCGGACGCACGGGCGAAGGCGCGCGGCACGTCCGACCGCGAACCGGGGCACAATCGTGCAAATCCGTAAGCATTTCCGTTTCGAGGCCGCGCACGTTCTCCCTTACCATCCGGGCAAATGCGCACGCCTTCACGGGCATTCGTACCGTCTGGAAGTGGCGATTCGGGGGCCTTTACAGCCCTCGGGGCCGGCCGCGGGGATGATCGAGGATTTCGACACCATCAGAACCGTCGTTTACCGCGAGGTAATCGACGCGCTGGATCATACATCCCTGAACGACGCCATCGAAAACCCGACCTGTGAAAATATCGTGCTCTGGATCTGGGAACGGCTCGAGCGCACGTTGCCCGGCCTGGACGAACTCGTGTTGTGGGAAACGGCTACGTCGTGTGCGACGCTGCGCCGGAGCGACCGCGAATAATGCTGCAGCTTGCCGAAATTTTCTACACCGTTCAGGGTGAAGGCGCATTTACGGGAACGCCGGCGGTGTTCGTCCGCCTTGCCGGCTGTAATTTAGCGTGCGATTTTTGCGATACGGATTACTCGCTGAAGTTCTTGGCAAGCGTGGATGATGTCGTCAGGCAAGTACGCGACTGCGGCAGCGACTGTCCGATGGTCGTATTGACCGGCGGAGAACCCCTCGCGCAGCGCGATACGCCCGCGTTGATTCAAGCGCTCAGAAGCGACGGCCGGCGCGTTCACATCGAATCCAACGGCACGTTGTACACCGAACTGCCGCCGGACGTTTGGCTATGCGTCTCGCCGAAAGAACGGGTCGACCCGCGCATGGCGCGGCGCGCGAACGAAGTAAAACTCATCGTCGACCGGCGCGTGCCGGAGGAATGGCTGGAACCCTTCGCCGACAAAGCGGTCGTGCTGCTTCAGCCCGAAGGCAATAAACCGGAAAACGTCACCCTCGCCCTGGAGTACGCCAAAGCGCACCCGTCGCGTATCCGGATCTCGCTGCAAACGCACAAATTCATCGGCGTGCCGTAGCAGCAGATGATCCTTATTACATGCGCGGTCGGAAAGGAACTGGGCGACTTTCAGCCGCCGCCTCACGTTGAAATGCTCGTCACGGGCGTGGGCCCCGTCGAGGCCGCCGTTGCGGTTTCGCGCGCACTAGCGCAAAGCCACTACGATTTGGTGATCAGCGCCGGAATTGCCGGTGCGTTCGATGGAATGGCGGAAGTCGGCGAAGGCGTCGTAGTCACGGACGAAATTTTCGAACTCGATCTGGAGACCGGCACCGCCATTTCGTTGCCGGAAGCCGCACGCGTCATCGACCGCGCCGGGTCCGATCTCACACTCGTGGACCGGCTGGTGGAACTGGGCTTTCGCAGCCTTCGCGGGATCACCGTGCCGCGCGTGACGGCAACCGATCGAACCGCCGCACGCCTAAGCAAACATGGCGTCGGCGTAGAAAGCATGGAAGGCTTCGCCGTGCTGCGCGCAGCCGAAATTGCCGCAGTCCCGGCCATCGAAGTTCGCGGAATATCTAACATCGTCTGCGAGCGCAGTGCGTCGCGGTGGGACTTCAGCGCCGGCGTGCGCGGCGCCGAAAAGGTTTTGAATGCGCTTTTGAAGGTTATCGGAAACATCGATGCCTGAACGCGTAACCCTTGCCTACTCTCCGTGCCCGAACGACACGTACATCTTCGCGGCGCTGACGAACGGCCTGCTGGATAATGCACCCGCCGTGCGCGTGCAATTGGAAGATGTCGAGAATTTGAACAATTCCGCCCTCAAAGGCGACTACGAACTCACGAAGGTCAGCTACGGCGCAATTCCGATGCTGATGGACAAATACCGCATTCTTCGCGCGGGCGGTGCACTGGGCACGGGTTGCGGCCCGCTACTCGTGGCAAGAGCCGAAAGCGGCGCCGGGCTGGACGATTTTCGCGGGAAACTGATCGCCATTCCGGGTGAAATGACGACAGCGTTCATGCTCATGCGGTTAGCGATGGGGATTCGGCCGCAAACGGTCGCCATGCGTTTCGATCTGATCATCGATGCGGTCGCAGGCGGCACCGTAGATGCGGGACTGATCATTCACGAGTCCCGCTTCACCTACCAGGAACGCGGTCTCGTCGCCGTCGCGGATCTGGGCGACTGGTGGGAGCACGAAACCGGTATGCCGATCCCGCTGGGAGCGATCTTGGTTCGCGACGACTTGGACGACGATTTCGCCCGCCGGATCGACGATGCGATCGTCGAGAGCATTGCCTTCGCGCGCAGCAACGACGCCGAAGTCATGAAATACGTGCGCCAGCACGCGACGGAAATGAGCGAGGACGTTATGCGCAAGCATATCGCTACCTACGTCAACGGGTTCAGCGAGGACGTCGGCGACCGCGGAATAACGGCGGTTAACGAGCTCTTTCGCCGCGCCCACGAGGCGCAAATCATTCCGCAATCGACTGAGGCGGTATTTGTATAGATCGCAATTCTTGGCATCCGCTGCGGCCGCGCTCGCGAGTGCATCCGTATCGCGCGCAGCAACGCTGCCGCGAGCGAAAATTACGCTCGGCAACGAGGTCTTTTTGCAATCGGCCTGGAGCGATCTGCAAGGCAAGTGCATCGGCGTAATCACGAATCAAACCGGCGTTACGTCACGTCTCGTCAATGTCGTCGACGCGATTCTGGAAAATCGCGATATCTGCATCAAGGCGATCTATTCGCCCGAACACGGACTGCGCGGCGACCGGCCTGCCGGCGCCTACGTTCCTTCCTACACCGATCCTCGCAGCGGCCTGCCGGTTCACAGCTTATACGGACCCACGCGGCGCCCGAGCGAAGCAATGCTTCAGGGAATCGACGCCCTGCTGTTCGACATTCAAGACGTCGGCTCGCGCGCGTATACCTACATTTCAACGATGGCGTACGCAATGGACGCAGCCAAAGAATTTCAGAAGCAGATCTGGATCCTGGACCGTCCCAATCCCATCGGCGGCGAAATGGTCGAGGGGCCGGTGCTCGATCCGCGGTTCAAGTCATTTATCGGTTTGTATGCGATTCCGATGCGTCACGGCATGACGATCGGCGAATTGGCAAAGCTGTTCAACGATCGCTTCGAAATCGGAGCGGATCTTCGCGTCGTTCCCATGACGGGATGGCAGCGGTCGATGCTCTGGCCCGAAACGGGGCTGCAATGGGTGCAGACGTCACCGAATATTCCGGAATGGAGCACGACGGTCGTTTATCCCTGTACCGGGCTCGTCGACAACGCCGGCTTAAACGGCGGCATCGGCACCACGAAACCGTTCAAATACGCCGGCGCTATCGGCTTGGATGCATACCGCTACGCTGCGGCGCTGAACGACCGCGAAATTCCCGGCGTGTACTTTCGTGCCGCCTACTGGTCGCCGCTATTCGGCGAGACGCGCGGCGAGCAATACTCCGGCGTGGAACTCGACGTTTTCGATCCGCGTGCGTTTCCCGCGGTGCGAACGGCGGTTGAACTGCTAACCGCTTTGCGTGCCGTCTCGCCGAAGACGTTGAACATCGAATCAGCCTCGCTGGCCAAGGATTGGGGCACCGACGTACTAGGCAACGGGTTGCGCGCCGGACTGAGCGCAGACGACATCGAGTCGCGGTTCGAACCCGATCTCGCACGTTTCATGACGACTCGCACGAAGTATTTGTTGTACGACTAGGCATGGTGACGAATTGTCATGGTGATGAATCGTCATGGTGAGGTATCGAACCACCCTGAGGAATCGAAGGGCCCAATCGTCATGGTGAGGCATCGATCGTCATGGTGAGGCATCGAACCACCCTGAGGAATCGAAGGGCGCTGTCGACCCGTTCAAACCACCTAAGGCCGCCGAATCTCCCGCGCGCTGCGAACAACAGCTTCCCAGTCGCCGCGAATTAGCGCGGCTTTCTTTTTTCGAGACCAGCCTTTGATCTGTTTTTCGAAGCGTATAGCTTCATTCGGATCGCGAAACTCGCTGGTATAGACGAGTTTCACCGGACGCCGCGAAAACGTGTAGCAGTGAGGGTCGATACCCTGGTTATGTTCGGCGACACGGCGCTCGGCGTCGTTTGTAATTCCGATGTAGTAGCTCGCGTCTCGACATTCCACTATGTAGACCCAATACGCTTCCATGCTGGTTTGTACCGACGTGGCTGGTTTTTAGCAAGGGCTAGAGTGCCCTTCGATTCCTCAGGGTGGTTCGATACCTCACCATGACGAGTGCGCCCTTCGATTCCTCAGGGTGGTTCGATACCTCACCATGACGAGTGCGCCCTTCGATTCCTCAGGGTGGTTCGATACCTCACCATGACGAG
>DASZHD010000053.1:0-107040 GCA_035938175.1 Vulcanimicrobiaceae bacterium
CCCCCACAGCGCCTGTCCGTTACTGCGGATGTTCAGAACGCCCTGGCTGTTGTACGATCGCATATCGAGCGCGAACCGTTGGTACACCGGCTCCGTCGATTTCGAATCGTACGTGAAGTTTGCGTTGTCGGTTTCGTACCACGACAGCGCATGCAGATGGGGATACTGATTCGGTGAGGCGACCAGCGTCGAGAACATCGCGTCGACCCATGCCGCTTTCATCGTGCCGCCGTCGCCGTATTCATTCGATGCAATTTCGGTAATCATCACGGGCTTTGCCGGCGAAACCGCAACCGCCGTCTTGTAAGCGCCGCTTACGATATAGTTGAACGTCCACCACGCCCGGCCGTTCGAGTTGCTGCCCATATTGTAGGCATCAAAGGCGACCCAGTCGACATACGCATCGCCCGGATACGCGCTCGCCGGCTGGTTCCAGCTTTGGTTTGGGCTCGTGGAACTGTTGAAACACCAGATGAACTTGACGTTCGCGGCGCCCTGCGCGCGGAAGATGTTCACGATATGTTGCCACGCCGCGATGTAGTTCGCATCCGCTGCCGCATCCGCGCCGTTCTGGTTCAGGCCCCAGGGATAGTGCTGCGTATTGAACTCGTGCATCGGCCGCAGGAAGATCGGTTGGCCGAACGACTTCAGCGCTTGAGCGCTTTTGGTGATGTACGAATCGTACGTGCCCGATGCTATTCCCGCCAGAGTAATCGTTGAGAAATTCGAGCTGGGCTGCCACGTAATATCGGGCACGATGCGCTGCGCCGTCCACGACGTCAACCCGTTCTGCGTGATGACGTTCGAGAGATCTTGGTCCCAGCTCGCGTAGATCGTGCCGAGCGCAATGCCGTGCCGAAACGCCGATGCGAAGTTCGCGCAAGAAACTGCGGCCGAGACTCCGCAGTCCGCACCCAAAAACACGCCGCTGGTCGCGGCGGAAGCGTCCGTCAGCACCGGCAGCGAGTTCGGATTCCACACGGGCGAAGCCGACGGGGCCGGCGACGGGCTCGACGTGCCTGCGGGAGGCGTCTGCCACGCCGCGGGCGACGGCGACGACCCGCTTGGGGAATATCCGCCCGTCGTACCTGCGCCGCTGCCTTGCGGGGTTACTCCGCCGCCGCCGCCGCAAGCCGCGAGCGCGATCGTCCCGGCGGCTAGTAACCCAATAAAATGCGATTTGCCCACGGATAAGTTGTCGGTATATTTGCGGTTTGCGACTAGAATTGGAACGCCGCGTTATGGGCCCAGATCGGCAGTTGCGTCATGCCGCTGGAATCCGGCATCCAATTGTCGCCGGTGTTCGGGTTGGTTCCGATGAAGAGCGAGACCGCTTGGATCTGCGGGAACGTGCTCTGGATGTACGAGACCTCGTCTTTATAGTATTGCATTTGCGTCCACGGCGCGCCGTTTTGATACCGCTCGTTCGTCTCGCCGATCATGATCGGCACGTTGTCGCCGAAGGAGGTCATCGTCGCGTAATGCCGCGCATACGTGGCATACAAACCGACGTTCGTAGTGTCGTACGCGTCGAAGCCCTTCCAATCCACGTAGCTCGCTCCGGGATAGGAGTACACGATCCGCATCTTTCCCTGACTCGGACTTCCGTCCGGGCAGAAGAAGAACGACACGTTCGTTGCGCCTTCCATTTGAAAGAGCGTGTAGATGTGTTGCCAGGCCTGCTGGAACTCTTGTCCCTTCTGCTGCGTGCTGTACGTCTGATCGAATAGGTTCGGGGCGAAACGGTTCGGGCACGGAGCGGTGGTGCACATCCATGGACCGCCGTTGAACTCCCAACAGAACCGCAGCATCACGGGCGTGTGAAGCCCTTTTAAAGCAAGCGCCGCGTTTTCGATGATCGAGTCTTCCGAACCGCCGATGATCTGGTGAAGCGTCACATCGCAGCGCCACGAGATCATGGGGTAACGCGCCTTCGCCAAATCGGCGGTAATGCCGGGATCGGTTGCGAGTTTGGCCGTGTTGAGGCTGGCAAAATCGTAATAGTGATTGTGAATCGCGAAGGTACGCCCGAGCGACGATTCCATCGTTTCGGTGTCCGTCTCGATTTGCTGCAAACATCCCTGACAATTCGTCAGATTGACGTAGGCGCCGAAATAAGCGTGTCCGGCACTCGGAACCGGGATCTTTTGCGACTGCACCGGCGTAGACGTGGGCGCGGGGCTGGGCGTCGCGGTGGGACTCGTCGTAGGCGTCCCATGAGGCGACGGCGAGGCGCTCGGCCCCGGTGTCGGCGTGGCGCCGCCCTGCGGCGTCGGCGTCGATACGGCGTGCGGCGTCGGCGTTGCGGTCGCGTGCGGCTGCGGACTGCTCCCCCCGCTCGGAGGCGGCGACGAGCTGGTCACCGGTTTCGGCCCTGACTGCGGTATGACGCTGCCGCCCGCGGCACCACCGCCGCCGCCACCACCACATGCAGCTAAGCTCAGCGCCGCTAAAGCGAGCAGCCCAACAAACTTTTTCCTCACTCTTTAGTAGTCGGAACATTAAGGACATGCAAATAGAGCGAAAAACAAAGGCCCCGCTCGCTTAATCTTCGCCCAATAGGCCCGCGCAAAATAAAAGGCGCGCAGGGCCCTTTACGGGCCGGCTGCGCGCCTTGGGGTCGCGGAACTGGCTAGTTCAGAACCAAAACGATGAGCTGTATCCCATGACCGGCATCTGCGTCATGCCGCTGCTGTCGGGCTTCCAGTTGTCGCCGGTGTTCGGATTGGTCCCGATGAAGAGCGAAACCGCCTGAATCGCCGGGAACGTGCTTTGGATGGCGGAGACCGCGTCTTTGTAGTACTGCATCTGCGTCCACGGGGCGGCGTTTTGGTAACGCTCGTTCGTCTCGCCGATCATGATCGGGCGCGTGTCGCCGAGCGACATCATCGTGCCATAGTGCCGCGAATACGTGGCGACCAGCCCGACGTTCGTGGTGTCGTATGCATCGAAGCCCTTCCAGTCCACGTAGTTCGGGCCCGGATACGAGTAGACGATGCGATCCTTGCCTTGACTGGGGCTGCCGTCGGGACAGTAGAAGAACGAGACGTTCGTGGCGCCTTCGGCCTGGAAGACGTTCCAGATGTGCTGCCAGGCTTGCTGAAATTCTTGGCCCTTCTGCTGGGTCGAGTACGATTGGTCGAAGAGATTCGGCGCAAACCGGTTGGGGCACGGCGCGGTGGTGCACATCCAGGGGCCGCCGTTGAATTCCCAGCAGAAGCGCAGCATCACCGGCGTGTTGAGTCCTTTGAGCGCCAGGGCTGCGCCTTGAATTACCGGGTCTTCGCTGCCGCCGATAATCTGGTGCAGCGTCACGTCGCAGCGCCACGAGATCATCGGGTAGCGGTTCCTTGCCAAGTCCGCCTGGATGCCCGGGTCGGACGTGAGCTTGGCCGCGGTCAGCGCGGCAAAATCGTAGTAATGGTTGTGAATCTTGAAGTGGCGGTGCAGCGCCGCCTCCATGGTTTCCGTGTCCGACTCGATCTGGGCGAAGCAGCCGTTGCAGCCGGTCAGGTTCACGTAGCCGCCGAAGTAGCCGTGTCCCAGGGGCGGAACGGGAATCTTCGAGCCGGCGGCCGGCTTATACGCGCGGCCCAGCGATTGGGGGGCAAGAAGGGTTCCACCGATGCCGGCGGCGCTTTGGCCGCCTCCGCACCCGGGCAGCGCCACGGCGGTCGCGGCAATAAGTCCTAAAAGTCCGATCAGTTTCCTCACAAAACAGTCGTCGGAACATTAAGGGCACCTCTACAGATGCTTTACATAGTCTTTAAGCGTACCGACAAAAAAGGAGCGCTTCGACCCTCGAGCGCCCCTTTTTCTTATGGAATTGATAAGCGGGCGTTAAGCCGCCACGGTTACCCCGTACTTACGGCATTGCGCCTCAAAGATCTCTTTCGCTTTGGCGTAGAGCTCGACGTCGGCCGCGCGGTACTTGTTGATTAGACGGCGCACCTCGGGCGTTACCTCGAAATCACCCGTGGCTTCGCGCAGTGTAACGTTCGCACGGCGTACCTCGAGATTGCGCCCGAACATGGCGTTGAAAAGCTCGATGCTCTTTTCATATTCCTCATACAGTCCGACGAACGCCAGCTCTTCGACCGGCAGCGCTCCCAGAAATTGCGATTGATGGTCGCGGTAGAACGGCCACTTCAGGTGCTCTTCCACCGTCGGCTGCAACTCGCGCCAGTAACGCACTTCCATATGCACTTCTTTGTTGACGTCGCTGGCGCGGTCCGTGAGCGCGCTCTGCCAACGCCAATGCGAAATCGATTGCTGCGCGGGCTCCCGGAAGAACGAAATGAAATCGGCTTGCGGAAACAGTCCGATGTACTTATCGGCTTGGAAGTGGCCGTGAATCACGTCGTACTTCTCGATAAGCTCGTCCTTGCGTGCGCGCATCGCTTCCCAACGCTCTCTGCGGCGCTTGTTGGCGAACGGCTCGTCGAAACCGGTCCAGTCGCCGTAGTCACGCAGAACGCGATCGGGACCATACGATTCCATGAGGGCCTCGCGGAACGAATTTCCGGCGGTCTTTGAAATGTGAATCGAAAGTAACATAACTCCTTTGCCTTCTCGCTTTGGTGTCCGGCGGTTACCGGTTGGTGGCGGCTAACGCTTCGGAAGCCCGAAGTTCGCCTTGGTGTGCTGTGCGAATGATGTCGTCGATCTCGAGGTAGTTCGGCTTCCAGCCGAGTTGGGTTTGGGCGAGCTGCGCATCGGCTACCAGGACCGGCGGATCGCCTTCGCGGCGTGGGCCTACGCGATGCGGAACCGGAACGCCGGTTACGCGTCGGACGCTCTCCAAAAGTTCGCGAACCGACGTGCCGCGGCCGGTTCCCAGATTCAGCGCTAAAACGCCCGGTTCGGCGTAAAGCCGGTGCAGCGCCAGCATGTGCGCTTCGGCCAGGTCGTCGACGTGAATGTAGTCGCGGATGCACGTGCCGTCGGGCGTATTGAAGTCGTCACCGAAGATCACGAACTCTTTTCCGCCCATCGCGGCGCGCAGGGCAAGCGGAATGGCGTGCGTTTCGGGTTCGTGGCGCTCGTAGAGCGGATGCGCCGGGCTACAGCCGGCGGCGTTGAAATAGCGCAACAGCGCGAAGCTCATGCCGTAAGCCGCATGATAATCGCGCATAAGCTGCTCGATCATCAGCTTGGAACGTCCGTACGGGTTGATCGGATTCTGTTCCATCGACTCGGACAGATGCTTGCCTTCCGGGGGAATGCCGTACGTGGCGCACGTGGAGGAGAAGACCATGTGCCGTACGCCGGCATCGCGCAAAGCAGTCACCAACTGGCATGTCTGCACGACGTTATTTTCGTAATACAGTCCGGGGTCCACGACCGATTCGCCGACGGCCGCGAAAGCCGCAAAATGCACCGCGCCGGTGACGCCGTACTTGCGGACCGTTTCCGCGATCGCTTCCGTGTCGCCGACATCCGCCTTGACCAGCTTGTCTTGTTGAACGAACTCGCCGCTTGAGCGGCTGAGATTGTCGACGACGATGTACGGCACGCCGCGGTCGGCAAGCAGTGCGACGAAGTGAGAGCCGATATATCCGGCTCCTCCGGTTACGAGGAGCGTTCCGTTTTGTCCGTTCATCACGAGCGCCCGCGCTCCGGCGAACGAGTGACAAAGGGCAAATCGCTCGCGTTGTTGAGCGCAGCATCCATGTGTGTAACGATATCTTCCTCGTGGGCGTAAAGGCGAATAACTACGCTGCCAGCTGCTCGTTTTTCGCATTTCACTCCTGCCCGCACGCGGCCGCTGCGCTAGTACCTTTGGGGAGACCGGCAGTGGTAAATTTAGCGTTTGCGGTGCCCCGCGGCGGCCTGAGACCTACGTCTTGGGACTTGCGGCATATGACGTTATTCTCTGTGCGGAAACGAGAGAGAGGCCGTATTCTTACCTCATGTCTCGCGGCTTCTCGGCTTGCTTTCTTGCCCTATGCTTCGGCGCGGGGTTAGTTGCATGCGGCGGCGGAGGCGGAGGTGGTGGCGGATCGACCGTCACGCCCCCGACTAAGCAGCCAGGCCCCCCGGGGGGCAGCCCTTCGCCCAGTCCGAGCGCCGGCGGGTCGTCTTCGCCGTCTGCGTCGCCGTCTGCGGGTCATTCTCCGACGGCCTCGCCCAGCCACACCCCCTCGGCGTCACCGAGCCACTCCCCGACGCCCACGCCCAGTCCTACGCCCACGCCGACCCCAACGCCCACGCCCACCCCGTCGCCTACCCCCACGCCGACCTTCGCGCCCGGCAAGGACTGGTCGACGATGGGTTACGACCTTCAGCACTCGGGCTACGATCCCGACGAGCGGACCATAAATACCGGTAACGTCGGTAGCCTCCAGCAAATCTGGACGGCCACAACGCCCACCGGCGGCATCGGCGAGCCGGTGATCGCCTCGAACGTCAATGTGCAAGGACAGGCCACGAACGTCATTTATTACGGAACGAGCGACGGCATGTTCTACGCCTACGATGCCGATACGGGCGCGCAGATTTGGAGCAAACAACTCGGGGCGACGCTGCACACGTGCGGTAATTCGACCTTCACGTTCGGCAACAACTCGGCCCCGGCTCTCGACCGCAGCACCAATCGTGTATACGTAGCCGACGGCGCGCTGCAAGTGCACGCACTGGACCTCTCGACCGGTGTGGAGGCTGCAGGTTGGCCGGTGTTGATCAACACCAACGCGCCGAATCATAATTTCATCTATGGCGGGTTGACGTACAATCCGGCCAATCACTTCCTGTATGCGGAGACGTCGGCCACGTGCGACAACTCGCCGTGGTACGGGCGGATCGTCGCGATCGACACTGCCCTCGGGAGCGGCATCGTCGATACGTTCTTACCGACGCAAGGCAAGAGCGGCGGCGGCATTTGGGGATTCGGCGGCGCGGCGATCGATCCGTCGAACAACGACGTCTTCATCGCGACGGGCAACGCAGACATCAGCGAGAACACGTCGCAGAACGCATTCTTCGCCGAGCAGATCGTTAAGCTCAGTTCGGATCTGAATCCGATCGACAACAATCTGCCCTCGATTCCCGGTTCCGGAAATGATTACGATTTTGGCGCGACGCCGCTGCTGTTCCAGCCGTCGGGCTGCCAGCCGCTGCTGGCTGCGGTGAATAAATCGGGCATCATCGTCGTGTACGACCGTAACAACATCTCCGCCGGCGCGCTTTCGAATTTTTCAATCTCGATATCGACGGACGCCGGCGATCTGATCGGCGTGCCGACGTTCGATCCGCAAACGCAACTGCTATACGTCGGATTGCCGTCGACCTTTGGAAGTTATCTCCCCGGTATGGCGGCGTTCTCCGTCAATTCGTCATGCGGCCTCAATCCCGCGCCGGTTTGGACCGCTCAGTTCGGCGCAGACGGCGCCACGCACAGCACCGACACACCACGTTCTCCCATTACCGCGGCCAACGGCGTCGTGTATATCAGCGACATGAAAACGTCGCAAACGTATGCTTTTGACGCCCAAAGCGGCAGGCGGCTCTGGACCGCCCCGCTCAGCGGCTTCGGAATCGTAGGGCCGGTCCTGTTCAACGGCAAGTTATACGTCGGAAGCATGGGCTCGACGTCGATGACCGCCTGGGCACCCAGCCAAGGAGCTCGCCGGCGTCCCATCGGTAGACGCCCAATACGGCACAGGTGAGAAGTACGGGTTCTTCGCCGTCGTCGCGAAGCCCGATACGCTTTCACACATCAACCTTCGCAGTGTGATACTGAAGCGGAAGAGTTGCGCACGCAGCTTACCGCGTGCGTTTAACTGCCCCCGCGCCGATGAGAATGATTGAAAAGTGCTAGGGCTCGAACCCGGACATATACGGGTCGTTTGCCATCGTTGCGAACGCACTCATGTTCGACGGATCCAACACCCACGAGTACCCGGCAAAATAATTATCTTTGCGCGAGGAATCGAAGTAGTTGATCGCCTTTACGAGCTTGAAGTCGGTGGACAACGTGCTCGGGAGTTTGCTGAAGAACTGGCTTTGTGCAACTGATTGAGCGCCCGTCTCGCCGATCATGATCGGCTTGCCGATCGTCTTGAGCAGAGCGTACGCAGCGGAATATGTGTCGAACGGCGTGAGGTCACCGGTGTCATAGCGGTCGAATCCGACCCAGTCCACTTCGTTGTTGCCGGGATAATACGCGCCCAGATTTTTTTCACCCGCGGGATTCCATAGCCAGACGACGTTGGTTGCACCTTCTTGCTGGAAGATCGCGCGTATCCGATCCCAGGCGGCTATGAAGTATTGCGGACTGAACACGCCGTTGGGCAGGTCGGTATTGGGATCGTAGCACGTCGGGCGCCAGCGTGGCGTCGATGCGAGCTCCATTTCGTACATGTACCGAAGGAAAATCGGGTGTCCGAAAGCGCGAATGGCATCGGCGCGCGCCTTAATCGCTTGATCGGCATTGCCGGAGGCGATCGATGCGTTCGACTGCGTGCAGTTCCAGGAGATTACCGGAATTCGTCCGTTGGCGACGTCGTCAATTTCGTTCGGGCCCGGGAACGGCTGATAGAAGCCGTAGTAATGCAAACCGAGTGCGAAGCGCCGCCCGATCTGCGCCTCGACGCCGGCAACGAGGGATGGCGGAGGTGCGGGGATTTGGCTCGGGTTGACGTACGCTCCCAAGTAGATGGTGCCCGGCGGAGGCGTCAACAGCAGACTTGCGGGCGTCGGGGCGCCGGATGCAATCGAAAGCGGCGCAGGCGCGCCGGCCCCCTCGCCGCATTGCGTCAAACCGACGATCGCGAGCGATCCGAGCATTATTGCACGCCAAGCATTGATAAGCGCGTTCGATCTCATGTGCGTGTTCATCCTAAGGTGTTCCGTATCCGGAGAGATACGGATCGTGTGCCACTTGCGCGAACGTGGCGGCGGCGGCCGGAGTGAGGGCCCAAGTGGAGTCGTCGAAATAGACGAAGCCCTGAACCATCGGAAAGTTCGATTGCAGCGCGGCGGGAAGCCCGGTCAAGAAATTCTGCTGGTTCGAATGGATCGTTCCCGTTTCGGTTACCATGATGGGTTTATTGTGGGAGGCAAGCGAAGCATACGTGGGCGCAAACAGCGAGCTAAACGTCAGCGTTCCCGTCGGATCGTACGTGTCGACGCCGACCCAGTCGACTTGCGAATCTCCGGGATAATACGGCGAGGGATCGGCGCCGGACGCCGAGACGCTCCATAGCCAGATGATGTTCGTGACGCCGTTTTGCGCAAATATTTGCCTGATGTGCTGGTACGCGGCCACGTATTCTTTGGCGGAAAAGGTGCCGTCCGCATTGTCAGTCGCCGGATCGTAGCACTGCGTGCGAGCCTGGCCGGAATAGGGCAATGCGGTCGTGTTCGGCAGATTCATGTCCCACATGAAGCGCAGAAACACGGGATGACCGAATTCCTTAAAGCTTAGCGCGCGCGTAGTAATCAGCATATCGGCGTTACCCGCGAGGATCTGCGCATTCGATATGCCGCAGTCCCACGAATCGATCGGTAAACGCCCGTTTTCGACGTCGGCGTTCTCCGTCAAGCGGGGAAATGAGCCGGCCCACGGATAGTAATGCATGTTCAGCGCAAATTTACGGCCAACCGGTGTTTCGAGCGTCGTTATTCCGCCTTTCAGCGGCGAAACATATGCTCCCAAGAAAATGCCGCCGCCCGGAGTTGGCGTTTGAACTCCTACCGGCGTAGGTGTCGGAAGTTGAGGCGGCGCCCCCATATTGGGGGTTTCGCCGCATGCGGCGAGCACTACGGCAAGGAACGCCGGCGCAACCGCGCTCAGAAGCTTACGGCGCATACGTCCCCGACATGTACGGATCGTTGGCGAGAGCCAAGAACGCGGGCCAGGCTGCGGTCGTTATTCGCCAATCCTGGTTGTCGGCGCCGTTGAAGTTGATCGCGTCGTAATAACAAAACGCCTTGACGTTCGGGAATTGCGTCTTCAACGTCGGTACTATCGTCGGGAAGAAACTCGGCTGAATCGAAGCGGCGGCGCCCGTTTCGGCGATCATGATCGGTTTATTCAGCGCCGAAAGCGTCGCGTATAGCGGCTGGAACGTTGCTGCGGCGCTGCCGTTCGTCAGGTCGTACGCGTCCATGCCGACCCAGTCGACCCACTGGCTTCCGGGGTAGTACTGCATCGGGCTGAACGCATTCGGATCGGCGCTGACCGTCCACAGCCAGATGACATTCGTTGCTCCGGCCTGGGTGAAAATGTTATGGATGTGCTGCCACGCGGCGATGAATTGCGAGGGCGAAAATTGGTTGTCCGGCGGATCGCCCAGAGCGGGGTTGTAGCAGTTGTTACGCGCAAACTCGGTAGAGGGTAGATTCATGTCCCACATGTAACGAATGAAGATCGGGCCCGAAAAACTTTTCGCTTGTTGCGCCGCGTTTTGAATTGCCCCGTCTTCGCTTCCATCGACGATCTTCGCGTCGGGGAATTGACAGTTCCACGAGACGACGGGAACTCGGAAGTGCACGTAGTCGTCGGTCAGCAAGTTGCCCGCAAAATTTGCGGTGAAGGAAAGATACTGGGTATGCAGCGTCAGCGTGCGGCCGATCTGCGACTCGAACTGGGCGACGTCCGCAGGTGCGAACCCATGAGCCAATCCACTGGGATCGACGTAAGCGCCGAAATAGATGGAGCCCGGCGGCGGCGTGAACTGCCCCGCGACGACCGGGGACGATGCAGGCGTGCGCGTAGCGGCCGGCGCCGGCGTTACGCCGGCGAGATTGGTGGGAGTTTGGCCGCACGCGCTCAGCGCCAAAACAAAAGAAGCGATCGTTAAGGCCTGAAAGTATCGCATCATCCGGGTAAAGCCTCGTCGGAAACTCGAAATTGGTGCGCTTCCAAGGCGTCGACCTTCACTGTTTCCCTGCGTCCGCTTCGGTAAGCGACCGCGCGCGTTCCTCCACAGACGAAGCCGCGACGCTTGCTTTGCCCTGCGCGATTTGGGCCGAATATACTATGGTTTTTGCGAATGGCGGTCACGCCCTTTTGGCTTGAATCGCCCGTAAGACGTGATTGCCTTGCGGGGCCGGAAGTCGTTGCAGCGCGGACATGACGGCGCTTTTTAGGGGTTGAATCGCGGCTGCCCGCACGCCGGCATCGGACCCATGGCGCCACCTAAAGGTCTCCGCAACCGTAACGAACGGCAAGCCGGAATCGTCGCACCGAAAATGGCGAAGCCCACGAATGCTTCGTGGACTTCGCCATTGTGGTGCGCGTTAGTGGAAGCGCTAGTTGACGATGTGCCAATCGGTGATGGTAAAGACCTGACCGGTAGCCATGGTCAACGCACCAAACCCGTTCATGTCGATGATGAAGTGCGCGATAGGAGAGGTGCTCCCGTTCGGCGTGATGGACCCTTGAACGGCGAGCTGGTTCGAGGCTCCGAAGGGCCCGCTCTTCGCATTCACGGTGTAGTTTCCAACCGTTGCGTTGCTGATCGCGAGGCTCTTGAGGAAGCCGGAGTTGAACGTGTACGAAACCGGGATGTTGAAGTTTTGCGACGAGTACGAACCGGTCGGGGCAGCCGTATACTGCGGCGCAATGATGGGGCATTTGGTGTTGGGGGTGCCGGTCTTGTACGACATGAAACCGGCCAGACCGACGAACGACGTTCCGTTGCGCGTTCCGGAGAACGTTACGTCGCCGTTTGCGCCGGGGGCGCGTACGCCGTTATTGGGATCGGTTTGGCTGTTCCAACCGAACGCCTCGTTCAGCAGCGAGTTTGCCACGGCATTGTAACCGACGGTGTCGCCGCAGTAGTATTCGGCACCGGCAGGCGCGCCTGAAGCAGTGTCGGCCCCGCCGTCGATCCACTCGTTCGCGCCTTGCGAAACCGTGACGCCGTTAACTGTCAGCGCGGTCGTTTCGGTGCGGCTCGTTCCTGCTTGGAAGATCGGTTCGCCGAGGGACGTGTAGCCGGCCGCATTCGTGTACGTGATCGTGCCGGTGCGAACGCTATTCGCCGTGGCCGTGTTGGTGCTGGGCGTCGCCCACTTTTTCGTCGTGAACGTGACGGTCTCCGAACTCGTGGTGCTCTGATTCCAATTGCGCTGGGTATCGGAGGTCACTTGATTCGCCTGGCAGTTTGGACCGTTGTACCGGACGAGTTCGCTGGTGCCTTGGCCCGGAGCGGTTGAACTGCCGGTCAGCATCGCGCTGCCGTTGAAGAGCTGTTGGCATACGCCGAGGTTCGAGCCCATCGTATGCGCGCTCAGCGTGCTCGATCCGCCCGTTTGTGCTTCGTTGTTGGGATTCAAGTTTTCCTGAAGCGGCGCGCCGATCGCATTGATCATGCCGATCGAGACTGCCATGTATCCGTTCGGATCCGGTCCGCCGCCGCCCGGCGCATTCGTCGGGGGCGTAATCACCGGGCCGCCTCCGCCGGACGAGCCACCGGCGCCACACGCGGCCAGCATCCCTGCGGCGAAGATCGTCGAGACCAGCGCCAGAGTCCTTATCTGCATTAGTAACCCCCAAAAAATTTCTCAAGTGGGCACTTCTAAAAAAGTGCCGTCGTGCGTACAAGAGGCTGCCCTCTCGGCTGATTTCATTATAGCGGCGCACGTTTTGACACAGATAAGCAATAATGAGGGAACTGCATTAGTAATATATGACTAGATGCGCGCGTTTTTAGAGGAAAAAGGCTCAATTATCCCCCCAAAAATAGGGGGTAGACAGTAAAACGAAGCCCCGCCGAAACGGCGGGGCTTTGTCATTTTGCTTGCGATTCCGGCTAGACCGGCGTGCCCGATTCTACCATCGCCGTCAGCGCTTCATGTTCGTGCATGCCGATGCCGTAGAACGCCAAGTGATAGTTGTATCCGCCGCTCTTTGCGGGACGGTGCGAAACGGAGCGCGCGCTGACGGTAATGCCTTCGAACGTTACTTGAATAGCTTCGCCGACCGGCAATTCGGTTTCGCAGGTCATCAGCAATCCGCCGATCGAGACGTTACGTGCGCGAGATGCGAACGTTTCACCGTTTTCTGCGCGGCACTCCACCGCGAAATCGACTCGCACGCGCACGTTCTTGCGGCCGTCCACGATCGAACTGTCGAAAAGAGCCTTGCTTACCAGCAGCACGCCGCTGGTGCGATGCGTCGACGGATCGACGACGATAACGGATCCTGCCGCATGGTTGTGCGTGTAGGGCTCCAGCGGCAGCGGCTCTTGCGTTTCGACGATGACTTGGCCGATGTCGTTCAAGGCGAGCGCGTGCGCGCTGACGGGTTCGAGCGTGTGGATGTCGACGGAACTTTCGATGCCGACGATCCGCCCCTGCACCCAGCGCGAGCCGTGACGCAGCAGATACTTCCGGCCGAGCTGCGCGGGTTCGGTATCCATCCATGCGAGCGATGCCGAAAACCGCTCCGTGCTTTCGAGCGAATGCGGCGCCGAAAGCCAGCATCCGCGCGCGACGTCGACGTGCCGGTCGAGTACGACGCCGGCAGATTGTCCGCCGTATGCGCGGTCGACGATTTCACCCGCGCGCCGCACTTCGACGACCTTCGCGGTTTCGTTGCTGGGGAATATCTGTACCGGATCGCCCGGCTTCACACTTCCGCGCGCGATTCGTCCCCACAGCACGCGAGCCGAATTGGCGTGCGTTTGCCCGTCGGCGAGGGTGATGGGATCGCGTGAAACGTACTGGATCGGAATCAACAAATCGCCCGCCGTTGCATCCTGTCCGGCCGGTAAACTTTCCAGGAGCTCCAGAAGATGCGGCCCGGAATACCATTCCGTTTCGCCGGTGGACGTTACGTTTGCGCCGTTGAGCGCCGAGATCGGAATGATTCCCGCGACGTTGATTCGCGCAGCTCGCGTGAAGCGCAGCAATTCTTCTTTGACGGATTCGAACGCCGACTGCGGATCCGGAATCGCGTCGATCTTGTTCACCGCGAAAACGATGCTCGGCACGCCGAGCAAATTCGCAAGCAGCGTGTGCCGCCGCGTCTGCGGCAGCAGTTTGACCGGATGCGCGCTGAAATCGAGTTTGGTGATGTCGACCAAAACGACCGCGGCGTCACTGCCCGCGGCAGCCGTCACCATATTGCGCGTGTACTGCTCGTGTCCGGGCGCGTCGGCAATGATGAACTTGCGCTTGGGCGTAGAGAAATAACGGTACGCAACGTCGATCGTGATGCCTTGTTCCCGTTCGGCTTCCAAACCGTCGGTCAGCAGAGAAAGATCGATTGCCGCGCCCGCCGCCTTTTTTTCGAGCGTGTGCATCTGGTCGCCGAGGATCGCTTTGCTTTCGTACAGCAGCCGCCCGGTGAGCGTGCTTTTACCGTCGTCGACGCTTCCGGCCATGAGGAAACGCAAAGCGCGATTGTGTGCGACGTCGGCTGCGCCGTTCGTCGACGGGGTGGCTGCGGTGGCCCACATGTTCAGAAGTAACCCTCGGTTTTGCGTCGTTCCATCGATGCTTCGGACGTTTGATCGTCCATACGCGTGGCGCCCCGTTCGCTGACGTTTACCGTCAGCGTCTCCATCACGATTTCGGCGGGCGAGGACGCGGCGCTCTCCACCGGACAGGTGCACGTCATGTCGCCGACGGTGCGGAAACGCACCTGCAGCTCTTCGACGGTTTCGCCCGCTTCCGGCGGCGTGACTTCCGTAACCGGCGTCAGCAATCCGCGGCGGCGCACGATGGGACGCTTGTGAGCGAAATACATCGAGGGCAGCGGAATCTCTTCACGCGCGATATAGAGCCAAACGTCCAGCTCGGTCCAGTTCGAGATCGGAAACGCGCGCATGTGCTCGCCCGGACGAATTCTGGTGTTGAAGAGCGTCCAGAGTTCGGGACGCTGTTCTTTCGGGCGCCATTGTCCGAACCGATCGCGGTGCGAAAAGATACGCTCTTTGGCGCGTGCCTTTTCTTCGTCGCGGCGCGCCCCGCCGATCAACACGTCGAAACGGTGTTCTTCGATCGCTTCGAGGAGCGTCACCGATTGGTGGCTGTTGCGGCTTTCCATCGGATGCGACAAGCGCACCGTGCCGCGGCGGATCGAATCCTCGACGTGACCGACGACGAGCCGCTCGCCGTTTTCGGCAACGACCCTATCGCGGAATTCGATGACCTCGGGGAAGTTGTGTCCCGTGTCAACGTGAAGCATCGGGAACGGAAGCTTGCCCGTGAATTTTCCGCCGCCGGTATGGCGCTTGAACGCCTTTTCGGCTAAGCGAAGGATAACACAGGAATCCTTGCCGCCCGAGAACAGGAGCGCGGGGCGTTCGAACGCGGCCGCCGTCTCCCGCAGGATGAAAATCGCCTCTTCCTCTAGCCAGTCGAGATGATGCGTATTCATCTCGGGGAGGAGTTCGTCTATATGTGCCGCTACTGCGCTCATAATCCCGTTCCGAGAAGTGCGAATGGCTGGAGGCCCCCAAGAAACAAAACACTGGGAAGACCCAGTGTTAACCAATTTTTTGGGCTCCTCATTATTTAGAGTATCGCTATCTTCTAGAGCCGTCCTTAGCAAGGACCCGCTTTTCTTTACCTCGGCCGCTCTAGCTCGGGCAGTTCTTCAGTCCGACCTTTTTGATCCCTGCGAATGTTGGTAGGCTTTTTGGCATAGTCGGCACGTACTAGAACGCTGTTTTTCAGCGAGTGACGGCACGCTCGCCCGCCGCTTTTACGAGGAGACGGGCGGTGCGGTGCGGGCCCTTTCAACCGCTTCTTTCAACCGCTCTACGTGCTCGGCCGCGAACTCGATCCCCGGAGCATACCCCGGGGCCGGAGCGTGAAAATCGCTTCCGCCGGTGATGAGCAATCCGTTCGATTGCGCGAAATCCGTAAGCTGCCGCATGGCGTCCGCATCTGCCGACGGGTGAACGACTTCGATCCCGTCCGCACCCTCGTCGCGCAGCTGCTCGAGCATTCGCGGATCTTTCAGCCTGCACGGATGCGCGACGCTGACGACCGCGCCCGAGGCGTGAGCGAGCTCGATGGCCTGGTCGGAGTTGAGCCGGTCGAGGGACACGTAGTCGTCGCCGCCGTCCGCGATGTACTTGTCGAACGCCTCTTGCACCGTGGAAACGGCGCCGATGTCCACCAGCGCACGCGCCAGGTGAGGACGCCCCAGGCTTACCGCTTTTCCGGCCTGCGCCTCGACGTGCGCCATCGTGATCTCAAAGCCGCGGCCACGCAGGCTTTCGATCATCGCCTCCATGCGAACGCGCCGGGCCGCACGCTGCGCGCGCAGGTGCTGCAGCAGCGGTGCATCGGACGACGTGATACCGTACACCAGAAGGTGCGTCGTCGCGCCTTGGCATTTGGTGTCGACTTCCATCCCGGGGATACAGCGCACCGCGAGATCCTCGGGCAACGGATAGACGTCCATGGTGTCGTGGTCGGAAATCGAGAACGCCTCCAACGACACTTTCCTTATATATGCGAACAGCTCCGAAGGCGACCATACGCCGTCCGAAACGGTCGTATGCATGTGAAAGTCGACGAATGGCACGCGCACCCCATTAGCCGTGTATTACAGCCTACCCCTCTAGCCGATAGTAAAAATAGACTATAGGGGCTATGGTCTTTGAGTGCCTTGGCGAGATTAGCTAAAGCTTGATATAGTCGCCGCACAAGCAGTACCAACGCGGTAGTATTTCCTGTTTCCGGTGCCGTGGCGGCGGGCCGGATATGGAGTTCTAGGGAGAGCACATGAACGCGGAGCTCATTGGCATTGGTTTCCTCGTCGGCATTCTGGTCGGTCTGACCGGCGTCGGGGGCGGCAGCATTTTGACGCCTCTGCTCATTGCATTGAACATTCCGCCGATCGCGGCAGTGGGGACCGACTTGCTCTACAGCGCTCCCACGAAGCTCTTCGGTGCGTTTTTGCATCACCGCCAAAAGACGGTCAACTGGCCCCTTGTCGGATGGCTTTGTGCGGGCGGCTTCCCCGCAACGATCGTCGGCGCGCTCGCGCTGGTGTGGATGCGGTCGCATATCGCATTGGCAGTGCTGCAAAGCTTCACCAAGCACGCCGTCGGAACGGCGCTGGTCATTTCTGCGATCATCATCCTGGTTACGCCGCTCATCATGAAGAACCAGGATCGCGAGTCGGGAATCCTTGATTGGACGCGGGCCACCAAGTTGAGAGTCGTCTCGATCGGCGTTGTAGTCGGCCTGATCGTGACGATCACGTCCATCGGCAGCGGCTCGGTGACGCTCCCGATGCTGGCGCTCGTACTGCCCGCTGTCGGATTGCGGACACTAGTAGGAACGGATATCGCCTTCGCAGCAATTTTGATCCCGACGGCGTTCATCAGCCGGTGGGGCATGGGCGGCGTCAACGTTCCGCTGGCCGTGAACCTCATCATCGGATCGATGCCCGGTGTCTTCATCGGCACCAAGATGTGCGGGTTCTTCCAGCAGCGCTACCTCCGTCCGGCGCTGGCCGTCACGCTCGTCGTCGTCGGTGCAAGGATGGCGCTCAGCGTCTAAACTACCCCACGCAGAAAGGGCCCCAGGTGAAAAAGGGATTCGCAGTTTGGCTCACAGGGATGTCCGGGGCCGGCAAAAGCACGATATCGGAGCGCCTCGCCGCCGAACTCGAACGGCGCGGCGCGAGCGTTGAAGTTCTAGACGGCGACGAAGTCCGCACGCATCTTTCAAAAGGCCTCGGTTTCAGCCGCGAAGATCGCGATACCAACATCGCGCGCATCGCGTTCGTGGCCTCGCTGCTCGTCAAGCACGGGGCTGCGGTTATTACGGCAGCCATCTCGCCGTACGCCCAGGCGCGCGACGACGCTCGCAAGCGCATCGGCAATTTTCTCGAGGTCTACGTGCGCTGTTCGATCGAAGAGCTGGCGCGCCGCGACGTCAAGGGTCTCTACAAGAAAGCCATGGCCGGCGAAATCGGCCAGTTTACCGGGATCTCCGACGAATACGAGCCGCCTTCGTCGCCCGACGTCATCGTGGAGACCGAGCACGAAACCGTCGAAGAAAGCGTAGCGAAGATCGTTGCCGCGCTGCAGGAGCACGGGTATCTGCCCGCCGGCGAAGAGGTCCGCGCCTAGCCCGTTTCTCTTTCAACGGAGCGGCTATTAGCGCTTGACAACTAATTAGGTGAACCTAATAATCGTGTAAGGCTTTGCTACACGATTGAAAGGTTCTGCGCTTGGCTGCCCGCATTGGCTTCGTCCTGGCCCTTACGCTGCTGCTGCTCGACGCGAGCAAGGCACCCGCGCGGGCGATACCGTTGTTTGCGCATCAGTACGGCGTGACGTGCGCAAAGTGCCACTCGGTCATTCCCCATTTGAATGAGTTCGGTGCCGCATTTCTGGCCTACGGCGAACGGTTGCCGGTGGTCTCCTCGGGACACGCGTTCCCCCTTGCATTCAAAACGAACCTCGTCGCCTCCAGCCAAAACCAGGGGAGCGGACCGACCGGGGCGGGGCTTCCGAAAGCCGTCGTCGACGAGGTTGAAGCATTTACAACCGGGACGCTGGGTGCGCGCGCGAACTACTTTGCCGAGCAATACGTCGTGGACGGCGGTCAGAATGGATTGCTGCACGACGTTTGGATCGGCGATCGCGTCAATCCGTGGGCGGCACGCATCCCCGTGCAGGCACAGATCGGGATGTTTACGCTGCCGGTTCCAGTGGATCCGGAAACCTTCCGCGACTCCTATCAGGACTATACGCCGTTCACGATGACGGCCGGCTCGGATCCGTTCTTCTTCAAAGATCCGAAGATGGGGATGCGCGCGGGAATTGGGGACCCGCTCCGGGGCTTGCGCCTCGATCTGTTTGCCGGGCCTGGTTACGACCGGCAAAGCGGTCTTCCGAAGACCGGCGTGGACACGGAAACGTATGTTCAAGACGGTATGGGCGCATTTACGGTGAGCCTGTTTCGTTATGATGGATTGCGGCCGGTAGCCGGCGGCCCGAACGACCGTTTTCAGCGCACCGGCTACGGGCTCACGTACGGCCAGTGGACGCGGTTTTCCAGCGAAACCGTGCTCTTGAACGGCTGGGATTCGAATTGCGCGACGCCCGGGTATGCGGGCTGCTCCTCCAGCGGCGGCTTCGAGCAATTGCGTTACGCATTCAACCGCCGCCTCTATGCGCTGACACGATACGAAGGAACGAATAGTCCCACAGGCGGCTTCACGCGTGACGGCGTCGTCCTGCTCGGATACGGCCCTTCCGAGAACTCGCGCGTTACCGTAGAAGACGTGATTGCGCGCGCGCCGCAGACGCACACGATCAACCTGCAGTTCTCGATCGGATATTGAGCATGCGAAAGACGTTCGTCTGTTTCATGCTGCAAGTCGTGGCGTTAGCCGTTGCCTCGGCGGCCGCCTCGGCGCAAGGCCCGGTGCAACTGAGCATCGATCCCCGCCGTTCGACGGCGCAGTTTAGCGTCAGCCATATTTGGGTCGACCGAGTCAGCGGGAGCGTGCCGATCCTTCGCGGTACGATTGCGCTCATTTCCGGTTCGGCAATGCCGTCGAGCATAACCGCGACGCTCGATGCAACGCGAATCTCCACGAGCGACCCGGATCGCGATGCGGCGCTCGAGTCGCCGGATTTCTTCGACGCGAAGCAGTTTCCAACGTGGACGTTTTCGAGTACGAAGATCGTAGCGCAAGGCGCTTCGGCATTCGTGATGTTCGGCGATCTGACGCTGCACGGCGTACTGCGGCCTGTGCGGCTTGATGTCACCGTTGCCGGTGATGCCGCGCATCCCGTGTATCACGCACGCGGTCAAATCGATCGGCGCAGTTTCGGGATGGCGGTCACTCGTTTGGATCCAGTCATCGGCAACCCGGTCGACGTCACTCTGGACGTCTACACGAAGCCTTAAAAAAGAAGAATCCGGCCGCTGACGGCCGGATTCTTTTTGTGGTTTAGGCGAACGGGTTATGCGCCGTTCGAGCAGACCGACAGGCTGGTGTTGTTCTGGAACGAGTACTGGTTGTTCACCGACGTGCTCCTCGGTGCGCCGAAGTATGGCAAGTACGTCATATCTTGCAGATGGTACGTGAAGCCGCCCAAGCTGTATGCGAAGTCGCCGAAGTTGGCGTCGCCTTCTTCGGGATCGCCGATTTCTAGCGCGCCGCACGGCGTGTTGTTGTTGGTAAACGGATCGTCGACCCATTCGCCCGTTTCGTGCGACAGCGCCGAGACGTCTTGCGAGAACTGCCCGGTGTGCGCGATGTACGTGAAGTGCATGTACGTGTTCACGCCGTTGTAACTGTGGTAACCGCCGATGCAGCAGTTCCCGACGTTTGGTGCGCCATTCGTCAGGTAAAGATTGTAGGTCACAAACACGGGAATCGTTCCGGCCGGAATGCCGAGTCTCGAGATAATGTTCTGGGCTTGTCCATCGAAATAGTTGATGTTCACCAAGCCGACCGTACCAAATCCGAACGGGTTCCCTTTGCCGCCGTTAAAACCGGGCTTCAGCGTCTGGGTGGCCATTACGGTCGGTGTGCCGAGCATGGTATGGTAGCCCGTATTCGTTTGGACGTGACTCCAGAAGTTGCCGCGTTGGAACGCATCGACGTATTGCGTCGTTCCCATATCCTGGCCGCCGGATTTGAAATCGATTCCGGATTGATAGATCGGCGAGGAAATCGTGTTTTGCGTTACCGTTTGACCGTTCGAGAGCACGTGTGCCGGATTGTACGTGGTGCCTCCGATCACGACTTTCACCGGGATGATGTCGACCGGAATCGTCGTGGTCGTGTTGCTGGTGGCCGGATTGGCGCCCACCATCGCGTACGTATACGTTGAGCCGCCGTAAGTGAACGATCCATTCCAAGTGGGCAGGCCGCCGGGAACCGGAATCGACGGCATGCCTCCCCGGTAACGCAGCACGGTGAACATTGGACGCGGACCCGGCTGCGTTTGCGTGCTCATCGGCGAACTGAGACTTTGGTTTGCGGACGAAGTCGACTGAGCCGGAATCGAACCGCTTTGGCCGGCGCATGCAGCAAGCAGAGAACATGCCGCTGCGGCAGCCGCTATTCGGGAGATCCTTTGCACGAAAAAACACCCTCCACAAGTATGCAGTGTGACAAAAGTGTGATTGTGCTTTCTTAGCGGAGGCGAGCGTCCTTCACGAGTAAGGTAGTACCTTTACACTAGGCTCGCTTGCCGAAAATCAAGAAACGTCAAGACAAGGCTGGCAACGTCACGGCGTAGGAGCCGGAGCGGTACGCTAACGGCGGTGGCGGTCCCGCCGCTCCGCTACGGCTCATCCTGCCGTTTCGGACACCGATTTGCGCCAGCGGCGCGGGTCATGTAACAGCGAATACTTGAATTGGTGTTCCATCGTGAAGCCCGTCAACGGAATTTGAAATGAAAACGCTTGCTGGAAAGGAGTCTTTGCGTGGCGATGTGGAGTGACTATGCGCTGCTGATTGTGAGCATTCTCCTTGCCGCGTACGTTTTGTCCGCAGGGCGGCTCGGTATGCGCACTACTGCTGTCTTAAGCGTGTATGGTGCGGCTTTTATGATTGTGGCGTCGAGAATGCTGACAACCAGTTTTGGCTTCATCGGATTCGTCGCCGACCCGTACCTTCTGAGTGGCTTGGGCATCGTTTGCCTTGCCGTTGCAATCAAACTGCGAGGCGAGCGTGATGAACAACGCGTATTCATTTTTGCGCCTATGGGTATTGGTTTCCCGGTTTCATCATTCTTGCTGTTTGCTGGAGAGGCGAAGGTTTCTTACGTTGTCTATAGCGGTACCGTGTGCTTGTCCCTGGCAGCGATTGTGATTACATCGATCTATCCAACTCGCAGAGCGTAGGGCTCGCCTCCGGCAGCACCGCGGTGACCCCGGTACACATCGATCCGGCTAAATCACGAAAGGATCGGCGACTCTTGATGCCGTTTCAAAACGCCGAATTTCGTGGCGTTAGAACGCCCTTAACGGTTCATTTGTTTAGAGCGTAGAGCACAAAATAAAGAGAGCCGGCGGCATCCACCGCAGGCTCTCAGAGATGAACCCTAATTGGCGTTCGCTATTGCACGCAGGCGTTGTTCTTATTGCTCCACAGCGGCTGCGTCGGGAACGTGCCCGTGGAGAAGGTGTTGTTCTTGAGTTTCACCCACGCGCACTCGTCGCCGATCTCGCCATAGCTGCCGTTATACCAGCCGCTCGTCGGCTGCGGATCGGTCTCGGTCTCGCCTTGTTCGTGGCCTTCGACGATCGAGACGCCGTCGAGCGTTCCGGGGTTATTGACCGAGCCTTCGCCGCAATTACCGCCGGCATCGGGCATGTACGGCAGATTCGTGTATGCAATGATGCTGCCGTTCGCGCTTTCAGAATTGTGGTAGGCGCAATACTGATTACCGAATGCGGACGGGTTGTGTCCGTGCGGCATCACCACGACGTAGCTCGCATTTACGGAGTAATCACCGAAGTGCGCAGCGGCGACAACCGCTTCAGCCCCGATTGCAGCGTCCGAGGGATGCAGTGCGGGCTGATGTGCGGTATCGACGTAGGCACCGCCGAAAGCCGTGTCGTTATTGATGTACGTTCCCTTCGGACCGTAATATTGCGTCATCGTGCTGGTCCACTGGCTGGCGTTCAAACCCTTGAGGAAACTCTTCAGATACGGCCGCAAGTGCTGCGGATCGCCGGTCGTCGTCCAGAGTTTGCCCCAGAACACGACGTACACTTTGGGATTCGGTTGAATCGGGCCGCCGCCATACGCTAGCGTTCGGGCGCTGCGTCCATTGACCGCAAAGAGATCGATGCCGGCGCGCGCCGCATCGGAACGCGTCGGGAAGTAATGGACGACGCTGCCGTCGTCGTTAATGCGCGTGAAAACGCCGCGTGAAACGGTCGCCGACGCAGCGACGCTGCTGCCGGTATGAGCGGCGGCCGCGCTCGAGGATGCCGGAATGCTTGCGCTTTGGCCGCCGCATGCGGCAAGGATCGAACACGCAGCTGCCGCTGCGGCGATCCGCGAATATTTCAGCACTAAAAACCTCCACGAATGTATTTCGTAGTACAAAAGGTGAAGAGCCTCATTATTTTGTACGCGGGACGCTCCTTCCGGAACAATCTAGTACATTTACACTAGGTCGCAATTGGACGCGAACGGATAAAAAAAACCCCGCCCGAAAGCGAGGTCTTTTGCCAGTAACGGTTTTCCGTTAGGTGCAAACGGCTCCGGCGTTGTTTTCGAACGTTCCTTCGAACGAGAACTCACCGCCCGTGCCTTCCGCCGGCGTGCGGAAGAACCAATCGAAGAAGGTCAGTTCTTGCGGATGGTACGTGAAGCCGTTCAGCGTCACCGTAAACGGGGTGCCGGTGAGCGGATCGCCGACTTCCAGATTTCCCTGGCAGCCCGAGACCTGCCCGACGTGTCCCCATAACGGGGTCGCATTGTTGATGAACGGATCGTTCAGCAGTTCGCCGATTTCGTGCGTCCACGCATGGATGTCGCGAATGCCGGGCGCGCTGAAGACCTGGTCGGTGTATGCGCCGATTGAGTACACTTGCGTCGCGCCGCCGCGGGAATATGCGCTGTGGTACCCGATCACGCAGCATCCGCCGCCTTCCGTCTCGACGACGTTGTACGACAGGACGAGCGGAACTTGTGTCGTGGTGGCGTTTGCGTTGATGATCGTACGAACCATGCTATCGAACGCGTTGATGTCGATCTCACCGATGTTGTGCGACGTGCCCGAGCACGCGCCGGAAACCGACGTCGACCCGGACGGCGCCGTTTTCGTTACGACGATCGGCGTGCTGGTCGATGCCTTCAGCATCGTGTGATACCCGGTGCCTTTGACGACGCTCCACCATTGCGCGCGCTGGTCGCCGTCGTTGATTTGCGTAGTTCCGACGCTGATGCCGTTCGATTTCAGCGGAACGGACACGAAGTTGGGACCCTTGTAGAAACGGTCGGAGACCGAGACGGTGTCGCCGCACGCCGGTTTGCGCGGATCGAGCGTGACGCCGCCCGGGAACTTCAGCACGAGCACGATCGGCACGTACGTGATGTTCGTGGTCGTTTTGCTGGTGTGCGGATTCGATCCGACGATCGTGTAGCTGTACGTATTACCGTCGATCGGCGATTTGATCGAGGACGTAAAGGTCTTGATGGTGGACGCCGCGTTGATCGACGCAATCGCGTCGAGTCCGGTAGGCTGAAGAACTTTGAAATACGGATGCCATTGACTGCGATCCGTTCCCGGATTCTGCGCTACCGACGACATTCCCGAGTTCGGTAGGCTTTGAACCGGAATCGCGCCGCTGTGCGAGCCGCACGCCGAAAGAATCGACGCAATGGCTGCCAGGCTGGCGAGCTTAGAAAATCTTTGCACGAAAAACCCCCCACGAATTCAGTATCTGAAAAGTGTAATTTGGGAATTTTTGAGACTTACGTGACGCAGCGCGTGGTCCTGGGCCGCGCGCGTAGTACTTTGTGGCATGTGCTTTTTGGACTATGACAAAAAAGAAGACCCGCGTGAGCGGGTCTTCCGTTGAATTCCGTTGGTACCGTTTGGGGAGTTAGGAACGTCCCGCGCGTAGCGGTGCGCTATTGCACGCAGCCGTTCGCGTTGTCGCTCCACAACGGCTGCGTCGGGAACGTTCCCGTCGAAAAGCCGGTGTTTTGCAGATTCTGCCAAGCGCAAAGATCGCCGATTTCGTTACCGCTGGAGTCCGTCCAGCCCGAGCTCGGCTGGGGATCCGTTTCCGTTTCGGCTTCTTCGTGGCCGCCGACGATCGAGACGCCGTCGTTCGTACCCGGATAATTTACCGAACCGGAGCCGCAGTTGCCGCCGGCGTCCGGCATGTACGGCATGTTGGTGAACGAGATCGTTCCGGACGTTCCGGACTCGCTGCTATGCCAAGCGCACCACTGCGTCGCAAAACCCGAGGGGTCGTGACCTTGTTCGATCGCGACGACGTAATTAGCGTCGGTTCCCTGGAATCCGAAGTGGCTTACGCCGCGTTTGGCTTCGTTGCCGACGGCGCTCGTGCCGGGACGCGACGGTACGTATGCAGTGTCGATCCACGTGCCGGCTACGGTTGCATCGTTGTTGATGTTTTGGACGCTATCGGAGTATTGCGATACCGTGCCGTTCCATTGACTTCCGTTCAATCCGCTGTAGAAATTAACCAGCGTTTTGTAGACAGAGTTGCTGGTCGTCCATTTGCTGCCCCAGAAGATGATGTACATCTTCGGGTTGTGCTGAACCGGACCGCCGTTCCAATTCAAAACACCGGATACCATGTATTGCCGTGTAGCGAGTGCCGAAGCGCCGCGGTGAATGGTGGACGCCGCCGAACGCGTCGGGAACAGGTGCAGCGTAAATCCGGAATCTTGAATAACGGGTTTGAACGCCGGCGCGCCCGCCGACGGCCCCGTAGAGATCGACTGTGGAATCGAGCGGACGGCATTTCCGCCGCCGGAGCACGCAGAAAGAAGACCCGCGATTGCGGCTAGCGCCGCGACCCTGCTGAGATTGTGCACGAATTACCCTCCACGAGTTAAGTGCAACAGTGATTATGCTGCGACGTTTGTCATGGAGGGAAAGCCGGTCCTACTTCAGTCTGACATGAAGTTAACAAATTGCCCGAAATACCTAAACAAGGGTGACCCTGCCGCTGCTCAGATCGTATACGCCGCCGACGATTTCCACCTCGCCGTTCGCGGCAGCTTCCGAAAGAATCGGCGTGGACGCGCGCAGGCGCCGAACGTTTTCGCGGACGTTTTCCGCAATCGCGTTATGCCACCAATCTCCGGCGGAGTGCTCGGATGCCTTCGCCGCCGGCGCGATCGCCTCGGCCAGCAGATTCATGTGACCGGGGAGCGGTTTGCCGGTCTTCACGAAATCGAGCGCCGCCTTTACCGCGCCGCACGACGAATGCCCGAGTACCATGATGAGCGGCGATTTGAGCACGGCCGTCGCGTACTCGATCGATCCCAGCGCGGCATCGCTGACGAAATTGCCCGCCAGCCGCACGACGAAAATATCGCCCGGATCGTGATCGAAGATCGTCTCGACCGGTACGCGGGAATCCGCGCATCCGAGGACCGTTGCGAACGGATGCTGCCCCTTCGCGAGCTCCGCGATGGTTTGCAGGGTGGGGCGCGGTTTGGGCGTCCCGGACGCGAAGCGGGCGTTGCCATCCAGAAGATTCTTGAGTGCGGCGCTAGCTGACATCGGTGACTTTTCATTTGCGGCTGGGGCGACCGCCGGCAGAAGTGCTCCGGCAAGAACGCCCGCGGTAGTTGAGAGAAACGCTCGACGGTTCGTCGCCAAGTGCGGTCTCCTTTCTCAGGCACCTCTCCTAGCGAGAGGGAGCTTGGCTTTGGCCTGCGACGTAGGTCGCACCTTGCTGCCGCACGCGCACCTCTGCTATGATGTCGGACGGCTCCGAAGACCGTAGTCGGGCGTTCAGCCCTTAATCGAGATGCTTGCGCATCGACGGCTACCGAGGACGTGAATGTGTCATCCTGAGGTATCGAAGGACCCCGAGCTCGTCGAGGGGTGTAAGCGGGATGTATCCGGCATTAGCGTTCCTCCCGGGCGGATGGAGCGCTTGTTTTTTTCTTGCCTGAGGTCTCTTCGATGGTGTGGGGCCGAAGGCCGGGCGTGAAGCGCGCAGCGCGGATACGCCTGTCAGATGGGAGCTCTCATGCCAACCGCTAAAAAAGAGGCCGCGATCGGTGAACTGAAAGATCGGCTCGCAAACGCCGGCAATCTGTTTTTCACCAACTATGCGGGTCTGACCGTCGAAGAGATCACGCGCTTGCGCGACGAGCTTCGTAAAGACGGCAGCACGTACGCGGTCGCCAAAAACACCCTGTTCTCGATTGCCGCGGGTGAAGATCTCGCCAAGCAGCTCGAGCAGTATCTCCACGGGCCGACGGCCATCGTGTTTGCCGGAAACGATCCGGTTGCACCGGCCAAAGCCATCAAGAAATTTTCGGACGACGTCAAGCAGATCGAAGTCAAGGCCGCATACATCGAAGGCCGTGTCGTCGGCTCCGATCAAGTCAAAGCACTCGCTGCGCTGCCCTCGCGCGAAGAACTGATCGCCAAAATGGTCGGCTCTATCGCAAGTCCGCTGCGCGGTCTGGTTACGGTGCTGTCCGGTAATCAAAGCGGCCTCGTCCGCGTCCTCAATTCTATCCGCGAGAAAAAAGAAGCCGCGGGTTCGAACGCTTAAAGGAGACACTTACGTATCATGGCAGTTACGGAAATCATTGAATCGATCGATAAGCTCACCGTGCTCGAGCTCGCGGACTTGGTCAAGCAGCTCGAAGAGAAGTATGGCGTCAGCGCCGCCGCACCGGCGATGATGATGGCCGCTCCCGGAGCCGGCGCAGCCGCCGCGCCCGCCGCCGAGAAGACCGAATTCGACGTCGTGCTCACGAGCGCCGGCGCTGAGAAAATCAAGGTCATCAAGGCCGTTCGTGAAATCACGAGCCTGGGTTTGACCGAAGCCAAGACGTTCGTCGAGAGCGCGCCCAAACCGGTCAAGGAAGGCGTCAGCAAAGACGAAGCCGAGTCGATCAAAAAGAAACTGGAAGAGGCCGGCGCCGGCGTCGAGATCAAGTAATGCAGTTTCTGCGCTAAAAAAAGAGCTCGCCCGAACGGGCGGGCTCTTTTTGCTTTTACCATGCTATACTTCTGACCGGGACCTTTAATCGGAGGTGCAGACTATGCGCAGATTTTCGATTTTCCTTACGGTTCTCGCGTTCGCGGCCTCGGCGGCGGTGACATTGGCACAAACTTCGCCGACGATCGTGATGCCGTCCCAGCTGAAGTGGAGCACGCAGGGTCTTCCCAAAGGGATGGCTATCGCCACCGTAACGGGCAATCCGAACGGAACCGGTATGTACGTGCAGCGTCTGAAAATGGCGGACGGCTCGCAATTCGCTCCGCACACGCACGGCAAGACGGAAATGGTTTCCGTTCTGTCGGGCACGCTGATGGCCGGAATCGGTTCGAAATTCGACAAGACCAAAATGAAAGCAATGCCGGCCGGCACGTTCATCGTCATGCCCGCGGGCGTACCGCATTATGTTATGGCCAAGGGCGACGTCATGCTTGAAATATCCGGCATGGGCCCGAGCACGACGAAGATGCTTTCCGGCGGCGGCAACATGAGCATGTAGATAAACGCCTGTCCAAGAAGCAAAGAGCGAGCCTGCAGGCTCGCTCTTTTTCTTTCCGGAGGAACGCATGGATCACGGCGCTCAGCCGCCTTTAGGGACGACTGCTTTTATCTATGTAATCGTCATCGCAATTTTCGTTTGGCGCATGATGCGTCCCATGCGCGTCAGTGCGGCGCGCTTGTGGACGCGCCCGGGAATTTTGGTCCTGTTGACGATCGTCCTCATCTACGCCGAGCAGGTCTCGTCTCCGTCGCCGCTTTGGCAAATCGCCGCCGTTACATTCGGGGGAGCACTTGTGGGCGTTCCGCTCGGCGTCGTGCGCGGGCGGCACAGTGAAGTGAAGTCTACCGAGCGCCCGGGCGTGTATTACGTGCATTCCTCTCCGCTCGTGGTCGTCATCTGGGTTGCGGCGCTTCTCGCGCGAGCGGTAATCCGGTACGTCATGCCCAACGCCTCGCACGGCGTTACGCTTTGGACGTTCGGCCTGCTGGGCTTCGCAGCGTCCGCAATCGCCGTTTCCGCGTACCTGATTCACCAGAAGTTGATCGTGGTGCAGCGCGCACAAAAAAGCGGCAGTTGAACGCTGCCGCTTTTCCGGTTCCGTTAGGACGAACCTACCAGATTTGGCACTGCTGCGCTTTCGGCCGAACCATCGGATCGTTCAGTTTGCAGAAGAACGCCTTCGCAAACTGCGGCATATCGCTGAGCGTTTGATTGACTCGGAACTTGTCGTATCCGTGCACGTCGGTCTGCGCGAGCAGACGGATGTATTCGGGACGATAGCTGCTTGCCCAAACTTGCGCCCAGCCTAAGAAGAAGCGTTGTTCCGGCGTGAAGCCGTCGATTACGCGTCGCGGGTTGTGCGCCTGCCACTTTTCGAACGCTTTGTACGCAATCGTCAAGCCGCCCAAGTCTGCGATCTCTTCGCCTTCGACTTGCTTCCCGATTTCGTGTACGCCCGGCATCGGCTGCAGCGTGTTCCACTCGTTCACGATGCACTGCGTGCGCGCGTTGAAGCGGGAAGCGTCGCCCGGCGTCCACCAATCGGTGAGATTGCCCACGGCGTCGAATTTGCGGCCGGAGTCGTCGAAACCGTGCGTCGATTCGTGGCCGATAACCGCACCGATGCCGCCGTAGTTCACGGCCATGTCGGCGTCCTTGTTAAAGAACGGCGGCTGCATGATTCCGGCCGGAAACACGATTTCGTTGATCGTGGGGTTGTAGTAGGCGTTGACGGTCGGCGGCGTCATGCCCCATTCCGTGCGGTCGACCGGATGTCCGATCTTGGCGTTCTGATAGTCGGTTTGGAATTGCGCCGACGCGAGGACATTTGCCGCATACGGCCCGCGCGTTACGTTGAACTTGCTGTAGTCCCGCCACTTGTTCGGATAGCCGATCTTCAGTTCGAACGCGTCGAGTTTCTTGACCGCCAGCGAACGGGTTTGCGGCGACATCCACGTCAGGGTCGAAAGGTCGTCGCGCAGCTCGGCCTTGATGTTCTCGACCATTGCTAGCGCAGAGGCTTTTGCGGACGGGGGGAACGTTTTTTGAACGTAGAGCTGGCCTAACGCTTCGCCGAGGTTGTTATCGGTTGCCCGCACGCATTTCTTCCAGCGCGGCAGCTGCGCTCTGGAACCTTCCAGCGTCTTGTTGAAGAAGTTCCATTGCTCGTCGACAAACGCTTGCGGAAGTGCGTTGGCGTAGGCGTCGACGACTTGCCAGCGCAAGTACGTGTGCAAATCGGATGCGGGCATCGAGGCGATTTGCTGCGAAACGGCTTTGAAATACCCGGGCTCCTCGACGTTCACCGACACCGTATCGGGCACCGTGTTGGCGGTGAAGAACGAGGCAAACTGCAGCTCGGGTGCAATTTTCTGCGCGTCGGCGACGGTCATCTTGTGATAGACCGCGGCGGGATCGCGCTGCTGAACGATCGTCAGCTGGTTTTTCGCGAGCGCCGTCTCCGTTTTCAAGACGCTCGCGGCTTCGGTCGCAGCCGTCGCGGGCGGATCGCCGAGCAGTTCGAACATTTTTTGCACGTGCGTTTGGTACTCGGCGAGAATCGCTTTGCTTTTCTCGTCCGTGCGCGTGTAGTAGTCGCGATCCGGAAGGCCCAAACCGCCTTGCGAGAGATCTGCCAGATTCTGCGTACTGTTCTTGAAGTCGGGCGAGGGGCCGAAGCCGAAGAACGCGTTGACGTTCGCGGCCTGTAGCTGCGCGAGCGTCTGGCCCATGTTTTCAGCGTTCGCACCGGAGGCCAGCGTCAGCAGCGGTTCGATCGGCTTGATACCCGCGGCATCGATCGTTTTGACGTCCATGCAGCTCGAATAGAAATCGCGGATCTTTTGGTCATTGCTGCCCGGCGCCGCGCTTTGAGCCGCGGTAGCGTCCAAGATCTGATGCAGCACCTCTTGATTGTGGTCTGCCAGCTTCTGAAAGCTGCCGAACCCGGGGTAGGCGGCCGGAATCGGATTGTTTCTTATCCAGCCGCCGTCGGCAAATTGATAGAAGTCGCTGCACGGCTTACACGTGCGGTCGAGATTGGACAGGTCGATGCCGCTTTGCAGACCTGCCGCCGCGCGAACGTGCGGGTTGGTGAGTGCTAGTGCAAGTAATGCGGCAGCGGCCGATAGGCGGACGCCCGCGGAAAATGTTAGACGCATAATCCTCGATGTAAAAGAGAACGGCTACGGATTTTCGGGGGGTTCTACGCGCGGCGCGAACAGAACTTCCAGCCGGGCGGACAAGTCGGGCGGCTCGGCGCCGGCGCCGAGGATGTGCCCGGACGGCTGGGCGAGGCTTGCCGCCGGGGCGCCCCGCACGAGCCTTTGTATTGGTTGTAGAATCCGGAATAGCTCAATGGAGTAGCGCATGCTTCATCCGGATTGAACTTGCCGAACAGACCGGGGTCGGATGCGAACTCGCTTTCGAGTGCCTGAACGCGATGCACGTTGCTCGGATGATCGGAAACAAATTCGGGCGGATTCGGCAGGTTCGCAGTTTCGAACGCCTGCATCAGCCATACCAATCCCCACGGATCCAAGCCCGCTTGAGCGCAGGTCGTCGCACCCTTCTGGTCGGCGTTTTCTTCGACGTTGCGCGAGAAGTGCAGCGACTGCAGATTCGCCGCGATATTGATCAGCGAATTTGCGATTTGATTGCTCCCGCGGCCGAGCAGCAGTGCGAGTCCGGTGGCGTAGAGCGAAAGCTGCTGGTCCTTTTGATACAGATTGTACACATCATGGTGAATGTCGTGCGACGTCTCGTGGCACAGAACGCCCGCGAGCTGTTCCTTGTTCTTGGCGAATTTCATCATCGCGGTGGTGACGTAGACGTTTCCGCCGGGTACCGCAAAGGCGTTGGGGTCGCTTTCGTTGACGATGATGAAGTGAAACGGAACGAAGTACTGCGGATCGGCGATGCGCTTGATGCGCTGCGCTATCGGATTGAGAATCGCGTAGTACGGAGAGCTCGAAACGATTTCGCCCTTTTGCTGCAGCTGCTGGTATTCTTGCTGGCCGATCTGCAACTCGGTTTGCTCTTCGTCCGTGTACGCCCGCGCCGGTGCCGCGCACGAAAAGGCGAGCGCCGCAGCGGCGAGCAGAGCGAACAGGCGGTTCATCAACATCGTTATTCCTCTCTCGAGAGAGAACGAAAACAGTGGGGCGCTCGTCGCGGGGTTTTACACAAACAAAAGGCTCCGTCGAAACGGAGCCTTTTGTTTTTTCCGCCTCGAGGCGCATGGAGGCCCAAAGCTGCTTTGGGCCCCGGACTCGGCGTAAGCGCTTTTACGGGGCTACCGCACCAAAAACGCCACCAGCAGCAGCGCCACGATGTTCAGCACCTTGATCATCGGGTTGATGGCCGGGCCTGCCGTATCTTTATACGGGTCGCCGACGGTATCGCCCGTAACGGCCGCCTTGTGCGCGTCCGAGCCTTTGCCGCCGTTATGGCCGTCTTCGATGTATTTCTTGGCGTTGTCCCATGCGCCGCCGCCGCTGGTCATCGCGATCGCCAGGAAAAGACCGGTGACGATTGCGCCGACCAAGATGCCGCCCATGATTTGCGCGGCGGAGATCCCCTTGAAGAGTCCGATTGCTCCGAGAATCACGACCGCTACCGGCACGCCGACCGGAATCAGCGCGGGAACGATCATCTCTTTCAGCGCTGCGCGCGTGACGATGTCGACGGTGGAAGCATAATCCGGACGCGACGTTCCCGCCATGATACCCGGATTGTTCTTGAATTGGCTTCGCACGTTTTCGACGACTTTGCCGCCGGCGCGTCCGACCGCTTCCATCGAAAGCGACGAGAAGAAGAACGGCAGCATGCCGCCGATCAGCAGCCCCGCCAGCACGTATGGATTGTCGATGGTGAAAAACGTCGCGGTATTCGTGCCGCATGCGAGGTGCTGCTCGGCGCAGCGGTTCCCGAGTTCTTGCAGGAACGAGGCGAACAACACGATTGCCGCCAGGCCTGCCGACCCGATCGCGTAGCCTTTCGTAACCGCTTTGGTCGTGTTGCCGACGGCATCGAGCGGATCCGTGACGCCGCGTACGTCGTCCGGCAGCTCGGCCATTTCGGCGATGCCGCCCGCATTGTCGGTGATCGGGCCGAACGAGTCGATCGCCACGACGATGCCGGCCATCGAAAGCATTGCCATTACGGCAATACCGACGCCGTACAGGCCGACGAGCGCATACGAACCCAAGATGCCGGCGACGATCACCAGTCCCGGCAGTGCTGTTGCTTGCATCGAAACGGCAAGGCCGCTGATGATATTGGTGGCATGTCCGGTGATCGACGCGTTGGCGATGCGCCGCACGGGCGAGAACTGCGTACCGGTGTAGTATTCGGTGATCCACGTGATCAGGCCGGTCACCGCCAAACCGATCGCCGCGCAACCCCAAATTGCCGCCGGGCTAACCG
The DNA here is from genome assembly GCA_035938175.1 of Vulcanimicrobiaceae bacterium. Taxonomy (GTDB): domain Bacteria; phylum Vulcanimicrobiota; class Vulcanimicrobiia; order Vulcanimicrobiales; family Vulcanimicrobiaceae; genus DASRDE01. The sequence continues at coordinate 33,062 of DASZHD010000053.1, forward strand.
TGTGTACGTTAGCGCCGGTACCGACCGTGATGCCGCCCGGGCCGAACTCGCGAACGGTAATCCAGTAAAACACGATTGCGGAAAGAATTCCGGCAACGCCCAGGCCGACGTAGAGCGAGTTCATGATCTTCGCGCGATCGACCTTACCGACGCCCACGAAGAACGTTCCGATAATCGATGCGACGATCGAGATCGCGCCGAGAATGAGCGGAAACGTCGTAGCTCCCGGAACGCTGGAGAGGACCAGATTGCCGAGCAGCATTGCCGCGACCGTCGTGACCACGTACGTTTCGAAGAGGTCGGCCGCCATGCCGGCGCAGTCGCCGACATTGTCGCCGACGTTGTCGGCGATCACGGCCGGATTGCGCGGATCGTCTTCGGGAATGCCGGCCTCCACTTTGCCGACGAGATCGGCGCCGACGTCCGCGGCTTTCGTGTAAATACCGCCGCCCAGACGCGCGAACACCGAGATCAGCGAACATCCGAATGCGAGTCCGATCATTGCGCCGAGCGATTTTGCTACGTCGCCATGGTTGATCGTGAGTAATATCCAGTAGTAGCCCGCAACGGCCAGAATGCCGAGGCCGACAACCAGCAGGCCGGTGACTGCGCCGCCGCGGAATGCGACGCGAAGCGCCGACGTCAGCCCGCTGCGCGCCGCTTCGGCGGTGCGGACGTTGGCTCGTACGGAAACCATCATTCCGATGAAGCCTGCAGCGCCGGACAAAATCGCGCCGATCAAAAATCCGACGCCGGTTTCCCAGCCCAAACCGAAGCCGATGACGACAAACAAAACGGCCGCAACAATCGCAACCGTCGTGTATTGGCGCTTCAGGAACGCCATCGCGCCTTCTTCGATCGCGCCGGCAATCTCTTGCATCCGCGCATTACCGGGGGAGCGGCGCACGACCCAGCTTATAAGGTATAGACCATACAGAATCGCGAGGACCCCCGCGCCCACGCCCAAATAGATGGCAACGTAGGTGCCAATCCCACTCTCAGAGCTCATTCGAATCCTTACGGGTAAGTGCAGTAAGAGCCGTCCCGCGGTCTTCGTTCGATGCCTTCGGGACGGTACTGGACCGTCGGTTTGGTGTACTCCGGTAGCGCTTCCTGCTCTTTAGGGCGGCTCGGGGCCGCCTCGCGTAAGGTCCCTCTACGGCAGACGGCCGCTTGCGCGTTCGGGCCGTGCGGGCGCCGCTCTAATGAGGCGTAACGGCGGCTTCTTGCTCGATGAAGCGTTCGTACGCTTCGCGGATGATCCGGCGCGCGGCAGCGGCGTCTTCCCAGCCTTGCGTCGACGTATGCTTTCCCTCGAGCGCCTTATAGGTTTCGAAGAAGTGCTGAATCTTCCGAATGGTGTGCGGAAAGACTTGCGTGAAGTTGTGAATTCCTTCGAAGGACGGCTCTCCCACCGGAACCGCCAGCACTTTGTCGTCCTCCTTGCCCTCGTCGAGCATCTTCAGTAAGCCGATTGGCCTTGCGGCGACGAGACATCCGGGAAACGTCGGTTCGATCGTGAGAATCAGCACGTCGAGCGGATCGTCGTCCAGCGCGAGCGTTTGCGGTGCGAATCCATAATCGCCGGGATAGTGGATCGGCGAGTGCAGTGCGCGATCCAGGCGGAAGATGTCGAGCGTTTTATCGTACTCGTACTTGTTCCGCGAACGCTCCGGAATTTCGACGACGACGTTTATCTCATCCGGGGCACGGTCGCCGAGCGGCAAATAGAGGTAGTTCTTGGGGCCGGGGATTGGCATGACCGCATTTGATGCCCCTTCGGCGGCTGCGGGTCCTTTGTGCGCCCGCATGCCTGCGCATCCCGCCGGCGCCCGCTGTGCATAAAGCGACGCTGAGTTGAGGATGACACGTGCTGATGGCGAACGCCAAACGCGAATGGAACACGTCGACTTTGTGGTCGTTGGATGCGGGCCGGCCGGCGGAATCGCAGCGCGTGAGGCGGCGCGCTCGGGTTTCGAAACGGTCGTGCTCGAGAAAGACGCCGTGGTGGGCGCGAAACGCGTTTGCGCCGCGGGACTGCGCCCGGGGTTTTGCGAGACGTTCGGCGTGCCGCGTTCGATCGTACACTGCGATACGCCGCGGCTGGCGCTTTTCGATACCGCGTACCGCGAGTACGAAGTGTTTTTCGGCCCGGGTCATACCACGACGCGTGAAGAGCTCGACGGAACGATCGGCGATCTGGCGCGATCGGACGGAGCAGAGGTTCGGACGTCCTCCCTCTTTCGCGGCTTGAAACGCGAGGATGGCGCGGTAATCGTCGATTACACCGACATGCGATCGTCCGAGCGTAAGCGCATCGCAGCGCGCCACGTCTTCTTGGCGCAAGGCTCGACGGCGAAGCTCGAAGACGGCGAATTCGCCTTCGAAGGCTGGCAAAACGGACTCGTAACGACGCTTCAGTATCGCGTGTATTTGGAGCGGCCGGCCGCCGCGATCGCGTACCAAACGCTGGAGATGCACTATTTTGCGACGCAGGACGGCCGCATGACCGTCGCCTGGATGTTTCCTAAACGCGATCATTTGGCAATCGGGCTCGGCGTGATGGGAAAGATGCCGGGCGCGCAATTGCGCGAGGAACTGGATCGCTTCACCAGACGCATCGCCGAAAGGCTCTATCCGGGAATTCCCCACACGACGAAAGTTGAAGGGCATCTGCTGTACGGCAGCGAGCCGCGGCCGGCGATCGGCGCTGCGGGCGCAATGGTCGGCGGTACGGCGGCGGGTTTGGTAGATGCGACCAACGGCGAAGGCATCTACGAGGCTGCTATGAGCGGGCGATTCGCGGCGGAGGCATTGACGCGTTCGCGTCGCTCGCCGGTCTCGGCGCACGCCGCGTACGAAACGGCGGTGAAGAAGCGGTTTTACCGCCGCCTCCGCCACCGCGCGCAGTTGATGCGTTTTTTGGAGCGGCGTCCTTCACGCTACGCGAAACTATTCGAGCAGCTGTCCGGCGCGCCGCGATTTGCCGATATCTTGCAGCGGGAAGACCACGAACGTACGATGCTCGATCGATTGTATCTTTACGGACAAGCGCTGCGCTTCGCCGTCCGCGCCGGACGCTAGCGTTAGGCCCAGTTTTTGCTCGTTGCCATAACCGATGCGGAATTTCGGGAGATTCGGGATGCGATCCGGGATCGATTCGGCATTTATTACGACGATACCAAACAGTTCTTGCTGCAAAGCCGCTTACAGACGCGCTTACTGAAACGCAGCGTGCCGGACTTTCATGCGTATTACAAATTCTTGGTAACGCATCCGGAGCGCCAGAATGAATGGGACGAGCTGGCTTCGGTGCTGACCAACAACGAAACGTATTTTTTCCGGGAGCGCGCGCAGCTCGAGGTCCTGACGAGCGAGGTCGTAGACGATGCGGTTCGAAGCACGCCGATTCGCCTTCGCGTCTGGTCCGCGGCTTGCTCGACCGGCGAGGAGCCGTATTCGCTGGCGATGTCGCTGCTGGAGTCGTTTCGTATCGGACCGTCGCAGATCCAAATCAAGGCAAGCGACCTCTCGCCGCGCGCGCTCGAAAAGGCGGCGGAGGGCTTTTACCGGGAACTCAGTTTTCGGGCGACCCCTCCCGAACTTATCCAAAAGTACTTCCGGCCGGCCGGAGGCGGGTTTTCGATCTCGGATGAGATTAAGCGCATGGTCGAGTTTTTCCGAATCAATTTGTTAGATGAACAGGCCGTCGCAAAAGCCGGGCCCGTGGATGCGATCTTCTGCCGGAACGTGCTGATTTATTTTGACAAGGCAACGCAAAAGCGCGTCGTCGAGGCATTTGCCAAGGCGCTGCGTCCGCGCGGCTATTTGTTCCTCGGGCATGCGGAATCGATCATGCGTTTGACGGATCTCTACGAACCGGTCGTTTCGCCAAAGGCGATCTACTACAGGCTCAAGCCGAATGCCCATTAACGTTCTGGTCGTCGACGACTCGGCGTTCATGCGCCGCGCGATCACCAAGATGCTCGAAGGCGAGCCGGAGATCGTCGTTGCGGGCACCGCCCGTAACGGACAAGAGGCGATTATAAAAGCGGCGCAGCTTCACCCCGACGTCATTACGATGGACGTAGAGATGCCGGGCATGGGCGGTTTGGACGCCGTGCGCGAGATTACCGCGCAATCCGAAGTGCCGATTATCATGGTCAGCTCGCTCACGCAGGAAGGCGCCGAAACGACGTTTTTGGCGCTCGAACTGGGAGCGGTCGATTTTATTCCGAAGCCCGATTCGGCGTACGTGAACATTAGCGACGTCGCGCGCGATCTGGTCGCTAAAGTACGCGTTTTTTCGCGCAAGCGCGGATCGAAAAAGCGTTTGCCGCCTCCCAAGGTCTCACTGGCGCCGCTGCTGCCGCCTTCCCCGCCGTCTGCGCGCGACGCGTTCGAATGCGTGGCGATCGGGACCTCGACCGGCGGTCCGGTTGCGCTCTCGCACATCGTTCCGGCGTTACCGGGCGACTTTCCGGCGCCGATCGTGATCGTGCAGCACATGCCGCCCGGCTTTACGCGCCCGCTCGCGGATCGCCTCAACTCCTCCAGCAACTTGACGGTCGTCGAAGGCGAAGAGGGGATGGTTCTGGTCAAAGGCCTTGTGGTCGTTGCTCCCGCGGGACTGCAAATGATGCTGCGCCGCGCGAATTCGGGAGTCTTCGAGATCGAGCTGCAGCGCGATGCCGGCCGCTCGCTTCACGTGCCCAGCGTCGACGTAATGACTGCATCCGTGGCGGACGCTTACGGCCCGGGCACCCTTGCCGCAATCTTGACCGGAATGGGCCAGGACGGCGTGGTTGGTTTGCGGCGTGTAAAGGACGCCGGGGGCTTTGTTCTCGGTCAAGACGCGGCCACGTCGGTCGTGTACGGAATGCCGCGCGCGGCGGCACAGGCGGGCCTCGTCGATCGCGTGCTTCCGCTGGATTTGATAGCCCCGGCGCTGTGCGAGCTGACAAACACTTCCTTCGCGCGCTCTTAACGCAATCTGTGTGAACGAACGCAGCAATCAGTAGGAGCACCCGCCTCCGCGGGCAATAAAAGGCCTACTGCTGCGGTGCAACACCGAATCGCTCGGAGCGTGGATGAGGCTAAACCGGAGTTCGCAACGTTACGTCATCGGCGGCGTCGAACTATCTCGAGAAGAAATCGTTCACAAGTACTTGCACTTGGTCAAGTACGTTGCGGGCCGCATCTCGGTGAATCTTCCGCCCAACGTCGAACTGAACGATCTGATCAACGACGGCATTCTGGGCCTTATCGACGCGATTGAAAAATACGACGATGCGCGCGGCGTCAAATTCGAAACCTACGCAATCACGCGCATAAACGGCGCTATTCTGGACGCGCTGCGCTCGCTCGATTGGGTGCCGCGCGCCGTTCGCCAGCGCGCGCGCGAGTTGGAGCGCGCTTACCAGGAATTGGAAGCGCAGCACGGCCGCGTGCCGACCGAAGAAGAGCTGGCGACGAAGCTCGGCATAACGCGCAAGGAACTCGACACGCTGATGCAGCGCGTGCGCGGAACGGCGGTGCTCTCGCTCGAGGAGTTCTTGCCCAACGAAAAAGGCTACGAGATTCCGCTCGTGGACACGCTGAAAGATTCCGACAACGACGTAACCGCGGCAGTCGAGCAGCGTGAAATCAAGGCGTCGCTCGTTCGCGCGGTCGAGAATCTTCCGCCGCAAGAGCGTACCGTGATCACGCTGTACTACTTTGAAGGACTGACGTTGAAAGAGATCAAGAGCGCGCTCAACGTGTCCGAATCGCGCGTCTCGCAGATCCACGCGCAGGCGGTGATCCATCTGCGGCAAAAGCTGCGCGAGCTGCGGTCCGACCTGGGCTACCGTGAGGGCGACCCGAACGTCAAGCAAAAGTACTTACGGAAAAATCCGCCTTCCGCCGATAACGTAACTACAGCCGGTTAGCGCCCGCTCCAGGGGCGTCGCCCGGCAGGCGAGAAGGCGCCCGTTTATGGCCATTCGTCCGGTGGACCTCCAACTCGCGTATCTGGCCGGACCCCAAAACGCGGCCAACGTGAGTCACGCGCAAAACGCGCCGCAAGCTGCACAGCAGGCGGCGCAATCGGCATTTGCCGCCGAAGTCGTCAAGCGCGAAGAGTCCATTGCGCAGCCCGAAAAGGTCGAGGGACAAAAAGTGCGGCCGCGCGACGAGCGCGACCCGTCCGAGCGCCGGCAGCACCAGGGCCGGCATCGGCACGAGCAGGCGCCGCGCCCGGATTCTGCCGCCCCGCTCCCGCCCGCGGACGGGGGTGCGGACGCCGGCCATCTGATCGACTTCACCGCGTAACCGTGGCAGGCATAAATCCAATTTCGGCCGCGTTCTTGGACGCGGCGCTCACCCTCGGGTTTCCGGTCGACATCCTGCAATCGCAGATTTCGGTCGGTGAGCTCTTGAGCGCCACCGTTCTCCCGCCGCAAAACGGTCAAGACCTCATCGAGATCCTCGGACAGCAAGTGTCGGCGCAGCTTCCGCCTACGGTACGCCCGGGCGACGTGCTGCTGCTTCGCGTTACGGGTTTTTCCGGCAACCAGGTTTTTGTCACGAATCTCGGCGCGTACGACCCCGCAAATCCGCCCGAAGACCTGCCCTTACCATCGCCCGCGGATTCGCAGCCTCAAACGCCGCAGACGGCGACGCTGACCACCATACGGCCCGCGCCCGAGCAAAGCGCGGCGCCGCAAGCACCGTCGTCTGCGCCCGCTGCGCCGGAGACGCCGAGTGTCGCTCCGCCGCGCGCGGTTTTCGTCGCCGCATCGGTGACGTCGGCGCAAAGTTCCCGAACGTCAAACGCTCCGGCCTCGCAGTTGCCCGCACAAGCACAAGCACAAGCGCAAGCGCAGCGATTGGCGGAAGCGAACGCGGTCGAAGCACGCATTGCCGCCGCGCAAACCGCGAAACAACTCGCAACGCAATCCGCTGCGCCGCGTCCTGCCGTGCAGCCGCCGGGTGCGACGCAACCCCCGCTCGCAGCGCGCGTGCAGACGGCCGTTCAGTCTGCCGTTGCAAACGCAGCGGACGCTGTACAGCGAACGATTCGCACGGCGTCGGACGTATTACGCGCGCTGCGTTTGCCGGACACGCCGCTGGCACGCACGGCGGCGGCTATCGCTCCACAAGCGCAATCGCGCCTTCCGTCGGTACTGGCGCGCTTGGAAGCGGCGCTGCCGCGCGCTTCATCCGATCCGCGCATCGCGACGCTGCGCACGCTCGTCGCGTTCGTCGGGCGCATGAATCCGCAAAACGAAGACACGCTTACCGCGCAGATCTCCGCGTACGTTTCGCATGCGGTCACCGGTGCGGAGACCAAACTGGCGCAGTTGTTGCAAGCGGCCGACCAGACGACGCCCGCGGTTTTGGCCGACGGCGAGCAGGCCGATGGGGCATCGGCCCGCGCATCGCAGCAGCAGCCGCCGGGAAATGCAGCTGCACACCGCGCCGCAGCGGAAAACTCGGTCGTCAATCAAACGGCGGCGCAAGCCCGCGTCGCAGAACGTTCGGCTGCTATCGAGCACGATCTCAAATCGCTGGTGCTCTCCTTGCTTCGAGATCCGCCGCCGTCGCGCACGCCCGCGCTCAGTCAGGCGCTGAACGAAGCGCTCATTACGCTAACCGGCACGCAAATCAACGTTTTGACCAATTCGCTCAACGATCCGGGCACGATTGCGTTCGGCTTACCGGTGTTTTTCCGCGAAGGCGGAAAACCGGCGCAAATACGGATAACGCGCGATTCCTCGGCGGCTTCGGGCAAACTGGACGCCGACAATTTCCACATTGCGTTCGTCCTCGACACCGCCAACCTGGGCACAGTCGCCGTCGATCTTCAGACCATCGGACGGGCCGTGACCGTTGACGTGAAAACCGAGCGGCAGGCGGCGGCCTCCCAGTTTTCACGCACGCTCGATTCACTGCGTTCGCGGTTGGAAGACCTGCGCTATCGCGTGACGTCGGCGGGCGCGGCGGTAGCGCAACGCGCGGAGTCCACGCTCCGCGCGGTACCGGAACCCGCAAAGGAAACGCCGGGATTGGACATGCGCGCATGAACGGGCGGTTCTACGATTTCCGCAAGCGCGTAGCGCCTCGGCCGGCGGCAGCGGCGCTGAAATACGATCCGGTCGGACATGAAGCGCCGCAACTGGTAGCGGCGGGCCGTGGACTGATCGCAGATGAGATCGTGCGCGTGGCTAAAGAGCACGGCATTCCGCTTCACGAAGACGCGCAGTTGGTGGAAGCGCTCTCGCGCTTGGAACTCACCGAATCCATACCGCGCGAGCTGTACGCCGTCGTCGCCGAAGTCCTGGCATACGTATTCCGGATCGACGCGCAGGCAGCGCGGCGCAGTCACACGCGATAAAATCCTGACCTATAAGGACCACTCGTACGCGTTCCAGCCTTCGCTCACGCCGTTGGGATCGAAGTTTTTCAGACGCGGGTTGATGACGTAAAGCCGCCGGTAGTAATACAAGAAATCGGCAGGCTCGTTTTGCGCTAACAGCAGCTGCGTTCGCGCATAGGCTGCCTTCCTCGACGCGCGGTCGACGTTCGTCATCGCCACGTGTTCGGCAGCGTCCATCGCCGGATTGCAGAAGTGCGTGATGTTATTTCCGTTCGGCGGTACGTACCGGCAGGTCCACTGCTGCGAGTCATCCGGATCCGCGCCGGCGATCCAGGGATAAAGTACCAGGTCGAACTTTCCCGCCATCAAGATTCCGCCGGCCGCGACAGTCGCATAGAGCATCGTGGGATCGATCTGCTTGATTTGAACGTCTATGCCTACGGCTCGGAGATCCGATTGCACTTGCACGCCGACGACGCGGAACGTCGGCTGCCCGCGCTCGAACTCCAAGACGAATGACAGCGGCTGGCCGTCCTTCATCCGGATACCGGCCGGCCCCATTTTCCATCCCGCCGCGTCGAGCAGTTGCGCGCTGCGAGCGCGATCTAACGGAATCTGGGGCACCTGCCCGTCGTATGCCCAATAGTAGTGGGAGAGATCTTCGGTCGCCGGGTCCGCGGTTCCGTAGGTGTCGTTGCGGATGATTGCGTTTTTATCGATTGCAGAAGCGATCGCTTGGCGCACGCGCAGATCGTCCAGCGGAGGATGCGCCATATTCATCTCGAGCGCTAAGAACTGCGGCGATTCCGCCATCACGACGCCGAGCTGTTTGTCATTCCGCACATCGCGAATAATCGTCGGTGCGACGTCGTTAGCCAGATCGCTGACGCCCGAGCGCAGATCGGTTTCGCGCGTGTTATGGTCGGTAACGAAATGCACGACGATCTTGGCGATGTGCGGCTTCCCGCGAAAATACGCGCCGTTGGCGCTGTAATCGATCTCTTCGCCTTGGATGAAGCGCGTTACGCGAAAGGGACCCGTACCGACCGGCTGGGTGTTGAACGGCACTTGATTGAGATCGGCATATTTCGCAAGCAAGTGCGACGGGATCACGCGAAACGGATCGTCGCTTTCACCGAAGACGGTATTAACGAAGGGCGCGAACGGTTCTTTCAAGTGGAAGACGACGGTGTATGGATCGGGCGTGTCGACCGAACGCACCTCGTCGTAACCGCGGCGTTCCACCACGTTGTTACGTGAATTCATGACGGCCTGCCACGAGAATTTCACGTCTTGACTGGTAAAAGGCGCGCCGTCGTGCCATTGTACGCTGCGGCGCAGGTGGTAGACGATCGTTTTGCCGTCGCCGCTTATTCCGCCGTTCTGCACGGTGGGAACTACGGCAGCCAGATCGGGTACGTCGTTTCCATGCGGATCGTTGGTTACCAATTCGTCAAACGCTAAGCCCGCCAAGAAATTTTCCGACGTGTTGGTTGAGAATATGGGATTCAGATTTCGCGGAATCGCCCAAGTCTCGATGCGCAGTTCGTCGGCCGGTCCCGAAGCCGACTGACTTTGTGTGCCGGCGCCGGTGCACGCCGCCGGCAGGCAACAGAGAATGGCAAGCGCAAAGCGTCGTCTCATGTTCAGCACGTTCTCCATAGTGGCGTACGACCAAGACAGCGGCGAGGTCGGCGTTGCGGTTCAATCAAAATTCTTGAGCGTCGGCGCCGTCGTACCTTTCGCGCGCGCGAGCGCAGGTGCATTGGCGACGCAAGCGTTCGCGAATACATCTTACGGACCGAAGGCGCTCGATCTTCTCGCGCAAGGAGTGGAACCGGCCGCCGTTGCACGCGAATTGACCGCGGGCGACGAGGGTCGCGAGGACCGTCAATTCGGACTCGTCGACACGCACGGAAGAGCCGCGTCATTTACCGGAAGCAACTGCATTCCGTGGGCAGGCGGCATCGCCGGTGACGGATTTGCGGCACAAGGAAACTGCCTTGCGGGTGCGGCGGTCGTCGACGCGTTGTCCGGCGCGTTTGCATCGTCGACGGGCCATCTTGCGGATCGTCTCGTCGCGGCATTGCGCGCGGCACAAGCCGCGGGAGGCGATAAACGCGGCCAGCAAAGTGCGGCGTTGATTATCGAAAAACCGGGCGGCGGATATGCGGGATTCAACGATCGCTACGTGGATCTGCGCGTGGACGATCACGCGCAGCCGATCGAAGAGCTTGCGCGCCTGCTCGAATTGCACAAGCTGTATTTCTTTCCGGCGGCTCCGCAAGACGTGGTCGCGATCGATGCGCAGCTCGGCGGCGAAATCGCACGCGAGCTCGTTCGAGTAGGAGCCATCGATTCAGCGGCCGGATACGACGATCGCACCCGCGAGGCGCTGGTACGTTTCATGCATGTTGAAAACTTGGAGAATCGCGTTCGGACCGACGACACGATCGATCGTCAGACGTTGGCGTATCTTCGCGCTCATAAACGGTGAGCGTGTGATGAACGCTCGGCGTTAACCCCGCAACGTTCGGATCGCAAGACGAGCTGCGTCGGCGATGGCGTGGCTTCCGCCCAAGTTGCCGTGGTTGCCGAATGCGTAGCATGCAATCGCGATCGGTTTGCCGTGCGGAGGAACGAGCAATCCGATATCGTTGGAAGCGTTTTGATACGATCCCGTTTTGTCGGCAACGCTCCAACCAGGCGGAACGCCGGCGCGCAAACGCGCGTCGCCCGTCACGACTTCATGCATCCATGCGAGCAGCAACAGCGTCGAGCGCTGCGAGAGCGCCGGCCGGGTGACCAGGCGCACAACGAGGTACGCCATGGCGTGCGGCGTTCCCGTATCGCGCGGTTCCGTAAGCGACGCGGGTGAATGCAGATCGCGTTCGTAGCGATCGACGCGCACGTCGCTAACGCCGAGCTGTCGAAGGTATGCCGTCACCGCTGCGGGACCCCCGATGCGTCTGCAGAGTACGTCCGCGGCGGTGTTGTCGCTGTTTGAAATGGCGTATTCGCAAACCGAGGCTAGGCTGAGCGTGGTTCCTTGGGGGTATTTCTGGGCGATGTCGCTGTAAGGCGGTTCCAGATCGTTTTTCAGAATGCGCACGGGCGCATCAAGCCGATCTCTGCCGCGATCCACGCGGTCCAGCGCAGCCATGACAAGCGGCAGTTTTTGTGTGCTGGCCAACGGAAAGCGTTGTGCCGCGCGATGCTCGAGTGTTCTCCCGGAGTCGAGATCGATTGCATAGACGCCGATGATTCCGCCCCACCGGCGTTCGATAGTCTCAAAGCCATCCGGCACTTTCACGGTTTTCGGGGAGACCAACCCGGAAATCAGGCTTGCGACAAACTGCGATCGAATCACGCGCCGCTCTTGCACGTCACGAAACCCGGTTCCGCCCTTTTAGTATATTTGAAGTCTGGAGGGCACCATGCTGACCAAGTTACGGCAGTTTTTTGCAGCGTGGCTAAGAGTGGTTCGCGGCGGCCGCAAGCCGCCTCCGGCCGACCCGGAAGCCGGCGCCGGCGTCGGCGCCAAACTGCCGCGGCCCGTCCCAACGCTTTCCGGCGCAAATGCGAGGGCGTTTCCGCCGGAAGAGTAGCGCGCGTGCATGCCGTTGTTCGCCCTATGGCCGCTGCTATGGTCCCGCTTGAGGTGTACCCGCCGTTCCTTGCTGTGATTCTTGGGACTCGGGCCGCATCAACGTGTAAACAGTCAAATCCCACGCGTTTCGCACGCCGATTAGGAGCAGTGCGCCCATGACGAGTGCCGCGCCGTAAAGACCGTACGCGGACGAACTGTACGAGAAGATTCCGCTTGCGATAAGCACGAGATAGCTCAATGCGGGAAGGGCAAAGTACCAAGTCCAGTCATCCGGATCGAGATCCCAACGGCCTTTCCAACGCGCATGCGCGGCTCTGGCGAGCATATAGCCCATTCCAAAGAGACCGGCGGCCGCCAAGCCGAGGCCCAGCCACAGCGGCGTAATGGCCGGAATGAGCAGCAGCATCGATACAATCATCTCGGTTACGAAGAATGCAACGATCGGCGTGAAAAACGCGCCGACCGCTCCACGCCCCTGCTGCGTCATCAGCGTGCGTTGCGCGAGCGACATGACGACGAACATCAGGCCCATCAGTGTCGACGCCGCCGTCCCCGTGAAAATGTAGAACTCTCGCCAAGCACCGACGCGGTGCAGCCAATCCGACGGATCCATGGCCGGGCTGTTCCGCGCACGCGCGACAGGCTCCGCGCGGCTTCGCCTCTCAAACGATGGTATGGGGGCCGAAGGCCGGGGGCCCCATGCGCTTTGCGTATGGGGGGCGTGGAGCGCCCTTCGGCGCAGCTCAGGACAGGCTCCGCGCGGATACGCCTGTTAAATCGAACAGGAGTTCGATTCAAGCGTGCGGAAAGGCGGATATCCGTGAGCTTCTTCGCCAAAATGCGCGCATCGTTCGGCAAAGCGCGCGAGACGCTTGCGGGAGTTGCCGCACTCGGCCGCGAGCGGCGGCCGATCACTCCCGAACTCTGGGAAGAGCTCGAGGAGCTGCTGCTCCTTGCGGACTTCGGCGTGCCCACTACCGAGAAGATCGTCGGCGGTCTAAAAACCGTCGCAAAGCAAGAGCTCTGGCGCACGAGCGATCAAATCGTCGCGCGGTTTCGCAAAGACGTCGAGCGGTTTCTGACGCTGCCCGGCGCCGAGCTGAACCTCACCGAAAAGCCGGCAGTGATCCTGATCGTAGGCGTCAACGGCAGCGGCAAGACGACCACGATCGGAAAACTCGCGACCCGTCTGCGCAAGGAAGGCAAACGCGTCGTACTCGTTGCGGCCGATACGTTCCGGGCGGCCGCGGCCGAGCAACTCGCAATTTGGGCGGAACGAAGCGGCGCGGAGTTCATTCGCGGCAAGGAAGGCGCGGATCCGGCATCGGTCGTCTTCGACGGAATGCAAGCCGGCAAGGCGCGCGGCGCCGACGTGATCGTCGTCGACACCGCCGGACGCCTTCAAACGAAAACCAACCTCATGGAAGAGCTGAAGAAGATGCGCCGCATAATCGAACGCGAGACGGGGCGTCCGCCCGCCGAAACGCTGCTCGTCGTCGACGGCACGACCGGCCAGAATGCGATTTCTCAAGCGCGCCTGTTTCACGATGCGACAGCGTTGACGGGCGTGGTCGTGACGAAGCTCGACTCCACCGCAAAAGGCGGCGTGCTGGTCGCAATCGTCGATACACTGGAGATTCCCATCAAGTTCGTCGGATTGGGCGAAACCGCGGACGCGCTGCGGCCGTTCGTGCCGTCCGAATTCATCGAGGCACTTTTCGAGGACAGCGGTTTCTGAAGTGACAGGGTGTTGGCATGCACACCCGATAGCGTGATACTCACAACGTACGCAGTTTTTCGTAGGAGAAAGAGATAGGCAATGGCAGCGCAAGACGAACGGCAGGCGGCCCTCAATAATGCCCTCGCGCAGATCGAGCGGCAGTTCGGAAAAGGCTCGATTATGCGCATGGGCGAGATCCAAGAGCGCATGCATTTCGACGTCATTCCGTCCGGTTCGATTGCCATCGATCTGGCTTTAGGCGTCGGCGGATTTCCGCGCGGACGCATCGTCGAGATCTACGGCCCCGAATCCAGCGGTAAGACTACGCTCGCGCTGCACGCAATCGCCGAAGCGCAGAAGAACGGCGGCACTGCGGCGTTCATCGACGTGGAGCACGCGCTCGATCCCAACTACGCGGCCGCGCTCGGAGTCGATCTCGACAATCTGCTCGTGTCACAGCCCGACACCGGCGAACAGGCACTCGATATTGCCGAAATGCTGGTCCGCAGCAACGCGGTCGACGTCATCGTCGTCGACTCAGTCGCCGCGCTGGTCACGAAAGCCGAACTCGAAGGCGACATGGGGGATACCCACGTCGGATTACAAGCGCGTCTGATGTCGCAGGCGCTGCGCAAACTGACGGCGGCTATCTCACGCAGTAAGTCCGTGATGATCTTTATCAATCAGTTGCGCGAAAAGGTCGGCGTCATGTTCGGCAGCCCCGAAACGACGTCGGGCGGCCGCGCGCTGAAATTCTACGCGTCCATCCGCCTCGACGTGCGCAAGCTCGAGCAAATAAAAGTCGGTCAGGACGTCGTCGGCTCTCGCACCCGCGTGAAAGTGGTGAAGAACAAGGTCGCGCCGCCGTTCCGCCAAGCCGAGTTCGATATCACCTACGGACATGGTATCAGCAAAATGGGCTCCATTCTCGACGTCGCGCTCGAACGGAACATCGTCGGCAAGAGCGGATCGTGGTACACGTACGGCGAGACGCGCATCGGTCAAGGCCGTGAAAACGCGAAGTCGTATTTGGAAGAACACGGTGAATTGGCCGACGAGATTTCGTCGAAGATTCGAGAGGAGATCGCTAGCCAGATTTCGCGCAACGGCGCCTCCTCGGCAGCACCGGCCGCCGAGTAAACACGTTGAGCGGTCCGGCAGCGACGCCGGCGAGCGCATACGTCGCAGCGTTGCGCGCCCTAGCGCAGCGAAGGCTCACGGAAGCGCAGCTGTGGCAAAAGCTCGAACGCAAGGGCTTCGAAGACGAAGCGGTTCGCGCGACCGTCGAGCGGTGTAAACGTGAAGGCTACATCGACGACAAGCTCTTTGCGCAGCTGTACGTGGAGCAAAAGCGGAAGGCAGTCGGAAATGCGCGCCTGGTCGCTGAGTTGATCCGCAAAGGCGTGGATCGCGACGCTGCATTGCAAGCCGTCCACGACGGCTCGGTGAATGAAAGCGAGCGCCTCGATGAGGCGCTCGCAAAGCTCTTGCGGACGAAAGGCGACAACTATCCTTCAATCGCGCGCGGGTTGGAGCGTTTAGGCTTCCCCGCGTCGCTCATCTACCGCAAGTTACGCGATCATGCGGCGCAGGTCGGTCCCTTTGCCGATATCGCGGCCGTCGCGTCCAACGCATGAGCGAGATCCGCAAGTAAATCGGGGGCGTCCTCGATGCCGACGGAAAGCCGAAGCAAGTCGTCCGTAACGCCCAGATCCAGCCGTTCCTCCGGCGTAAGCGGCCCGTGCGTCATGACCGCCGGGCTGCAAATCAGCGACTCGACGCCGCCGAGCGAGGTTGCGAGATTAAAGATTTTCGTCGCTCGAGCGGTCGCTTTCGCGCGCTCGGCGCCGCCGCGCACGCGGAACGAAACGATTCCGCCGAACCCCGACATCTGCGACCGCGCCAGCGCGTGCTGCGGATGCGAGGCAAGTCCCGGGTAGTACACGGCCGCTACGTCGTCGCGCGTCGACAGATACTCTGCAACCGCGAATGCGTTCTGCTCGTGCGCGCGCATGCGCAGCGCCAGCGTCTTTGCGCCGCGCAGCGTCAAGTACGCGTCCCACGGACCGGGAATCGCACCCACCGCATTCTGATGAAACGCGATCTCGGCATGGATTTCGGGGTCGGCCGCGATCGCGATGCCGCCGACGACATCGCTATGCCCGCAAAGATATTTTGTCGTGGAATGCATCACCACGTCGGCGCCGAGCTCCAGCGGGCGTTGAAAATACGGCGACGCAAACGTATTGTCCACCGCCACGATCTGCCCGGGCTTCTTCAGCGCGGCGATCGCGCGGATATCGATGACACGCAGGAGGGGATTCGTCGGGGTCTCGATCCAGAAAAGCTTCGTTTCCGGCCTGATTGCTTGCGCGGTAGCCTGCACGTCGGTCATGTCGACGAATGTGGTCGAGATCCCGTATCGCGTAAGGACCTTCGTCAATAAACGGTGCGTGCCGCCGTAGATATCGCGCGTCGCGAGAATATGATCTCCGGTTTTCAGCAACGACGCGATGCCGGCGGCCGCGGCCATTCCGGATCCGAACGCCGTGGCACACCGTCCGCCTTCCAGATCGGCCAGCTGTGACTCCAGCGCTGCGCGCGTGGGATTTGCCGTCCGCGAGTAGTCGAACCCCTTGGTTACGCCGACGTCCGGCAAGGTGAATGTGGCGGTTTGATAGACCGGAACGATCGTTGCACCGGTGGCGCTGCAGGGATCTTGTCCGCTGCGTATCGCGCGCGTTGCAAATCCACGAGACGTCCCGGAGCGGCCAAATGACTGATTCGGCATGAGTTGCACTCCGTATAAAGATTGCGGCCCCCCACCATACCGGTGAGAGGCCGCTGACGCTTTCTGTTAGCTACAGATCTGCGAAAGACGACCTCACCGTCGCATAAGCGCGAGGCGCATCATCGCATAAATCGCAAGGTTCCGTTCAACGAACATTGCCGACACGCTACCACAGCGCTCCCGGGACTGTCAATGCATGTGCCCGGCGACCCAGGCAAAAATGTATGCGTGGTACCGGTCCACCTGAACGGGACTGGTTGGCGAATGGCACGGTTTCACGAGCGAATTATTGCATGTCCGGCCGCCGATTGCCCCGGGGCACTAATGCCGGCATGCCAACGTTGAAGGTGCTTATCGCAGAAGACGATCCGGCGATCAGGGAGCTGCTTACGCATCATTTCGAGCGCGAATCCTTCGACGTTCTTGCCGTAAGCGACGGCAATGCCGCTTTGCGCGGCGCTCGGCATCTCGCTGACGCGGTTGTGCTGGACGTCGGACTGCCGGCGATCGACGGTTTTGAAGTCGCGCGCCTGCTGCGACGCGAGCGGCGTGACGTTCCGATTATCATGCTCACCGCGCGCACCGACGAAATCGATCGGATCGTCGGCTTCGAACTCGGTGCGGACGACTACATTTGCAAACCGTTTTCGCCGCGTGAGGTCGTCGCGCGCCTGAAAGCCGTGCTTCGGCGCGCGGGCAAACCGTACGACAGCCGCCCCAGCGTCCTGACTTTTGGACGGTTGGAAATCGACGAAGCGGCGCGCGAAGTGCGGCTGGACGGCACCGACGTGAAGTTGAAGCCGCGTGAGTTCGCGCTGCTACTGGCACTCGCGAGCAATCCGGGCGTGGCGTTGTCCCGCCGGACGCTCGTTGAAATGGTCTGGGGATTCGATTTCGAAGGCGACGAGCGCACCGTTGACGTCCACGTGCGCCGCGTTCGTTCGAAGATCGAAAACGATTGCGATCGTCCGGCGATCGTTCAAACCGTCCATGGCTTCGGATACAAATTCGCGCGGCCGTAAGCGCGCGCTCTCGTTCGCGTCGCTGCGCGCGCTTTTGGTTCGCGCTGCCGCGCAAAATCCCGTACCGCTGCTCGTCTTACGCCTTCCGGATTTCGAGCGGACCGCGTGGCGCAGCGGGAAACCTGCGGCGAGACGTCTGGAGCGCAAAACCACGTCGGCATTTCTGACGGCGGCGGCGAATGCATTGCGGGGCGGCGATCTTGCGGCGCACGATCCCGGAAGCGACGTTTTTGCGATCGCCATGGCCGCGCCGGCGCGTGCGTTCGGGCGCATCTCTCCGGTCGACTGCCGCAGCGTTTTAGAACGGGTCGCGGCCGCCTTGCACGCAGTGACGGAATTGCGTATCGAAACGGGCTGGATCGTCTTACAGCGATTCGATCCTGCTGCATCGCTCGAACCGGAAATCGAACGAGCGCTCGAGCGTGGCGCGCGCGAGCGCGAACGCTACGAATTCTTTTCCACGGTCGGACACGAACTTCGCACGCCGCTCGCGTCCATCCGCGGCTATCTCGAAACGCTGCTGGAAGGCGACGTGGATCGCGATACCGCTGCGCGCTTTTTGCGAACCGCGCGCCGTGAAGCGCTGCGCATGGGCCGCCTGGTCGACGGAATGTTCGAATTCTCGCTGCTCGATCTCTCGGCAGGTGCATTGCTGGGGCGGCACTGCCGGCTCGGCGAACAGATCGACGCCGCGTTCGACGTCGTCGGTCCCGGTGCGGCGGCCCGTAGCGTCGCCGTTCGTCGCGCAAACCGCGACGACGCGACGGTCGCACTGGATCCGGATGCGTGCCTGCAGATTCTGGTCAATCTCATCGACAATGCGGCCAAGTACGGCCGCGAGGGCGGAATAGTTGCCGTGTCGGTGGAGGTGCGGGGCGACGATGCGGTCATCGTGGTCGACGATGACGGGCCCGGGATCGCGGCGTGTAACCGGGATTCGATCTTCGGATTGCGCGTTCGCGGGCCGCAAAGCGGTTCGCGTCCGGGCACGGGCATCGGATTGGCCATCGTCAAGATGATCGTCGAACGCTCCGGCGGCCAAATACGCGTGCTGGACTCCCCGCTCGGCGGCGCGCGGTTCGAGGCGCTGCTTCCTCGGGCGGATTCCGAGGCGCAAGCGTCGTAGACTTACGCCCGTGGAAACGCGGTTCGCACATCGCAGTGAAGCGGAGTTCGCCGGCCTTCTGGATTTTTACCAAGTCGAGTGGATTTACGAACCCTGTACGTTTCCTATTGTGCGCGACGAGTGCGGAAATGCCGTCGAATGGTTTACGCCGGACTTTTATCTGCCGCAATACGACCTTTTTCTCGAGATGACCGTACAAAGTCCGCGGCTGCAGTCGCGGAAGAACCGAAAGATCCGGCTATTGCGCGAGGCGTATCCCGACCTGACGATCAAACTCTTTACGCGCCGCGACGTCGAGCGCGTTTTTTCCAATCGGGTCTCCCGCGCTTCGTGAGCGAGGCCCCTGCACGGTGATAGCCGAGAGACTCTTCGACGAGGCCGCCATAGCGGGCCGGGTGCGGGAACTGGGGCGGGCTATCGCCTCGGATTACGCGGGAAAAAATCCGATGATCGTAGGCGTGCTGACCAGTTCCGCCGTGTTCATGGCAGACCTGACCCGCGCCGTAGAAATACCGTGTGAGTACGACTTCATCGCACTTTCGCGGTACGCGGACGAGGGCGGGATTCGTTTTGTCAAGGACACGTCGGCGTCTATCGAAGGGCGCCACGTGGTGCTGGTCGAGGACACGATCGATACCGGACTGACGCTGCAATACATCGCGAAAACATTGCGCGCTCGTCAGCCTGCGTCGCTCGAAGTCTGCACGCTCTTGGATCGTCCGCACCGGCGAATCGCTCCCGTGGACGTGAAATATCGCGGTTTCGAAGTCCCCGACGTTTTCGTCGTGGGATACGGCCTGGATTACAACGGCCGGTACCGCGAGTTGCCCGAACTGTACGCCCATGGGAGTTGGCCCGCTTGAAGAACATTTTGGCTGCGATTTTGGGGATGCTGTTGTTGCTTCCCCAGGCGTCGTCGGCGCTCGAACTGCAGTCTATCGAGCGTGCGGCGGACGATTATCAGAATCCGAATCAGCATTTGCAGCAGATGTACCGCGCGGCGCTGCTGGATACGACCAAGCTCGCCGAGCAGGCTCCCGATGGAACCGCATATGTCAAAACGGGAGACATCCCGGCCGAGTGGCTCCGCGATTCGAGCGCTCAAGTGCGTCCCTACCTCTATTATGCCAAGGAAGACGCGACGATCCGCGATCTGCTGCGCGGCATCATTGCCCGTCAAGCCAAGTATCTTCAGATCGATCCGTATGCGAACGCCTTCACGTTGGATTACCGCGTATGGGAGCAGAAGTTCGAACTCGACTCGCTTGCCTATCCGGTAACCCTCGCGTGGAGCTATTGGCGCGCAACGGGCGATACGTCGATCTTTACGCCCGACGAAGCGAAGGCGTACGATGCCATTCTGGCGACGATGGAACGCGAACAAGATCATACGCGCAACTCGCAGTACACGCACAAGGAGCTCGAAGAAAACGGCAAAGGCCGTCCCGTCGCATTCACGGGGATGATCTGGACCGGCTTCCGGCCCTCGGATGACGCCTGTTACTACAACTTTTTGATTCCGTCGGAAATGTTTGCCGTCGTTGCGCTCGGGGACATGGCTCAAATCGAACGGCAGGTGTACCACAACCTGATCAAGGCGCACGAAGCTCAATCGCTTCGCGACGAAGTGCAGCGCGGAATTCAGCGGTACGGCATGGTACCCGTTTCGAAGTACGGGTACATCTACGCATATGAGGTCGACGGGTTGGGGCACGCCATTCTGACCGACGACGCAAACGTTCCGAGTTTACTTTCGGCTCCGTACATCGGATACACTACGGTTAACGACCGGTACTACCTGAACACGCGCTCGTTTTTGCTTTCGCAAGACAACCCGTCGTACTACACCGGCGACGTAGCCCGCGGAATTGGGAGCTATCATACGCCGGATCATTGGGTCTGGCCGCTCGCAATGGTCATGGAAGGGCTCACCGCATCTTCTCTAGGCGAGAAACAGGACGTTCTGAACCAGCTGCTCGCAAGCGATCCGGGCGATCACTTGCTGCACGAATCGTTCGATCCGAACGATCCCAAGCGGTATACGCGTCCGGACTTCGGCTGGCCCAATGCGCTGTTCAGCGAATTCGTGATGACGTCGTTCCAGGGCGTGCGTCAGATTCCGATGGGCGATACCTCGGACCTCGAATTCATGAATGAGTAGCGCAAAAATACACAAAGCGGACATTATCGTCGGGATCCAATGGGGCGACGAAGGCAAAGGCCGGATCGTCGACTACTATTCGCGCGACTACGATATCGTCGCGCGGTTCGGCGGTGGCGATAACGCCGGACACTCGATACGCGTCGGCGATCGCAAGCTCGCGCTGCGCATCGTTCCATCGGGGGTTCTGCAGGAACGCTGCGAGCTCTTCATCGGCGGGGGAACCGTCGTCAGCCTCGAGGGGTTGCTCGGCGAACTGGATTCGCTCGCGAAAATCGGCGTGGACGTCAAGCGCGTGCGCATATCGGATCGCGCCCACGTCGTGTTTTCATATCACGCCGAAGCGGACAAAGCGGCGGAAGCCGCGCGCGGTGCGCATGCCATCGGAACGACCGGACGCGGCATCGGCCCGGCATACGTCGATCGCGTTGCGCGTTCGGGCATCACGTTCGGAGACTTGCGCGATCGCGGCACGCTCGCGGAAAAGCTGCAGCGGAAAGGTGCGCAAAGCACGCTGCCGGCGGTTTGGGAACTCGCGCAGCGCGTGACGCCTTACGTGGTGGACGGTGTCGATTACCTGCACGGCGCGATTGAAAACGGCAAACGCCTGCTGATCGAGGGCGCGCAAGGTTCGTTGCTGGATGTCGGGTACGGCACGTATCCGTACGTGACCAGCTCGCATACCATCGCCGGCGGTGCTTGCACAGGACTCGGCTTGGGACCGACCGCAATCGGGCGCGTCGTAGGCGTGGTCAAGGCCTACTGCACGCGCGTGGGGGGCGGTCCGTTTCCGTCGGAATTGCACGACGCGACCGGCGAGCGCCTCCGGACGCAAGGCGCCGAGTTCGGCGTCGTTACCGGACGGCCGCGCCGCTGCGGCTGGTTTGACGCGGTTGCGGCGCGCTACGGTACGCGCGTCAACGGATTGACGTCGGCCGTCATCACGAAATTGGACGTCCTTACGGGATTCGAACAAATCGGCATCGTCACGGGTTATCGCTTGCACGGCAGCGCCGTCGATTTCGGCGCCGCCGGCCATACCGATCTGCAAACGGACGTTGAATACGTGCCCGGCTGGAGCGAAGATCTCAGCGGCGTGCGCCGGATTGGCGATTTACCGGAAGCCGCTCGCTCGTATGTTTCCCGCATCGAGCAAGCGTTGGGCGTTCCGGTCGAAAGTGTTTCGGTAGGGCCCGAGCGATCGCAGATCGCGGTCTAGAGCCGCCAAGCCCCGCCCGTTAAGTTTTGCATACCGGAAAATCCGTGCGTAAAGCGCGGTGGCTATCGTCCGATACTACAGGTTAAGAGTCAGGACATTCCCAGCGGGAGTGTTTTGGCGTTCGCCGCCGGCCACGGAGGACCGGCGCGCAGGCCAAGGTCGGCCGTGTCAGGGTTTAGGTGACGGAAGTTGGATCGCATCACGTCTTCGTGGAACGATCTTACCGGCCGGCTTCGAGCGATGTGGGATCAAAATCCCCAAAACCGCATGCTCGCCGTCGGCATAATTGGTGCGCTGAGCTTAACGCTTGCAGCGCTCTTTGTGCTCTACGCCACGCACCGTCCGTCATATGAAGTGCTGTTCTCCAATCTGTCGCCCTCGGATGCGGCGTCGGTAACGCAGCACCTAAAGGATGACAAGGTCTCCTACGAACTTTCAACCGACGGAAAAACCGTCTACGTTCCTTCGTCAAACCTCTCCGACGAGCGCGTGGCCATCGCGGGCTCCAACGTGATCAAGGGGAACTCGACGGGTTACGAGCTGTTCGACCGCACCAACTTCGGCATGACCGAATTCGAGCAGAACATCGACAAGACGCGTGCGATAGAAGGCGAGCTCGAACGCACCATCGGCGGGTTGGATCCCGTGCAAGCCGCGCGCGTTCATATCGCGGTTCCCGATCAAACGCTCTATTCCAACGATGAATCCAGCACGACCGCTTCCGTCGCGCTCACCGTAAAGCCCGGCATGCAGCTCACGCCCGAACAGGTCGAAGGCGTTACGATGCTCGTCTCGCACGCGGTGCAAGGTCTCAAACCCGAATCCGTGACGATCATCGATCAGAACGGCCAAGTACTGCTGCCCGCTGCGGGGGCCGATGCAAATTCGCCGGATCCGCTGAATCTGACGCAAGAACAGCTGCTCGCCAAACAGCGCTACGAGAACGCGCTGCAAGCCAGCATTCAATCGATGCTCGACCAGACGCTCGGGCCGCGGCACGCGGTCGCACGCGTGTCGACGAAGATGAATTTCGACGCGAATACGACCGAGACGAAGACGTACGCGCCGCAAGGGACCGTGCTCTCTTCGCAGAGCAAACGCGAATCCTACACGGGTACCGGTCCGCGCCCCGCCGCCATCGGCGTGCCCGGAACGACCAGCAACATTCCGACGTATCAGGCGCAGCAACAAGGCGGAAACAGCCGGTACAACAAGACGGAAACGACGACGAACTACAACGTTTCCGAAGAGAACACCAAACACATCGACGCCCCCGGAAAAGTGACGCAGACCAGCGTTGCGGTCGTGTTGAACAGCGCGACCGTTGCGGCCGGCGGCGCGTCCAGCGGATCCGCGGCGCAGCCTTATCAAATTACGCCGGCGATGCGGCAGCAGGTGCAGAATCTGGTTATTGCAGCCGCCGGTTTGAATGTGAACAACGGCGATCAAGTTTCGGTTGAGGCGATTCCCTTCAATCCGAGCGTCCTCGGAACGCCCGCCGCCGGCGGCGGCGTAACGGGCGGTACGATGCTCGGCATACCGGTGTGGGCGCTCATAGCCGTGCTGGGTGCCGGTGCACTGCTCGGTTTCGGTCTGCTGATGGGCAGAATGCGCCGGCGCAGCTTCAAGCCCGCGATGGAACTACCGTCGTTCGACTCCACGCTGGCCGAGGAGCTTCCGCCTTTCGAAGAACATCCGATGCTGGACGGTGCGCCCGGTATTGCCGCGCCAATCCGCTCGGCAGCCGACCTTACGCGCGAGCAGATGATCGAGTACGTCACGACCGTGGCGCAAGAGAATCCGGACAGCATTGCCAAACTCGTCAAACTGTGGCTGGCGGAGTAGCGCATGGACTCGCCCATAGTTAACCTGAGCGACGTTCCCCAGGACCTGCCGGAACCGGGGTATTCGATGGGACACGATTTCCCGACGATCGAGGTTTCCGGGCCGGAGAAGGCTGCAATTTTGATCATCACGCTGGGACTGGAGCTCTCGGCGACGATTTTCAAATTCTTGCGTCAAGACGAAGTCGAGCGGATCGTTCTGGAGATCGCGAAGATCTCCACGGTACCGATCGAAAAGCGCGACGCCGTCATCACCGAAGCGTACCAGCGCGCGATCGCGCTCAAGTACATCAACGAAGGCGGCATCGAGTACGCGAAGGAGATTCTGGAGCGCTCCTTCGGCGCCGGTCAAGCCGACGACATGACGAACCGGCTGTTCGCCGCGCTCAAGCACGGCAATCCGCTGGAACTGATCAAGAAGACTGAACCCGCCCAGCTGCTGCAGTTCATCCAAGACGAACATCCGCAGACCATTGCGCTCATTCTCGTGTATATGGCGCCGGACCAAGCCGGCGCGGTTCTATCCGCGCTGCCGCCTGAACTGCAGGCCGAAGTGGCGATGCGCATTGCAATCTTGCAGAAAACGGCCCCGGAGGTTTTGGAGCAATTGGACGAGCTGCTGGGACGCAGACTGCTGGTCAGCGGAGCCGACTTTTCGAAAGCCGGCGGCGTGCAATCGCTTGCAAACGTCATGGGCTTTGTCGACCGCGAAACCGAGAAGAACATCCTCGACGGGCTCGCCAAGCGCGATCCGGAGCTCGCGACGGAAGTCAAGAACCTGCTGTTCGTCTTCGAAGACATCGTCAACCTCGACGACCGTTCGATTCAGCGGATCCTCAAGGAAGTGGACGGCAAAGATCTCGCGCTCGCGCTCAAAGTGGCGAACGACGACATGCTCGCGCGCGTCTTCAAAAACATGTCTTCGCGCGCCGGTGCGACCCTGCGCGAAGAGATCGAACTGCTCGGCCCGACGCGGATGCGCGAGGTCGGCAAAGCGCAGCAGGCAATCGTCGACGTCATTCGCACGCTGGAAGAGAACGGTCAGATCGTCATAGCCCGCGGCGCCAAAGACGAGAAGCTGGTATGACGCTCCACTGTACGGGGGGCCCCATTGTCTGCAATGCGGGGCGCGGAGCCTAAGGCACAGCGCCTTTTCAAATGGGCAAAATCGTCAAAGGCGCGAAACTCGCGCAACAAGCCTATCAAGTAAAGCCGCCGCCGCCTCCGCGCGTCGTGCGGCCTTTGCCGTCTACGGACGATTTTGCGCCGGCCGGCGACGGCTTTGCCGATCTCCAGCCGCCGCATGTGCCGCAAGTCGATCTGGAAGCGATACATGCCGAAGCCGCGCAACTCATCGACGATGCATCCGCAGACGCCCAAAAGCTCATTCGCGACGCGCAGGAACGGGCCGTCGCGCTGCTCGAGGATGCGCAGCGGCGAGCCGGCGACATCGAGGCGGAAGCAAAACAGCAAGGCTTTGAGCAAGGCGCGTCGGACGGCCGCAATGCGGCGGCGGCCGAGATGGACGAGATGCTCGAAACGATGCGCGGCCTGGTCGAAATGGCGCGCGTCGAGCGGCACAAAATCATCGAAACGGCCGAACCGGAAATCGTGCGGCTGGCCGTGTTCATCGCGGAGCGCGTTCTCAGCGCGCACGTTGCCGTCGAGAAGAATGCGGTACTCGAAATGGTTCGTTCGGCGATAACGCGTCTGGTGAATCGCGAGAAAGTAACGGTTCGCGTCAACCCGTCCGACATCGAAACGATGCGTGCGCACCGCGATCAATTGATGCAGATGAACGACATCGACAATTTACGCGTCATCGAAGACCAGCGCGTGGATCGCGGCGGCGTCGTGATTGAAACGGATGCCGGTACGATCGACAGTAAGGTCTCGACGCAGCTGCGGGAAGTACGGCGGCTTTTGGCGGTAGACGACCCCGTTTCGGTCGCGCCGTCAAACGAACCGGCGATCATCAATCCCCCCGCGCAGGCGAGCTGACCGCGATGTCCACAGGTCTTCCGGTTTTTTCTGCAGACCGGTATATCGGCACGCTGTCGTCCGCGGATCTCGTCCGGCAAAACGGCAAGGTTCGCCAAGTAATCGGCGTCGTGATCGAGTCGCTCGGACCGAACATGGCTATCGGTGAAACGTGTCATATTCAGTATAAGCGCACTGCCGAACCCGTGCTCGCCGAAGTCGTAGGTTTCCGAGACAACAAGGTGCTGATTATGCCGCTGGGCGATCTGATGGGCATCGGCGCCGGCAGCGAAGTCGTCAGCTTGGGTAAACCGCTGGAAATCGGCGTGACCGATCAGTTGCTGGGACGCGTGCTGGACGGATTGGGACATCCGATCGACGGCAAAGGGCGTATCTTCGCCGACAAGCGCGCACCGATTATCGCGGCCCCGCCGGCTGCGTTAACCCGCCGCCGCATCTCGCAACCGCTTTCGCTTGGAATCAAAGCGATCGATGGATTGATGACGTGCGGAAAGGGACAGCGCGTCGGAGTTTTTGCGGGAAGCGGCGTCGGCAAGTCGACGATTTTAGGCATGATCGCGCGCAATACCGCCGCCGACGTGAACGTGATCGCGCTGATCGGCGAGCGCGGCAAAGAAGTGCGCGACTTCATCGAGCGCGATTTGGGTGAAGAAGGCCTCCGGCGCAGCGTGGTTGTGGTTTCTACCAGCGATCAGCCCGCGCTCGTGCGAATCAAAGCCGCGTTCGTCGCGACAACAGTCGCCGAATTCTTCCGCGATCAAGGTCTCGACGTGACGTTCATGATGGACAGTGTGACGCGGTTTGCGATGGCGCAGCGCGAAGTCGGCCTGGCCATCGGCGAACCAACCACGACGCGCGGGTATACGCCGTCCGTTTTTGCTCTGCTGCCGAAGCTGCTCGAGAGGGCGGGAACCTCTGCGGTGGGCACGATTACCGGCTTGTATTCGGTGCTGGTGGACGGCGACGATATGAACGAACCGGTCGCCGACGCCGTTCGCTCGATTTTGGACGGCCATATCGTGCTCTCGCGTCAATTGGCGGCGGCAAATCACTATCCGGCAATCGACGTGCTCTCCAGCGTGAGCCGCGTCATGCCGGACGTCGTGGATCGCAATCATTATTCCGCGGCATCCGGCGTACGAGACGTTTTGGCGACGTACCGCGACGCGGAAGATCTGATCAATATCGGGGCGTACGTTGCCGGAAGCAATCCGCGCGTCGATCTCGCCCTTTCGAAGATCGAAGCGATTCGGCATTTCTTGAAACAGGGCATCTACGAGACTGCCGGGCTGGAACAGACCGTGCAGCAACTAATGAGCGTAGCCTAATGCAAAAGCAATGCCGGCGCCGTATCATATGAAAAAATTCAAGTTCACGCTGGCTCCCGTGCTGGAGCATCGCGAGCGCATCGAGGAAGAGAAGCAGCAGGTGCTGGCGGCGCGCGTTGCCGAGTTGACTGCCGCGCAGAACGAGCTGGGGCGCTTGAATCGCGAATTCAAACGCTACTCGAACTCGCTGCGCGACGGCCACAAAACGTTGACGAGCCATCAGCTGCGCGCACACTACGCGCACTTGGAGTTTTTGGATCGCTGCATGGTCATGCAGCATGCCGCGATAACGGGATACAAAAGCGCGGTCGATCGCGCGCGCGCAGAACTCGTCGACGCGAGTAAGGACCGCAAAGTCATCGAGAAACTCAAAAATAAACGTCTGGAACAACATCAAGCCATGGAAGCGGCATTCGAGCAAAAGGAGTTGGACGAGAATAACGCCCGCCGCTATAGGAGCACCGCATGATCGTCACTCGCCGCCGCCGCAAACCGTTTCCCTGGAAACGCGTCCTCGTGCCGGCCGCCGTTGCGGCGGTTTTGGCTGCGATCCTCAGCTGGGCGCCGTCCCGCAACTGGATCGCGAATGGACCGGCCGCTCCGGTTTGGCATGCGATGTCGCCGGTTACCGCTCCGCTGGCGCGCCCGTTCGACATGGCCGGTCAGATGCGGACGATCTCGGCGCAAAATGCAGAGATTGCTTCGTTGCGTACGCAGCTCGCCGACGCGCGCGGTCAAATAGGGAACCGGGACAAGCAAATATCCGATTTGCAAACGCAGCTCAATGCCGCGCAGCAGGACGCCGCGGTTGCGAAGGCGGCAGCAAATCGCGCTCCGCGTTTGGTACGCACTGTGGCAGCAGCCGCTGCGCCCGCGCAAGGCGGAACGGATCTTTCCGCGCAAGCCTCGCCGGACATGCGGCGCACTGCGTCGGTTTGGGCCGCGATGGATGCGGACGCCGCCGCGAAAGTCGTTCAACGGCTGCCGGATGACTACGTCGCTCGTATTTTTGCGATAATGCCGCCCGATTCGGTCGGCGCGATCCTCGAGAGCGCATCGCCGGCGTACGCTGCGCGCCTGACGCGCGATCGGCCGGAACTCGCGCACTAGCGCGGGGAAGGGTTGCGGCGGTAACCGCTAAACTGCTTCCGCATGAGCGCGGAAGTGATTAGCGCGTGGGCCGCTCTCGGAACGCTTGTCGTAATCGGCGCCAGCGCCGTCGCGGCGCTGATTCAGCTCCGGCACATGCGCGCCGGCAATCAACTCGAAGCACTACTCTCGCTCGAGCGTGACTTCGGCTCCCCGGCACTGCAATCGGCGCTCCTCTACATCCAAGACGCCTTGCCGGCCAGGATGGAAGATCCGGCATATCGCGCCGAGCTCGAAAAAATCGGCTATATCGATAGCGCGGCACACCCCGAGCTGCTGGTCTGCAATTGGTGCAACGAAATCGGGACGCTCGTCAAACATCGTCTGGTGTCGCAAGACGCGTTCATGGACCTGTTTGCCCGGCTGATCGTCTATTGCTGGAAAAAGCTATCCCCGGCCATAGCGGTGATGCGGCGCTCTCGCGGCGATTTCCAGTATCACGATTTTGAATTGCTGACCGTGCAGGCGGAAGACTGGCTGAGCCGCAATCCGCACGGCATGATTCCAAGGACTGCGAGGCGTATCGCCTTGGAAGATCCTTGGCGCGAACGCGACCTCCAACAAACCAGCATTCTTCAACGATAGGGAGGGGTGTCCAAATGAACTTACGGTTTACCGCTGCGCTCTTCACCGCGGCGGCTTTGCTGCTGACGGCGTGCAACGGCAGCACGAGTACGGCTCCGCCCGCGCCGCCGAACGTCTCCGGGGATTACACGGGAAGTGTTCAAGACGCACAGATGGGCTCCGGGAATGTGACCGGAACGCTCGCGCAGCACGGAAACTCTGCGGGCGGCGCCATGACGATGCCGGTATCGGGCGGGACGCTGAATTTTCAGATGTCGTTGGCCCTCTCGCCGAACAATTCGATGAGCGGCTCGATCGTCGTCAACCTGCCCAACAATGGGCCGGCGTGCACGTTCAGCACGACGGCGACTTACGACCCCACGAACAACGTGATTAGCGGCACCTATACCGCCGTATCGAATTGCGCCGGCGATACCGGCTCGTATACGCTCAACCAGCAGTGCGTTGATACGGCGACGAGCGTTGGCCGCCGGACGATGGGCCTGCACAAATGCTAGGCGTGCGCGAGAGCGCCTGACCTTCGTCCCAGCGCGCGCCTTCGACGAACAACCGCTCGAGATCTACAGCATCGAAGCGCCGCTGCAGCTCCGAATAAATGTTCTCGCGCGCGGTGCGATCGGCGTGAAATCCCGACCACGCTAACGCCTCCATGCGCCGGCGCGCGAAGCCGAAGACGCGCGCGGCGTCCTCGGGCGCGCTTTCGAGCAATGCGGCCGACGAGTACAAGAGCGCAATGCTAATTGCAACCTCGTGCCGCGCGTGCACCGCGCGCTCGAGCGCCTCGCATGCTAACGGCGCAGCCCCCGCGAAATTGCGCGCCGCGATGGCATAACCGGCCATGTTGCTGCACAAATACATCCGGTCGTCGTCGTCTGCGCAGTGCAGGCCTTCGGCCGCGATATTGAGCGCGCGCTCAAAGTTCCCGGCAGACGCTTCCGCTTCGGCCCACCATTGAAACACCAAGCACGCCTCTGCGAAATCTCCGGAAGTCTGGAGTACGGAAACTGCCTTTTGAAATTGGGCGCGTGCTTCGTCGATTTCCGACGGCGGCAGCGCGAACGCGCAGCGGCGCAGCGTCGCGGCAAATAGCCTCGGATCGATCAGTTGCTCGGCCGACTGCAGTGATTCGCGCAAAAACGGCTTCGCCTCGTCGAATCGTTCTAAACTGGCAAGCTGCTGCGCCGTCTGCGAGAGCGCACGGACCAGTCCCCGTTCGTCGCCGGCCTCGCGAGACAGCTCGACGGCAGCCAGTGCATGCGGCAACGCCGACGCATAGTCGCCGCGGTTGTTGAACAACATCGACAGCACGTAGTGCAGGCGCGCACGCGTAGCCGTGGGGGCACCGCCGGCCAGCGCACGAGCGCGCTCGCACCATTCGATCCCCTCATGCAATAGCGAAAGCCGCAGAAACATCGGCGCGATGTCCGCCGTCAGTTGCACCCCTAGTCGCGCCGTCTCGCCGCCCAACGAAAATTCCATCGCCGCACGGAAGTTGTCCAAGTCCGGCGCAAGCCCGGCAAGCCAATTTGGTGGCGGCGACGTATCGAATTGACGGTACGCCTGCACTGCTTGCAGCGCAAAGAATTGCGCATGACAAAGTTGCAGTTGCGCGCCTTCGCCGGCCTCGTGCAGCTTCGTCGACGCATACTCCCGAATCGACTCGAGCAGATGATATCGCGCACTCGCCGATCCCTCGGTCTGCAGCTTGCTCCAGGCGTATTCGCGAATCGATTCGAGAAGATGGTACCGGGGGCGTTCGGTTTGCATGTCGGCGACGACCAGCGATTTATCGGCAAGGGAAGTCAGCAGGTCCACGATCGTCCACTCGTCGAGCGTATCGTCGGCGCACACCGCCGACGCGGATTCCAGCGTGAAGCTGCCCCGAAAGACGGCCAACCGGCGAAATAGGATCTTTTCTATGTCCGTCAGCAGATCGTGGCTCCAGTCAATGAGTGCCTGGAGGGTTTGCTGCCGCGGCAGCGTGGTGCGCCCGCCGGCGGTCAACAACCGGAACCGCTGATGCAAACGCTCCGCGAGCTGTTGCGGAGATAACGCGTGCGCGCGTGCCGCCGCGAGTTCGATCGCAAGCGGAATTCCGTCAAGGTGTGCGCATATCGCCTCGACGTGCGGGCGGTTTTCCGCCGTCAATCGAAAACGCGGCGAAACCGATTGGGCGCGCGTAACGAACAACGACATCGAGTCTTCGGGCTCGAGGGGACGCAGGCGGTACACTTGCTCCCCGTCGATATGCAACGCTTCGCGGCTCGTCGCTACGATCGTGACGTGCGAGCAGCGCTCGTGAATTGCAGCGATGCAACGCGCTGCCTCCTCCACGACGTGTTCGCAGTTGTCGACCACGATCAACATCGTGCGGCTCTTGAGGTACTCGACCAGACTGTCCAACGCTTCCGCGTCGTTGCCTTCGCCGGCACCAACAACGGTGTTTATCGTGCTCGCTACCAGCGAGGGATCCGTCAGCGGCGCCAGGTTGACGAACCAAACGCCGTCGGTCATGCGGTCCATGCGATCCGCGGCGCATTGAAGGGCGGCGCGCGTTTTTCCGACGCCGCCCGGTCCGGCAATCGTCAAGAGCCTGTTCTCGCGAAGCAGCGAGCGGATCTGTGCGATGTCTTGCGAGCGTCCGACGAATGCCGTGCTTTGTACCGGCAGGTTGTTCGGTATTGCATCGAGCGTGATCAGCGGTTTGAATTTGCCGGGTAAACCGGGCGCGGAAAGTTGAAAGATCCGTTCCGGGCGTTCCAAATCTTTCAGGCGGAACGTGCCGAGCGCAACGAGCTGCACCCCGTTGGTTAACGCGGGCTGGACTGCATCGGCGAGCGTGCCGGAAACCACGATTTGTCCGCCGTGCGCGGTGGAAAGCAGCCGCGCGACGCGGTTTACCGGCGGACCGAAAAAGTCGCCGTCGCGTTCCGCTGCATCACCCGCGTGCAACGCCATCCGTACGTGGAGGCCTTCGATATTCTGCCAGTCGGATGCGCCAAGCCGGGTCTGCGCTGCTACGGCCGCGGCGACTGCATCGCCCGGGTCCTCGAATACTGCGCAAAACGCGTCGCCAACGGTTTTGAAAATGCGGCCGTGATGCTCTTGAATCGCGGTTCGGAGAATCCCATCGTGACGGGCGAGCGCGTCGAGCATTTCGCGCGGTCGCGTTTCCCATCGCGTCGTGCTGCCCTCGATGTCGGTGAAGAGGAATACGGGCACGATGAATGGTTGCAGGAAGCTTCCCCGCGCGCCTGCAATACCCGCGCACCTATGGTGCGTGAATTCGGCTCCTGGTGGCGACCCGCGGTACGATACCGGTGAGTTCAGCGCGCCACGAAACGATTGTAAAGGCCGCCGGGATTCACCCGGCGGTTTTTGTTTGCAGCTCGAAAACGATAGCGGCCGATACGCTGACGCCTATCGCCGCTTATCACGCGCTGGCCGCGCCAGGCGCGGCGTGCCTGTTGGAAAGCGTCGAGAGCGGCGGTAGAATCTCGCGGTACTCGTTCATCGGCCTGGACTACATCGACGCTCGTTCGTTTGAAGACGACGGAACGCTGATCGGCGACGTCCGAGCGTTCGTCAAGAGCCACGGGCGCGATGCGCTGGTCGCTTTTTCGTACGACGCTGCCCGCACGGCCGCGCGTTTGGCGCGCCGCGCGCCTGCAGACCCTCCGATGCCGGCGGCGTACGTTGCGATTCCGCGAACCTGGCTCACCTTCGATCATTTCACCGACCGGCTGACCATTACGAGCGACGACGATGCGCGAATATCTGCCTGCATCGAACGCCTGCTTACGGTCAAACCGACGCTCCCCGGAGACGTCCGCCCGATTTCACCGATGCGCGCGTCGATGGATCGCCGTGCGTATTTGGAGCGCGTTGCGCGCGTAAAACGGTACATCACCGACGGAGAGGTCTATCAATTGCAACTCGGCGTTCGTTTTTCCGCGGAGTTTTCGGGAAGCGCCATGGATCTGTATCGCGCGATCCGGTCGGTGAATCCCTCACCGTACATGTTTTACGTGGACGCGCCGTTCGGTCAACTGCTGGGTGCGTCGCCGGAGTTTCTGGTGCGTTTGGAAGGGCGCCGCGCGCGAATCCGGCCGCTCGCGGGAACCCGTCCGCGCGGAGCGACGGAAATTCAAGATGCCGACGTTGCGCGCGAACTGCTCGCCAACGAAAAAGAGCGCGCGGAACACGTTATGCTGGTCGACCTGGGCCGCAACGATTTGGGGACGGTTTGCGAATACGGCAGCGTCGAAGTCGCTGAACTGCTGCAGATCGAACGCTACAGCCACGTCATGCACATCGTCTCCGATTTGACCGGAACGTTGCGCGAAGATCGGGACGCGCTGGATCTCTTCGCGTCGGGTTTTCCGGCGGGAACCGTAACCGGTACGCCAAAGATTCGCGCGATGCAGCTGATCGACGAGTTGGAACCAGTGGCTCGCGGTTTCTATGCGGGCAGCGTTGGACGATGGACCGCAAACGGCGACTTTGATTCGTGCATCACGTTGCGCAGCATTCACGTGAAGGATTCGACCGCGCACTGGCAAGCATCTGCGGGAATCGTTGCAGACAGCGATCCGGCCGCGGAGTATGAAGAAGTGCTGCACAAGACCAGGATTGCTCGACAGGTGCTGGGGATCGATGAACAAGTGTCATGATGAGAAATCGTCATGGTGAGGTATCGAACCACCCCGAGGTATCGAGGGGCTTGTTTGCAATGCGCTTACCCTTCGATTCCTCAGGGTGGTTCGATTCCTCACCATGACCATTGTCATCCTGAGGTATCGAAGGACCCCGAGGTATCGAGGGGCTTGTTTGCGATCAGAATACCCTTCGATGCCTCAGGGTGGTTCGATTCCTCACCATGACGCGATTCCTCACCATGACGCGATTCCTCACCATGACAAGCGTGAAGATAAGATAAAATGAAAGTCCTCTTCGTCGATAACTTCGACTCGTTCACTTACAACGTCGTCCATCTGCTTGCATCGCAGGGCGTAGAGCAAGACGTCTTGCTGAACGACGACCCGCGCTTGCGGCCCGAAGCGCTAGACGCGTACGACGCGCTCGTCGTCGGACCGGGGCCCGGCAATCCCGGCCAAACGCCGCAAGTGGTGGAGTTGATCCGCACTGCCGCGCAACGGCGTATGCCGGTGTTCGGCGTGTGCTTCGGTCTGCAGGCTATCGGCGAAGCGTTCGGCGCGACGGTCGTGCACGCGCCGGTGCCGATGCACGGAAAGACGTCGCTGATGACGCACGACGGTTGCGGCCCGTTCGCCGGAATCGATCGTCCGATCACCGCGACGCGCTATCACTCGCTCTGCTTGGAGGAAACCACCTTGCCGGCAGAGCTGGTCGTGAACGCGCGCAGCGAGGACGGCGTGGTGCAAGCCCTCAGTCACCGTTCGTTACCGATCTCCGGCGTGCAATTCCATCCCGAATCCGTACTCAGCGAGTGCGGGGATCGCATCGTCCGCAACGCGCTGCGGCTTGACAGCCCTGCCGGCTGATGATAGAGTCGCTGCAATGACTCTCTCGGTCGCGCGTTATTTCTATTGGTGGTATTTTGCCGCACATGCCGTGCCGGTGAGTTGAGCGCGCGTTTCCGAAGGATACGAATCTTCAGAAGGCCGCCCTTACCGGGCGGCCTTCTTGTTTTACTCCAACCGACGATAGGATGCAGAGACGATGTACACGCTTGCCAGCAAAGAACGAGGACGCAATTCGGTAGTGACCGTGGACGGCGTCGCGTTCGGCGACGGCGGATTTACGATGATCGCCGGCCCGTGCGCGATTGAAAGCCGCTCGCAGATCGATCGAACCGCGCAATTTGTGGCGATGGCCGGCGCACAAATGCTCCGCGGCGGCGCATTCAAGCCGCGCACGTCGCCCTACGCATTCCAGGGACTTGGCGACGACGGTGTGGATCTGATCGGTCAGGCGGCGCGCCTCGCGCGCATTCCGGCGGTCGTCGAGGCGCTATGCGAAGCAAATCTGCCCGTGCTGTGCGATCGCGTTGCAATGATTCAAATCGGCGCGCGCAACATGCAGAACTTCGCGCTGCTCAAAGCGGCCGCCCGAACCGGCAGGCCGGTTTTGTTGAAGCGCGCCGCATCCGCGACCCTCGATGAAGTGCTCTACGCCGCCGAATACATCTTGGTCGAAGGCAACCCGAACGTCGTGTTGTGCGAGCGCGGCATCCGCGGATTCGATCCGCAGACGCGAAACGTGTTCGACTTGGGCGGCGCTCTGCGGCTGAAAGAACTGACGCACCTGCCGGTCATCGCCGACCCCAGCCATGCGTCGGGGCGTGCGTCGCTAATAGAGCCGCTGGTGCTTGCCGCCGCCGCGGCGGGGCTGGACGGCGCGATCGTCGAGGTGCACCCCGAGCCCGAGCAAGCACTCTCCGACAAAGAACAAGCGCTCGACTTTCCGGCATTCGAGTGCCTCATGCGCCGCCTGGACGCCCTGCTGGAGACCGAGGCTAACGTTCCTCTCGCAGCATGCCGATGACCTAAGGGCAGACCCCTTCATGCGTGGGGTCAAACGATCTTTTCCTGGCGGAAGGGGGTGACAACTACAAAGCATGGCATCTCAACTATCTTCTATCGGAGCCGCTGCGACCGGCGGCCGTCTGCTCTCGACCGCTTCCCGTGCGGCGCACAGTCTTGGTAAAGGACTCGAGTTCGCGGGACATCTGGAGCAATCGGTACTCGGCGCAGGAAGCCCCGGCGGCGCGCTTGCGCAACTGGCCGCGGCGATTCAATCGGGAACTCCGCTAGCACTCATCGCTAATCAGATTGCCGGAAATCTTGCGGGCGCTCTAAACAAGGCGGCCGGAAATCAGGGCAATCCGAATGCCCAAAGCACGCTGGCGCGTGCGATGGCATCAGCGCTCGCACCTCCGGGTACGAGTCCGCCGGGTAGCGGCACCGAACAAGCCGCAATCCTTCAGCAACGACTCGCGAGTCTCGTGAGCAGGTTGGTGGGGGAAGCAAACAACGCAGGGCAGCAGAGCGAATTCTCGGGAACAGTCTTGGACGCCAACTCGGCGAGAGAAACCCCGGCCCAGCAAACGAAATCCCAATTCGGTGGTGCACAAGCAGCGCCGGACGCGGTTTCTTCGTACGTTCAATCGCTCTTGAACGCGGCCGCATCCAACGCGGCTGCTAATGGTGCAGCCGCAACGCCGGCTTCACTTGCAAGCCTCGCTGCATCGGCTTCGGCCGCTGCGTCGAACTCCGCTCAAACGACCGCGCTGCCGGATATCCTTACCCGGATGCTGGCGCGCGCCGCAAGCGCGGACGCGCAACGCAACGGGGAAGTGATTGCGCGCGCGGTTCCGGAAGCGGCCGGAGCCACAACCGGAACGCAACACGTGTCTGCCGGCAACGGCAACTCGAACACGAACGCCGCGGCGTTATTCGAACGCTTGATCGCAATCGTGGCGGAGGAACAATCCGCCTCGCAAAACGGCAGTGATTCGAAAGGCCAGTCGCAGGGTTCGCCCTCGCAGAGCCAAGGCTCGGATTCCACGACGCTGCCCGTAGCTGCGCAAACCGCAGGCGGCCCGGCGTTCACATCGCAGGTGCAAAATCAAACCGCGTCCGCCGCACCGTACTCGCCGGTGGATCCCAACGCGGTTATCGAGCAACTCGTCAAAGGCATAAGCATGCGCAGCTCGGGGTCAAGCTCCGAGGTGCAATTGCGATTGCAGCCCGAGCATCTGGGAAACGTCGCGCTCAAACTGACCGTGGTTGGAAACACGATCAACGCCAACATCGTCGCTCAGACGGCGGACGTGCGGGACATGCTGCTGGCAAATCAACAGCACCTCGTGCGCTCGCTAGCCGAAGCGGGTCTCTCGCTCGGCAAGTTCTCTGTAGACGTCTCCGGCGGAAACACCGGATTCACCCAACAGCAGTCGCAACAGCAAGCCCAGGCGGGCAGGTCGATTTCGGCCGGCGGTTCGCTGCTGTCGAATGAAGACGAAACTTGGGAAGACCAACGCTTCGGACCCGCAATTTCCAGCGGCTCCGCATCGCTGGTTTTCAATTACTTGGCGTAAGCCAAACTTAGGGAGACTACTATGCAAGGCATAACCCCGTTCTCCGGGGCGACGCAATCTCCAACCGGCGTGTCGAATTCGAACTCGCTGGCTTCGGCGTCGAATCAAGCGCTGGGCGCCAATGATTTTCTGCAACTTCTTACGACGGAAATGCAGAATCAGGATCCGCTTCAGCCGGTCGACGACACGCAGTCCGTGGCGCAGCTTGCGCAATTCTCGGCGTTGCAGGCCACGAACGAGCTCAATACGTCGTTCCAGAACTTCCAGTCGAACTTCGGCGTGCTTCAATCCAGCGCGCTGATCGGCAAGCAGGTGACGGTGGTCAGCACCGACGCCACCGGGAATTCTGCGAACATCACGGGCACGGTCACGGGGATTCAGGTGCAGAACGGTCAGCCGTTCTTCACGATGAACAACTCCGGCGGTCAGCCGATCACCGGCAGTAACGGCCAGCCGCTGCTCTTTGCCACGACGCAGATTACGGCAATCGGCGGGTAACGGTCGTGGACTCCAAAGATCTGAACGCCCTCTCTAGCGTACCGGGAATCATCCCCGGCCCGGCTCCCCGTCCGTTGGGAACGCCGGTGCAGATTCCACCGACGTCGGGACCGAGCTTCCGTTCGCTGCTGGAGCAGCAACAGAGCGCAACGTCTGCGCAGCCGCTCAAGTTCTCGGCGCACGCGATGCAACGTTTGCAATCGCGCAACATTCAACTCAGCGGCGACGATATCGCACGCATGAACGTCATGGCCGACAAAGCCGCGCAAAAAGGCGCGAAACAGTCGCTCTTCATGATGGGCAACGTCGCCATGGTTGTGAGCATCACGAATCGCACGGTTATTACCGCGGTCGATCAGGATTCGATGAAGGAGAACGTGTTCACCAACATCGACAGCGCGGCCGTAATCAAGTAAACACACACTACAACTCTTGGCTCCGGACGATTCATAATCGAGGAGCCGGCGGCGTGGAACGACAGATGCGCCGCTCGTTATGAAAGGTCAACAGCATGGGATTCGATTCGCTGTTTACGGGGATCTCCGGCCTGAACGCTTATCAGAGCCAGATCGACTTGATCTCCAACGACATCGCGAACGTCGGCACGACGGGCTTCAAAGGCCAAGATATGACGTTTGCCGACATGTTTTATCAGTCGCAAGGCTACGCGAGCGGCCCGAGCCAATCGCGCGGCGGCATCAATCCGGAAGAGATCGGACTGGGCGTAAAGGTCAATTCGATCGACACGAACTTTGCGCAAGGCGGTCTGCAAACGACCGGCGTCAATACCGACTTGGCGATCAACGGCGACGGCTTTTTCGTGCTTCGCAATACGGATGCCAGCGGTCAGCCGATCTACACGCGCGACGGGCACTTCTCGCTGAACTCGCAAGGCCTGCTCTACGATCCGGCAACGGGTCTGGCGGTGCAAGGCTACATGGCGAATGCGCAGGGCCAGGTCAGCGCAAACGGCGCGCTCGGCAATCTGACGATTCCGATCGGTCTTACGTCGCAAGCCACGGGTACGGGCTTCGGCGCCAAGGTCGGCCCGAACGGCGACAACGTGTTCGACGTGCAGATGGGCGGCAATCTGGACCAGGCGCAATGGCAGACCGAAGAGCAAGGCATTCTGAACGGTACCGGCCCGGGAACGGGTCAGACCGACACGATTTCGACGACGATCTACGATTCGCTCGGCAATGCGCATCAGGCGTTCGTCAAATACGTGCCCGATGCGACCGGTGCGACGGCTGCGACCGTCGCCAGCGCCGGCGCGGCCGACACGGGGCCCGTTGCGGTTGCTCCGGGTACGCCCAGCAACGATACGATCACGATCACCGCGAACGCCGCCGGAACGCAGGCGACGATCACCGATACGAACGGCTTCAACCAAACCGTGAATGCCGGTCAGCAGATCACGGTGGGCGGCGCGACGTTCACGCTGCAGAATCCGATGCCGGCCAACGGCGTGCAAACGATCAACGTCACGGCGTCGAGCACGGGGCTTCCGTCTTCGGTGAACAATCCCAGCGGCACCGCGGTCGCACCGGCGACGCGCTGGAAAATGGAAGTGTACTTCGGCGACGGCACGCTCGTGAACGGTCAGGCCGCAACGGCAAATCAACCCGCCACAATGGGCTACGCGTACTACGATCAAAAGGGTCAGTTCATCAACACGTCCAGCAGCGTCGGCGTAGCCGGTGCGGCGCTGACGACCAACCTGCATCAAGCGGGCACGGCTCCTTCGGTTGCCGCCGGCGATATGCTGAACGTGACGACGTGGGGTCTGGTGAACGGAAATCAGCCGGCGGTCGGGCCGATCGGTCTTGATTTCTCGAACACGACGTCGCTTGCAAATGCCTCTTCCAGCGGCACCGGCTACACGGCGACGGTCGTTTCGCAAAACGGTTATCCGGCCGGAACGCTCTCGAACATCTCGATCGGTCAAGACGGCACGATCACCGGCGCGTTTACGAACGGCCAAAACAAGACGCTCGGCCAAGTCGCGCTCGCCACGTTCCAAAACGAAGGCGGTTTGAACCGGGTCGGCGGCAACGGCT
This sequence comes from Vulcanimicrobiaceae bacterium, assembly GCA_035938175.1. Taxonomy (GTDB): domain Bacteria; phylum Vulcanimicrobiota; class Vulcanimicrobiia; order Vulcanimicrobiales; family Vulcanimicrobiaceae; genus DASRDE01. The sequence goes on from DASZHD010000053.1 coordinate 72,618, forward strand.
TCCAGGCGACCGCGAACTCGGGTCTTGCACAAATCGGCAGCGGCGCCAGCGGGCGTTTCGGCGCGATCATCGCCGGCTCGCTGGAAGAGTCGAACGTTTCGCTTGCGGACGAGTTCACGAAAATGATCGTCGCGCAGCGCGCGTTCGAAGCGAACACTCGCGGGATCGACACGGGCGACCAGAACATGCAGACGGTTCTGGCAATCCGGGCCAGCGAGAACTAGCTCTAAATAGTCGTACCTGACACGCGCAACGACACGGAGGTCGTTCCTCAGGGGCTGGGCGGGTGACCGCTCAGCCCTTGAGAAAATCGACGGCGCCGCCCTCGGTCCCGGGGGTCCCATCGAAGATGGGGGCGCCCTTCCGCAAGGCTCAGGACAAGCTCCGTCCAAAGCGAAGCGCCTTTTCAAGATGATTCAACTGACGCGCCTCAACGGCCAGCCCATCATGGTCAACGCCGACCTCATCGAGTCGGTCGAGACGACGCCGGACACGGTGATCACCCTCGTCAGCGGAAACAAGCTCATCGTGCGGGACTCGTTCGAGGAAATCCAAGACCGCATCATCACGTTTAAACGAAAAATTTACGGACCCGCCCCGCCGTCGAACTAGTCCCCTAACGGGGCGACCGTAGTTAAGGTTCGCAGGTCGCCGCCGATACAGTTAGGGATGGACTTCGCCACGCTGTTTGGCCTCATTATAGCGTTTGGGGCTATATTCATTGCCGGCTGGGTTGGCCGCACGGACGCGCACGTTATTTTTGGACGCTGGGAAGCGTTGCTTTTGATCGTGGGCGGCACGATCGGAGCGACGATGACGTCGTTTCCGCTCCGTACGTTTGTGAAAGGCTTCTTCGGCGGCTTTCAAACTGCGTTCACCGAACCGGTCTATCACGAGCGCGACGTAATAGCAACGCTCGTTTCGTTTGCTGAAAAGGCGCGCCGCGAAGGGCTGCTCGCGCTCGAGAACGAGGCCGCTGCGCTTGAAGACGAATTCATGCGCAAAGGCATTCAGCTCGTCATCGACGGCCGCGACACCGACGTGATCCGCAAAGTGCTCGAAACCGAAGTGAGCCACGTGCAGGAAAAAGGCTCGAAGGCGGAAGCGGTTTTTACCAATTTGGGGGGCTACTCGCCGACCCTGGGCATCATCGGTACGGTGCTCGGCCTCATCGGAATGCTGCGCGGTTTGGCCGACATGAACGGCAGCACCAACGTCGCCGGAAACATCGGCGTAGCAACGGCGCAAGCGTTCGTCGCGACGTTCTTCGGAATCATGTTCGCGAACCTGCTGTGGCTGCCCATCGCAAACAAGATCAAAGAACGCTACGGCCAGCTGCTGCTGTTGCGCGAAATCATGATCGAGGGCATACTCTCGATTCAAGCCGGCGACAATCCGCGCTTGCTTGAAGAACGCCTGCACGCATTCTTGGATCCGCAGGAACGCGAGACCGAGATCGAAGAGGGCGGCGCGGTCGTCGAGCAGCCGAGCTACTCGACGTAGCGAGCAGAATGGGACAGCCGATAAAAACCGCGGCGCGCGCGGCCGAGAGCAAGTTCCGGAAAAAAGCTGAAGAGACAAAAGTTGAAACAGCCGGCATGATGCGCTGGCTGTTGACCTATGCGGACATGATTACGCTCATGCTCGCGCTGTTCATCATTCTGTTTGCAATGTCGACGATCAACCGCGTGAAGTTCCAGCAATTCGCGCGCGACGTCGCCGGCGGTTTCGACAACGAGTGGGCAATCAACCAACCGCCTAACGGCGGCACGAACGGCAAGGAACTGATGGATTCGGCCTCCGCAATTCCCGCGATCCAGCGCGAACTCCAGCGGTACGTGCGGCAAAATCATCTGGAAAACCGCGTGCAAATCCACATGGACCACCGCGGCTTAGTCATTACTTTACTTTCGGATAACAGCTATTACGATTCGGGGAGCGCCGAGCTGCGCCCCGAGACTAAGAAAATTCTCGATGAAGTCGATGTTTTCTTAAGGAAGAACGACAACCTCATTCGCGTCGAGGGCAACACGGACAACGTGCCGATCGCAACGGCCGTGTACCCGACCAACTGGGAATTGTCGACGGCACGCGCAGTGAACGTGGTGCGGTATCTCGTGGAGCAAGACCACTTGATTCCTACCCGGATCTCTGCAGCGGGATATGGACAATATCGTCCACGGACGGACAACAGCACGTCGGAGAAGCGTCAGGAAAACCGGCGAGTCGACATCGTGCTGCTCAATGCCAACCTCTCTCGAGCTGAAAAGGGGCAGTAGTCCGTCATGTCCAGTCTGTCACAAGAAGAAATTGATGCGCTCATAAGCCAGCTTGCTACCGAGCCGGCCGCAAAAGACGCCGTCCTCGAAGACAAGCGAATCAAGTCGTTCGATTTCCGCTTCAACAAGCGGCTCGACAAATTTTCCAACAATCAACTGCAGACGCTCCGGACCCTCCACGAGAACTTTACGCGTCTGCTCAACAACTCGCTGTCGGTGTACTTACGTACGCGCGTCGAAGCGACGATCGTTTCGATCGAACAGATCAGTTACGGCGATTTCATCGCATCGATCGGCATTCCGTCGATCCTGTCGATCTTCTCGATGGACCCGCTGCCGGGCAGCGGCATCGTTCAAGTCGACTTGAATCTCGTGTTCTCGATTATCGATCGCCTGCTGGGCGGTCCCGGCTGGTTTCCGCAAAAATTGCGCGATCTCACCGACATCGAGCGCACGCTGATGCAGCGCTTCATGGCCCGCATGCTGAACAGCTACCGCGAGTCGTGGAACTATCTGCTGACGCTTTCGCTTAAAATCGAAGCGCTGGATTCCAATCCGCAGTTTATTCCGCGAATCATCCCGCTCGACCAAATCGTCGCGTACGTCTCCATGGAGTTGAAAGTAGGCGACATGTCCGGCGTGATGAACTTCTGTCTGCCGTACTTGGTGCTGCAGTCGATCAGCACGCAGCTGACCGACTTTCAGTGGTCGCCCACCGTCGTGGCCGGCCGCGGCGTGACGGAAGAAGATCTCCAACAATTGGCTCGCAACGTCGAGCGCGCGCCGGTCGACGTGGAAGTCGAGCTCGGCAAGACCACCGTCTCGCTGCGCGATTTGGTTGCACTGCAGCCCGGCGACGTCATCATGTTCGACAAACCGACCGACGCAGCACTCGTGGCGCGCATCAACGAACGCGACAAATTTCATGTCTATCCCGGCGTGCACAAGGATCGCATCTCCGTGCAAGTAGCCGACTTTATCGATAACGAGGATCGCTAGGCAATGGCCGACATTCAACTTCTTACCGATGCCATGCTCGAGGCCGCCGCAAACGTCCTCGGACGCCTTGTGGAGCAGCCCGTCGCCGCTTCGGCCGCGACGCGCAACGACCACGAAGGTTCGATCAAAATCGACTCGGACACACTCGTAACGTGCGCGCAGATTCCGTCCCTTGGCATCAACGTCGTCGTGCGCTTCGCAAGTGCCGACATCGCGCAGATCGTGCAACTCATGCTCGGCGGAGGCGACGATTCGGCCGAGATGGGTGCGATGCAACTGTCAATCGTTTCCGAGACCGTCTCGCAGATCGCCGCGGCGATGGGCGAAGAACTTGCAAAGGGCTTGGGCGTCGATTGGTCGGGCATTCGCGCCGATCTGTGCACCGACGCGACCAACCTGCCGCCGCCGCCCTTCGCGTCGTACGAGGGTACGGTACAAGTCGGGGTGGACGCGGCGCCGGTGATCGCAATCGATTTCGACGGCATCGCGTTGACGAAGATTTCCGGACCCGAGCCGGCTCCCGCTCCCGCACCGCAAGCTGCACCGGCTCCGCTCGCGGCTGCTCCGGCAACCCCGTCCGCGCCTGCCAGACCTGCGCCGTCGGCACATCCGGTCAGCTTTGCGCCGATGGCGCCGAACGCGGCACGCGCGCATAACGGCGGAAGCAATCTCGACCTGGTGCACGACGTACCGCTGCAAATTAGTGCAGTCTTGGGAAAAACCGCGCTCACGCTTCGCGACGTCGTCGCGCTGCAATCCGGCAGCGTGTTCGAACTCGATAAGCAAGCCACGGATCCAATCGACCTGTACGTCAACAACATCTTGATCGCGCGCGGTGAGGTCGTCGTGGTGGACGACAAGTTCGCCGTGAAGATCAGCGAACTCAATCCGAGCGTCGAGTAGGAGCGGCGGCGATGGGATTCATCGGCCAGTACATGCTGGCTCTGTTCGTTGTTGCGCTGATGCTGTTCGGATTGTACAGCGTCGTGCGCGCGCTCAGCCGCGGACGCCTTGTCACCTCGACCAATAAGCGGCTGATAACCGTCGTCGAGTCGACGTTCTTGGCGCAGAATACGACGCTCCATGTGGTAAAAGCCGGCGAGCGCTATTTCATGCTCGGCGGCGGAAGCGGCCACGTAGCGACGCTGGCTGAGATCCCCGCGGAACAAGTGGAACCGTGGATGCGCGAGCAGCGCAATTTGTTTACCGCGCAGACGCAGACGATTACCGGCTTCCTGAAGCAGCTGCGAAAGCCGCAAATCTGATGGCCAAGTTTTTCAAGCGTCTTTGGTCGCGCCACCGGGCATTCTTGATCGTCAGCGCCGTGGCAATCACGTGCCTGTGGATCATTCCGGCAATCGCTCAGGCGCAAACCGCGCCCGCGGGGCCGACCGTCCCGATTCCGCAATTCAACATCGGCGTCGGTCAAGCGAAAAATCCGAAGGACGTTGCGAGCGCGCTGCAGATTCTGCTCCTGCTCACGGTGCTCGCGCTGGCGCCGACCTTGCTGGTGCTGGTCACGTCGTTCACACGCGTGATCGTCGTCCTCTCGTTCGTGCGCACCGCGCTCGGCACGCAGCAAGTGCCGCCGAATCAAGTGCTGGTAGGGTTGGCGCTTTTCCTGACGTTCTTCATCATGGCGCCGGTCGTGAAAGACGTGAATCAGAACGCCCTGCAGCCGTATCTGAAGAACCAGATTTCCCAAACGGTCGCGTTCGACCGGGCATCGCAGCCGCTGCGCAAGTTCATGTTCAAACAAACGCGCGTGAAGGACTTGCAGCTGTTCTACTCGCTTTCGAACGAGCCGCGGCCGCAAAAGCAGGCGAACGTACCGACCTATATCCTCATTCCGGCGTTCGTCATTTCGGAGCTCAAAACGGCGTTCGAAATCGGCTTTGCCATCTACGTGCCGTTCATCGTTATCGACATGGTGGTCGCCAGCATCTTGCTCTCAATGGGCATGATGATGATTCCGCCGGTGATTATCTCGCTGCCGTTCAAGATCTTGATCTTCTTGCTCGTCGACGGGTGGAATTTGACGGTGAACGCCATCTTCCAGAGCTACAAATGACGCCCGGTTGGGGAGCGTTTGTCCCGCGGGCGCAAAACGTTGAAGAAGCGCTCCTGGTCTGCGCGAGCACGCCGGCGTTTGCGGGCTGGTACCGTGCCGCGACGGCCAAAGACGAGAAGTTGGCGTTCTTCGACAGCGCGTTATTGCGATTGATCGAAAGCGAGCGCTGCCGATGAGCTTCGGAGATGCCATCAGCCTTGGGCGCGACGCGATCTTCGTGTGCTTCATGGTCGCGGCGCCGGTCCTTTTGATCTCGATGGTCATCGGCCTTGCGATCTCGATTTTTCAGGCGGTTACGCAGATTCAAGAGCCGACGCTCACGTTTATTCCGAAGATTGTGGGATCTGCGTTGGCGATTCTCTTTTTCGGCCCGTTCATGCTGGCGCTGCTCACCGACTTTATGAGCCGCGTTTTCGTGCACGTCAAAGATTTCGTTCACTAGCGGCCGATGCTCGACGTTTTTCACATCGGCCAAGGGCAGTTCGAGACGTTCCTGCTGATATGGCTGCGGGCGTCGACGATGCTGTACGTCTTTCCGGTATTTCAGGCACAGCAGATTCCGACGCTCGTTCGGATCGGTTTGGGACTGCTGGTGTCATTCGTGGTGTATCACGTCGTGCCGGTGATCGCACCGCTGCCCGATCTCGGCTCGCTGCTGGCGGCCGCGGCTAGTCAAGTCATACTCGGCCTGATCGTCGGTTTCGTCGCGTACCTGGTGTTCATGGGCATCCAGTTTGCCGGTGAAATCGCCGACATCCAGATCGGTTTCGCCGTAGCGAACGTCTTGAATCCCACGACACAGCAACAAGTGACCGTCATCGGCGAACTTCAGCTCACACTTGCGACGCTGTTCTTTCTGATAACCAACTCACACTTGCTTTTCTTGCAGGGCATCGGCGGTTCGTTCCATCTGGCGCCGCTGCCGTATATCAACCTCGATCCCAGCGTCGCCTCGAACATGATCGTATTCCTGGAACAAGCGTTTCTGATCGTCCTGAAAGTGGCGGCACCGGCTGCGGTTTCGCTTTTCGTGGTCAACGTGGCGCTAGGCCTGATGGCGCGCGTCGCACCGCAGATGAACGTGTTCGTGGTCGGCTTCCCGCTGCAGATCGGCGTCGGTCTGATGATGCTGGCGGTCAGCGTTCCGCTGTTGGGATACGTCGCACCGCAGTTGTTCGATCAAACCGCGCATAACATGGACGCGGTCATGCGCGGTCTCGCAGCTCGCTAAGCGCTTAGAAGTACGTGAACTGCCCGATCTTGTTCCCGGTACGCTCGGTGAAATAGAGCTTACCGTTCGCCGGATTCAGCGCGATCGCCGTCGGCGAAGAGTTCGGCGTTGGAATCGGGTATTCAGCCGTTTTCTGCGTCGTGATGGTGAAAGCACCGATCGCGTTGTTTTTCGGATCGGTAAAGTACAGATTGTTATCCAAACCCACGGCTAACCCCATGGCGCTGCCGGCTCCGGTCAAAGCAAATTCCGTGATCGTGCCCGTGGCGGTCGCCAGCCTGCCGAGCTTGGGGCCTGCCGGGTTGTTTTCGGTAAACCACATCGCGCCGTCCGGCCCGAGCACGATATTCGTGGGATCGGCGGATCCCGCGGGGAGCGGAATCTCTTCGTCAACCGACGTCGTAAGCGGATTGAAGCGCCCGATTTTCGCGGCCGTGCTTTCCGTAAACCACACGTTGTTGTCGGGTCCGGTGGCAATACCCAGCGGGCCCGCATTCGCGGTAGGAATGCTGTAAGGGCCTGCTGCGACCTGGACCGTTGCGTTTATCAGACCGATCGCGTTCAGGCCCGGCTCGGTGAAGTACAGGTTCCCCGACGGGCCGCTGGTCAGGTTCGCCGGCGCGGCGCCCGCCGTGAGCGGGAATTCGTGAACCGTCCCGGCCGAAATCGTCGCGATCTGGTTCGCGCTGGTTTCGGTTAACCAAATATCGTTGTCAGGACCCAGCGTAATGCCGTTGGGCCCGGCCGGGCGCACTTTGGTGGCGAATAGCGAGAACGTCCCCGTGGTGAAGTTGTACGACGTGACGTCGCTGGTCTGGAACAGCGTGACGTACAGGTTGCCGTCCGACCCGTAGGCGACGCCCGAGGGAAGCGCGTTGAGCTGCTGCAGCGATATCTCCGTGCTCACGCTAGGCGGTACCGGAGTGGGCGTCGGGGGCGGTGTAGAGCCGATAACGGTCCCATTTCCGCAGCCGCCCAACGCCGATGCGGCGCCGGCCGCGACCAATCCCAATAGAACCTTGACCCGCATACCTCTCCCTTAACGAACCGGAAACACGCCGCCCCGCACCGGGGGCCCGGCAAACTCCGCCCTATTCGTCGCCTGGAAGGGCGGTCCCGCCGCCATTAAGGCGGCGGTTAAGAGTCGGTACTTCGCTGTTGGCCCCATCAAGCGAAGCCGATGATAGGTCTGGAGGCTATGCCGAGACCGGAGCAGACCGAAAGAGCCACTCCTAAGCGCCGGGAAGAGGCGCGAAAACGTGGCCAGATCGCCAAGAGTCCCGACCTCGCCGGTGCAGCGGTGTTTCTTGCCGGCGTCTTTGTGCTGCACAGCCTCGCGCCGATAACGTTCGCTAACATCTCGCAATCGATGCAGACGATCCTTTGGCGGACGCACGAACACGCGGACTTTACCTTCGCCTCCGTGTGGATGGTGTACGCACGCGCGTTGGGCGCGACCGCACTGATGATGGGCGTGCTTTTTGGCGCGGCACTGCTTTCCGCGGTGGCCGTGAACGTGCTGCAGACGGGCTTTCTGGTTTCGCTGACGCCGCTAACGCCCAGCTTTCAAAAGGTGAATCCCGCTACGGGTCTGCAGCGGCTCTTTTCCAAGCAAGTTCTCGTCAATCTCGCCAAGCAGCTGCTCAAGCTCAGCGCAGTCGGCGTGATTATCTACACCAGCGTCGCGGCAAATATCGATACGTTTTTCACGCTGGGCCAAATGCCCGGCGATCAAATCGTCGGGTTCACGGGCGAACTGATCTTCGGCATCGGCTGGAAATTCGGATTCTTGCTGGTGATCATCGGATTGCTCGATTATGCGTACGAGCGCTGGCAGTACGAAGAAAACCTGAAGATGAGCAAGCAAGAAATCCGCGACGAGTACCGCCAGAGCGAAGGCAACCCGGAAGTGAAGGGTGCGGTAAAGCGCCGTCAGCGCGAATTTGCGCGCCGCCGCATGATGGCCGCCGTTCCGAAGGCAACGGTCGTCGTGACCAACCCGACGCACTTTGCGGTCGCCCTGGAATGGGACGAAATGAAGATGGAAGCGCCGGTGGTTACCGCCAAAGGCGCCGACCTCGTCGCGAAGCGCATTCGCGAAATCGCAAAGGAGCACGGCGTTCCGATTATGGAGAACCCGCCCCTTGCGCGCACGCTGTACGCCAAAGTCGAGCTCGACCAAGCTATTCCCCCGAACATGTACGCTGCCGTCGCACAAGTGATCGCGTTCGTGTTCAAACTTAAACGGAAGACGATCGCGTGAGTACCGCTGCAGCACAAATGTCCTCGCCGCGCACCGGCTTGGCGGCCCGCCTGAGCGCGGGAGCGCCCGTGTTCGTTGCCGGCGCGTCGGTCATGCTCGTCATCTTGATGATCGTGCCGATCCCGTCGGTACTGCTCGACTTCTTGCTTTCGATGAACATCATGGTGGCGCTGCTGATCATCGGCGTCTCGCTCTACGCCGAAAACGCGCTTGCCTTCAGCGTCTTTCCGACGCTGCTGCTGATCGTGACGCTTTTCCGGCTCTCGCTGAACATTACCGCCACGCGGCAGATTCTGCTGCACGGCTATGCGGGAGAAGTGATTAACTTCTTCGGGCAGATCGTGATCGGCGGCAACTACGCCGTCGGCTTCGTGATCTTCTTGATCCTCATCGTCATTCAGTTCGTCGTCATCACCAACGGTGCGGGACGCGTCGCCGAAGTCGCGGCGCGCTTTACGTTGGACGCGATGCCCGGTAAACAGCTCGCCATCGACGCGGATTTGAACGCCGGCCTCATCACGGAAGCGGAAGCCCGTCAACGCCGGAAGGACATTCAGCGCGCTGCCGACTTTTACGGCGCGATGGACGGTGCCAGCAAGTTCGTCCGCGGCGATGCCATTGCGGCGTTGATTATCGTCGCGATCAACACGGTCGGCGGATTCATCGTCGGGGTCGCCCAGCTGCACATGACGCTGATCCAGTCGCTGACGCACTTCACGCTGCTGACGGTCGGCGAAGGCATCGTTACGCAGGTCCCGGCATTGCTGATTTCCACTGCCACCGGTATCGTGGTGACGCGCGCTGCATCCGAAGGCGATTTCGGCGCGGACCTGACGCGCCAGCTCAGCGGTCAGCCGATGGCCATTCTGATTGCGGCGTGCATGACGGCGCTCTTCGGCCTGGCGCGGCTCGCACCGTGGTTCATGCTGCCGCTCTCTGCAGCGCTCTTCATCTATTACTTCCGAACGCGGGGCCGGGCGGCGAACCAGCGTACGGCGCAATTGCCCGGCGGTGCGCAGGCGACGGCCGTGGCCGGCGGCACGGCGGGACAGACGCAGGCGATCAAGCCCGCGGAGTCGGTCGTTCCGCTGCTCTCGTACGATCCGATGGAACTGGAGATCGGTTTCGGTCTGATTCCGCTGGTCGACACCACGCAGGGCGGCGACTTGCTGGAACGCATTACGTTGATTCGCCGCCACGCGGCGCGCGATTTGGGTATCGTCGTTCCGCCGATTCGCGTGCGCGACAATCTTCAATTGAAACCGAGCACGTACGTCGTGAAGATTTACGGACTGGAAGTCGCTTCGGCGGAAGTCATGGTGAGCCGGTTGCTGGCGATGAATCCGGGCACCGCGATGCAGGCGATCGACGGCATTCAAACGACCGAGCCGGCATTCAATCTTCCCGCGCTGTGGATTCCGGAATCGGCGAAGGCCGAGGCCGAGATGGCGGGCTATACCGTTATCGATCCGACGAGCGTAATCGCGACGCATCTCACCGAGATCATCAAAACGCACGCGCCGGAGTTGCTCGGCCGTCAAGAAACGTCCGCGCTGCTGGATAACGTCAAGACGCATTATCCGGTCGTCGTCGAAGAACTGGTTCCGAACCTACTGACGGTGGGCGAAGTGCAGCGCGTTCTGCAAAACTTGCTGCGCGAGCGCATTCCCATCCGCAATCTGCTGCTGATCCTCGAAAGTCTCGCGGACGCGGCTCGCGTCAGTAAGGACGTCGATTTCCTTACCGAGCGCGTGCGTTCGGCGATGGCACGCCATATCTGCGCGGAATACGCGGAAGACGGATTGCTATCGGTGATTACCGTGGACCCGCGTTTGGAAGCGCTGCTCGGCGAAGCGGTACGCCGCGGCGAGGACGCGTACGCGCTGCTCGATCCGAATACCGTGGCGAAGATCTATACGTCTTTGACCAAGCAGATGCAACTGGCACAATCGTCCGGATTGCATCCGATCGTGCTGTGCTCGCCGTCTGTACGTTTGGCGCTCAAGCGCCTGACCGAACGCGCCGCACCGCAGCTCGTCGTGCTGTCGTACTCGGAAATCGCGCCCGGTTTGCGCGTCGAGTCGATCGGTCAAGTTTCGACGACCGACGAGCCGTCCGGCGCTGAGGCACCGGCGACATGATTTTCCGATCGCTCTTCGGCGCGAACGCCAAAAAGGCAACCGTTCCGGAAGAGAAGCTTCCCGTATTGCATTCATTCGTCGATGTCACGGTTACGGGACGTCAGACGCGTTCGGTGCCGGTCGAGGAAGTCGGCGGCCGCGGCATCGTTGTCGGCGATGTCCTCGGGCGCGCCGGCGAACGCGCATCGTTCGTGTACGAAACGCCGATGGGACGATTCCGCTTCGGTGCCACGATCGTTGCCGTACGCGGCAATATGACGGTGTTCGAGGCGCCCGCCCGCGTGGAAGCGATCGCCGGCGGATCGCAAAAACGCTCCAGCGTCCGCCTGGACGTGCTCGTAGTCGGCTCGTGGCGGTTCGCACCGGGCGGCAACGGCGTCGGCGAGTTCGTCCGCGGCAACATTCGCGACATCAGCCGCGGCGGGTGCGCGCTGATCATGGATCGCCAGTGTAAAGTCGGACAGATGCTGGAAGTCCGGCTGAACTTGCGTCCCGGGCTGCCGCCGCTGACCCTGCTTTGCGAGGTGATGCGCACCCAACAAGTGCCGACGTCGGGCAAGTTTTCACACGGTTTACGATTCCACGGCTTGCGGGCCGAGGAAGATCACGCCATTCTCGAGTTCATTAACAATAGATTGGCCGAGCTGCGCAGCCGCGGGCTGGCGTAGTGCCTGTCCACCGGGCAATGAACCCGCCTAATAAAAACACCGGGTCTGACCGATTCCAGTCAAGAGACCTTTCTAAGGATAGTGGGAGCGCGTAATGAGCAAGCGGGTCCTCATCGTCGACGACGCAGTCGTCATGCGGATGATGATCAAAGGGATACTCAGCAAAAATGGATTTGACGTTGTCGGCGAGGCCCAGAACGGGCTTGAAGCCGTCGACAAGTACAAAGCGCTGAGCCCCGATTTAGTTACCATGGACATGGTCATGCCGGAAATGGACGGCATCACGGCCGTTCGTCAGATCATTAGTCACGATCCGACGGCCAAGATAATCATGTGCACGTCGATGGGACAGCAAGCGCTGGTCGTCGAGGCAATTCAGGCGGGGGCGAAGTCGTTCATAACGAAGCCGTTCCAGCCGCCGAAGATCCTCGAAACCATCAACAAGGTGTTGTCGTGAGCACGCAAAGCTTGAACCTGAACGATTTACAAAAAGACGCGCTCAAGGAAGTCGGCAACATCGGTGCCGGCCATGCCGCGACTGCGCTCTCGCAGCTGCTCAACGCAAAGATCAATCTGAGCGAGCCGCGCATCGACGTGATCAAGTTCCGGGATTTGGCGACGCGCGTAGGTCACGAGAACCGCATGGTTGCCGCGCTGCACATGTACATCCGCGGCGAAGCGCCCGGACAGATCGTCGTGCTGTTCGATCGCGAGCAGGCGCTCGACTTCGTGTCGACGTTCCTGAAGCGCGTGATCGGCGACATCCAAATCTTCGATTCAATCGCGGATTCGACGCTGAAAGAGATCGGCAACATCATCGCCGGCTCGTACTTGTCGGCAATCAATAATCTCACCGGACAGAACGTGCTGCCGTCGGTTCCGACGCTCTCGTACGGCACCATTCAGGCGGCGTTCCGCACCCTGATGTCGATTCTGCCGGATCAGGACGTGTTCTTGATCGAGAGCTCGTTCCTCGACAAAGAAAAAGAAGTTTCCGGCCAGTTCATTCTAATCCCGGAAACGGGTTCGCTGGGTCCGCTTCTAGCTGTCTTCGGAGTTGAGTAGCCGTGATGCCGGGGCGCCCGGTACTCCGGTGCGGGATTTCTGACTTTTTTCAGCCGGCCCGAATGGCCGCTTCAAACCTTGATTCCCTGAAAAAAGCAGCAAAGCAGAAAATCCACACGATGTGGATTTTCGAGCGGTCCCGCACCGGAGTACCGGGCGTACCGGTTTTCAGCCGGGTAAGAAGCGATGTCTGACGATCTGTTCGACAGAAGCGAATTCGTCTCGTACTTCCGCGACGAAGCCGAAGAGCTGCTGCAGCAAATCGACGCCGATTTGCTGCAACTCGAAGATTACGTGCAGTCGGGACGTGCCGATACGGAGCTCGTCAATTCGCTGTTCCGTGCGCTGCACACGATCAAGGGCAGTTCGGGCATGTTGCAGTTTATCGACGTGCAGTCGCTGGCGCACAAGCTCGAAAACCTGTGCGATCTGCTTCGCAAAGAGCGTATGCCGCTCTCCGAGAGCTGCGTCGACATTCTTTTTGCCGGGCGCGATTTTCTTACGGACCTCGTCGAGGCCGCCATCGCCGGCAAGCAGCAGCCTTCGGGCCTTGCCGACTACAGCGCGCGTTTGGAATCGTTCGTCGCGGTCTACGAAGAGACGTCGAACGTTATCGAAGGCGCGAACAAGGAAGTCTCGTTCGACGAGGCCGCAGCGCAAGAACATCAAGATGCGAGCGCGGACGACGTCGCCAAATTCGAAGCCGAGGTAGCGCGGCTGCTGGAGCAGGCGCAACTCGCGCAAGCCGCGGAGCCGCAAGAAGAGCAAAAAGAAGAGGCGTTGGACGCCCTCACGCAGGCCGCGCTCTCGGACCTGGGCAGCGCACAATTGCAAGAGCAGGTGGACCCCGCAAAAGTGGACGCTCCTCCGCCGCCGCCCATAGTGCAGACGATGGCGCGGGTTCAAGACGACGGAGCCCGGGTTGCCCGCAGCGCGGATTCGCCGGTGAAAGAGAAGCGCGTCACGGCACATCAGACGATCCGCGTCGACATCGAACGGCTGGATCTGCTGCTGAACTTGGTCGGCGAACTGGTTATCAACAGGACGCGCATTTCCGATATTGCGGGAACGCTGGAACGCGCGCTTACCGATAAGAACGGCGGAGCGGCGCGCTTAAACGGTCACGCGAAGGATCTGGCTCCGCTCGCCAAAGAACTCGCGGACAGCTCGGCGCTGCTTGCGCGCACGACCAACGAAATTCAAGAATCGATCATGAAAGTGCGCATGGTTCCGATCGGGCAAGTGTTCGACCGGTTCCCGCGCATGGTTCGCGACGTTGCCAAGGCCCGCGGCAAAGAAGTGCAGTTGCAAATCTCCGGCGCGGAGACCGACCTGGACAAGACGATCGTCGACGAAGTCGGCGAACCGTTGATGCACTTGTTGCGTAACTGCGTCGATCACGGTATCGAGTCGCCCGAAGAGCGCGTCAAACGCGGCAAACCGCGTCACGGCAGCATCTCGCTGAATGCCTACCACGAAGGCAATCAAATCATCATCGAGGTCAGCGACGACGGAAACGGCATCGACCTGGAACGGGTGCGCGCGCGCGGACTCAAGCAGGGTTTGATCGGCGCGGACGACCGCCTTAGCGATCGCGAGATTATCGAACTAATCTTCACGCCGGGATTCTCTACCGCCGAAGTCGTCAGCGACGTGAGCGGGCGCGGCGTCGGTATGGACGTCGTGAAGAAGAACATCACGCGGCTGAAAGGCGTGTTCGACGTCAACACGGTACCGGGCGCAGGAACGACGTTCACGATCAAACTTCCGCTGACGCTCGCCATCATTCAGGCGCTGCTCGTGCGCGTGGTCGACGAACTGTATGCGATCCCGCTCGACTCGGTGATCGAGTCGCAGCGCATCGAGATGCCGGACGTCCGCACGGTGCACGGCAACGAAGTGATCACGCTGCGCGGTCAGGTCGTTCCCCTCCTGAGGATCGCGGATTTCTTTGAGCTGGGCGGCGAACGCGACCCCGACAAGGTCATGATCGTCATCGTCGGCCTTCAAGGCCGCCAGGTCGGGCTCGTCGTCGACTCGTTTCAGGGCGAGCAAGAAATCGTCATCAAACCGCTCTCGGACGTCGTGGGCCGGATTCCCGGTATCTCCGGTGCGACGATTCTGGGCAACGGTTCCATTTCGCTGATCATCGACGTACATTCGCTGGTTTCGGAAGCGTACAATAGCGGGCGCGTAGCGCGCGCGGAATATTCCGGAGTGTAGAGGTACTTAACCATGCAAACAATGGAGCATAAGGAAAAAACGCAGTTCTCCGGCGAGGTGATTCAAATCGTCTCGTTCCGGCTGGGCAACGAAGAATACGGCGTCGACATCTCGCAGGTGCAGGAGATTATCCGCATGGTCGAGATCACGCACGTTCCGCGCGCTCCGCGTTTCATGGAAGGCGTCATCAACCTGCGCGGGCAGCTGATTCCGATTATCGACCTGCGCACGCGCTTTGCGATGCCGCGCGCCGATCATACGAAGAGCACGCGCATCATCGTCACGGAGATCGGCACCAAGCGCGTGGGAATGGTGGTCGACAGCGTATCGGAAGTGCTGAACATCCCGATCGAACAAGTCGAGGATGCGCCGGATATGATCGCCGGCGTCGGCACCGAGTACATCCAGGGCGTCGGCAAAGTGAACGATCGTCTCGTCATTCTGCTGGACCTCACGATGGTAATCAACGGCGAAGAGAAGTCTCAGCTGGAAGCGGCCGAACTGGCAAACTGAACCGGGCGCTGCTACCGTAGCAAAGCGCTCCGTAAAGCCGGAGCGCTTTTTTGTATCTTCTGTCTGCAACGTACCCCAGGAAAATCTATTCGCCCATCGTAAGCGTGATCTCCGCCTTCGCTGGAAAGGGGTGTAGCTATGCAGTTCCCTACGCGCATCCGAACTGTTGCCGCTTTTTCAGCGCTGTTCGTTAGCGCCGCTGCGTGCTCCGGTGGTCCGCAGACGTTGGGTTACGCGCAGCCGGCGAGCTCGCTTGTAGGCAAGCATGCGTACCCGTCTTGCACCAATCAACGAAAGTTTGTTTCAGACGTCAGGAACAGCGCGATCTACATCTATTCCAATGGGGTCCTCTGCGGCATCATGGACAAAACGCAAGGACTATTTGGTCCAGCCGGACTCGCCGTCGACTTCAAGGGCAACCTCTGGGTAGCAAATTATTACGGCAATTCGATTCTCGAGTTCGCATCGCCCTATACGGGGCAGCCAATCAAAACGCTGCCCGATTCGTTCGGATCTCCGTATGATGTCGTCGTGTGCAAGGGGTATATCGCCGCGACGAATACGACGGGCCGAAAGATGGGCTCGGTGACAATCTACCGGAACGGAACGTCTTACCAACTCGAGGACACCACTTCTATCGGGGAAGTCTTTGCGGCGTGCGACCCGTCCGGGAATTTGTTCGTTGACGGACTCGGCAAAACGACCTACTCTTCCGCAACGGAATGGGTAGGTGGGAAGAAGCCGGCAATTTCGCTGGAAGCCGTAGGCGCCTCTTTACGGTTTCCGGGCGGCGTAAAATATGACGCGGGGCTGGTATACTTCCTGGATCAGGCCTCGGGCGTGCTGCAAGGCTGGCAAGCTCCATTTCAGACGCCGTCGAAAACGATCAAACTTCAAAATACTGGAGAACCGAACGGGTTCGCATTCGCGCCGACCGACGAAGAGATCTTAGTCGCCGATGGCAGTGGATTTGCGGCTCACTACGACTTGAACGGCAAGCAGACGCTTGTACTATATCCCCCGTTATCCGGAGCGCAGCCGACAGGGGCTGCGTACGAACGGCTGGATGCCAAATGAAAAAGTGCCTTTGTCGATAAAGCCGCCGCGGCCCCGTATCTGAAATCCGGCCTCAAGGAGGCGCGACGCCGACGCGGCGTGACGCAGTAATGGCATATCCCTTAATTGTTTAGTTGACAAACCGCGCCCAAGGCGCTATAGTCTACTAAGAAATTAGTTTATGGCCGGCCGCGCGCACCCGTGCACACGCCGCCCAGAATTCGGAGGTACCTGTGGCCCGGAAGAAGTCAACCACTCTAACCGAGGCGGAATTGCGTTTGATGGAGGTGCTTTGGGACAAAGGACGGGCGACCGTCGCCGAAGTCACCGAAGCTTTACCGCCGCCTCCCCTGGCGTACAACACCGTTCTTACGACGATGCGCATCCTCGAGCAAAAGGGTTACGTCAGTCACCAGGAAGACGGCCGAGCGTACGTGTACCAGCCGCTGATCGAGCGCGACGATGCCGCGAAATCGGCAGTCGGAAACATTTTGCAGCGTTTCTTCGGAAACAAATCGGGCGCCTTAGCGCTAAGATTAGTTGAAGAGAATCGTCCCAGCGACGAGGAGCTGCAACACCTCAAACGCCTGATCGAACAGTACGAGGAAGATCGCTAAATGCTTACGCTGCCGAGCGCGCTTCAATCCCTCGCGCAAATTACCGTAGTGACGCTGTTCAACAGCCTGTGGGAAGCCGCTCTGCTGGCGCTTGTGGTTTGGGCGATCTTGCGTCTAACGCCGAACGTGAGCGCAACGACGCGTTATGCCGCTTGGTCGTTCGCACTGGTCGCTTCGCTGTTGCTTCCCATTGCGACGTCGATCCCGCTGGTTACCGTCCAGCATGTAACGCACTCCGCGAATACCGGCGTCCGGACGCGGCAATCTTCAACGAATTCGAACGTACGAGTCGCTCGCGAGAGTTCGTCAAGCGCCCGCGTGACCGAGGCAGCCGCTGCAGCGAGCAAAGCTCCGGCCCAGAGCAGCACGCCGCTGCGTTTGCCCCAGCGCTTTCACTTCGCGATACCGGGATACGTGGCCGTTGCGCTGTTCGTCTTTTGGGCGCTGGCGGCAATTGCACTGCTCGTGCGTCTAGCCGTAAATCTGTACCGGTTGGAGCGCCTGAAGACCGATGCGCTTCCGCTGGCCGTCGATTATCGCGAGCGGCTGGCGCAATGGAGCGTCGCCGATAAAGGCGGGCGTGAAGTGCGGTTGTGCACCTGCGATCGCATCGAGGTGCCGGTCGCGGTCGGGCTCTTCGACTCGATGATTTTGATCCCGCAGCACCTGCTCGATTCGCTCTCGCAAGACGAAATCGATCAGATCATGCTGCACGAGCTCGCGCATCTGCGCCGCGCGGACGACTGGACGAACGGCGTCCAGCGCCTAATACAAGCGCTCTTTTTCTTCAACCCGGCCGTGCTGTTTATCGCGCAGCAACTCGATCTCGAGCGCGAGGTCGCCTGCGACGACTGGGTTGTCCGTCAGACGGCACGCGTGCGTCCGTACGCAAGCTGTCTGACGAAGATGGCCGAAGTGACGGCGTGGCCGCATCGCGCGCTCGCCGCGCCCGGCGTGTTCGTAACGCGGCGTGGACTTTCCGTGCGCGTGGAACGGCTGCTTCGTGCCGGACGCGACGTTCGAACCAGCATTTCCTTCGGCCCTGCCGGCGCCGTCGTCGCTGCGTTCGTCGTCATGTTCTTCGTCCTCCAGAGCGTCGCTCCGTCGTTCGCTTTCACGCTGCAAGAAGACGTCACCATACCTGCGCAGCACGTGCAACTGCCCTCGCGCGACATTCATATTGCCGCGCACGACGTACGCACGAAAAACGGAACGGTCCATCGTCCCGCGCAAACGATTCACGTCGGCGGAACGACGGTCGACATCGCGCCTCAACACGTGCGCATTTCGGATAACGGATCGCAGCCGCCCGGTGAAATCACGATTCCGGGGCAAACGGTTCACGTGTCCAGCGCGCCGATTCACGCGACGACACCCTCGCGCTACGCGTACAGCGGCCGCCCGAACGTCAAGGTCGAGATCCCTTCGGACCTCAGTTCGAACGCTGCAAACCTGGGCATGGCCGCGGCTAGCCTGGGTTTACGCGAAGCCGCCGAGCGCATGAAGGCGATCAGCTTCTCGCGTTCGCGGCTCGCCGGTAACAACGTCAACGCATTCAACTGCACCGGCTGCGATTATAGCAATCAGAATCTGGCAGGCCATAATTTCCACGGCCAACGCTTCAACGGCTCGGATTTCAGCCACACCGATTTACACGGCGCCGATTTTTCGAACTCGCAATTGACCGGCGTAGACTTTAGCGATGCCGATCTGCGCGGCGTCAACTTCCGGGGCGCAAACTTGAACGGATGCGACATGTCCAATGCCGACATCGACGGCGCGAACTTCGACGGCGCCAACGTTGTGGGGTGCGACGTAAAGGCGCGTTCTCTCACTCCCGAACAGGCACGGCAGTGGCTGCGAACCTGCCGCACCGGCTGCGACTTCTCGGGAGCAAATCTGCGCGGTCAAGATCTGAGCGGGTTCGAGTTGTCGGGCGTGGACTTGAGCGGCGCCGACCTCACGAATACAAACCTTTCGGGCGCCAAACTCAACGGGGTCGATCTGAGCGGCGCACGGCTGGACGGTGCGAACGTGAACGACACCGAGTTCGTCGGGTGCGATCTCACCGGCGTCAACTTGAACGGCATCGACATGAGCCGCGCCAAGTTCGTCGGCGACAAACTCGAGGGCAACCCGCGCTAACGATCGTTAGCCACTCGTAAACAGAGCTCTACACCTTTTCTTTCGCCCGGCGGTACGGGCTTGGTTTCCTGCGGCCTGCTATCGGAGAAGTACGATGTTTCAATGGTTCAAATATCTCAGTTACGTCCTGTGCGCCGCGCTCGCAGCCGCGCCGCTCTATCCCGTGGCGGTAAGCGCCGCGCCGGGCGCCCTGCCGTCCAACTGTGTCGGGTGCGACTTGGCTAACGCAAATTTGCAAGGACGCGATTTGCGCAACGTGTCTTGGGTAGGCGTCGATCTCAACGGCGCAGATCTGCGCAACGCCGACCTTCGCGGAGCGCACCTCGTGGGCGCAGATTTGAAACACGTTCGGCTGACCGGCGCACGGATCGGCGGCGCAAAGCTCGTTGGAGCCGACATCAGCGATTCCGAGTTGCCGGGTATGAACTTTTCGAATACGGGGCTGGTCGGAGCGGACTTCAAACACAGCAATCTGGAAGGCAGCAGCTTTGCCGGCGACAAGCTGATTGGCGCCGACTTCGACCACGCCATGCTGCGCAACGCGAATTTCTCCGGAACGGTACTGTGCGTTCGCGGTGACGACGGACGCATCGGGTGCAGCCAGTTCAACGGCGCGGATCTGCGAGGGGCCGACTTCCACGGCGCGCAGTTGTGCGAATCGAATACGATCACCGTTCGCTCCGACGACGATCGAACGTCTACCTTCACGCGCACAAACGACGGCGACGAGCGCGGAGAGCACGACTTTGCCAACTGCCGTCCGCTCGATGCAGGCATGCTGCGCTCGGAAGGCCACGCCGACCTGAGCGGCGCGCGGGGTATCTAACGATGTTTGCCGCTCTACTGCTAGCTGCGCTCTCCTCGTACTCGTTTTCGGTTCCGGTCGTCCAGCAAACTCCGCCGCTCGACGGCGCATTCGATCCCTCCGCATGGAAGAACGCTGCGACGCTTCAACTCGGCTGGGATCTGCAAGGACACAAAAGCGCGCCCGACAAGACGGCCGCGTACGTTGAAACCGACGGTACCAACTTGTACGTCGCTTTCGACGCGAAACAATCGGGCGCCGTCGTAGCAACGCAGCACACGAACAATGCGGGTCTGGGCACCGATGACGACGTCTCCGTGTATTTGTGGCCCGGCGGCAGCGACGGGTTCCGGTATCAGTTCACTGCGAATCCCGCCGGAACGCACTATCAATTTTCGAGCGAGAATTCATCGTACGAACCGGTCTGGTATTCGCATGGGCGGATTGCGGCGGACGGCTATCAAGTGGTCATGAAAATCCCGCTGGCGATCATGCGTGGAGCGCAGGCCGGTAAACCGTGGCTCATTCAGCTGTCGCGTACGGTAGAGAACACGGGCGATTTGCTGGTATGGGCATACGACTCCAACGAACAGCAGCCCAGCAGTTCCGTATATGCGGGCAGCATGGATGGGATGAAGACGATTGCGGCTGCGCGGCTGAAGCCGCGCGTCGGTCTGTACACATTGGGGAGCATCGCCGGGTCCTCGATCGGCGGATCCACCTCGCGCAACGGCGTCGACCTCTCGATTCCATACACGCCGACCTCGTCGTTCTATGCCACGGTGCATCCGGACTATTCGAATGTGGAACTCGATCAACAGTCGATCTCGCCGACGGCTTTCCGCAGGTACTACCAAGAAGTGCGTCCGTTTTTCACGCAAGGGCAACAGGCGTACGACAACTTCAACTGCGATCTGTGTCAGGGCATAAACACGCTCTACACGCCCGCCATTCCGACGCCCAGAGACGGCTATGCGGTAGAGGGAACGCAAGGACCGATCAATTACGGCGCGTTCGATGCGGTGGGTGACGGCCGCAACGACACGGCTCAAGCGCTGACGTATCAAAACCATTCGAAAACGATCTCGGCGTCGATACAGCGCGTCGGCGTCAACCTGCCGGGCTTTGCCGACGATTCATTGGAAACCGGCCTTGCCTGGGGCGACAACAAGCATCTGTTCGCATACGGAAACTACGGAACGGACAGCGGAACGAACGTCGTCGACGCACGGCGCGCGCAAATGTACGACTTCGGCGCGGGCTGGTCGGACCCCACGACGACGTTTGCCACGACGTACCGCAAAGTCGGCGAATACTTCAATCCCGCAGACGGATTCGTGTGGCATCCGGATATTGCCGGGTACGGCGCGTACTTCGCGCACGCGTTCATCATGCCCGACAACAAGCCTATTCGCAGTGTAACGTTTACGAGCATCATCGATTCCTATCACGACCACACCGGCGCGCTCGATCAAACCGACCAAGGGGCCAACCTGGACATCCTTACCAAAGGGCGCATCGACGTTAGCATCAGCGGCATCGGTTCGGATTTTCTGCGTCTGAGCAACGGCGATTTCGTCTCCGTCAGCCAAAACCAGTACGCCGTCACGTTCGGCAGCGGCGCGCAAAACACGAGTGTCAACAATGGCGCGCAGCATGGTTCCAGCGCAACGCCGACCACGCTTTCGCTGACCCAGGGACGCTTCGGTTACGGTCATCTCAACTATTGGTCGCTCAGCACGACGCAGCACGCGCTGCGAAACGGCTTGGTTTCCTTCGAGGTCGACGAGAGCAACCAAAACATGGATTCGGGTTTGACGTACCGTCAGTGGCTGGAGCGCGTGTCGTACACCTATCAATCCGGTCCGAATTCCTCGTTAGCGTTGGGCGTTCGCCGCATCATCGGCGTTTCGCCCGTGCTGGTGCTGCCCGCGCCCGGGCAAAGCGCGCCGTTTACGTCGGCGTGGAATTTGTCGGCAGCCTATCATCGCACGTTCGACGGATCGAACGAGCTCTATGCCGTCTATGGCGATGCCAGCGCGCTCTCCACGGCGCCGCAGTTTATCGTGAAGTGGCTGCATTACTTCGGCGCAGCCAAGGGGACCTAAAGCAAAAACGATAACGAAGGCGGCATGGTCTTGGCCCTTGCCGCCTTTGCCCTCGCGGCACTTTCCACGCCGTCGCCGGCGCCCACGCCGCTGAAAACGATCACGCACCTGCGCGCACAGCGTTTGTGCGCGGGCCTGCGGCGTTCGGTGTATCCCGCGGTCGGGCACATCCTTCAGAACGACAAACTCATCGCACAAAGCCGGCCGTTCTTTCGCGACTACGTCAAACAGTCCGCAAGCGGGAACCGTGCCGGCGTAGACCTCGACGTCGTGCGTTTGGAGAGCTACATCACGCCCCTGGTACAGAGTACGCAAGCGATTGAAGCACTGCTCAACGACCCCGTGTATCCAGCGCATCCGCAATCGGAGGGCGATCGAAATCTGCTCGACATGCGAACCAGTTTGCAAGACGTGCTGGCGGAGCAGAAACAAGCGCTAAACCTGATCAGCGGCTTCACCGACACGCAGCAACTGGGCGAATTGCAGCAAGCCGGTACCGAAAACGAGCCCGCCGTTGCGCCGAACCGGCAATCGTCGCCGCCTCCGCAGCCCGCGCCTTCGGACGCGCCGAACGAGATTCTCAACGCGGGTATTCCCAATCCGCAGCATTCGTTCGATCCGCGCTATACGACGACCAATTCGCTGGAAGGGTTCAATCCGCTCAACGCGTTCGACCAGCGTATGGACGAATTTCAACAGCAGATCGCGTCCAGCGAGAACGACGCTTCCAAAGCGATATTCAAAGCCGTGCCGGAGTGTGGCGGAAAGGTACCGTAGCCGTCCGCCGTTGACAACGCGCGGCCGCGCTGCTATAAAAGACTTCAACCATGCTGCAAACTGTTACGCACGCCGTCAAGCATCATCACCATCACGGACCGCCGGGTCGCGTGCGATGATCGTTTGACGTCTGCAGTCCAAAGTTCGGACGGGGCCGCGATCTTCGCGGCCTCGTTTTTTTATTTTCGAAAGGGTGCGATATGACCACGGTGCTTCTGCCAAAAAACCGCGGCCTTGCGGCGCAGGCGTTGCGTGCGCTGGAGGATCTCGTATGCCCGCACGGTGTGGAGCGGCGTCTCGTACGCGGTGAGGACGTCCCGTATTTGGCGCGCGAAATCGCGCGTTCGGGGCGGCCCGTGTTCGGCGTGACCGGTGACGATTTAGTCGACGAGTGGCTTGCGTCGGGCGGTACCCTCGGCGAACGCCTGAAACGGCGCCGGATCTCCTGGAGCGATCCGCAAGCCGTCTTCGGCAAGCCGGCGTTGTGTTTCATCGCGCGTAAAGGCGCGAGCGTCGTAAAAACGGGACGCATGCGCGTCGCGTTCTGCACGCGATACCGGATGCTGACGGAACGGTACTTGCAGCGGTGGGAAGCTCTCGGAATTGCGGTCGAACGCGTTCCGATTCAAGGCGCCGTCGAATCGGCGCTGTTGGCGGGCGTCGCCGATTTCATCGTCGACGTGGTCGTCAGCGGCCGCACGATACGCGAAGCGGGACTGGAGGTGCGCGAAGTGATTTCCACGAGCGATCTGGCCGTATTGGAGTCGGTATGATCGAATCCGATGCCGGCGTGCGGCTCCGTTTTCATCGCAACGAATGCGCTCTGGGTCCGCCCGGACACGTTCTCGACGCGGTACGCGGTATCGACGCCGAAAGTTTGCGGACGTATCCGGCCGAATTGCAATCGGCATTCGTGCGCGGGCTGGCGAACCGGATCCGCGTGCAACCCGAAACAGTGGCCGTCGGCAACGGCGCCGACGAGCTGCTGCTGGCGCTCGGACGTGCATTTTTGGCGCCCGGCGACAACGTGGTTGCGATGACCCCGACGTTCGGAATGTACGCGCAGATGGCTGCCATGTCGCGCGCGCACACGAACGGCGTGCGCTACGAGCGGCGCTGGTCGATCGATCCCGAGCGCATTGCGTCCCGTGCCGATGCACGGACAAAACTGATCGTCGTGGGTCATCCGAACAACCCGACCGGCGATTCGGCGCCGGCCTCCGCGGTGGAGTTTCTCGCGAACGAAGTACCCGGCGCCACGATCGTCGTCGACGAAGTTTATCTGGCTTTTTCGCCGTCCTCGCTCGTCACGCTCGCGAGCACGTATCCCAACGTTGCGGTCGTCGGATCGCTTTCAAAAGTGGCAGGCCTGGCCGGAATGCGCGTCGGGTACGCCGTGGCAAGCGCGGATGTGGCCGATGCTCTCCGTTCTGCGATTGCGCCGTTTCCGTTGAGCGCAGCGTCGCTGATCGCGGCGAACGCGTACGTGAACGGCGGCCCGGCGTCCAGAGCGTACGACGTCGCGCTGTACGCGCAAGTGCAGCGCAGCTTGGATGCGATCGTTGCGGGGATCGGCGTTTACGCCCGTGCTTGCTGGCGGGGCGCGGGAAACTTCGTGTTGATGGATTTCGGCGATAGCGGCGCGCGCATCGTGACTGCCTTGGCGGCACGCGGAATCGCGGTGCGAACCTTCGCCGACCCCGAACTATCCGGTGCTATCCGCTTCTGCGCGGCGAACGACGAGGCAACGGACGAATTGATCCGTACGACGCGCGCCGTGCTCCAGGAGCAGAAGCGTGCGTAACGCGGCATGCGAGCGCGAGACCAAAGAAACGGCGGTCGCCGTGACCCTCGCTCTGGATTTTCCGTCCCCGCCGCGCATTGAAACCGGGTTGCCGATGCTCGATCATCTGGTCGCACAATGGGCGTTTCACTCGCAGTGTTCCGCCACGATCGATGCGCGCTCGCGCGACGCGATAGTGCATCACCTGGTGGAGGATGCGGCGATCGTCCTGGGCCAAGCGCTGGATCGCGCGATGGGCGAGCGCACGGGAATCCGTCGTTACGGCTCTGCGACTCTTCCGATGGACGACGCATTGGCTCGCGTGGCGGTGGATTTCGGCGGGCGAGCGTATTCGCGCATCGCTCTCAACGTGCAGAGCGAATCCGTGGAAGGACTTGCCGCCGGACTCATCGCGCACTTCATCGCGAGCTTCACTCAGAACGCGCGTATTGCCGTTCACGCAGACGTGCTTGCCGGAACCGATCCGCATCATTGCGTCGAGGCAGTTTTTAAAGCGCTCGGCCGCGCTTGCCGTAGCGCCTGGACGATAGATGCCGCGCAGCCGCTCGCCGTGGCGTCGACAAAAGGGGTGTTTTGAGATGGGGATTCGCGTTGCGATCGTTTCACTCGGCGCGGCAAACCGGCTCAGCGTCGCCTATGCCGTGGAACGCTGCGGAGCCTCACCGTATTTCGCCGAAACGCCGTCGCGTCTGTTGGACGCGCGCGCGATCGTGGTTCCGGGTGTTGCGAATTTCGGCTATGCGGCGTCGATGCTCGACCGTTTGGGATTGCGGAGCGCACTGCAATCCGCTATTACGCGGGACGTTCCGCTGCTGGGCATTTGCGCCGGATTTCAACTGCTGTACGAGCAGAGCGAAGAATCCGCCGGTGCGCGCGGACTGGGAGTGCTGTGCGGAACCGTGCGCGCCGTAAGCGGTCCTCGCCGCGTGCACATGGGCTGGTCTCGCGTACGCACGGTCGGCGCGGCCAAAACGTTTGAAAACGGCTGGGCATACTTCGCACACGCCTTTGCTCCCCGATCGGGATCCGAAGAAGTTGCGGCGGTCAGCCGCTTCGGAAAAGCGTTCGTGAGCGGCATTGAGCGGCCCGGCATTCTCGGCGTGCAGTTTCATCCCGAGCGCAGCGGCGCCTACGGGCAGCGCTTTCTGCAGCGCTTTGTCGACGGCGCGGCAACGCGATGACGGCAAAACGAATCGTCGCGTGTTTGGATGTTCGCGCACGACGCGTCGTAAAGGGACGTCAGTTTCAAGCGATTCGCGATGCCGGCGATCCGGCGGAGTATGCCGCGCGGTATTGCGCCGGCGGCATCGACGAACTGGTGCTTTTGGATATTTCGGCGACGCTGGAAGATCGTGCGGCGTGCTGGGCGACGGTGCGAGACGTCGGGCGTGCGGTTAATGTGCCGCTCACCGCCGGGGGCGGCGTGCGCAGTTTGCAAGACATCGATGCGCTCCTCAACGCGGGCGCGGATAAGGTCGCGATCAATTCCGCCGCGGTCGAGAAGCCGGAGTTGCTCTCGCAGGCCGCAAATCGTTTCGGTTCTCAATGCGTCGTGCTCTCCGTCGACGTGCGTCGAAGCGGTGCGGGTACGTACGTTGCTACGCGCAGCGGTGTGGCGGATACGGCAATCCCGGCCGCCGAGTGGATCGTGCGCGCGCAAGAATTGGGCGCGGGCGAAGTGCTTCTGACCTCTATCGATCGCGACGGCACGAGCGGCGGATTCGACCTGCCGCTGATTCGCGAGATTTCGAACGTAACGCGGCTCCCGGTGATCGCCTCAGGCGGTGCGGCCGGCGCCGATTCATTCGCGGATGCACTGCTCTGCGGCGCGGACGCGGCGCTCGGCGCGTCGGTTTTTCACTACGGCGCCATGACCCCCGCACAGGTGAAGAACGTCTGCGCGGCACGCGGCCTTCAGGTCCGGCAATGATTTTCGGAACGTTCGATCTCACGCAAGCTCCGGCAGCGGACGGTTTGCTGGACGTATTTGCGCGCTGCGCGCCGCTGGTCGTGGTGGATCGCGGCACGATGGAAGAAGCCGCGGTGTACGAATCCGCGCGCAGGCTCAGCCGGAGAGCGCGCCTCGTCGTGTGGGGCCGCAACGCGCTGAAGGATCCTGCAGCATATCTGCGCGCGGGCGCCGTTCAAGTCATTGTCGATTCGCCGTCTGCGTCTAAATATCTGAACGAGCTTCCCGCAGAACGCGTCCTCGTTGCGCTCGATGCAGATCGGCCGCAGGCTGCAGACCGCCGCAGCGTTCGAAAGCCGTTGCCGCGGTTTCGTGGTTGAAAAGTGCGCGCTGGATTCGCCGCTATTGTACGCGTTGCGGCAGGCTTGCAAAGGCAGCATCGCGACGGCAGTGCCGCCCGGGATAGATTCTGCATCGGCGCTGGATTCGGCAGCGGCGCTGGACCGTGACGGCATCGATGTCTTCGTACCCGCGTCGTCGCACGAAATCGATCCGATCGCGTACGTCGTGCGGATCGCGGATTTTTCAAAGGGTCGCGGCCTGTTGCCCACGATCGTCTGCGACGCCGCCGACGGCCGTGTGCGCATGTTCGCATATTCAAATCCGCAGTCGGTGGCTTTGGCACTTGCCGAAGGGAAAGGCGTGTATTGGAGCCGCTCGCGGCGTGCCATTTGGCGTAAAGGCGAATCGTCGGGTCACGTGCAGCGCCTGATCCGCGCGGCGCTCGATTGCGATCGCGACACGATGATCTTTTACGTCGAACAAACCGGGTCCACGTGTCACAGCGGAGACGCACGCTGTTTCGGCGACGAGCCGTTTTCGTGGAACGAACTTACCCGCCGGATCGGCGCGCGGGCTGCGAACGGCGGCCCCGCTTCATACACAAAGCAGCTGCTTTCCGACGAGCGCCTGTTGCACGGCAAGATCCTCGAAGAAGCCGCCGAGGTCTGCGCGGCGCGCAGCGTACACGACGTCGCTTGGGAATGCGCGGATCTGCTGTATTTCGTTTCCGTGAAGATGCGCTCGGCGAACGTTTCGATCGGTGACGTGATGGCGCAATTGACGGCACGGGCGCGCGCATAATGCAATTTACCGCATTACGCCGCGTATCCCCCGAAGATCTCGACGCGGCGGTACGCACGCAATCCCGTCCCGGCGTCGCTTGGATCGTCGATAGCGTGCAGCGCGAGGGTGACGCTGCGGTTGCGCGCATTGCGGCGGAATTGGGAGATCCGCCGCCCCGCCGTATACCGGCCGCCGAGATTGAATCGGCGCACGAAAACGTGCAAGCGGATCTCTTTGACGCGCTGGAGGGCGCAGCGGCGCGCATCGAACGTTTCGCGCGGGCGCAACGCGCCTCACTTCACGACGTATCGATCCAAAGTGCCGGCGCGCAGATCGGTCACCGCATCGTTCCGGTGGGCCGCGCGGGCGTGTACGTTCCCGCAGGGCGGCATCCGTTGGTGTCGTCGATGTTGATGTGCGCGATTCCGGCGCGCGTTGCAGGCGTCGCGCAGATCGTCGCCTGCACGCCGAAGGCGGACGCGGTCATGCTGACGGCGGCGCGAATCGCACGCGTCGACGCCGTATTCGAAATCGGCGGAGCGCAGGCAATTGCAGCGCTCGCTTTTGGGACGCAAACCGTTCCGCGCGTGGATATCATCGCCGGTCCGGGCAACGCGTACGTCGATGCGGCGAAACGCCTGGTAAACGGTGCGTGCGGTATCGATGGCTTTGCCGGCCCCTCGGAAGTTCTGCTGCTTGCATCGCGCGATGGCGATCCAAATCTCGTTGCCGCAGATCTGCTGGCGCAGGCCGAACACGACGCGGACGCGCGCGCCATGCTCATTACCGACAGCGGCGATTTTGCGGAACAGGTCGACGCCGCGCTGGTATCGCAGCTCGCGCTCCTTCGTTTTCCGCAAACCGCCATGCGTTCGCTGACGGCGAACGGCACGTGCACGATCGCGCGTTTGTCGGATGGGGTGGAAATTGCCGACCGCATCGGCGCGGAGCACGTCGGGCTGCATGGGAAGGCGGCCGAAGCCCTTGCCGATCGTCTATCGGTGTACGGATCGCTGTTCGCCGGTGCCCAAACCTCGCAAGTCTTCGGAGACTACGGAATCGGACCGAACCACGTTTTGCCGACGGGCGGCAGCGCGCGCTACAATTCGGGGCTTTCCGTCTTGACGTTTCTTACCGTGCGCACGTATCAGCGCGCAGCGCGCGTGGATGCATCGGTCGTGCATCAGATCGCCAAACTCGCGCAAGCCGAAGGGCTGCAGGCGCACCGGGCGGCCGCACTCGCAAGAGCCGCCGAAGAAACGTCCTACGCCGTAAGTTCCCAGCGGAATCCGACGTAAGCCGCAAGCGGACTAAGCGCTCCACGCCGGCGAAATGCGCGCCGCCATAACCGGCGGGCGTGTGCGACGTATCCGTCTCGATCGCGGCGCGCGCGAACGGCGACCAGCGCTGCCTTACACGCTGCACTGCGCTCCGCAAGCACGACGCAGTCGTGCGCGGACCCGAGCTCGTCGGTCATCTTTGCCAGAAATTCTGCAACGGATTGCAGATGCGGCAGTTCCTGTTCGTGCCGCTCGATCGCGTAGCGCAGACGTTTACACGCCAGGCGGAATGCATGCATCGTTTCATCGTCGTCGGTAAATAACGCCGCTTGCCGGGAGAGGCATTCGGCAAAACGAACGCGCACCAGCATTTCGATCGCCGCGTTGATTCCCTCGGTCTGCGAAAACTCGAGGTCGCGCGCGCGTTTCACGCGTGCAACTCCGCAAGCGTCCGCGCCAGAACGCCGGTAAGCTTCTTTCGCGCTTTCTTGCGCCTTTTGCAAAGCGCTCGGTCCACGTCGCGCAATTGCGCGCGTTCGCGTCCGAACGAGGCTTCACAATACTCGCGCACGCGCGCTTCCAGGACGTCGGCGTCGCGGACTTTCCCCGCGCGTTTATGCAGTTTCTGAACGCGATCGCGAAAATCGCCCGATACCCCGGCAAGCGGCGCCAGATCGTCGAGCGCGGCGCGAAGGCGCGCCAGTTGCTTGCGGGCGGCGTGGAGCCGCTTTGCCGAACGCGGCTTTTCGCAATACGCGGCGAGCGCCTTACCGGCGCGGTCGATGTGGGTGCGGATGACTTGCTGAGCCCAGTTTTCCAGCACGGCGCGGTTTTGCGAGGAGTCCACCGGGCGGTGGTTTCACCCCGCGTTGCGGCCCTCCCGGCAAGGGATATTGACATCGAACATATGTTCGATTAGGATCGTGGTCCCATGGATGTGCAGGCAGATATCCGGCCCACCTTTGCAACGCTGAAAGCGGGCCTGGACGTGCGGGCCGGGGGCCGGATCGTGGCGTCGTGCAGCGAGGCTTTTTCCACTGGATTCGTGACGTTGGACCAGGCTCTCGCGGGCGGCTTTCCACGGGGTCTGCTGGCGACGCTCGAGGGTCCGCCCAGCTCCGGCCGCACGGCGCTTTTGGCCGGAGTACTCGCGCAGGCGACACGAAGCGGGCTGGCGGCAATCGTGGACGACGGCACGTTGTATCCGCCGGATTTGGAACGCGCCGGCGTCCGTCTCGATCGCGTGCTGATCGCGCAGGCGCGCACCATGCTCGAAATCTCCCGCTGCGCCGATATTCTGCTCCGCTCCCGATCGTTCGCGGTCGTGGCGATGCCGGCGGCGCCGCTGCGCGCGACGGTGTGGTCGCGGCTGTGCGGATTGGCCCAAAAATCCGGAACGGTACTGATTGCGCTCGGTACGCAAGCCGGCACGGAACTGGCGTATTTTGCGTCTACGCGCGTGCGCTGCGCGATCGAGCGCGTCCTCTGGTCCGGCGGTTCAGGCGTACTCTGCGAATTGGACGGCTACGAAGTCGGCGCGCACGTGCTCAAACATCGCCGCGCCGCCCCGGGAGCGGTTGCGCGCGTGCGAATTGCCCGCGAATGCAACGGCGCGCCTCTGAGGGGAGAACGCGCCGTCGCCCCTGCTCCGCGCCCGCTCCAGGTGGCGCAAGCAGTAAGCTGATGCTCCGAGTCTACTTGCCTTGCTTCCTTCAAACATGGAGTTTTCATTAAAATGCTGCTCTGTGTACATCTTCCGGCATTCGGCTTGGCGGTAGCGCGGCGCGAGAACTCCGCGATTTCGCCGGACGAACCCGCGGTGTTGGCCGACAAGCCCGACCGCGGCCGGGTTATCGAGCTCGATCCCAACGCGCGCCGGCTCGGGGCGCGAGCCGGGCAGACGGTGTTGCAGGCGCGCGCGGCTGCGGGCGGCGTCCACGTACTGGTTCACGATGCGGCGCACTCGCGCGCGGTGTGGAGCGACATGCTCGACGCGCTCGATGCGGTTTCGCCGCTGGTCGACGATAGCGGCGAGGGTACGGCATATCTCGAGATGCGCGGCGTCGACGGCGGCGAGCAAACGTGGATCGCGCGCGCAAAACGTGCGCTGCACGGGTTCAACCTGCCGGTACGCGTTGCGTGCGGTCCGAACAAGTTCGTGGCACGGGCGCGCACGTACGCACCGGACGGGTGCATCGAACGTTTGCCGGTTGAAGTTCTGCAGATCGATCCGCGCGCCGTCGAACGGCTGCATCTGCTCGGCGTTCGCACGTTGGACGATCTTGCAAAGTTGCCGCACGGGCCGTTCGTACGCCGCTTCGGCAAAGCCGCTGCGCAATGGCACGATTGGGCTCGCGGGATCGACCCGGCGCCGCTGCGTCCGCGCGCGCACGAGGTGCAGATCGACGCGGCAGTTTACGGCGAGGGAACGGCGGCGCAAGAAGAACAGATTTTTTTCGCGCTGCGCATTTTGGCCGACCGCGTCTGCAGCGATCTGCAGCGCGCGGGCCGGGCTGCAACGCTGGTGCGCACGACGTTCGAATGCGAAAACGGCGACGTGCGCGAGATTGAAACGGGTTTTGCACAAGCGACGGCCGAGCCGCGCACGATGCTCGACGTCATGCGCGCCAAACTCGAGGGCACGACGTTCGACTCCCCGGTTACGGGTTTGCGTCTGCAGGCCATGCGTTTGGAAGAGTGGGGCACTCCCGCCACGCTTTTCGGACAGCATCAAGCAGATCCGCAAGCATTGGCCGTCGCGCTCGCGCGGCTGCACGCCGCTACAGGCGCCGTCGCGCAGCGGGCGCGCGTGCGTCCTGCGGCGCAGTTGGAGGGGCGCTTTTTTTACTCACCTTTTGAAGTTGCTGCTTGTCATCCTGAGGTATCGCGCAGTGCACGGACGCGCGGAGCCGACAAGGGACCCGCGCCCCAACTCCGCCTTCTCGCCGTTCGCGAAATCGACGTCACGATGCGCGGCAACGCGCCCGCAACCGTCGGTGCGCGAGCCGTACTCGATTGCGCGGGGCCGTGGCGCGTCGACGACGGCTGGTTCGAATCGCCGGTGATGCGCGACGAATTCGACGTGTTGCTCGACGACGGAATGCTCTGCCGCATCTACCGGCAAGGCGAACACTGGTACTTGCGAGGCGCGTATGATTGAAACGGCTAGCGAAACGTGTTCGAAGTTTCAGCGAGTCGCCTGGGATTGGCTGCAGAGCGGCGAAATTACGCGCACGGCGCATATGCTCTCGCCCCTTGAAGAGCTGGCCGGTTTCAACTACGGCTTCATCTACTTGCTGCGCGTCGATGAATGCCGCGTAAAAATCGGATTTTCCGAGCATCCGATGCGCCGTTTGCGCGAATTGCAACCGCAGTACAACGGCAGGCTGCGGCTCCGCGCGTGTTTTGTGGGCGATCCGTCGGCGGAACGCTTCGCACACCGCCGGTTCGCCAACCTTCGGATAAAAAACGAAGTATTTTACGCGCATCCGATCATCGACGAGTATTTCCGCACCTCGCGCGAGCGTATGCGCGAGGTGATCCGCAAGGTGCACGTCTGTTCGCAGGCGTGTCCGCAACTCAATACCAGACTCGATCTGAGAATGCTCGGCACGTGGCTCGCGCGCTGAGCGTGAACTTTTGCAACTATCTTGCCGCCCAACGCACTACGCTATGCCGAACTCCACTGTTGTTCCAACTTCACGTTTTTAGAAGGCGGATCGCATCCGGAAGAACTGGTTGAAACCGCGGCGCAACTCGGCCTTTACGCGATTGCGCTGACCGACCGCGACGGACTCTACGGCGCCGTACGCTTTGCGAAGGCGGCCGCGGACGTCAAAATTCCCGGAATCGTCGGCGCAGAATTGAATTTTGAAGACGGACGCTTTCTTACCGCGCTCGTCGAGAACGAGCTCGGCTATGCGAATCTGTGCGAGATCGTCTCCAGCGGCCAGCTGCGCGGCGCTAAAGCCGAGCCGCGCTTACAGTATACAGATATAGACGGACGCACCGATGGGCTCGTCGTCTTGTGCAACGAGCCGGACGCCGCGTACGTTCGCATGCTGCGTGAACGGTTGGCGGGCTGCCTCTACCTGGAATTACAACACCACCTGCACGCGGCCGATGCGCGGCGCTGCCGCGAACTCATGACCATCGCAAACGAACTGCAGGTCCCGTTTGTCGCAACGAATGGCGTAATGTATGCATGCAAAGACGACGCTCGCTTAGCCGACGTGCTGTTCTGCATCAAGAACAAGACGAATTTGGCGCAGGCACGCGAGGACGCGCTGCTGCGTCCCAACGCGGAATACCATCTCAAGCCCGCGCGCATGATGGCGCAGATTTTTTCCGGTTATCCCGACGCCATTCGAAACACGCTAGTGATTGCGGAGCGCTGCGCATTCCGCCTGGAACGCCTGGCGGGGCAATTCCCGGTCTTTCCGGTACCCGAAGGCTACACGCGCCAAAGTTACCTGCGGGAATTAGTGTATCGCGGCGCCGCGCAACGCTACGGCTCACCGCTCGATTCCAAGGTCGAACGGCAACTCGAATACGAGCTCGGCATGATCGCGCGAATGGATTTGGCGGGATATTTTCTCATCGTGTGGGATATCGTGCGCGCGGCGAACGACATGCGCGTGCTTTGCCAGGGCCGCGGTTCGGCGGCGAACTCGGCCGTCTGCTACGCGCTCGGAATCACCGCGGTAGATCCCGTCGGCATGAATCTGCTGTTCGAGCGGTTCATGTCCGAAGGGCGCGAGGAAATTCCCGACATCGACGTCGATTTCGCGCATCAGGATCGCGAAAAAGTCATTCAGTACGTGTACGACCGCTACGGACGTACGCATGCGGCGATGGCGGCGGAAGTGGTGACGTACCACGCGCGTTCGGCAATTCGCGACATCGGCAAAGCGATCGGTTTGACGCTCGCACAAGTCGACTCGGTCGCCAAAGAATTCGACGCGCGCGAATCCTTGGCGGGCGCGATGGGCGTCCCCTCACCTAGCCATGCCCCCGAAAACAAAGAACCCCCGCCCCCCCGAGGCCAACCCCGCAAGCCGCGCCTCGGCCACGCGCACGACTACCACGGGTTTTACGATCGCGATTACGGCGACGACCCCGATCCCAACATCAAAGCCCCGCTCGACGCAGAAATCGGCGAGCGGCTATTCGCGCTTTGCCGCCGCATCGAAGGCTTTCCGCGTCATATGGGCATTCACTCCGGCGGAATGGTGATTACGCGCGATCCGCTCGTGCGCGTTGCGCCGGTGGAATGGGCGACGATGCGCGATCGCACGATCGTGCAGTGGGATAAAGACGATCTTCAGGATTTGGGGCTAATCAA